>NZ_JBHRZI010000066.1:0-860 GCF_042649515.1 Lentzea rhizosphaerae | reverse complement strand
AGTTCCTGCTAGAACAGCGTCGACCAAGATCGCTACCCGCAGAGAACTCCGTTGCACACACAGTCTGTCATTACCCGTGAAGTCGTTGTGGCCCAGGGGGCGTTCGCGCCTGGGCATCTGGGCGAGCTGACCCAAGCGGTGCCGTTCGACATGGTCGACGAGGCACTCGCCGAGACCCGCACGGTTCAGTCCCGTGTCCGGGACCTGCCCTCGCGGGTGGTGGTGTACCTGCTGCTGGCCGCCTGCCTGTTTCCCGAACTCGGCTATCCCGGCGTGTGGCGCAAGCTCACCGCGTCCCTGGACGGTCTCGGTCCCGCGACGCCGACCGCGGGCGCGTTGTGCCAGGCACGCCGCCGCCTCGGCCCAGCACCACTGAAGTGGCTGTTCGACCTGGTACGCGGCCCCGCGCCCGCACCGGTCCGCTGGCGCGGGCTACTCGTCTGCGCGATCGACGGCACGATGTTCACCGTCGCGGACAGCCCGGCGAACCTGGGCGTCTACGCCAAACACCGCTGCAACAACGGCGGTTCCGGCTATCCGCAGATCCGGCTTCTCGCCCTGCTCGCCTGCGGCACCCGCACCGTCATCGACGCCGTGTTCGGGCCCACCGACACCGGCGAGACCACCTACGCACCACGACTGGCCCGCTCCCTGCGCCCAGGGATGATCGTGCTGCTCGACCGCGGCCTCGTCGGCTGCGACCTGATCAGCGGCTTCGCCGCGACCGGCGCCGAGGTCCTGGTGCGCTACACCGACCGCCGCAACTTCCCCGTCCTGACCCGCTACCCGGACGGCTCCTACCTGTCCACGCTGGGACCCACACGAGTCCGCGTGATCGACGCCGAGATCACCCTCACCAC
>NZ_JBHRZI010000065.1:0-810 GCF_042649515.1 Lentzea rhizosphaerae | reverse complement strand
GTATTCCACGACCCGGATCGGCAGCCGCATCTCATCGCGCACGTTGCGTTGCTTGCCTCGCTTGAGATCGACTTTGATCTGCTTGGGCAGCAGTTCGCTGCGATACGAGCCATCCGGCAGCCATTCCAGCACTGGCACTTCGACGTTATCGGATATACGCCAGACCAGTTCAGCCTCGGTCTGCCGAGCTTGGCACCACAACTCGTAGCTGAAGAACCCACGGTCGGCCAGGACCACCATGTCCGGCTCGACACCATCGAGAATCCGCTCAAGCAACTCGCGTTCGTAGACGCGCCAGGAGTCGATCGCCGCGGCCACGATCGCGTGGGTGCCGCATTCGCCCAGTCCCACGATCCGTACCTGCGGAAACGGGCTTTCCCCGTCCCGATGAGGCTTCTTGCCGAACGCCTCGACATTGTCCGCGGTGTCGGGCACGTCCAAGATCACTCCGTCGACGGCCATCACCCGCCACCCGTGAAACCACGCGCCCCTGGTGCCCGGCTGCGCCATCGGCGCCGCGACCCGCTCGAACAACACCCGCAACGGCTCCTCCCCAAGCCGCTGCCGCGCCTGGGAGATCGCGCTCGTGCTCGGCACCTGCCAGCCGTCACGCCACGTCCCCAGAAACCGCAAGCCGTTGACCAGCTTGCGCATCACTTCCTCATAGCCGTCACCGAAGAACAGGCACAACGCCAGCACGTAATAAACAACCACCCGCGCCGGCAACAACCTCGAACGCTTCTCCCGACGCCCTGTCTCGACCAGCACCTCGTCCACCAGGTCACGGTCGAACAGGCGAGTCAGCACACC
>NZ_JBHRZI010000064.1:0-502 GCF_042649515.1 Lentzea rhizosphaerae | reverse complement strand
CAACCCGCAGAAACTGAACGTCCACGAGCTGTGCGGGCGCCGCGTCGGCGTGCAGTCCGGCACCACGGCGGAGATCAAGTGGCTGCCACAGCTCAACGAGAAGGACTGCACCAGCAAAGGCAAGCCGGCCATCACCGGAGTGACCCTGCCCAGCGTCAACGACTCACTGACCCAACTCTCGTCCAAACGACTCGACGCGGTGATGTACGACTTCACCTCGCTGGCCTGGACGGCCAAGCGTCAGCCCACCGTGCTGGAGGTCCTGCCGGAGCGGGTCGTCACCACGAAGGTGAACGTGGCGCTGCCCAAGGGTTCCGCGCTGACGCCGGCGATCCAGGCGGCCGTCCAGTCCATCATCGACAGTCCCAAGTACGCCGAAGCGCTCGACCGCTGGGGCTTCCAGGGCCTGGGCATCGAGACCGCGGCGATGGCCGTACCGCTGGGGTGATGATGTCCACGAAGACGATCGGTTCACCTACGAGGAGTAGGCCGGTGTCCGAAC
>NZ_JBHRZI010000063.1:0-736 GCF_042649515.1 Lentzea rhizosphaerae | reverse complement strand
CGCCCTGGCCGAACTGATCGAGCTGATGCTGCGCGCCGACCAGCTGCCCGAACACGGCGGTGAGCCGGTCACCATGACGGTGACCCTGCGCTACGAGGACCTGGTCAAGCAGGTGGGCGAGGCGATGCTGGACACCGGCGAGCACCTCCCGGCTGATCAGGTCCGCCGGGTGGCCTGCGACGCGGGCATCATCCCGGCAGTACTGGGCGGCGAGGGCCAGCCGCTGGACATCGGCCGCAAGACCCGGACCTTCCCCGCCCGGATCCGCCGCGCCCTGGTCCTCCGAGACCGCGGCTGCGCCTTCCCGGGGTGTGACAGACCGCCCCGGCACTGCGACGGCCACCACGTCCGGCACTGGGCCGACGGCGGGGACACCTCGGTCGACAACGCGGTGCTGCTGTGCCGTGCGCACCACACACTGATCCACCAGAGCAAGTGGGAAGTCCGGATGATCAACGGCATCCCGACCTTCTACGCACCGGCCTGGCTCGACCCCCAACAAAGACCCAGACGCAACCTGATCAACACCGCCTGACCACAGCGAGGCGGTGCCGATGAAGGCCGCCCCGGCCACGGCCAGGCACTCTCGCCAACGTCGAGAAACCAAGGGCGGCATGGGGCGGTCGTTGCCCCCTGCCTCGTGGTACTACGGCCGCGTAGAGACAATTCCGGGAGGCGATTCCCGCGAGGCTAATCCGGCGAGGGCAATCCCGCGAGATCAATCCTGCGAGCTAGT
>NZ_JBHRZI010000061.1:0-21190 GCF_042649515.1 Lentzea rhizosphaerae | reverse complement strand
GCGAACGCGGGCAAGCGGTAATGACGGAAGGCGAACAACAAACGTAATCGTCGCGAAGCGGCGATCGCGCAACCAAAGCTCGTCATACGACCCACGCAACCACCAACACAAGGCGACCGCACCAGCAAAAGGCGCTTGGTGACACGCTTCGGTCACTCGGACTGACGCTCAAGGCGGCTTCAGCGCAGCCGGTCGAGGTTCGCCCCCGACTTGTCGACCAGCGTCCGCATCGCCTCGTACGCGGCCTCCGGGTCCCGTGCCGCGATCGCGTCCAGCACCGCGCGGTGCGACGGCACCGGGTCGTTGTCCACGCTCCCGTGCACCAGCTTGTCCCGCTCCGCCAGCCCGATCGCGATGATCCGCTCGACCTGCGTCAGGAACGCGTTCTGCGTGGCCCCCATCAGCAACCGGTGGAACTCGAGGTCCGCCCGGACGGTCGCGGCGAGATCCCGGGCGGCGGCCATCCGGTCCAGCGCGGCCGAGAGGGCCTCGATGTCCGCGTCGGACGCGCGTTCGGCGGCCAGGCGGGCCGCGGCGGGTTCGACGATCACGCGCATCTCGGTGAGCTCGTCGAACAGGCCGTGGTCGGCGCCTGCCTGGGTCTGCCAGCGCATCACGTCGGTGTCGAGAAGGTTCCACGACGAGCGCGGCTGCACGAACGTGCCGCGCTTCTGCCTGGCGTCGATGATTCCCTTGGCCGAGAGCACTTTCAGGGCCTCGCGCAACGCTGTCAGCGACACGTCGAGCTCCTCGCGCAGCGCCGGGAGGTCGAGGGTGTCGCCCTCGCCGATCTCACCGGCCAGGATCCGGCCCGCCAGCGCCTCGACGGTCTGGCCGTGCACGCCACGCAGCCGCTTCTCGCTCATGAGGTCAGATCATATGGCAGATCATAAATTATGAATTATGTACTCCGTGGTGCTCAAGCTCGTAGGAGCGCCTTGATCTCGTCGAGGGGCGTGTGTGCGAGGGCTGACCCGACGCCGCACGCCACCGCGCCTGCTTCGAGCCACGCGGGGACATCGGCCGGTGCCACACCGCCGGTCGGCACGAGCGGCGCGTGCGGCAGCACCGCGAGGACGTCCTTGACCCACTGCGGCGTCGGCGCGGGGAACACCTTCACGGCGTCCGCGCCTGCCTCCAGCGCCTCCACGACCTCGGAAACCGTGCCTGCCCCGGGCAGCACCGCCGCCCCGTACCGATGCCCGGCCCTGATCACCGACACGTTCAGGTTGGGAGCCACCAGGAACTGTGCGCCCGCACGGATCGCGGCCACCGCCGAAGCCTCGTCCAGCACGGAACCCGCGCCGATGGTCGCGTCCGGATAGGACTCTCGCAGGTGCTGGATCGCCTGCGGTGCCTGAGGGTTCGTCAGCGGAAGCTCCAGCGACGTCAGGCCCGCGTCCAGCAACCCGGTGGCGGCCTCGACGGCGGAGTCGGCGTCCTGCGTGCGGACGATCGCGATGATGCCCTGCCGCACCACTGCCTGGGTGATCTCGTGCCGGTAGCTCACGCAATCAGCCTACTGGCGGCACGACGACGGCAGCTTCGCCTAGTGGTGACAGAGCCTGTCAGCGGCTGCCAGTGACGTGTGCGGCCGGTACCAGCGCCGCGGGCCAGCCTGGTCGTGTTGCCAGATCACGACCTCGAAGGAGCCCGAATGCACGTCACGATCATCGGTGCCGGCCTCGGCGGCCTCACGCTCGCTCGCGTGCTGCACGTCCACGGCATCCCGTCCGTGGTCCACGAAGCCGAGGAGTCACCGACGTCGCGAGCGCAGGGCGGGATGCTCGACATCCACGACTACAACGGCCAGCACGCCGTCAAGGCCGCGGGACTCATGGACGAGTTCCGCGCTCTGGTCCTCGAAGGACGCCAGGCGATGCGCATCCTCGGCCCCGACGGCACAGTGCTGCACGAGCAGGCCGACGACGGCTCGGAGGGGCGGCCCGAGGTGATGCGTGCCGAGCTGCGGCAGATGCTGCTCGACTCGCTCCCCGCCGGAACCGTGCGGTGGGGCCACAAGGTGACGAGCGTCGAGGGCCGTGAGGTGACGTTCGCGAACGGCACCACGGTTGTTGCGGATCTGCTGGTCGGCGCGGACGGCGCCTGGTCACGGGTCCGGCGCGTGCTGAGCGACGCCACGCCCGAGTACACCGGCGTGGCGTTCGTCGAGACCTACCTCCACAACGCCGACACCCGGCACCCCGCCGCCGCGAAGGTCGTCGGCGGCGGCTCGTTGATGGCGCCCGGCCAGGGCAAGGGCATCTTCGCGCACCGGGAGCGCGGCGACACGCTCCACGCCTACATCGACTTCACCAAGCCCGAGGAGTGGTTCGACACCATCGACGTCACCGACCCCGCACGGGTCGCGCAGGAGTTCGAGGGCTGGGCGCCGGAGCTCACCGCGCTCATCACGGAGACCGACACGGTTCCGTTGCTGCGCAAGCACTACACCCTGCCCACCGGTCACCGCTGGGACCGCGTGCCGGGCGTGACGCTCGTCGGCGACGCCGCGCACCTCATGCCTCCCAACGGTGAGGGCGCCAACCTGGCCATGGTGGACGGCGCGGAGCTGGCACAGGCCCTCGTCGCGCATCCAGGCGACGTGGAGGCGGCGCTCACCGAGTACGAGGAGGCCATGTTCGTGCGGGCCGCGGAGACCGGTGCCGACAGCGAGGAGCTCATGGAGAGCTTGTTCGGTGAGAACCCGCCGGAGAAGTTGCTCGAGCTGCTCGAACAGCAGTGACGAGCAGGACCGCCATGACGGCGACTCCCGCCCACATGGCGGTCCTCCATCCATCCACAAAGGACCCGCCCGCGTCGACGGTCCTGGCGACCAGCGCGCCCAGGAACGCGATGCCGAGCGCGGTGCCGAGCTCCCTGGTGACGTCGTTGAGCGCGGAGGCCACGCCCTGACGTTCGCGTGGCAGCGCACCGGTGATCGCCTCGGTGGCGGGCGGCATGGACAGGCCGGTGCCGACGCCCATCGCGATCATGCCGGGCAGGATCGCCAGGTAACCGCCAGCCGACACGAGCACCGCCATCAGCGCGAGGCCCGCGCCGCCGAGGGCGATCCCGGTGGCGGTCGTGGCGCGCGGCCCGATCCGTTCGGCGAGGCGAGGGGCAAGACCGGACGCCACCATCATCGACCCGGCCATCGGCAGCAACGCCACCGTGGCCAGCAGGCCCGACCACCCCAGCACGGTCTGGAAGTACGGGTACAGCACGATCGACACGCCCGCCTGCACGCCGAACACCGTCACCAGCACCGTGGAACCGTTGGCCAGGCCGCGCTCGCGAAACAGCCGGACGTCCAGCAGGGGAGCGCTCCGGCGCAGCTCCCACGTGACGAAGGCGGCACCGGCGGCGACCCCGGCGACCAGGCTGATCACCGAGCCCTCGTGCAGGAAGAAGATCAGCCCGGCCACGGCCACCCCGGACAACACCGATCCGACGACGTCGAACGGGTGCTCCGCCGCCTCACGCGAGTCGGGCACCGAACGCACGGTCATCGCCAGCGCGACGATCACGAGCACCACCGGCAGCACGAACAGGTAGCGCCAACTCGCCCAGTCGACGAGAACCGCCGACAGGAACATGCCGAGCAGACCCCCGCCCCCGGCGACACCGGTCCACACCCCGATCGCCCGCCCGCGCTCCCGCTCCGGGAACGTCGAGGTGATCACGGCGAGCGTCACGGGCATGATCGTCGCCGCGCCGATCCCGCTGAGCACGCGTGCCGCGAGCACCACCTCGACCGACTGCGCCACCCCCGCGATCACGTTGGAGACGCCGAACACGACCAGGCCGGCGACGAGCACCGGCTTGCGGCCCCGCCGGTCGCCGACCGCGCCGAGCGGCAGCAGCAACGCGGACAGCGTGAGGACGTAGACGTTGATGATCCACAGGACGGTGCTCTGCGAGACGCCGAACTCGGCCGCGAGGTCGGGCTGGGCCACGTTCAACCCGGTCACCGAGGAGATGACGGCCATCAACGCCACGGAGACAGCGATCAGGATCTTGCGATGAGTCATGCCGCGACGGTAGGCAGGCCTTGCGGCACAGGCATACGATCGTGCGCATGACGCAAGAAGACGGCGATCTCGACAGCCTCGTGCGCAAGCGGATCCGCGCACTCCGGGTGGCGCAGGGCTGGTCGCTGGACGAGCTCGCGACCCGCGCCAGGCTGAGTCCGTCCTCGCTCAGCCGGATCGAGAACGGCCAGCGCCGCCTCGCCCTCGACCAGCTCGTCACGCTCGCGCGGGCCCTGGACACGTCACTGGACCAGCTCGTCGAGACCGACACCGACGACGTGATCGTCAGTCCGATGATCGACGGTGCCCACGGCCAGATGCGGTGGCCGATCAAGGCCGAACCCGGCATGACCGTCATGCGCCGACGCATGACCGATCCGCCGCCCGACAACCCGGCCTTGCTGCGCGCGCACTCCGGACGGGAGTGGCTCGTCGTCCTGTCCGGCACCGCCGTCCTGCTGCTGGGCAACCGCCGGCTCCGGGTGGAGACCAACCAGGCCGCCGAGTTCCCGACGATGCTCCCGCACGCGATCGGCACCGCGGGCGGACCGTGCGAGATCCTCGGCATCTTCGACCGCGAGGCCCGGCGCGGCCACAACGCGGACAAGGTGTTGCGCGACGGGCAGCGCTGACGCTCATCGCCTTGCCTTAAGCGCAAGTGATCGTGCACCCGGCGCATGGCCGTCCTACGTTGGCCACATGAACGATCACGGACACGGCCAGGCGGAGATCCTCGATCTCGACGCGGAAGTCGTCGCCGAGCACACCGCCTCCGTCATCAAGTGGCTGCCCGTCTCGAACCCGCGCCAGATCGTGGACCTGGGCTCCGGCACCGGCGCGGGGACGTTCGCGCTGCTGGCCCAGTTCCCCGAAGCGCACGTCACGGCCGTGGACGCGTCGGTCGACCACCTGCAAAGCCTGTGGGACAGGGCCTGCGAGCACGGTCTGACCGACCACGTGCGCACGGTCCAGGCCGACCTCGACGCGCAGTGGCCGGACGTCGGCACGCCGGATCTGGTGTGGGCGTCGGGCTCACTGCACCACCTGGCCGACCCCGACCGAACGCTGCGCCAGGTCCACGACGTGCTCGCGCCGGGCGGCGTGCTCGCCGTCGTGGAGATGGCGGGCCTGCCGAAGTTCCTCCCGGACGACGCCCCCGAGAGCCACCTCGAACAGCACCGCCACGACGAACGCGTTCCTCACCGCGGCGCGGACTGGGGTCCCAAGCTCGCCGCTGCGGGCCTCACGGTGGAGGGCGAACGGACCCTCACCATCCACATCGGACGGTCTCCTGCGGTGGAACGCTACGCGCACGCCGTGTTGCGGCGGCTGCTCGATCCCGAAGCACTGCACCGGGCCCTGCGCCGTGACGACCTCGCACTGCGAGCCGAGCGAACTGTCTGGGCGGCGAGCAAATGAACCACGAGGAGTGGCGCCGGGCCAGGCGTGACGAGATCGCCGACAAGGTCAAGGTGGTCGCCAAGGGCACCGTCACCGGTCACGAAACCCGTGTCCTGCCAGGAATCCCGGGGGAGTGGCGGATCACCGAGACGGGCGCGCTGACGCACACGGCCGACGGCGTGACGCGCGAAGTCCCCAGTGGCAGTCCTGTCGAGCTCGGCACGGGGCGAATCGCTCTCGCCGGCGGTGCGGACGGCTTCTACGGCGTGGTGGTCAGGGACGACGCCGTCCTGGCGCCGAGCGGGATCGACACCTACCCCTACGACCCCGCCTGGGTCTTCGAGGGCGAGTTCCGCGCCGCACCGGACGGTCGCCGCCTCGACGTCGAACACCTGACGTCCCCTCGCACCACCGACTCGGTCCTGGCTCCGGTCGACCTGGTCGTCACGATCAACGGCACCGAGCACGTCCTGCACGTCATCGAAACCATGCCGGGCCAACGTCTCGTCGTCTTCACCGACGAGACGAACGGCACCGAGACGCCCGCCATCGGCCGCTGGCTGGTGCTCCCGCTGCTGGAACCCGGCAGCAGGCTGACCGTCGACTTCAACCAGGCCTCCCTCTCGCACCACCACCTGGCCCCGGCGGTCTTCACCTGCCCCCTCTCGCCGCCCGGCAACCACCTCCCCATGCGAGTCGAAGCAGGAGAACGCGCACTCGTGTACGACCTCAAGGAAAAGACCGTCACCTACCTGCGCCACCTGGAGAACAGGGAGTGGGACGCGGCACGGGCGATGTGCTCCGAGAACGCCACCGTCTGGCACAACGACGGCAAGGGCGACTCGACGATCCAGGAGAACATCGACGGCATGGCCGCCAAGGTCGGGCCCATCTCGTCCATGCGCTACGACGTCACGCGGCAGTTCGACCAGCCAGGTGAGGTGCTGCAACAGCACGTCGTGAAGGTCGTGATGAAGGACGGCGCGGTGTTCCAGGTCGACGCCGCCGTGTACTTCCGGTTCGAGGAAGGGCTGATCACCCGCATCGAGGAGTACGCGGGCCTGCCCGGCTAGCGTGACGCCTCGACGAGCGCCGTCCTCAGCAGGTCGAGGGCGGCCGCTCGGGCCCCGGCCAGCGACGGTTCCTCCACCGAGGCCGCCACCAGATCGACCTGTCGCGGCAACCGCGCGCACTCGTCCCTGATCTCGTCGAGCACGGACGGCCCCCAAGACCCGCCGACCACCACGATTTCGGGGTCCGCGAGCGTCACCAACGCCGTGATCACCCCGCCGATCGCCCGCGCCAGCACCGCGGGATCCGCCTCTGGCAACCGAGCCAGGTCGATGGCGGTCGAGCCGGGCTGCCGCAGGCCCAGCGAGCCGAAGACCTCGATGAACGGCATCGCGCCGGACGGGCCGACCGTGATCAGGTGCGAGATCTCGCCGGCCAGCCCCGCGTGCCCCCGCCGCACCTCACCATCGCTGACCAAAGCGCACCCCAGACCCTCGCCCAGGTACAGGTAGGCGAAGTCGGCGACACCCAGAACCGCGTGCTCGGCCTGGGCCGCCCAGTTCACGTCGTTGTCGACGATCACCGGGCCGTTCAGCAGCGGCGACAGGACTGCGACGGGATCCAGTTCGCCCACGAGGAACGGGGAGTCGGGGAGCTGGACGAGCCTGCCGGTGCGGCGGTCCACCGGGTCGGCCGCGCTGACGGTGCAGAGGCGGACGTTGTGGGCCGCAACGGTTTCCGCGACGACGGACGGCAGCACAGCCGGCACTTCGCCAGGTGAGCTGATCGAGTGGTGCAGGCGCGCGACCACATCTCCGTACGCGTCAACGCATTCCGCCGTCACGCCGGCCGGTGCGATCGTCACGACCAGCGCGACACCGACGTCCGGAGCGAGGCTGTAGAAGGAACCCACCCGGCCCCGGCCCCGGCCGCCTGGCGTGCGTTCGCCGGTGTCGGCGACCAGGCCGTGCTCGACCAGGCGGCGCACGCTCTCGCCCACTGTCGGCTTCGACAGACCCGTCACCACCGCCAGCTCGGCGCGCGTCAGCCTTCGGGAGGTCATCAGTGAGCGCAGCACGTGCTCGTCGGAGATCGAGCGCAGCAGCTCCTGGGACGGCTTGGTCACGCGACGCATTCTAGTTAGGGGGCTTGCCTACAAAGCGGCGACACGCCTACAGTTCCAAGTAAGGAGGCCTTACTGGAAGGAGTCGGACGTGCTGCCGAACTGGGAAACCACCCCTGATGACCTGCCTGGAGCCGTTCGCGAGGTCAAGAAGGCGATCAGGGCGACCATCGAGGCGTCCGGGCGCACCGTCGAGGAGGTCTTCGCGGTCGTCGAGGAACGGATCCGGCGCGAGGTCGACGACATCCACGCCGGGCAGGCGTGGCCGGTGATCGACTACGCCGACATCGCGGCCGGTACCGCAGAAACGTCGCTCCTGCGCCGTCGTGGCTGCCTCGTCGTGCGTGGGCACTTCGAACGCGAGCAGGCGCTGAGCTGGGACAAGTCCATTGTGGACTACGTGGAGAGCAACGGGTTCTTCGAGAACTACCGCGGCCCCGGCGACGACTTCTTCGGCAGCGTCGGCTCCAAGCCCGAGATCTACCCGATCTACTGGTCACCCGCACAGCAGGAAGCGCGGCAGCACGAACGCATGGCCACCGTCCAACGCTTCCTGAACAGCCTGTGGAAGCACGACGGCTGGTTCGACCCCGACCGCGACGTCCACTACCCGGACCGCATCCGACGCCGCCCGCCTGGTGCGAACTCCAGCGGCCTCGGCACGCACCTCGATCCCGGCACGCTCGACCTCTGGATGACGCGGGAGTACCAGCAGGCGTTCCGGCACCTGTTCAACGGCACGGTCGAGCAGTACGACCCGTGGGACGCCGCGCACCGCACCACCGGCCCGCAGTACCCCGGAACGACGATGTGCTCGGTGTTCCGCACGTTCCAGGGCTGGACCGCGCTGTCGGACATGGTGCACGACCAGGGCGTCCTGCACACCGTCCCGATCCCCGGCGCCATGGCGTACCTGATGTTGCGCCCGCTGCTGGACGACGTCCCGGACGACGACATGTGCGGCGTCACGGTCAACCAGGTCTTCCCGGTCAGCGAGAAGTACCACCCGCTGCTGCTCGAAGCGTTGAGCGGCATCCCGGACGTCCAGGCGGGTGACTCCGTCTGGTGGCACTGCGACATGATCCACAGCGTCGCGCCGGTCACGAACCAGCAGGGCTGGGGCAACGTCATGTACATCCCCGCAGCGCCGTGGTGCCCGCGCAACGAGCGCTACGCCGCACAAATCGCCCACGCCCACGCGACCGGTGAGAGCCCCAGCGACTTCCCCGAGGAGCACTACGAACGCGACTGGCCCAACCGGTCACGCCCCGAATAGCACCCGGAACACCGCGCCCTCACCCGGCGCGGTGTCCAGCTCGATCCGCCACCCGTGCGCCGCGACCAGCGCGGCCACGATCGCGAGCCCCAGCCCCGTGCCGCCGGGTCCGCGCGCGGCATCCACGCGGTAGAACCGTTCGAACGCCCGCGAAGCCTGCTCCGGCTGCAAACCCGGCCCGTGATCAGCCACCTCGACGCGGTCCGACGTGAGCCGGACCTCGATCGGCGACCCCGCCGGCGTGTGGATCAGGGCGTTGTCGAGGAGGTTCGTCAGCACCTGTCGCACCCGCGCCTCGTCGGCCTGCACCAGCACCGGTCCGGCGGGAAGTTCCAGCGACACAACACGATCCGCGTCACGAACCCGCGCCTCGACCACGGCATCCGTGACCAGCACAACCATGTCCACAGTGGACAAGGCAAGTGGCTGCGCCGAGTCCAGCCGCGCCAGCTGGAGCAGGTCCTCGACGAGCAACCCCATCCGTTCGGCGTGGTCCTCGATCCGCTTCAGCACCTCGGCGGCATCCGTCGCCGCGCCCTGCCGGTACAGCTCGGCGTAGCCCCGGATCGACGTCAACGGCGTCCGCAGCTCGTGCGAGGCGTCGGCCACGAACTGCCGCATCCGGTTCTCCGACGACACCCGCACCGCGAACGCCTGCTCGATCTGCCCGAGCATCGTGTTCAACGCCGACGCCAGCCGCCCGACCTCGCTGCCGGGCCGCCGCACCGGCACCCGGCGCGACAGATCACCGGCCGCGATCTCACCGGCGACCTGCTCGACCTCCTCCAACGCCCGGGTGGACGACCGCACCAGCACGTACCCGGCCATCCCGACGAGGATCAGGGCGCCGAGGCTGATCAGCAGGAACGCCAGCCGCAGGTCGCCGACCGCCTTGTCGACGTCCGACTGGTCCGCCACCGCGACCAGCTCCGCGCCGTCGAACTGCCGCATCACGATCCGGTGCGTGCCCGACGTGACGTGCTCGCCCGGCCGCAACGTGCCGTACGAGGGCAGACCCTCGATCGGCGTGCCCGCCACGACCCCGTTCGCGTCGCGCAGGACCATGTTGTCGCGCAAGGGGAGCGTTCGAGGCATCGACACCACCCGGTCCAGCCGTGCGTCGATCTGGCCGAGCAGGTACCGCTCCATCACCTGCGAGCCGATCAGCCACGTGCTGAACAGGCCCGCGGCCGCCAGGGCGACGAGCACGACCACCAGCCGCACGCGCAACGTCATGGCCGAATCATGTATCCCAGGCCGCGAACTGTGTGAATCAGCCGCGGTTCCGAAGCGTCCACTTTGCGCCGCAGGTACGAGATGTACGACTCGACCACGCCCACGTCACCGTCGAAGTCGTGCGACCACACCTGGTCGAGGATCTGCGCCTTCGACAGCACCCGCCCGCTGTTGCGCATCAGGTAGTGCAGCAGCCGGAACTCCGTCGGCGACAGCTCCACGACCCGCGAACCGCGCCGCACGACGTGGCTTTCCACGTCCAGCGAGAGGTCACCGCAGGTCAGCTGCTCGCTCTCGCCTCCTGGCCGGGTGCGGCGCAGCACGGCCGTCACGCGCGCGATGACCTCCTCCAGGCTGAACGGCTTGGTGATGTAGCCGTCGCCGCCGATCGTGAGGCCCGTGATGCGGTCGTCCGTGCTGTCGCGCGCGGTCAGGTACAGCACCGGCACGCGCACGCCGTCGGAACGCAGCCGCCGCACCACCTCGAAGCCGTCGCGGTCGGGCAGCATCACGTCGAGCAGCACCAGGTCCGGCGCGTCCGAGCGGGCCGCCGTCAACGCTTCGGAGCCGGTTGCCGCGCTGGACACGGTGAACCCCGCGAACCGCAGGCTGGCGCACAGCAGTTCGCGGATGCTGGGTTCGTCCTCGACGACGAGCAACCGGCCACGTTCCACGCGACGATCCTGCATCACCCGGTCGTCGGCCGCTGCGTGATGGTCTGCCCGTTCACCGTGCCGTCCTCACCCGCCTGACCCTGCACGACGACCTGCTGGCCGGCCTTCAGGTCGTCGAGCTTGCCCTGCGACGTGATCTCCACCTTCGTCGAGTCCGAAGTGGACACCTTCACGATCTGGCCGTTCGCCGTCTTCACGTAGACGGTCGTGCCCTCGATGCGGTCGATCGTGCCGATGGTGCCGCGCCCGCCAATTCCCCGCTGCTGCCCACCGGACGGCGGTGTGCCGTTGAACTGGCGCGCGGCGTTCTGGAGGGTTTGCGCGGAGCCGACGGCCTTCTGCACGAACACTCCACCGAAGAACGCGACGATGGCGAGCACCGCGACGCCCAAGATGATCGTGCCCTTGCCGAAGCCGGTCTTGCGCTCCTTCAGCTCGGCCGAGATGTCGTTCTCGAGCGGCTGGTCGAGTGGGTTGGTCACAGAACTCTCCCTATTCATGCCTGAGGGCTTCGATGGGGCGGAGCTTCGCCGCGCGGGAAGCCGGGTAACTGCCGAAGAACAGGCCGATCAACGCCGACACCGCGAACGCGAGCAGCACCGACGACGGCACGAGCACCGGTGTGATGCCGGCGATGGTGAACTGGCTGCCGATCACGCCCGCGGCGACGCCCAACGCCCCGCCGAACAGGCTCAGCAGCGTCGCTTCAATCAGGAACTGGCCGAGGATCGACGACCGGGGCGCGCCGACCGCCTTGCGGATGCCGATCTCGCGGATCCGCTCGGTGACCGTGACCAGCATGATGTTCGTGATGCCGATTCCGCCCACCAGCAACGAGATCGCGGCCACCGACGCGAGGAGCACGGTGAACGTCTCCGTCGTCGCGGTGCGCGCGGTGAGCAGCTGGTCCTGGCTCAGGATCCGGTAGTCGGCGGTCGTGCCGGTGATCTTGTGCCGCCCGTTGAGGATGGTTGTGACCTGAGCCTGCGCGTTCGGCAACGCGTCGGCGCTTCGCGCCTGCACGACGATCTGGGTGAGGCTGCCGTAGCCGGTCAACGCGTTCTGCGTGGTCGTGAGCGGCGCGACGGCCATGTCGTCGGCGTCCTGCAACCCGCTGGAACCCTTGGCCGCCAGCACTCCGACGACGGTGAACGGGATGTTGTTGACCAGCATGGACTTCCCGATCGGATCGGTGCCGGGGAAGAGCTGGGTCGCGACGGTCGCGCCGATCACGACGACCTTGCGCGCCTGCTGCACGTCGTTGTCGGAGAACAGGTTCCCTTGTGCGACAGCGCTGTTCGTGGTCTCGAAGTAGTGCGGGTCGGTGCCGATGAACTGGTTGATCGCGTAGCTCGTGCTGCCGTAGCCCGCGGTCGCCTGCGCGTTCACGACGGGCGAGGCGTACTTGACGTCGGGGGAGTCGGGTCCGACCAGTGCCGCCGCGTCCGCCGTGGTCAGCGGCTTGGCGGTGCTGCCGGGCTGGGCGCGCTGCGGGCTGATCGTCAGGATGTTCGTGCCGAGCCCGGCGATGCTCTGCTGCACCGCGCTCGACGCGCCGTTGCCGACCGCGATCAGCAGGATCACCGACGCGACACCGATCAGGATGCCCAACGTGGTCAAGCCGGACCGCATCTTGTTCGCGGTCAGGCCGCGCACGGCGAACGCGCCGATTTCGAAGAACCTCACACCAGCACCCCCGCGACCCCGTCTGAATGAACACGGCCGTCGACCACACGAACCGTGCGCATCGCGTGTGCTGCGACCTCGTCCTCGTGCGTGATCAGCACGACCGTGCGCCCGCTGGCGTTGAGACGGTCGAGGATGCCCAGGACCTCGCGGCTGGACTCGGTGTCGAGGTTTCCGGTCGGCTCGTCGGCGAGCACGATCGCGGGCGACGTGACGAGCGCACGCGCGATGGCGACGCGTTGTTGTTGCCCGCCAGACAGTTCGTTGGGCCGGTGGTGCGTGCGGTCGTTGAGACCAACGAGATCGAGCGCGGCAAGCGCCCTCTCTCGACGCTGGGCACGTCGAACTCCCGCGTACACCAGCGGGAGCTCGACGTTGGCGAGTGCCGTGGTCCGCGGCACCAGGTTGAAGGACTGGAAGACGAAACCGATCTTCCTGTTGCGCAGCAAGGAGAGCTGCTCCTCGTCGAACTCGCCCGTGTCGATGCCGTCGAGCAGGTACTTGCCGGACGTCGGCACGTCGAGGCAGCCGAGGATGTTGAGCAGCGTCGACTTGCCCGACCCCGACGCGCCCATGATCGCGATGTACTCGCCCTTCTCGACGGTCAGGTCGAGGCCGCGCAGCGCGTGCACGGCCGTGTCGCCCGCGCCGTACGTCTTGCGGAGGTCCCTGACCTCGATGACCGGGCTCATCGACCGGTCCCGGTGAAGCCGCCGCCGTTGCGCTGCCCGCCGGTGCCGGGCAGGGTGCCTTGCTGTTGCTGGCGGTTCTGGTTGGTCGAGGTGGTGACCGGTGGCAGCACGACCTGTTCGCCCGCGGTGAGGCCGGACTTGATCTCCACGTACTGGTCGCCGCGCACCCCGACTTCCACGGTCTTGCGGGTTTCCGCGCCGTTCTCCAGCACTTGGACGGTGCTTTGGCCGTTGGCCGTCTGCACGGCCGCTGCTGGTACGGCGAGGGCGTTGGTGGCGGAGTTGACGGTGACCTCGACGCTCGCCGACTGACCGGGTCGCAATCCGTCCGGCGGTGCGGTCAGGGTCAGCGTCACGCCGTACTGGACGACGTTGTTCGACGTCGTGGGGGTGAGGTCGACCTGCGCGACCTTCGCCTGGATCGGCTGCCCCTGCACGGCGTTGACCGTGACGGTCGCGGCCTGGTCGTTCTTGAGCTTGCTGACGTCGGACTCGGAGACGTTCGCGTGCAGCACGAGGTTCTTCAGGTCCGTCACGACGACGAACCCGGACGTATCGGTGGTGGTCGTGCTTGTGCTCGTGTTGCCGGCGCTGACCTTCTGCCCGACGGCACCGGTGATCGACGTGATCGTGCCGTCGCCAGGTGCGGTGAGCGTCGTGGCGGCCAGCGCGTCCTGGGCCTGCTTGAGCGCGAGCTGGGCCTGCCGGTAGGCGGTGAGCAACGCGGTCGTGCCCGTGCCCTTGGCCAGCGCCGCGTCGAGGTTGCCCTGCGCGATGTCGACCTGCAGCTGAGCCTGCGTCGGATCGAGCTTGGCGAGCTGCTGGCCCTTGGTGACGGTGTCGCCGACCTTGACGTTCACCTCGGTGACCGTGCCGCCGGTGCCGAAGGACGCGGCGGCGCTGAACGAGCTCTGCACCGTCCCCGACGCCGTCACCACCTCGCTGACGTCGCGGTTGGCTGCGGCGGCGGTGCGGGCGGTGGTGGTCTGGGCGCTGCCGGTGGAACCGAAGAACATCAGGTAACCGGCCACACCGGCACCGAGGAGCACCACCACGAGCAGCCCGTTGATCAACAGGGATCTGCGACGTCGAGTCATGGGCTGAGATGGTCGTCTGCCAAGCTGTGGTGGGGCTGCCAGTTCCCTGGCAATCAGCTGAAGATCAGCTGTTCCGTTTTCACCCGAATGAGCACCTTGTTGCTCTTCGAGAAAGCCCTAGCGTCGAGGCATGGCCACGACCATTCCATCCACCGCGTACAGCCGAGACCTGGGCGACGAACTGCGTCGGGTGCGCGAGACCTCCACCGAACTGACGGGCGCCGCGCTCGCCGTCCGTCTGGGCTGGGACCCGAGCAAGCTCTCGACCATCGAGACCGGCAAGTACCGCGCCAGCGAGATCGACCTGGTGCAGTACTTGTCCATGTGCGGCAAGGACATCGACTTCTTCGAGGAGTTCAAGCAGCGCTACCGGTACGCCTTCGAGGAGTACATCGTGCAGGTGTCGGACAACCTGCGCACCCTGGCGATGGCGGAGTCGACGGCCACGACGATCACCAGCTACGACCCGCAGGCCATCCCCGGACTCGTGCAGACGCCGGAGTACGCCGACGGCCTGTACCGGATGGGTGGGTACGTCTCGGAGGACCGGATCCCGACGGTCGTGCAGTTCCGCATGGACCGCCAGGCGATCCTGAAGCGGCACGACCGGCCGACTTGCCTGTTCTACATCCACGAGCACGCGTTGCAGACGCAGGTCGGCGACGGCCGGATCATGGAGGACCAGTACGCCCGGCTGCTGTTCGACCAGCACACGATCCGGATCGTTCCGGCGGATGCGGGGCTGATCGCCACCAGCTGCGTGTTGTGGGAGTACGAGAAGGCGATGCCGATCGCGTTCACGTCGACCGACCTGGCGAAGGTGTTCGTGCAGGATCCCGGCGCCATCGCACGCACACGTCTGCTGTTCGACCGTTTGGCTGAGGTCGCCTTGGATGAGGAACAATCGCGGAGCAAGCTGGCGGAGTACGTCAGCCGACCGCGAGAGGACCTCGATGACGCAGGAACGGGCATGGCGTAAGAGCAGCTACAGCGGTGCGACCGAAGACGACAACTGCGTCGAGGTGTCACTGTCGCGTGATGCTCTCGTCCGGGACTCGAAGAACCCGTTCGGAGGCACCCTGACCTTCAGTTCGACCGCCTGGGAAAACTTCCTCGAAAGTCGTTGAACCGTCTCCCTTCCCTGCACGTGTTCCCGCCGTCGAACGGGATCAAGGGGGACGGGCAATGGACGAGAAGACGGTGCTGCTGCCGAAGCAGGGCGGTCAGGTGGTGCCGCTGTGCAGGACGCCCCCGCTGCGGGTGGACGTCGCGGGCGGCGGTCCCGTCGGTCTCGCCTTCGCCTGCACCGTGAAGTCGTTGCTGGGGGACAGGGTCTCGGTGCGCGTCCACGACCGTCGCTGGATGCGCCGGGGCAACCGCGTCGTGTGGCGCGGCGTGGCCGAGGGCAACAACCGGCGCGAGCAGGTCGTGACGTTGCAGAGCAATGTCTGGGCCGCGCTGCCCGTTGCCGTGCAGCAGCGGCTTTTCGTGCCGGGCAGGTTCTCCGAGATGTGGCCGCTCGGCCCCGACTCGCCGGAGTCGAAGGGCCGTCCGCGCAACATCAAGATCCGCTGGATCGAGGACGCCCTGCTGGACATGGCGCAGGACGTCTACGGCATCGAGGTGATCCCCGAGGCCTACGCGAAGCCCGACGGCTGGGACGGCCTGCACGTGCTCGCGATCGCCGACGGCGCCCGTTCCGCGACCCGTGATGCGTTGAAGGACCAGTTCGGCACGCCGAGCCGTGAACTGTTCTCTGTGGACGGTTCCCCGCTGGACGAGCGCGTCCTCGGCATCCGCGTGACGGCGAAGGTCCCCGACGAGCACACCGTGCCGTTGACGGTGGCGCAGAACAGGTTCTTGTTCAACTCGCTCGGCGGCGGCTTCATCAACATGCGCCTGACCGCCGAGGAAGCTTCCGAGATCGTCGCCCTCGGCGAGAACGGCCCGGTGTCGTGCATCGGTTCCTTCGGCTGCACGATGCGTCCTGCGGGCGGGCGTTTCGTCTGCGACCGCCACCGCGCGGTGTTCAAGCCGTCCGTCGACAAGCTTTCGTACCTGTGGCCCCGAATCCTCGACGGCCTGCGCTTCTTCGGCGTCGGCGCGGCAGACGTCGTGGGCATCACCTCGTTCACGCTCGGCATGCAGCAGATGTCGAAGTTCACCGCCCAGCTCGCCCCGTCGACGTTCGGCTTCCTCCTGGGCGACGCGGCCAACTCGCTGCACTTCTGGCCGGGCCGAGGCCTGAACACGGGCCTGAAGAGCGCGTTGTCGCTGGCCGTGAACCTGCAGAAGCGTTGGCGCGGATCGGCTTTCCGCGCCGCCGACTTCGCCGCGCACGAGGGGATCATGCAGCAGCTCCAGTACCGCGAGAAGTCACGTGCCTGGACCACGATGCTGATGCCGGACTCCGAGGGCGTGCCGCGCGGCATCGAGGACCGCATCCGCGAGGGGCTGCAGGGGCCGTTCGACCGGGCGGCTCTCGTTCAGACGTTGTTCGAGCGGGTGTTGGAGATCAAGAAGCGTCTTGGCGGCCGGATGGGGTCGTTGGCCACCGACGAGTGGTACTACGGGCGGATCAACGCTCTCGACGCCCGCAGTCTGAAGGTCATGGTGGAGTCCGGGCCGTGGATCACGCGGGAGATCGGCGGCGAGGAGGTCGTGGTGCCGTCGGCTGAGCCCGCCGCTGTCGCGGAGCCGGCTCGTCGGGGCCTGTCCCTCGTCAGCTGACGGCGTCACGGAGGTGGGATCAGTTCGATCGAGAACTCCTGGTCGGCCGCGCTGGAGCAGCGCCCTTGCACCACTTCGGCACCGGCCTCGGTGTCCTGGTCCCGCAAGCTCAGGCACAGGTCGGTGGCCACGGGGCGGATCCGGAAACGTGCCGCTGCCGAAGGGCCGAACGGTTCGAGCCTGAACTGCTGGGCCGGGTTGTCGTCGGCGCAGTCGTCGCGTGGTTCGAGCAGGTCACGGCCAGGTCCGTCGAGAAGGACCGTGAGGCAGCCGATGCTGTACTTCGGATGGTGCCACTGGATCTGCACCACGTTGTCCCTCACGGGTTCGACGAACACGCGCGGCAGGACAGCATCCGCGCAGGGCTGTTGGGCCGCGACGGCGGTGGTGTAACGCCCGGTCCGGTCGGTGCCCTCGGTGACGCAGAGTTCGGGCGTGCGGCCGGGATGGACGCGTGCCCAGCTGCCCACCGCCCGGATGGCCAGACCCGTCACGGGCAACAGCGACGGCGACGTCGAAGGCGCGGACGTGTCGACCAGACTGTCGACCCCCAAGGTGCCCGCGACGCCGACACCCGCCGCGGCGAGCAGGCTCGCCATCCGGCGCCAGCGCGGGAAACGCGGCGGGAGACGTTCGTCCGCGACCTCTTCACGGTTGTCGCCGTCCTGGTCGCCGGGCTGCGCTGGATCGTTGGCCGCGAGACGGCGGCGGACGTCGAGCCACTGGCGCACATCCTCGTCGCCGAGCCCGCACGCGCGGGTGAAAGCCTCGACGAACCACTCCCTGGGTAGCGTGGCGCGACCGAGGGCGGTCGCGATCGTGCTGGCAGGAAGTCGGTCCATGCGCGCGGTCGCTTTTCCCTCTATCTGCCGATAGGTCAGCCCGGACCACGTTCGCAGGGCGCGCAGTTCTGCCGTGAATTCCGTGGGGGTGTTGGCTTTGGGCCGAGGTGCCTCCGCCGCCGTGCTCGAGCCGCCGCCTCCATGATCCATTGCCTCAGGGTGGCGTGTCCGCGGGTGACCACGCGACCGCTGATCAGGAGACCGGTGCTGCGCCGTTCAGGCGTGTTCGGAACGAGTCCCAGCACCGTTCGGAACAGGTCCGAACAGATCCGAACGGCGTTCCCGCTTGTCAGGGCCCGAGAGCGACCGGCACGCTCGGTGTCGATCGACCTCTCCAAAGGCGATCGTCACTGCTCGAGGCCCCGTGTCGATACCGGGATTCTTTCGGGCTCCCGCTTTTCCAAGTGCTGAGGGGGAAGAAACATGAGTTTCCGAAACGCGCCGATCAAACTGGGGGCCGCGTTGGGGGTGGTTGCGCTGGCGGTTGTCATGGTTTCCGCGCCGGCGTCCGCTTCCACCGTGTCGCACGGCTCCACTGGAATTCGCATCGTCGCGCAGGGCCAGACCGTCAACGGCGGGTGGGTCGAGTACACCGTCGATGGCACCTCGAGCGGCTTCGGAGCACAGGCCGTGGAAAAGGTGGGCGGCGGCATTTGGGCCTACGGAGCCACGTTCAACGCCGCCGGGCAGAAGGTCTGCTACTCGCAGTACGAGCACACCAAGGTCGCCCACGGCTCGTCCGTGCAGATGAACGGGCAGTACCACTCCGACTGGGTCGGTGCGGGCTACGTCTCGAACGCACGGCTCGCCGAGCACACCTCGGCGACCTGCAAAACGTACTGGCGCAAGTGAGTCGTGAAGTCAGGGAGGGGAGGAACGGTGATGTTCAGCAGACTCATCGGAACGTTGGTGGTGGTGCTGACGGCGAGCGTGGTCTCGGCCGCGCCGGCGTCGGCAGCGGAGACGTGGTGCGGGACGGCGGCGAACTACCGAGTCGTCGCGTCGAACGTGGCGTCCGCGAAAGCGGAGAACCGCACGGTCGCGGTGCGCTACTACAACAACCACGTGTTCAGCGTGATCTACGGAGCCAAGCCGGGTGACGCCGTCTCCATGGGCTGGGAGTACAGCGGCAACGACGTGGCGTACTGGTGCGGCAAGTACGGCGACGGATGGCCCAAGTGGTCCACGGTCCCGTCGGGCAGTGCGTCGGCGTTCACCGCGGCCGTGCCGTTCAGCCAGGTGAACTGGGCGTTCGCCAGAGGAAAACTGACTCCCAGCGGCTATTTGTTCAGCACCAGCAAGGTTTACATCTGAGACCGGCGCGGTGGCGGGTCCCTGCCGGGGCCCGCCACCCACTCGGAGGAGAACCACGATGCTCGCGAGATCGTTGCCGGCGTTGCTCTTGCTGATCACAACCGCATGCGGAGCGGACGAGCAGCCACCGCTGATCGTGGGAGAGGTCGCGCTGCCGCTCCAACGCTTCGAACTGACCCCGGCGGAGTACGCGCAGGTCCAGCGGGCGCGCATGTGGGCACTCGACGAGTGCATGACGCGTTTCGGGATCGACCTGTCGTTGCCCGCGGCAAAACAAGCGCGGCCGGTCCGGTCCGCGGCCCTCGTCGGCCACCTCCGTGACCGCGAACCCGAACGTCACGGCTACCGGGGACCGGTGGGCTACCAGGACGACCTCTTCACCGCTGCAGCACGCGGCGTGACCAAGGCGGTGGAGGTGCCTGCGCCGTACGTCCCCGTGTTCGACGGGACCGTCGAGCAGTACGGCGGGCGGCTCGTGCCCCCGGACGGTTGCGACGGCGAGGTGAAGCGTCGGCTGGACGCCGGTGCGGGACATCTCCGCGACTCACTGGGCGACAAGCGCGTCGTGCCGTCGAGCACGTTCACCCTGATCGAGCAGGAGGCACTGGCTCGGGTGGAACGCGACGACCGCTACCGGGCCGCGCAGACCCGGTGGAGCGACTGCATGGACCGGGCCGGCTACCACTACGCCACGACAGCGGACGCCGAGGGCGACCCGAGGTGGGCCACCTCCGTGTCCATCACGGCCGTCGAACCCGAACGTGACGTGACAGCAGAGGAGATCGCGACCGCCACCGCGGACACGCGTTGCCGTGACGAGGTCCGTCTGCCGGGCACCGCGCTGCGACTGCACACGGAGTTCCAGGAGAAGCTGATCGCTGATCGTTTCACCGCGCTCGTTCAAGCCAAACAGCTGCTGGACGCCCAGTTGCACAACAGTGCGCTCATCGGGAGCGGATGAACAACGCCGCCGACGTCTCATGACTCCTGAGCGAGGTACACCCAGGCGTCCGCGCCCGACCCGAGTCGCACCAGAGCCCGCCGGTAGTCGTCGACCTCGTAGACGTCCGCCGCGGCGAGCTCCTCGGTGGTGACCTGGAGGAGGGTCCCCGCGGTCGTGTCCGCAGGATCACCGGTGTGCCGGACGATCGGATGCCGGTCCGTCCCGCTCACCTCGATCACGGCCGGGTCGGTGATCGTCACCCAGTCCTGCCGATACCCCGGCAGCACGTCCTCCTTGCCGACCAGCGTCCGCCCGAAATGCTCGATCTGCACCGACGCCGTCTGCAACGTCCCGTACGAGAAGAGGTTCACGACCGCGCCCGCCGGCCCACCGATCCGCCGCAGCACGGGGTTCGCGACGTCGGCGTTGCCCAGGACGACCGAGGCCCGATCGGCCGGCCCGACCTCGGCCAGGTACCGGCGGCTGGCGGCGTGATACCGCTGGTCGAAGGCCCGTTCAGCCTGCTCCAGCCCGCCGAGCAGCTCCGTGTCCCGGCGCGTGCCGCGATCCCGCGCCACCTCGAACGGCGTGTCGACGAAGATCACCTCATCCCACTCCAGGTCGCGTTGCAGGAAGCTGCCGTCGACCACGAGCACGAGGTCCTCGGCAGCCTCGACCGGCGGTTCGTCGATCGCCGTGTCCAAGAGCAGGTCGATGATCCGTTGCCGGTACTTGCGGTCCCCGCCGGGCCCGAGCGGCTCCAGCACCAGGCGGGAGAACGACGCGAAGTCGTAAGCGTCGGTGTAGTAGCCGTCCGCCGAGTCGCGTCCCTGCCGGTGCCGGATCGCGCGCGGGTTGTGGAAGCCGTCCATCGACAGGTGTGCGGCGGTACGACCCCGTTCGGCGATGGCCGCGGTCAGCTCGCGTGCCAGGGTCGTCTTGCCCGACGCCGTGATGCCGTCGACGGCCACCCGCAGCGGTCGGGCCTGAGCGACGAGGTGGTCGGCGATCCTGCCCAGCACGCGCTCCCGAGAAGTGATCATGACGCCAACCTAGTCCTGGTCTGTCAATTCAATCCAACCCAGGCATACCGGACATAGTTCTTTGGCGCGAAAAGCACGTTCGGGCCAT
>NZ_JBHRZI010000060.1:0-31300 GCF_042649515.1 Lentzea rhizosphaerae | reverse complement strand
CGCAATCGTCGCGAAGCGGCGATGACGCAACCAAAGCTCGTCATACGACCCACGCAACCATCAACGCAAGGTGACATGGCATAGGCGGGTGACCACCCCGCTGAAACCCGCGCCGAACCACCCCAAGCCGAGGCTCGGAATGAAGGGCTGACGCAAGCGCAACCTCGCTGCGCACGGAAGCGCCTACTTCCAAGCCGCGCCGTACACGACGAAGAGACCACTCCCGACGGCCTCTCAGGAGTGGTCTTCCTCCCGGCTCTCGCCGCCGCGCTGATCAGCAGTTGGGGTGCGTGACCCTGCCGGCGAACCGGTCGCCGAGCCAGTTCAGGGCGTTCGTGCCCCACGCGCTGATCGCCGCGATGTGCCCGAGCAGCGGCAGCGCCGTCCACTGCACGTCGGCCCCCAGCGAGCACCACTGCGTCCGCAGCTTCTGCCCGACGGCGAACGGAATGAGCTCGTCCACCGTGCCGTGGTAGAGGTACACGGGCGCGGCGGGCTTCACGGAACCGAGCGTGTTCTCCGTCAACCTCTTCTGCCACAACGGGTCCTGGATGACGTCCGGCCGCGTGGTCAGCGCGTTCAACCGCGTGAACGGTGCCACCAGGGCGATCTCGGCGACGCAGGACTCGCGAATCGTGTCGAGGACCTGCTGCCCGCGGGTGTTCAGCACCGACGCCAACGGCAGTTCCGGGTAGGCCGCGGCATATCCGGCCGCCGCCGCGAACACGAGACCCGACCCGGCGTTGCCGTCGTTGAACTTCGCGACCGCGTTGAGGTCGGCCGGCACACCACCCGCCGCGACACCGACGACGTTCAGCGAAGGTGCGTACGACCTCCACTGCTCAGCAGCGGCCGACGCGGCCTGACCTCCTTGTGAGTAACCGAAAACGCCGACCGGAGCGTCAGCGGACAGACCGGGGATGTTGCTCGCCGCCCGTGCGACGTCCAGCAGCGCACGTCCCTCCGAACGGGACACCGCGTAGGTGTGATCCCCTGGCGTGCCAAGGCCTTCGTAGTCGGTGACGGCGACGGCCCAGCCGTTGAACATGGCCTGCGCGAGGAACGCGATCTCGACCTCGGTGCCGTTCTGCAGCTGCCGCGACGGGGCGCACTGGTCGCCCATGCCCTGCGTGCCCATCGCGTACGCCACGATCGGGCGCGGGCCGTTGTTCCACGGCAGCGGTGACACGAGCACCATGCCGGACACCACGTTGCCGGCCCCCGTCGCGGAAGTGGAGCGGTAGCGGATGTCGTAGGCCTTCACCGGGGCGGGCAGCAGGCGCAGCGGCTCGGGATGCCAGGCCACCTCCCGGCTGCTGACGAGATCGCCCGGTGCGGCCGCCGCAGCGGGTGTGACCAGGGCTGATACCACGAGAACGGCGGCGAGCACGGCACGGAGCTTCATCAGGGGACCCCTTTGTGGTAACCGGCGTTACCGCAATGTAGGGCCGAACGTCGTAATGTGGCAATAGCGGTTTTCGCTTTATGGATTCACAGCGAGGAACAGGAACGCCGCCAGCAGCACGAGGTGCACCCCGCCCTGCAACCTCGTCGCACGACCGGGCACGACGGTCAGGACGCTGACCAGAACCGTGAGCAGCAGCAGGACCATCTGCGTCGAGCCGAGACCCAGCAGCAGCGGGCCGTCGAGCCACACCGTCGCCAGCGCGATGGTCGGGATCGTGAGGCCGATGCTCGCGATCGCCGAGCCGTAGCCGAGGTTGAGGCTCGTCTGGATGCGGTCGCGCAACGCGGCTCGTGCGGCGGCGATCGTCTCGGGCAGGAGCACCAGCAGCGCGATCACGACACCGACGAACGACTGCGGGAAGCCCGCGGCGCGTACGCCGGCCTCGATCGCGGGCGACTCGATCTTCGCGAGACCGACCACGGCGATCAGTGCGACGAGCAGCAGGCCGAGCGACGCGAGGGCGGCCTTGCCGGAAGGCGCTTCGGCGTGGTCGTCCGCCTCGATCACGCCGTCCTCGTCGACGGGGAGGAAGAAGTCGCGGTGGCGGACGGTCTGGGTGAAGACGAACAACGCGTACAGCGCGAGGGAGGCCAGTGCGGCGAACGCGAGCTGTGGGCCGGAGAACTCGGGGCCGGGCGTGGTCGTGGTGAAGGTCGGCAGCACGAGCGTGAGCGTGGCCAGGGTGATCACCGTGGCGAGCGCGCCGCCGCTGCCCTCGGCGTTGAAGAGCGTCGTGCCGTGCTTGAGCGCACCGAGCAGCAACGCGATGCCGACGATGCCGTTGGTGGTGATCATGACGGCCGCGAAGACGGTGTCACGCGCGAGAGAGGACGCTTCCGGTCCGCCGGACACCATCAGCGTGACGATCAGGGCCACCTCGATGATCGTGACGGCGACCGCGAGGACCAGTGATCCGAACGGCTCCCCCACCCGCAGCGCCACGACCTCGGCGTGGTGCACGGCGGCGAGCACGGTCGCGGCGAGCACCACCGCGACGACGGCGACGAGCACGGGTGCGAGGTCACGCCCCCAGGCGAGCACGAGCAGCAGCACGCCGAGCACGGGGGTGATGGTCGTCCAGGACAGCAGCGGAAATCGCGAGGTGGCGGCCATGATCCAACCCTCGCACACCGCCGGGGCCGTGCGCCATTCGGCGGAACACCCATTCCGGAGCGAAGAAATGTGGAGCGGAGCGCCCCTGCCGCGCCCCGCTCCACATTAATAGCCGGTGCTAGAAATCGAACACCGCACCGGTGTGCGCCAGCATGACGCACGAGTTCGGGTAGGTGTGCACCTCGTTCACGGGCTCACCTCGCCAAAAGCCGAACATCGAGACCTCGACCGGCGCGTGGATGAACGTGCAGGCGCGGCCGTCGGCACGCATGGTCTGCAGGTCCGCGCCGGTGAACGCCAGCGTCGCGCAGGCGAGGGCCCTGCGCGGGTGGCTGTCACCTCGTTCGCAGGTCAGGACGGTTGCCTTGAAGGCGTTGTTCTCGATGTCGGAGTACTGCACGGTCAGCACGAGCGCGGTGTCCCCGTGGGCGGAGGGGGCGGCCTGCGCGGTGCCTCCGACGATGAGAAGTGACGCGAACAGCGCAACGAACGCGAGAATGCGCTTGAGCATGGAAAGCGGTCCTCCTGAGACCTCATGAAAATCGGGCCGGTTCTCGGCCGCCGGAGATGTTGCCATCATGTTTCGTGGCGGCGAAAGGGGCCAGCAAACGTTCACCGATCACATCTGCGCACTCCGCCGAAAGCGTGATTGGGCCGAATGGATGTGTTCCCCGCCACGTCCGCTGGGACACAGCTGCCGACGGACTGTTACGGGTTGCTGACAGACACGCCCACTCTTGGACGTATTATCGAAATCATGTCCAAGACCTCCAGACGCGTCGTGTTCGGCGTGCTCCTGATCGTCACACTCGTGGTTTCCGCCGGCGGGGCGCTGGGATACCTGGGCAGATTGACGCTCGTGTTCGACCGGCACCCCGGAAAGCCGCTCGCGATTCTCGAGGAAGTGCCGGGACCGCCGGACGGACCGAAGTGCCCGATCGACGCCCGCTATCTCGACGAGGCTCCCGACGGCCTGCGCCCGGACGTTCTCCAGGCGTGGAAGTTGTTGCGCGCCAAGGCCTCCGAGCAGGGTGTTCAGCTCTGCCTGAACGACGGCAAGCGCAGCCGTCAGCAACAGCAGAAGGAGTTCGACGAGGCGGTCGAGAAGTTCGGCACCGAAGAACTCGCGTCGAAGTACGTGCTGAACCCGCCGGACCGGTCCATGCACGTGATCGGACTCGCGGTCGACATTCAGCCGATCGAATCGGCGAAATGGGTCGAGAAAAACGGCAGCACCCTCGGCTGGTGCCGCCGCTACGAAAATGAGCAGTGGCATTTCGAGTACAACGCCGGCTACTCCACAGGGGGTTGCCCCGCGCTCGTTCCGAGCGCGACCGGCAGCTGAGTGCCCGTCAAAGGTCTAGACGCCTGGGGTGCGCTCGAGGTTGCGCCGACGTAATCTGACAACCCGAGTTACCAGATTGGAGCACCCGGTGGCACGTGCCTACGGCGGCATCTCACCCGAGCAGCGCAGGGCGGAGCGCAGGGCCCGCTTGCTGCAGGCCGGGCTGGCGCTGTTCACCGGCACGGGTTTCGCCGCCACCAAGATCTCCGGGCTGTGCACGGAGGCCGGCGTCTCCACCCGCAACTTCTACGAGGAGTTCGCCTCCAAGGAGGACCTCCTCCGCGAGCTGCACGACCTGATCAACGCCACGGCGTTCACCGAAGTCCGCACGGCGATGGCACAGCTGGAGACCGCCGACCTGGCCACCAGGATCACGACGTTGCTGGACGTGTTCGTGCGCAGCGTGACGGCGGACCCCCGCGCACCGCGCCTGAACTACGTCGAGGCCGTCGGCGTCAACGCGGAGATCGAGCAGCAGCACGTGCGGTGGGTGAACACGTGGGCCGAGTTCATCGAGTCCGAGGCGCTGCGGGCGGCGGCAGCGGGGGTGGCGCCGCAGCGGTCGTACCGGCTCACGGCGATCGCACTGGTGGGGGCGACCACCGGCCTGTTGCGCGAGTGGCAGGCGCACGAGCCGCCGCTCGCGGTGGACGAGATCGCCGCGGAGATCCGTGAGCTCATGCTGGCCGCGATCACTCGGCCGTAGCGCGCTGGTCGGTTCGGGCCATTTCCTCCCGGAAGCGCCCCGGCCGGTGCTGCCGCCGTGATCCGATGGCGGCGTGCGAACGGCGACGAGGCTCCTCACCGCGGCGGCGGTCGTGGTCGGCTACGTGGCGCTGATCCTGGCGATCACCGCGGGCCTGGATCTGCGCGAGCGCAACGCCTTCCACGACGCACCGGCGCAGCACGCCGCGTTCCTGACGGCCGTGGAGCGGGGCTCGGCCGCCGATGCCGCCGCGGCCGCGGAGTGGTTCCGCGAGAACACACCCTCCGGCAGCTCGGCGAGGGCGTCGATCTCCAACGCCTCCAGCGCGGCCGAGGACGGCGAGTTCGACCTCGCCCGCCGGTTCGCGAGCGACGTGCCGGAGGAGATCCCGCAGGACCAGGCGGTGCTCGACGAGGAGTTCGCGCGGTCCTGGGGACGAGCCGTGCCGTGGCTCGTGATCGGCGCGGTGCTGCTGGCGGCAGCGCTCGTCCTGCGCCACCGCAGGCGCGCCGCCAACGCCGACGTCGTCGAGCTGGTCAACCGGTTCGTGCCACCGCGTCCGGTGTGGCGGCGACCGATCTTCATGGTGGTCAACGGCGTCGGATACGTCCTCATGGTCGCCGGTTTCCTCGGTCTGGTCGCGGTGACCCGCGCTCAGGACGTCCCGTGGAACATCAGAAGCATCATGCTGGTGGGCGGCCTGATCGCGATCGTGGTCGCGTACTACGTGCTGCGGTACTCGCGTCCGAGGGCGACACCGGGCGCGGCCGCGGTCCTCCAGTCCGACTGGCGCAGACCCGTGCTGTACCTGCGGGGTTTCGACGACGACCCCAACGCGGCCGTGGTCGACGACCTCCCCGGCGCGCTGCCGCAGGGACTGCTCTCGATCCACTCCCGCGAGGAGCAGCTCGTCGGCGCGCTCGGGGCGTTCGGACCCGTGGTCGCGGTGGGCAGGCCGGGCGAACCGCTGCCGCACCTGGGCGCCGCGCGGTTCTACCTGCCCGGTGACGACTGGCAGACCGGTGTCCGGACGTTGATGGACATGTCGCAGCTGATCGTGCTGCGGCTGGGCGAGGGCGAGGGGCTCTGGTGGGAGGTCGAGCAGGCCCGCACCACCCAGCCGCCGGGCAAGCTCGTGCTGCTCGTTCCCGGTGAGCACAACGGTCTCGCGGAACGGCTCGACGCCCACCTGCCGTCGCCGACGGGCCTGGAGCAGTTCCGGACCGGGCAGTGGACGTCCGCGGTCGTCGTGTTCGACCAGGACTGGAACCCGCGGGTGCACGGCGTCGGCCCGTTCCCCGGAGACAAGAACAAGTACGGCGCACCGGTGTTCTACGTCGCCCGCGCGATCCAGGCCGCGCTGCAGTCGCTCGGGACGCACCGCAGGGCGCTGGGGATCCGGACCAACCGCGGGATGCTCGCGGTGTTCGGCAAGGCCCTGCTGCTGGTTCCGGTGTTCTTCCTGGTCGTGTACTTCCTGCGGCTGATCTTCCTCTGGTGAACCGCACCCGGCCGCCTGTCCGTAGTTCACTGCGTGAGCCGATTCGTCGCTTTCGTGCTGCTCGTCGTACTCGGTGCCTGTTCCGCTCCGCCCGAGGAGGCCGCGACCCTGGAGGAGCTGGAAGCCGCAGCGGGCCCCGCCGTCGGCCCGCCGCAGGTGCTGCCGGGTGACATCGCGAAGCTGCGGGTGGAGCAGTCGCCCGCCGTGGGCCCGGTCGTAGCCGACCGCGATCACTACACGCTCTACCTCAACACCGAGGACGGCTCGTCGAAGTCGACCTGCCTCGAACCCGAGTGCACGCTCGTCTGGCCGCCGCTGCTGGCCGCCGGCGGCAAGATCGAGGCGCCCGAGCTCGACCAGAAGCTGCTCGGCACCATGAAACGCCCTGACGGCACGGAGCAGGTCACCATCGGCGGCCACCCTGTGTACCGCTACGTCGACGACGAGCAGGCGGGTGACGCGACCGGGCACGGCAAGGACGATCGTTGGTACGCCATCGCTCCGAACGGCTCGAAGGCCTCGCGCTGACGCCCGAGGGACCGAATATTCGGCGCTGACAAGCAGTCACGCCCAGACCACGCACGGGAACCGGCTGCTCGAAGGAGCAGCCGGTTTGTCGCGTTCGGGTTACTCGAACGATTCGTTTGTACCGGAATCCGGGAAACCGGTATCGCGCGGAACCGGTTTCGGGTAATCATCGTGAGAGCGCTCCCATAGACGCTGCCGCCGCACGAGCCCTCTCGGAGACCACATGGATCGCGACGACGTGCCCTACCTCGACGCCACGCTGCCGACCGCACACCGGGTCGCGGACCTCCTGGGCCGCATGACGCTGCCCGAGAAGGTCGGCCAGATGATGCAGCTGGACTCGAGGGAGGACCTGGACGACCACGTGCTGCGCAAGCACGTCGGCTCGATCCTGCACACCTCGCCCGAACGAGTGCTGCGCGCGCAAGACCTCACCACGCGGACACGGTTGCGGATCCCGTTGCTGATCGCCGAGGACTGCATTCACGGGCACTCGTTCTACGAGGGCGCGACGATCTTCCCGACCCAGCTCGGCATGGCCGCGACCTGGGACCCGCAGCTGGTCGAGCAGGTCGCACGGGTCACCGCCGTCGAGGCCGCCGCGACCGGTGTGCACTGGACGTTCTCCCCTGTCCTGTGCATCGCGCGCGACCTGCGCTGGGGCCGCGTCGACGAGACGTTCGGCGAGGATCCGGTGCTGATCGGCGAGCTCGCGGCCGCGATGGTCCGCGGTTACCAGGGCGACGGGCTGAAAGACGACACCGCGATCCTCGCCACCGCCAAGCACTTCGCCGGCTACTCCGAGACGCAGGGCGGCCGGGACGCGAGTGAGGCCGACCTGTCGCGGCGCAAGCTCCGCAGCTGGTTCCTGCCGCCGTTCGAACGGGTCGCGAAGGAGGGCTGCGCGACGTTCATGCTCGGCTACCAGACCACCGACGGCGTGCCGATCACGGTCAACTCGTGGCTGCTCGACGAGGTGCTGCGCGGCGAGTGGGGCTACCAGGGCACGTTGATCACCGACTGGGACAACGTCGGCCGCATGGTCTGGGAGCAGAAGCTCCAGCCCGACTACGCCCACGCCGCCGCGGCCGCCGTCAGGGCGGGCAACGACATGATCATGACGACCCCGCAGTTCTTCGAGGGGGCGCTCCAGGCCGTCGAGGACGGGTTGCTGGCCGAGTCCGACCTCGACCGCGCGGTCACCCGGATCCTCACGCTCAAGTTCGACCTCGGCCTGTTCGAGAACCCGCGCAGGCCCGACGCCGAACGCCAGCGCGTCATGATCAACCACGACGACCACGTGGCGCTGAACCTCCAGGTCGCGCGCCGGTCGCTGGTGCTGCTGCGCAACGACGGCGTGCTGCCGTTCAAGAAGGGCAAGATCGCCGTCGTCGGTCCTCTCGCCGACGACGCCCAGACCCAGCTCGGCGACTGGGCCGGGTCGTCCGGTCAGGCCGACTGGCTGCCCACCGGCCACCCGCGCGAGATGATCACCACGGTCCTCGACGGACTGCGCGAGCTCTCCTCGCAGGAGGTCACCTACGCGCGTGGTGCCGACATCCTGACGCTCGAACCGGACCCCGAGGGCGACACGTTCCCGGACGGCCAGCCGCGCCCGAAGATCGTCCAGCCGTGCGCGCCGGACGCGAACCTGATCGCCGAGGCGGTCGCTGCCGCGGAGGACGCGGACTACGTGGTCGCCGTCGTCGGTGACCAGATCGAACTGGTCGGCGAGGGACGGTCCACCGCCACGCTCGACCTCATCGGCGGCCAGATCGCCCTGCTCGACGCGCTCGCCGAGACGGGAAAGCCGCTGGTCGTGGTGCTGCTCGCGTCGAAGCCGCTGGTGCTGCCCGCCTCGGCTCGCAACGCCGCCGCGCTGCTGTGGGTCGCGAACCCCGGCATGCAGGGCGGCCGGGCGATCGCCGAGGTGCTGCACGGCCTGGTCGAGCCCAGCGGCCGGTTGCCGATCTCGTTCGCGGCGCACGCGGGCCAGCAGCCGACGTACTACAACCAGATCCGCGGCCAGCACGGCTCGCGCTACGCCGACCTGACGCAGGAGCCGGCGTTCGCGTTCGGCGAGGGCCTGTCGTACACGACGGTCGAGTACGGCGAGCTGCACGTCGAGACGGCGGTGCTGCGGCCGGACGAGACCGTCCGCGCCTCGATCACGCTGACCAACACCGGCTCCCGGCCCTCGCGCGAGACCGTCCAGGTCTACGTCAGCGACGCCGTCACGTCGGTGAGCTGGGCGGACAAGGAGCTCAAGACGTTCAGGCAGGTCGACGTGGAGCCCGGCGAGACCGTGAAGGTCGACCTCGAGCTCCCGGTCGCCGCGTGCACGATCGTCGACGCCGCGGGCAACCGCGTGGTGGAGCCCGGCGAGTTCGTCCTGCTCGTGGGGCCGAGCTCGAAGGACCTGCGCCGGGCCGAGTTCACCGTAAAGCCTCAGTTCTGAAGGGACCGGGAACGATCGTGAGGTAGCGGGGAGGAACCTCCACCGCCTTCGTGATCGCCTTCTTCACCGCCGGGACCAGGTCCGCGTCGACGAGTGCGACAGCGGGCCTGCCCGGCGGGTCGACCAGCATGCTGGCACCACGCGCACCCGCGGCCATTGCGGCACGCACCACCGCGTCCTGCTCCGGATCCGGATCCTGTGCCCGGTGGTACGCCGTCAACGCCGCCCCAAGATCGCCGCCATCCCACGCGTACGGCCGCTCCACCTGCGCTTCCATCCTGCGCACCCGCGTATCCACCACGAGTAAACGATGAACGGCGCATTTGTCCACCTGAGGTGAACGAATGCGCCGTTCATCGTGAGCGAAAGGGGTGTTGGAGAGATCGCGTAGCGCCAGGGCCACTGCCGTTCGGAGCGCTTCGCCCGCCGACAGGCCACTGCCCCGGGGGAGGTCGACGCTGCACATCAGGGTGGCGCCACCCGACATGCCGGCTACCGGTGCCGCCCAGGCCGGGACCTCGTCGGACGGCAGGAGGGCGCGTTCGGTCGGCCGGTTCACCGAAACCAGTTCGAGCCTGCCGTCGTCGCGCTGATCGCCCGCGACAATCGCGCCCCACTTCGCGGGCACCTTGAGAGCGCCACCGAGCAGGTTCAGCACGCCCGGCGCGTACCAGACGCCCTGAGCGGGCCTGCCGAACGTGCGCCGGAACGCGTGCGGCACCAGCCTGAGCTCCGGCGCGATCTCAGGCCGATCCGCGATGTCGATCACGACGTCTTCTGCGCCAGCAGGCGGTAGGCGTTGCCGCGGTCGCTGCGGTGCGCGAGGAACCGGTTCACCGTCTGGTCCAACGCCATCGCGACGAAGAACGCCGGGATTCCCAGCGACCACACCAGGAAGCTGCGGGTCCTGCGCAACCGCACGCGTTCCGGACGCCACGGCGCGGGCGTGCGCGGTGCGATGTTGCCGAGGAACAGCAGCAACGCGAGCGTGAAGTCGTTGCAGAGGTGGGCTTTCGACCGTTCCGTGGCCACGGTGGTCAGGCCGCGGTCGGCCAGCGCGTGCTCCAGGTTGCCGATCGGCATCATGTGCTGGTGCTGCGGCTGGAACCACGGCATCCAGTACTTCCCGAACAACCGCCCGAGCCGCCACTCCGGGTCCGGCAGCTCGATCAGCAGGTACCCGCCGTCGGGCAGCACGTCGGCCACGATGTCGAGCTCTTCCCACGGATCCCGCACGTGTTCCAGGTAGTGGTGCATGCTGATCACGTCGTAACGGCCCTTGAGCTCGCCCGCGAACTCCTTGAAGCTGCCCCGGTAGGCCTGCTCGATCCGGCCGAGCCTGGCCGCGTCCTCGATCGCCGCGCCCTGGTCCAGCCCGTCGAACGTCGTCTGCGGCAGAACCTCCTTGGCTGCCAGGCAGAAGTGCGCGTGTCCGGAGCCGACGTCCAGCCACCGCTCGGGCTTCGTGAACGGTTCCACCAGCCGCGCCCGGCCGTAGTAAGGATCGTTCTTGCCGGAGAACACCGCCTCCGCCGACGTCTCGCCGAGGCCGTCGTAGAAGTCGCGGTAGTAGAAGCCGAGGCCCTCTTCGGACAGTCGCGGGTTCTGCCAGACGTGTCCACATCGGACACAGCGGTCCATGGTGAACGTGCCGGGCTTGCGCTGCACCAGGTCCGTGGCGGTGACCCACCGGCGCAGGTCCTGGCTGCCGCACGACGGGCAGTCCTCGCGCGGCTTCTCGTGGAAGTTCCGGTCGCGGTTCTGCTCGTACCAGGGCGTCGCCTGCTTCAGGTGCTCAGCTTGGCGCCGCTCGGCCGTGGACTTCTTGCCACCGGCCGTGGAGAACCACAGGTACGGCGTGCGCACGAACCGCGGCACCCACAGGTCACGAGGCTTCAACGGCGTTCCGGCGAACACCAGGACCGGGTGCGCCCAGTAGGCAGCCAGTGCGGCAAGCCCCCACCGCCAGTCGGTGACCAGAGCGCCGACCACGGCCGCGTAGCCGATGACCGACCCCGCGATCCACAGCGACGGCCGCTTCCCGAACTGCCGCAACGTCGCCGCGCGGTACCCGAGGTCGTACGGCCCGGCCTTCAGCCCCGGCGCGACCGCGATGTCGACCCGCGCCCGCACGTGGTCCTTGACCCGCCGCACGAACGCGACGAACTCCGTGGGGTCGTCGCGGTTGATCTCCTCCGCGTACTCCGGCCGCACGAGCACGGCCTGCGACGCGCTGATCCCGCGCGCCCACTGGTCGTCGCGGTACTTGGCCGGGTCGACGGAGCCGAGCAGGTCGAGCGCGGCGACCGTCGGCAGGTCGGACGGCACGAGGTCGACGAGATCGTCCTCGGTCTGCCACGAACCTTCGGGATGCACGCCCGTAGCAGCCAGAAGCGTGTGCTCGCCCGCCCCCTGGGAGAGCACACGCAGTTTGGACGCGCGGGAACGCAGGCGCAGCACGTCCAAGAGGACGACGAGCACCACCAGCACGGTGAGGATCACCCGGCCACCACCTTCTCCAGTCGGTCGGCCGCGGCCGCTGCGCCGCCTGCCGCCAAGAACGACTCCCGCACCAGCTCCGCGGCGGCCGTGTACTCCGGCTCGTCCAGCACGGATTCCAATGCACTGCGAATATCTGCGGCACGCGCCCGCGAATAGGTCAGCCGCACGCCGGCCCCGGCCGCCACGACCTGGGCGGCAACGGTCGGCTGGTCGTCCCGGATCGGCGCCACGACCAGCGGCAACCCGTGCGCCAGCGCCTCGCACACCGTGTTGTGGCCGCCGTGCGTGACGACCGCGTCGAGGTGCGGCATCAACGCGAGCTGCGGCACCGACGGCAGCATCAGGACGTTCGGGGGCGCGGGCCGCGGCTCGGCCACCATGACGACCTGGAGGTCCAGTCCGGCCACGGCTTCCAGCGCCTGGCTGAGGAAGCGCTCGCCGGCCGGGCCGTTCAGGGTGCCGAGGGAAACGAGAACGCGCCGCCGTTCGGTCAGGCGCTCCCACGGGAAGTCCACCCGCTCCACCCGGTGCGCGAGTGCCGGGCCCACGAAGGCCACTTCCTCGCCGAACTCCTCCCCCACCAGCGCCGCCGAGCTGTACACCAACACCAGCCGGTCGGAGAATCTGATGTCCCCGCCCGCGAAGTCGTGCAGCAGGTCCCGCACCCACGCGTCGACCTTCGGCATCGTCCTCAACGGATTCACCAGCTCCGCCGACGTCGACGCCGACGTCACCCACGGCAGGCCCGCGGTCCGAGCCACCAACGGCCCTGCCAGCGCCTGCTGATCGGCGACCACCACGTCCGGGCCGAACAACGCGACCGCGTCCGACACACCGGGCACCATCGCGTGGCCGAGCGGGATGAGGAACTCTTCCCAGAAGAACTTCAGCACCGCCATCCCGCGCAACGCGAGCCACCGCTCCCGCTTCGCCCGGATGTCCGCCTCCAGGACGTCGTCGATCGCGGGGAAGATCTGCGCGTCGTCCGGCAGCAACGGCGCGAGCGTGCCCGGATGCCCGATCCACGCCACGGAGTGGCCGCGCGCCAGGAGTTCGCCGCCCACGGACGCGGTCGGGTTGACGTGGCCGGTCAGCGGCGGCACCACGAACAGGAACCGGCTCATGACGGCAACCAGTCCAGCAGCACGTCGAGCAGCTCGGCCGTGGCTTCCCGCAGAACCGTGTGCCCCAGCCCGGACACCACGTGCAGCCGGCACGACGGAATCCGTTCCTGCAGCTCGGCCGCGGCCCCGATCAGCTCGGACTCCGAGCCGAAGACCCCGAGCACCGGGCACTGGACCTGGGTGAGGTCGAGCTTCGCGCCCGAGCCGAGGTCGTCGATCAGCGTGGTGCCGTTGAGCAACGCGTGGGCGTTCACCGCGAGCTTCGCGATCTTCCGCTGGCCCAGAGCCATCAACTGGTCCTGCGTCCGGTCGAACTCCAGGCCCAGAGCGGCGACCGTCAACGTGTTCGTGATGTCCTCGAACCACGCGTCGCCGACCACGCCCCCGACGGCCGACTCGACGAGCACGACGCCGCCGACCCGCTCGGGAGCCTGGACCGCGGCGTGCATCGCGACGACGCCGCCGTAGCTGTTGCCCAGCAGGAAAACCGGCTCGGTCACGCCGATCTCGTCCAGCACGGCGACGAGGTCGAGTGCGCTTTCCTCGGGCGTGTAACCGGACGGCGGCCGTTCGGACAGGCCGTGCCCGCGCAGGTCGAACAGCACGGTGCCGAACCCGGCCTGGGCCAGCGGTGCGGCGAGCGTGTAGTAGAAGCTGGACAGGTTGTCCATCACCAGCCCGTGCACGAACACCACGGTCGGCGCGTCGGTGGGCCCGAGCCGCTGCACGTGGAAGCGCAGCCCGCGGGCGTGAACGTCAGACACGAGCCGTGATGTGGTCGACGAGACGGCCCACGGACATCGCCATGATCTCGTCGATGTCCATGTCCGCGAGGAACGCCACGAGGTCGACGCCGTAGTGCGCGTTGAGCTTGTCCGCCAGCGCGACGAACTCGATCGACTCCAGTCCCAGGTCGTCGCTGAACGTGGTGTCGCGGGTGATCTCCACGCCCAGCAGGAAGTCTGCCCCGACCACCTCGGTGATCAGCTTGGCGACCTGCTGCAGCACCTCGTCCATCAGTTCTCCGTCCTCACCCTGGCTGCTGCTGTTCCTCGTTCCGCGACGACCTCGACCCGCGGCACGGCGAACGCGCCGCGCACCCGGCCTGAGACGTCGACGGTCAGTTCCGCCGGGTAGATCGGCCCGGCCCCGCGGTCCCACAGCCACGCGCGCACGGCGTCCTTCGCCGCGATCACGCGCAGCAGCCAGTCCCGTTGCGCGGGCACGTCCAGCTCGCCGTAGTGCCGTCTCTCGGTGGAGTTCAGGTACCGGCGCATGATCAGGTCGCGCGTGGCGCTGTCGGACCAGTTCTCGACGACCCGCAGCCACTCACTGTCGCGAGTGGACAGCATTTCGGTGCCCGGCTTGAGCTTGACCTGCCAGATCCGGTCGTCCGTGGTGAACCGGCGGGTGGTCCAGCCGGTGATGCGGCACCACAGCTCGCCGTTCACGGTCAGCTCGGCGTCGGCGACCATCTCCTGGGCAGTCACCTCGCGGATCCAGGCAGTGCACCGGACGTCGCCCGTGGGAGCAGGTCCGCTGAAAGAGACCTGCTCGATCCCTGTCGGCAGCACGGTCTGGTCCTCGGTGCGACTGACCTGCATCCAGTGCCCGATCAGCTGTCCGGCGCTGTCCAGCAACGCACCCGGTGCGGGCAACGGCGTGAGCACGCCCGCGATCCCGTTGTCCGCCAGGCAGTCGATCTTCGTGACGCCCGCGAACGCAGGTCCGTGGAACATCCAGTTGTCGCTGTACAGCTCCTGGGCCGAGACGGGAGCCTCACGGACGCCCTGGAGCTCCTTGCCGACCGGTTGCACGGCGACCGGCGTCATCAGCACGACGCCCTCGGCGTAGTCGCCGACCTTGACGACGACCCGGTCCGGGCCCTCCGCACGGGCGGAGACCTTCACGGTCGTCGCGGGCAGTGCGGTGAGCCAGCGCTTGGCCTTCACCTGCGCGAACCCGTGCACGGTTCCGCCGGTGAGCCTGCGCGCGGCATCCGCGAACACCTCCAGCAGACCGGTCGCGGGCACGATCGGGAACCCGTCGGAGAGGTCGGTCCAGCCGGGCGGCTGTGGGAAAACCGAGTGGTCGACGAGCTCCGGCATGGTGCGCAACGAGAACTCGCGGGTGAACCCGGCCTCGTTCGGCCGCAGCGCGCTGACCACCTCGCGGGCGACGGCGTTGGTGTGGGCGAGCAACGCGTTGACCGCGGCCGACATCGGGGTGTCGTCGGCGACCAGCACCGGTTCCGCGCCGAGCGGGTCGACCTTGATCTTCGGCGTGCCGAGCCGGAGCTTGACCTTGTGGGCCGTGCCGCGCTTCAGCCCGAACGCCCACAACGCTTCCGGCGCGATGTCCGCGTTCACGGCGACGTGCGGCCGGTCGGAGAGCGTGTCGCCGACGAAACCCGGCAGACTTCCCTGTCCGATTTGGACGAACGCGCGGAAACCGGCCTGGTGCAGCCGTTCCAGCAACGGACGGAACCGCACGGGCTCGACGAGGTGGCGCAGGACCAGCTCGCGCACGTCGTCCGCGCGCATCGGTTCGAGGGAGTTCGCCGACCACACCGGAACGTCCGACTCGCGGACCGGCAGCCGGTCGAGCATCTCCCCGGCCTGCCCCAGGTACGGCGCGAGCGCCGGGGTGTGGAAGCCCGTGCGGAACGGCATCAGCTGCGCCATCACGCCGTTGGCCTTGAGCTTCTCCAGCACCCGTTCGAGGTCGTCGATCGGACCGCAGATCACGGACTGGTGCGGGCAGTTGTCGTGGCTGATCGTCACGGTCTCGGTGAGGTACTGCTCGGCGGTGTCGGCGGAGCACCCCAGTGCGGCGTAAGCGATGTCGACGACGGCGACCGCGCCAGGCCCGAGCGCGCCGACGAACTCGTCGATCGTCGGGTAGATGCCGCCGACGACCATGGCGGTCCACTCACCCATGCTGTGCCCGGCGAGCGCGCCCGGCGTGATGCCGAGCGCCATCAGCTCACGGGCCTCGCGGCGGCCGTCCTGCAGCAACGCCACGGCGTGGTCGACGACCTCACCGCTGAACTCGCGTTCGAAGCCGGGGAACAGGAACGCGACCTGGTCCGTGCTGGTCACCAACGGCTGCGGCGAGAACCAGATGTCGTGCCGGCCCGGCCACGCCTTGCCCTGGGCGAGCACGCGTTCGGCGAGCTCGAGCTTGCGCTCGTCCGGGTTGCCGACGGCGAGCCGGAACGCGCGGTCGGCGCTGGACGTGCGGCGTTCCTCCAGCGCCCTGGCCAGTTCCTCCGCGGTGTCGGCGGCGAACGTCATCACGGGCTTGCGGGGCTTGGCGATCGTGTGGCCGTCGAGGACGGCGTGCGCGTTGATCCCGCCGAACCCGAAGGCGTTCACCACCGCGCGGTGCGGTCCGGTCCACTCGCGGGCGGTCGTCACCGGCGTGAACCTGGTGCCCTGCAACGAGCTGTGCGGCTTCTCGACGTGCAGCGTGGGCGGCAGCGTGTTGTGGTGCAGGGCGAGGGCGGCCTTGATCAGCCCGGCCATCCCGGCGGCGGGCATGGCGTGGCCGATCATCGACTTCACCGTGCCGATGCCGATCTCGTCGCCCTGGTCACCGAACGCGTTGATCATCGTCTGCAGCTCGGCGGCGTCACCGGCGGGCGTGGCGGTGCCGTGGGCCTCGATCAAGCCCGGCGCGCTCTCGTGCGGGTCGAGGCCCGCGTTCGCCCAGGCCCGTCGCACGGCCAGGAGCTGGCCGTCGGGGTTGGGCGTCATCATGCTGGTCGCGCGGCCGTCGCTCGCGGTGCCGATGCCGCGGATCACCGCGTAGACGCGTTCGTCGCCGACGTCTTCGAGGCGCTTCAGCACGACCATGCCGACGCCCTCGGACAGCAGCGTGCCGTCGGCGCTCGCGTCGAACGGCCGGATGCGCTCGCTCGGACTCAGCGCGCGGAGCTGGGTGAACACGCTCCACAAGGTCGGGTGGTGACAGACGTGGACGGCGCCGGCGAGCATGGCGTCCGCGCGGCCCTCCTGGAGCTCGCGGACGGCGTGCTCGACGGCGACCAGCCCGGACGCGCAGGCCGCGTCGACGGTGTAGGCGGTGCCCTTGAGGTCGAACCGGTTGGCGATCCGGGACGCCGCGAGGTTCGGGACCAGGCCGATCGACGCCTCGGGCTGCTCGGGCCCCAGCCGGTCCCGGATGGCTTTCCTGACTGTGGTCAGGTCAGTGCCCGCCAGGTTCGGGAAGAGGTCCCGCACCACGGACACGACCTCGTCGGCGAGCCGGACGCGCTGGTCAAGACGCGCGCAACCGGGCGTGAGGTAACCGCCGCGGCCGACGACCACGCCGACGCGGTCCCGGTCGGGAAGTGCCGCTTCACCGCCCGCGTCCGCGATGGCCTCCGCGGCCGTGGCGAGCGCGAGCAGCTGGTCGGGTTCCGCGCCGTCCACTGTGGACGGCATGATGCCGAACCTGGTCGGGTCGAACTCCGCCAGGTCGTCGACGAAACCACCCTTGCGGCAGTAGAACCTGTCGCCGGTGGTGCTGTCCTGGTCGTAGTAGGTGGCCGGGTCCCAGCGGCCGGGCGGGATCTGCCCGATCGCGTCGACGCCGGAGACGATGTTGCGCCAGAACGTCGTGGCATCGGGAGCGCCGGGGAAGACGGCACCGATCCCGACGATCGCTATGCCTCCCATCGGTAGACCACCTGCACGTCCTGACCGTTCGCGATCTCGTTCAGCAACGCGTCGACGCCGTGGCGCGGCTCGATGAGCGGGATGCCGCGCCGCGCGTACTCGTCGGCGAGCCCGACGGCCATGCCCGCACCGGCCCAGGGACCCCAGTCGACGGCGACGACCCGCCGTTGGGTGCCCCAGAACCTGGCCATGCGGTCGAGCGCGTCGTTCGCGGCCGAGTAGTCGGCCTGGCCGCGGTTGCCGAACACCCCGCTGACGCTGCCGAACAGCAGCAGGAAGCCGTCCTTGCCAGAGATGTCGAAAGCCTTGGCGCCGTTGACCTTCGTCGCCCAGACGCGGTCGAACGACTCCTGGGTCTTGTCCGCGATCAGCTTGTCGTCCAGCACGCCCGCACCGTGGATGACACCGTCGAGGCGGCCGAACCTGGCCTTGATGTCGTCGACGACCTTGCCCACGGCGTCGGCGTCGGTGACGTCGCACTCGTGGTACCGGACGCTGGACGCCTTGGCGCGCAACCGTTCCAGGGTCTGACGAACTTCGCGTTCAGCGAGGATCTTGCGCGCCTTGGCGGGGACGCCCTTGGTTTCCCCGAGCTCGAACAACGCCTTCACGAGCTCGGGCTCGGTCGTGGCGTGGCTGAGCCTGTGATCTTCCGGTGTGATCGGGGTGCGGCCGATCAGCTCGACGTGGCAGCCGGTGCGTTCGGCGAGTGCGGTCGCGGCCAGTGCGGTGATGCCGCGGGCGCCACCGGTCAGCAGCACAACGCTGTCGGCGTCGAGGTCGAGGGCTGCGGTGTCCAGTTCAGTGGGGACCGCGTCGATGACCTGGCGCTTGCCCGCGTGGTAGCCGACGACGGCCGGTCCCGGCCCGATCTCGGCGAGGAGCGCGGTGGCGATGTCGCGGTGGCTTTCCTTGGTGTTGACGTCGACCGCGCGCACCACGAGGTCCGGGTACTCGAGCGCGGCCGTGCGGATCAGGCCGTGCAGGCCGATGTCCGCGGGCAGCTCGTCGGGCGTGTGGTCGAAGCCGAACGTGCCGCCGCCGGTGGTCACCACGACGAGGTTGACGTTCCCGGTCACGCATGCCTTGACCTCGCTGAACGCTTCCGGCAGCCGTGCGCCGAGCCTGATCACGACGTCGATCCCGGTCAGGTCGTCCGGGAACGTCGGCTCGATGCGCGGGCGGGCGGTGTGGCGTTCGAGGAGGTCGGCCAGTTCGAGGCCGATGCCGTTGTCGTCGATGATCAGCACGGTCTTGCCGGTGAGGTCGGCGGGTTCGGCGGGCTCACACGGCACGACCTTCGGGACGAGCCGGACGAGCCGGCCCTTCGTTGGCGCGTCTGCAAGTACCACCAACTGCGAGTTGGTGGTACTTGCAGACGCCTCTTGCCCAACGCCGAACCAGCCGACGATCCCGTCGATCGTCTTCAGCTGTGCAAGCTCGTCGACCGAACCCGTCGCCCCCAGCTCGGAGGCCAGCTCGCCCACGATCTCCGCACGCTTGATCGAATCGATCGAGAGGTCGGCTTCCAGGTCCAGCCCCGGCTGCAGCATCTCCACCGGGTACCCCGTGCGGGTGCTGATCGTCCGCAGCACGACCGCTCGGACGTCCTTCCCCGGAGCGCTGACCGGAGCGGCGGCACCGAACCAGCCGACGATGCCCTCGATCGTCTTGAGCTGCGCGAGCTCGTCCACCGAACCCGCCGCGCCCAGCTCGGCCACCAGTTCGCCGACGATCTCCGTGCGCTTGATCGAGTCGATCGACAGGTCGGCTTCCAGGTCCAGCCCCGGCTGGAGCATCTCCACCGGATAACCCGTGCGGGTGCTGATCGTCCTCAGCACCACGGTCGCGACGTCCTCCTGGGGCGCCGCCACCGGAACCACCACGGTCTGCTCGATCACCGGCATCGGCGCGGGAACCGGGGCGGGTGCGGTGCCGAGGTAGCTCAGCAGCACGTCGCGCTGGGCACTGACCGCGTCCCGCATGCCGTCCAGGAACTTCTCGACGATCTCGTCGCGTCCCAGTCCCGATCCCGTGCGCAGGGTCGGGAACTCGGTCGCGGGCCGGAGCCCACCGGGCAGTGCGTCGCCGTTCGCGTCCCGCACGAGTCCTCCATCCACGTACCAGGACGGCCGTTGCGGCAAGATCGTCGCCGGTTCGGCCCTGTCGTCGAACAGCGGCGCGGCGTCCACCTCGACGCCCGCGGCCGCGAGCTCAGCCAGCGTGCGCAGGAACGTCACGTGGTCGTCGCAGCGCAACGCCCGGTGCGGCCGGTCACCGAGCGTCTTGCCCACCAACGACGTCAGCACGCCACCGGGCCCGGCCTCGACGAAGATCCGCGCGCCCGCCGCGTACATCGACTCGATCTGGTCCACGAACCGCACCCGGCCCGCGAGCTGCGCGGACAGGCCGTCCCGGACGTCGGTGTGCGGCTCGGCGGTGACGTTCGACCAGACCGGGAAGGACGTCTCACCGATCGAAGTCGCCGCGAGACGAGCCGCGAACCGGTCGCGGGCGCCCGCCATGAGCCGGCTGTGGAACGCGGCGGCGACCGGGATGTTCTTGACCGTCAGCCCGGCGTTCTTCAGCAGCTCCACGGCGTTGTGCACGGCCTCGGTCGGTCCGGAGATCACGACCTGTTCGGGTGCGTTGTGGTTGGCCACCACGACGTCCGCCGGCAGCAGCGCCTCGACCTGGGCGAGCGGTGCGGAGACCGCGGCCATCGTGCCGGGATCCTCGCCGACGGCCTCCAGCATCGCCTCGGCGCGGGCCGCGCTCAGTTCCAGCAGCTCGGCAGGCCCGAAGACTCCGGCCGCGGACAACGCGACGAGCTCGCCGTAGCTGTGCCCGCCGGCCAGATCCGGCCGCACACCAACGGAATCGAGCAACTCGGTGACCATCAGCCCGGCGATGCCGAGCGTGGGCTGGGCGTTGCGCGTGTCCGTGATCTCCGCGCGCTGCCGTGAGACGTCCTCGGCCGTCAGCGCGGCCGGCGGGTACATCACGCGCTCGTAGCGGGCGTCGACGAAGTCCTTCAGCCGTGGGAAAGCCGTGACGAGGTCGAGCAGCATGCCCGGTCGCTGACTGCCCTGACCGGGGTACAGGAACGCGATCTTCGGCCGTTCGCCCGACCGCAGCCGGACCACGTCGCTCGAACGCCACGCCTCGACGTCCGTGAGCGCCTCGCGCAGGCTCTCGTGATCACTGACCACGAAGGCGGCCTGGACCGTACCTTCACCGCACGCCGCGGCCAGCGAGCGCAACGGCGTGCGGGAGTCCACCAGTGCGGCGAGGCGGGCGGCTTCTCGTTGTGCCGCAGCCCGGTCGTCGCCGCGAATCAGGAACAGTTCGGCGGGCCACACCGTCAGGCCGTGGCGCGGCTCGTCGGCGCCCGTGTAGCCGGCGAGCACGGTGTGGAAGTTCGTGCCGCCGAACCCGAACGCGCTCACGCCCGCGACCCGGTTGCTGCTCGCCCACGTGCGGTGGCCGAAGGTGAACGGGCTGGTCTGCGCGTCCCAGAAAGCGTTGGGCTGCTTGACGTGCAACGTGCCGGGCCGCACGCCGGTGTGCACGGCGAGCGCCGCCTTGATCACGCCCGCCAGGCCCGCCGCGCACTTGGTGTGGCCGATCTGCGACTTGACCGAGCCGATCGTGCAGGTGCCCGGTTCGACGCCGGAGAACATCTCGGTCAGCGACGCCAGCTCGGTGCGGTCGCCGACGACGGTTCCGGTGCCGTGCGCCTCGACCAGGCCGACGTCGGTCACCGGCACGCCCGCCGACGCGTAGGCACGCTTGAGGGCTCGCTGCTGGCCTTCCGGACGTGGCGCGGTGAGGCCCCTCGCCCGGCCGTCGCTCGACGCGCCGATGCCCTTGATCACCGCGTAGACGCGGTCACCGTCCTGTTCGGCGTCGGCGAGTCGCTTCAGGACCACGCAGGCCACGCCCTCGCCGAGCGCGATGCCGTCGGCCGTCGAGTCGAACGTCGCGCAGCGGCCCTTGGCGGACAAGGCCTTCACCGAGGCGAACATCTGGTAGTCGTGCGCGCTGTTGTGCAGATCGACCGCGCCGCACAGCACCATGTCGCTGGTGCCGCCGACGAGTTCCTTGCACGCCACGTCGAGTGCGGCGAGGCTGGACGCGCAGGCGGCGTCGACCGTGTAGTTCGCGCCGCCGAGGTCGAGCCGGTTCGCGACCCGCCCGGCGATCACGTTGCCGAGCACGCCGGGGAACGAGTCCTCGGTGAGCTTCGGCAGGTGGTCGTCCAGGCCGCGGACGCCCAGCGCGGGCAACGCGGTGCGGACCGTGTAGGCGTTCGCGAGGTCGGCACCGGCCTCGGCGCCGAAGATCACCGACGTGCGTTCGCGGTCGAACACGCGCGTCGCGTAGCCGGCGTCCTTGAGCGCCTGGGCAGAGACCTCCAGCGCCAGCAGCTGGGCCGGTTCGATCGAGGTCAGCGAGGCGGGTGGGATGCCGTAGGCGAGCGGGTCGAACGCCGTGCGCGGGAGGAAGCCGCCCCACCTGAACGGGCTGTCGTAGCGTTCCGGCGACCAGCGGTCCGGCGGGATCTCGGTGATCGAGTCGGTGCCTTTGAGCACGTTCGCCCAGAACTCGGCGACGTCGTGTGCGCCGGGCATGATCGCGGCCATGCCGACGATGGCCACGTCCAGCGGTTCGGGTTCGACGGTGTCCGCGCCGGTCTCGGGCAGCACGCCGGAGACGATGTCCTCGTGCAGCTCGGCGATCGTGGTGGTTTCGGAGCGCAGCGTCGCGACCTGGCCGATCATGAACATGCCTTCGCGGCGTTGCTCGTCCTCGCCGACCGCCTTCAGGCCCTGCTCATCGCGCACGAGCCCGCGGCTCGCGAGCCGGAGCCGTCCGAGGTTGAGCTGTTCGAGGCGCTCCCAGCTCTCCTGCTTCGGCAGTCCGGCCAGCTCTTTCCGCGTCTGCTCGAACGTGTCCACATAGGACGACTGCGCGCACCGGACCGCGTGGCCGGGCGAGGTCTCCAGCAGGGCGGTGTCCTCGCACTCGATCGCGATCTGCTGGAACACCGGCTGGATCGCGCCGTGCGTGACGGCTTCCTCGGTGAACAGGTAGGCCGTGCCGACGAGAACGCCGATCGCCGCGCCCCGTGCCGCGAGCGGCGCGGTCATCGCGGAGATCATCGCGGCCGACCGAGCGTCGTGGATGCCGCCCGCGAAGAGCGCGACGACGTCCTTCTCGCGCCCCTTGAGCACATCGATCTGCTGCTGCCACAACGTGAAGCTGGTCCGGGGGCCGGTGTGCCCGCCGCACTCCGAGCCCTCGAAGACGAACTTGCGCGCGCCCTCGTCGAGGAACCGGCGCAGCAGCGCGGGCGACGGCACGTGCAGGAACGCCTCGATGCCGGCGTCCTCGAGCTCGCGTGCCTGCGCGGGCGTGCCACCGGCGACGATCGCGTACCTCGGACGGGTATCGAGCACGGCTTCCATTTGCCTGGCGCGGAGCTCCGGCGGCGCGAAGCCGAGCAGGCCCACGCCCCACGGCCGGTCACTGAGCTTCTCGGCGGTGTGCACGAGCAGCTCGCGGACGGCCGCGCCCTCCATCAACGCGAGCGCGAGGAACGGCAGCGCACCACCTTCGGCGACGGCCGCGGCGAACGCGGGCTGGTCGCTGACCCGCGTCATCGGCCCTTGCGCGATCGGGTAGCGCAAGCCGGGCACGCGGTCGCAGAACGCCCCGCCCGCACGGATCGCGCGGTGCTCACCCGCCAGGGTGAGATTCTCGCGAATGCCCCGCTGAATGGCGCCGACCACGCCTCCAACGGTTCCAAACGAGGTACGGTTGAATTCGGCGAACGCGCCTTCCTGACCTATTTCCAGCGCGTTCTGCCGAACATGCACGCGTAACCCGTCGTTCACGACGGTGTCGGCGCCGTCCATCATCCGGACCGCGTTGACAATTTCGCCGGAAATCTGTTTTCGAACCTCCGCGACCAGGGTGAGCTGGCCTTCCAGCACCACTCCGCGCGCCCCACCCGCGACCGCCGCGGCAGCCGTGTCGGGCCCGATCGACCCGCCCACCCAGACCGGCAGATCGGTCAGCGCGAGCACCTGCTGGAGCAACACGAACGCGGGCGAACCACCCACCCGGCCACCGGATTCGGCGCCCTTGGCGATCAGCCCGGCAGCCCCGAACTCGATCGCCTCGACAGCCTCGGCCGCCGAGGTGACCAGTACTATCGTTCGCCGTTCGCCCAGTTCAGCTTTGGTGGGGACATACTCGGCGAGATCAACGACGACGATGTCGGCTTCTTCCGGCAGGTCGACCGTCAACGGCCCGTGCAGCCGCACCCCGAACGCGCGCGGGTGACGCTTCAGGACGCGGCCAAGATCAGCGGCAGCGTCCGGCCCGAGGTCGAGCACGCCGACCGCGCCCGCTCGTTCGGCCGCGACCACGAAGGCCGGGTTGGGGGTGCTGAACGGACTCAGACACAGCACCCGTTCTCGATCCGACAGCATGTTCACTGCGCTCGCTTCCTCACCGTGCAGGGGTGGGGAGAAAGGAATTCAGTTCGCTACCTACTCGCCAGTACTTTGCGTGGCCAACCGTACGCACAAACCACCGGCGGCGTCGAGAGGGGTGATGAAACTTTCTCACTTACGTAACCTGACGAATGGCCCCAGATGGCGGGCCGCGCTACGCCAGTTCGCGGATGGCGTGCCGTGCTATGGCATCCGCCTCGGCCGCACGCATCGCTCGTGCGAGGTCCTCGAACGGGAAGTGCGTACTAGTTCGTCGAAAGAAAAACATCGGGCCGCGGCCCCCTCACGCCAGCACCTCCGCCACATCCGCCCGCACCGCCAGCGCCCGCCCCTCCAAGTCCGCGGGCACCTCCGCGTGGTCCCGGTTGATCCGCACCAGCCGAGCCCCGGACAATCCCCGAACCAGCGACTCCACCGGCCACCGGATCACCCCGGGCGTGCTGTACCCGGCCCCGATCTCGATCACCAGCACCCCATCTCCCAGCCACTCCCGCAACCGACGCCCGGCAGGTTCGTAGTGATCGGGCACGTACTCCGGCCCCTTGTGCACGTTCAAGAACACCTCTCCCCCACACCGCGGGCACGACGGCACGGCGGACGTCTCCCCGGTCGACGCGTCACAGCTCTCCAGCGCCGCCGACACGATCGGTCGGCTCGGCCACGTCTCCCGCGTGCACGGCGTCTCGCACTGGTACCGGCCGTAGTCGCCCTGCGGCGTCCACACCCGCTCCGAGGCGAACCCGTTGCGCGCGAACAGTCCATCCACATTGGACGTCACAACGAAGTGGTCCCGCTCCCCGGCCATCTCCCGCAACCGCGCATACACCGGGTTCGGCGCAGCCCCGAACCGGATGTCGTCGACGTGCACCGACAAGTAGCCCCACAGCAGCCGCGGCGGCAACGGCAGCCCGATCAGCTGGTACCTGTTCCACAGGCCTTTTCGGTGCAGCGCAGGAAAAAGTTCCGCGAACCGCGCACCATCGGCGTAGTCGTAGCCGGCCGCAGCCGACAACCCGGCACCGGCCGCGATCAACACGCGGTCCGCAGAGTCGAGCCACCGTTCCAGCGTCACAACAACTCCCGGTAGATGACCTCGTCCTGAGCGCTGAACGCCACGAACACCACACGATCGAACCGGCCGGGATTCCGGCCCAACCACGAACGAACCTCAGCCACAGCGATTCGCGCCGCCGCACGCTTGGGAAACCCGAAGATCCCGGTGCTCACACCGCAAAACGCCAGCGTGCGGATCTCGGGCACCGAAGCAGCCAGGTCCAGACACGACCGGTAGCACGATGCCAGCGAAGACTCGTGCGACAACAGCAGAGGCCCGCGCACGATCGGGCCCACCGTGTGCAGCACGTAGGACGCAGGCAGGTGGTAGCCGCGGGTGATCTTCGCGGTGCCGGTCGCCTCGGGCGTGCCCTGCAGCACCATGATCCGGTGACAGTCCTCCCGCAGCCGGGGTCCGGCGGCGGAGTGGATCGCGTTGTCCACACAAGGGTGCATCGGCTGGAAGCAGCCCAGCAGCGCGTCGTTGGCGGCGTTCACGATCGCGTCCACCATCAGCCGGGTGATGTCGCCGCGCCACACCACAACAGACGCGGGCAACCCCACAAGCCGTTGCTGGCGTTCACCGCCCAGCAACGCATCCAGCACGGCCATCAACTCGGGATCCAGAGGCGCCGGCGAGCGGACCGTCAGCACCGCGCGCAGCAAGCGTCGGCGGGCATCGACGTCGGACGGCACCGGGACGTCGAGCATGCGCAGGGCGAGGGCCGTCAACGCGTCGAGCTTCTCGACCGGCGCGGGCGCGCTGAGCGGGCGGAACGGCTCGTCCAGCGCGACCTCGTGCCGGTAGTCGGAAACGAGCACCGCGACTCAGAACAGGCCGTTGGAGTGCGGCAGGGAGGCGGGGATCGGCGCGATCACGTCCCAGTGCTCGACGATCTTGCCGTCCTGCACGCGGAACAGGTCCCAGTACGCCACCGGCTCGCCGAACTCGCCCTCCGACTGCAGCAGAACGAGATCGCCCTCGGCCACGACCTGGTGCACGGTCTTGTACACGAGGTTCTTGCCCTCCGCGGCCCACTTGCCCGCGGCCGCGCCGAAGCCGTCGAGGCCGTCCGCGGCCTCCGGGTTGTGCTGGAGGTAGGTCTCGGTCGAGATGTAGTCGGTCAGCACCGAGTAGTCGGCGTCCTGCAGGACCCGCTGGGCGAACTCGGCGACCAGCGCACGGCTCTGTTCGGTGTCGGCACTCGAAGGCGCCTGGGGTCCGTCCGTCTGGGACCGGCCACTCGCCGTCTCGGAGACCACGGGTGTGAGCGCGTCCCAGTGCTCGGCGAGCTTGCCGTCGGCCACCCGGAAGAGGTCGAACGCGACCAGCGGCTCCGGCGCGAAGCCGTGGTAGATCCCGTGCAGCGCAACGAGGTCACCGTCGGCGATGACGCGCGCCAGTTCGTAGCGGAAGTCGGACGGCAGGCTCGCGACGAGCCCGCGCAACGCCTCAGGTCCGTCTGCGGCCAGCGAGCTGTGCTGGCGGTAGTCCGCGGCGACCCAGCGGTCCACAGCGGACGGGTCCTTGTCGCCGAAGAGTTCACCTGCGGCCTTGAGCACCAGTTCCTTGTTGTTCATGGCTCCAAAGATGTCCCAGCACCACCCCGAAAACGAGGTAGGATCACGCCTCACCATGGTCAAAAGTGGACAGGTTGCCCAGTTCGGCTTCAGCAACCCCGACCGGGGCCAGCTGGGCGTGGAAGTGCTCGATCTCGCCGTTCTCCGCCGCCGGGTCAGCGAGGAAACGTTCACGAAGGTGCACCGCACCGACTTCCACCAGCTGTTCCTGTTCACCAAGGGCACTGCGACGACCATGGTCGATTTCGTGGACCACCCGTGCTCGTCAGGCACGCTGCTGCACGTCACCCCCGGCCGCGTGCTGCGCCTGCCCGACGGCGACGCCGACGCGCTCCTGGTGCTCTTCACGCCCGCCTTCCCGCCTCCGCTGGACGGCGCGCGCCCGTTGCTCAACCCGTTCGGCCCGCCGCAGCGCACGGTCCCCAGGGCCGAGCAAGGCGTCATCACCCGCGCTGTCGGCGACCTCCGGCAGGAGTACCGCCGCAACCTGCTCACGAACGAGCCGATCGACCTGCTCCGGCAGCTGCTGGGCGCGTTGCTGCTGCGCCTCGCCCGCCTCCCCACGAACGCCGGCAGCACTCACAGCGACGCCCGGTTCGAACGCTTCCAGCACGAACTGGAACGCTCGTTCGCGACCACGCGCAACGCCGCCGAGTACGCGGCCCGCATCGGCTACTCGCTGCGCAGCCTCAACCGCATCTGCCTCGCCGCGACCGGGCGGTCGGCGAAGGCGTTGATCGACGCCCGCGTGGCGCTCGAAGCGAAACGGCTGCTCGTGCACACGGACCTGTCGTCGGCGGCGATCGGGCACCGGCTCGGGTTCAGCGAGGCCACGAACTTCACCAAGTTCTTCACCCGCGAGACGGGTGTGTCACCAGGCGCGTTCCGCCAGTAGCTGGTCGATCGCGTGCTGCGCGATGCCGACCACGAACGGGTTCGTGTCGCGGTAGTAGGGCAACGCGAGCACCGCGAGGTGCAACGCCCATCCACGTGCGCGGGCCCAAGTGGCGTCGTCGAAGTCGAGCTCTCGCCGGAACGCCTTGCGGCCGCGTTCGTCGAGGAACAGCCACGCGGTCATGAGGTCCCCTGCCGGATCACCGACGCCCGCGGAACCCCAGTCGATCACGCCGGTGAGCGCACCGCCGGTGAAGAGCAGGTTGCCGCGGTGCAGGTCGGCGTGCAGCCAGCGGCCGGGCCGGTCCCAGCGCGGCGCGTCGAGAGCCTCCTCCCAGACCCTCACCAGCCGCGGATCGCCGCCGATCTCGGTGATGCAGCTGCGCACTTTCTCGTCAGCGCTGGCGGGAGAGAGGCGGCCGCGGTACGTCGTCCACGGCTCACCCGTGGCGTCGACGCCCTGCAACGCCTGCACCAGCTCGGCCAAGCGGATCGCGGTGTCGTCGTCGACGGCGTCGATCGTGGAGATGTCGCCGCCGAGCCAGCGCACCACGGACCAGCGGTACGGGTACCCCAGCGCGGGTTCGCCGAGCTCCAGCGGTTCCGGCACCGCGACGGGAAGGTGCGGCGCGAACTTCGGCAACCTCACGGCGTCGCGGTCGCCCTGGCCGTTGGCCCACTCGATGCGCGGGAGCCGCACCGCGAGCTCGTCGCCGAGCCGGTAGATCGCGTGGTCGGTGCCGCCGTGCCGGACCTGGGTGATCGGGAGTCCGTGCCAGCGCGGGAACTGCGTGCGGATCAGTTCGTCCACAAGGGACACGTCCGTCGCGATCTCGTCCTCGTGCATGCACTCCCCTTCGAGGCGCGGTGTCCCTGCATGCAACACCGGGCCTGACAGGCGGAGCAACCTGTTTTATCCCGCCCGTCGGTCGGCCAGGCGCACCACGTTCCGCGACCTCTCGACCCGCACGCGCCCGTTCGACGCGACCAGGTATCCGACGCCGCGCACGGTCTGGATCACGTCCGCCGCGTCACCGAGTTTCTGCCGCACGCGCCGGACGTGCACGTCGACCGTGCGCGCACCGCTGTACACGTCGTCGACCTCCCACACGGCCGAAAGCAGCTCACGGCGGCGGTGCACGCGGTCCGGGTGCCCGCACAGGTGCAGCAGCAGCTCGAACTCGAGCCTGGTGAGCTCGACGGGCACGTCCCGGACGAGCACCTGGCGCGTGTGCGGCAGGATCCGGACGTCCACGTCCTCGAGCACCGGTTCCGCAGCCTGCACCAGGCCCACGTCCTTCAGCGCGCCGAGGAGCCGCAACGCGGTGTCCTCGTCCTCCGTGTCGATGGTGATGCTGAAACGCATGACACCTCCTCGGCCAGGTCTTCGGGAGACCTCGCGTGATCTGTCCTTTGAGGACACGACGGTGGGCGTGCCGGTAGTGCCTGCGGCTCACGTTAGGGACCGGCCGATCGCCCGGGCAAGGACGTCCACGTGCTGAACAACCGTCGGACACCGAGGCGATCCTTGCCTTGACGTGCACGTCAAGGTTTAGCGTTCCTGCCATGAGGATCGGCGAACTGGCCAAGCGAGCCGGCACCACCACGCGTGCGCTGCGCTTCTACGAGTCCCAGGGCTTGCTGGAGGCACAACGCACGTCCAACGGTTACCGCGAGTACGACGACCACGACCTGCGGCTGGTGCGGGAGATCCAGTCGTTGCAGGCCGTCGGCATGTCGCTGGAGGACACCCGGCCGTTCGTGGCGTGCCTGCGCGCGGGCCACGAGTCCGGCGACTCGTGCCCGGACTCGCGGGAGGTCTACCGGCGCAAGCTCGCCGAGGTGGACGCGTGTCTGGACCGGCTCAACACCGTCCGGGAGTTCCTGCTGGCCAGGCTCGCCTTCCAAGACCCGTGCCTCGTGGCCGAACCCAAGGAGTTCCAGTGCAGCTGACCGACGCCACGTTCGCCTCTGAAACGCGGACCGGCACCGTGCTCGTCGAGTTCTGGGCGCAGTGGTGCGGACCGTGCCACATGCTCTCGCCCGTGCTCGACGAGATCGACCGCGAGCGAGACGACCTGAAGGTGCTCAAGATCAACGCGGACGAGAACACCGCCACCGCACGTGACTACCAGGTCATGTCGCTGCCGACGATGCTGTTGTTCCGCGACGGCGTGCCGATCCGGCAGATCGTGGGAGCGCGTCCCAAGTCCCGGCTGCTGGCCGAACTGGATGCCGCGCTGAGCGCGTGACCCGCCTATCTTGAGCGCATGCTCGGTCTCGAACTCGTAGTGGTGCTGGGCGTGTGCATCCTGGCGAGCAGCGTCGCGTCAGGACGGTTGCGCGTCGCCGCCCCGGTCCTGCTCGTCCTGTGCGGCGCGGTGCTCGGCTTCGTGCCGGCCCTGGAGTCGGTGAGCCTTCCGCCGGAAGCGATGCTGCTGATCTTCCTGCCCGCGTTGCTGTACTGGGAGAGCCTCAACACCTCGTTGCGGGAGATCCGCAGCAACCTGCGCCCGATCGTGCTGCTCAGCACGCTGCTCGTGCTCGCCACCGCCGCGGCGGTGGCGGCCGTCGCCCACGCGCTGGGCCTCGGCTGGGGTCCGGCGTGGGTGCTCGGCGCGGCGCTGGCCCCGACCGACGCGACCGCCGTCTCGGCCATCGCACGGGGCATGCCGCGCCGCACCACGACGATCCTGCGCGCCGAGTCGCTGATCAACGACGGCACGGCGTTGGTCATCTACGCGATCGCGGTGGCCATCACTACCGGAGAACAGCAGTTCAGCACCGGCCTCGTCGGCTTCCGGCTGCTGCTGTCCTACGCGGGCGGCGCGGCGGCCGGGCTGCTCGTGGCGTGGCTCGTCGTGCAGGTGCGCAAGCGCCTGGACAACCCCGTGCACGAGACCTGCGTCAGCATCCTCACCCCGTTCGCCGCCTTCCTGCTGGCCGAACTCGTCCACGGCTCGGGCGTGATCGCGGTGGTGACCTGCGGCCTCACGCTGGCCCGTGTCGGCCCGCGGATCGTGCGCGCCGACACCCGCCAGGTGAGCACCGCGTTCTGGAGCATCGCCACGTTCCTGTTGAACGGCGCCCTTTTCGTCCTGATCGGACTCCAGGCCAACAGCGCCGTCCGCTCGCTCGACGGCTCGGAGATCCTCACCGCGGCCGGCGCGATCGGTCTGGTGGCACTGACCGTGGCGGGCACGCGCCTGCTGTGGAGCTACACGACCCCGTACATCATCCGGGCCATCGACCGCCGCCCCCAGCAACGTCTCCGCAGGGTGGGCGCCCGCCAACGCCTGGTGTCGTCCGCTGCGGGCTTCCGCGGCGCCGTGTCGCTGGCCGCCGCGCTGGCTGTGCCGGAGACCGTCGTCGGAGGCGGCCCGTTCCCGTTCCGCGAGGAGATCGTCCTGATCACGTCCGGCGTGGTCGTGCTGACGCTGGTCGTGCAGTCGGTGATGCTGCCGTCGATCATCCGGTTCTCCCAGCTGCCCGAGGACACGGCCCTGGACGAGGAGCTCCGGCTGGCCCAGGCGACGGCCTCCGAGGAGGCCTACGAGGCACTGCCCTCGCTCGCGGACAAGGTGGGCGTGTCGGACGTCGTCTACAAGCGCGTGCTCGCCGAGTACGAACACCACCTGGAGGTCAGGCGGGCCAAGGAGGCCGGTGACGAGGAGGTGGCGCAGTCCGAGCTCGAGTACACGACGCTGCGGCTGGAACTGATCGCGCACAAGCGGGCGACCGTGGTGCGGCTGCGCGACGAGGCGGCGATCGACGACACGGTGCTGCGGGCGGTGCAGCGGCGGCTGGACGTCGAGGAGGTG
>NZ_JBHRZI010000059.1:0-809 GCF_042649515.1 Lentzea rhizosphaerae | reverse complement strand
CTAAGGTAGCGAAATTCCTTGTCGGGTAAGTTCCGACCTGCACGAATGGCGTAACGACTTCTCGACTGTCTCAACCGCAGGCCCGGCGAAATTGCATTACGAGTAAAGATGCTCGTTACGCGCGGCAGGACGGAAAGACCCCGGGACCTTTACTATAGCTTGGTATTGGTGTTCGATTCGGCTTGTGTAGGATAGGTGGGAGACTGTGAAGCTGGCACGCCAGTGCTGGTGGAGTCATCGTTGAAATACCACTCTGGTCGTATTGGATGTCTAACCTCGGTCCGTGATCCGGATCAGGGACAGTGCCTGGTGGGTAGTTTAACTGGGGCGGTTGCCTCCCAAAGAGTAACGGAGGCGCTCAAAGGTTCCCTCAGCCTGGTTGGCAATCAGGTGTTGAGTGCAAGTGCACAAGGGAGCTTGACTGTGAGACTGACGGGTCGAGCAGGGACGAAAGTCGGAACTAGTGATCCGGCCATGGCTTGTGGAAGCGTGGTCGCTCAACGGATAAAAGGTACCCCGGGGATAACAGGCTGATCTTGCCCAAGAGTCCATATCGACGGCATGGTTTGGCACCTCGATGTCGGCTCGTCGCATCCTGGGGCTGGAGTAGGTCCCAAGGGTTGGGCTGTTCGCCCATTAAAGCGGTACGCGAGCTGGGTTTAGAACGTCGTGAGACAGTTCGGTCCCTATCCGCCGCGCGCGTAGGATACTTGAGGAAGGCTGTCCCTAGTACGAGAGGACCGGGACGGACGGACCGCTGGTGTGCCAGTTGTTCTGCCAAGAGCATTGCTGGTTGGCTACGTTCGGAA
>NZ_JBHRZI010000058.1:0-1227 GCF_042649515.1 Lentzea rhizosphaerae | reverse complement strand
GACTTCTCATAGTCGTCCGGATTGGACATCCCGAGCTTGGAGTGCCGCCGCACACTGTTGTAGAAGATGAACCACTTGTCAATCGCGGCAACAAGTTCTGTCTTCGTGACGTAGACGTGCCGGTAGAACTCCTCGTGTTTGAACGTCGACCAGAACGACTCGGCGGGGCTGTTGTCCCAGCAGATCCCGGTCGCGCCCATCGACCGGCGCAGCCCGTGCCGGAAACACGCCTGCGCGGTCAGATTCGCCGTGTACTCACCGCCGCGATCGGAATGCAGGACCGTGCCACGAACTTCGCCGCTGCGGGCGGCCACCGCCGCCTCGATGGCCTCAGTGACCATGACGGCACCGATGTGGTCGGCGACGCTGTAGCCGAGCACCCTGCGTGAGTGCCCGTCCCGGATCGCGCACAGGAACATCTCGCCCTCACCGCAGGACAAGTACGTGATATCGGTCAGCCAGACGGCGTTCAGGCGGCCCTGGTCGAACTCGCGCTCGACGAGATCCGGTGGAAACGACGCGGACGGGTCGGCCACGGTCGTTCTCACCTTGAACGTGCGCGGGCTGATGCCCTCGATCCCGGCATCGGCCATGACCTTCGCGACGGTCTTGGCGCTGACCACCTCGCCCTGGTCCCGCAGCTCCGCGGTGATCCTCGGCGACCCATAAGTGCCACGAGAGTCCTTGTGCGCCTGGACGATCTTCACCTCCAGGTCCGCGCGGCGCTGCTGACGTGGCGTCAACACCGTTGCCGCACACCGCTTCCGGTAGGCGTAGTAGCCGGAGGCGGACACCGCCAGCAGGCGTGCCATGCGCCGGACCGCGAACCGTTCGCCCTCGGGAGCGGCGATGGCGGTCACGCCGGCGGTGTCGTCGGGGCCGGCGTACTTGGCCATCAGAGCGAACCGGGCCGGTTCTTCTGCATCGCGGCAAAGTACGCCGAGGCTTTTACCAGGAACGCGTTGTCCTTCTCCAGCTCGGTGACCTGCCTGCGCAACCGCAGCAGCTCGGCCCGCTCCGCCGCCTCCAGCGGGCTCTCCCCGTGGACCTCGGCTGCGGCGATCCGGCGCCGCTCGTCCTTGACCCAGACACTCAACATCCCCGCGTCGATCCCCAGCTCGCGGGCAACCTCGCTGATCGTCCGACCCGAATCGATCACACGATGCGCAGCCTCGACCTTGTACTCAGCCGTGTACGACCGGCGCTTACGAGGAGGCATGAGGACAT
>NZ_JBHRZI010000057.1:454983-647004 GCF_042649515.1 Lentzea rhizosphaerae | reverse complement strand
CACAGGTACCTGACCATCGAACAGGCCCGGTACGGCTCGCGGCTCAACGTCCGCCTGCGGATCGCGCCCGAGGTGCTGCAGGTCGTCCTGCCGTTCCTCGTCCTCCAGCCGCTGGTCGAGAACGCGGTCCGCCACGGCCTGGCCAAGAAGCCGGGCGGCGGCATGCTCACGATCACCGCAGAGGACAACGGCAACGAGGCCCTGATCAGCGTCGAGGACGACGGCGTCGGCATGGACCCCGACCGTCTCGACGACATCAAGGACGCCCACCAGACCGGCGCGCACGTCGGCATCGGCAACATCAACGACCGCATGCGCACGGTGTTCGGTGCCGAGTACGCCCTCGTCGTCGAGACCGCGCCCAACGCGGGCACCAAGGTCATCCTGAAGGTGCCGAAGTTCGCGCGGAACGTGCTGCCGAACCTCAACCTGGGCACCCAGCTGACCGACGAGCCGATGACGAACGAGCAGCCGGTCATCCGCGCCTGACCAGGCCTGCCAGCGGTGATGACACTGCGTGTGGAAAGCGGTCTCGCGCTCGCCCCGTTCGGCCGTCTGTGTCCCCGGGACCTGTCTGCGATCATCCTTTCGGGCTAACTTGATCAACACGAAGGACGGGGTCGCGATGGGTGCCGTTGAGGCTCAGGTGCGCGAGTACTACGACACGGCAGGACCGGCGTACGCGCAGCTCATGGGGTCGTTCTGGCACCACGGTGACCTGGAGGCCGAGAACGCGGGACTGTCCCCGGTCGAGGCGGCGCAGGCCCTGGCGCGCAAGCAGGTCGAGGCCGCGGGTCTCCAGGCCGGCGGGACCGCGATCGACTTCGGCAGCGGGGTCGGCGGCACGACCGTCTACATGGCGCAGATCAGCGGTGCGAACCTGGTCGGGCTGTCGAACAACGAGTGGCTCTCCGCTCAGGCCCGGCAGCACACCGCCGAGCAGGGCATGTCCGGGCAGGTGTCGTTCCTGACCGTCGGCGACGAGGACTACAAGACGCTCGTGGCGTGGCCGGCGGACTCGCTGGACATGGTCAGCTTCTTCGAGTCGGTGTGCCACCTGCCGGACAAGGCGAGCTTCTTCCGCGCGGCGTACCGGATCCTCAAGCCGGGCGCGTGCCTGGTTGGCGTCGACTGGGTGAAGCGGCCGTGGGGCGAGCACCAGACCGACGAGCAGATCGCCGAGTGGATCCGCCCGGTCGAGGAGGTCATCTCCATCCCCTGGCTCGGCAGCGTCGACGACTACCGCGGGATGTGCGAGGCCGCGGGGTTCACGGTCGAGATCGCCGAGGACCTCTACCCCGGCGTCGAGTGCTGGGGCAGCACGCCGCCCGACGACGGTCAGGGCTGGGGCGCCTACGAGGGCGAGCTCAGCACCGTGATCCACGACGGGAAGCGCGTGCTCGACGCGGCCCGTGCCGCCGGGGTGTTCTCGGTCGGCCGGTGGGTCGCCCGCAAACCGGTGTGACGTACGCGTTCCCACGCCTGCGGTGAAGCCCTCAACTCCGGCCCCGAACGTGCCGATTGTGGTGTTGACCAATGAACAGCCGGCGCTCCCTCAGGTCGAGGCCGGCCGCGAGTTAAGGGCATCATCCATTGCAGGAACAACAGGCACCCGAGCGCGTCCGCGTCTGCATCAAGTGCACCGCGAAGGGGTTCAACAGCTGCAAGTGCTGAGCGACGCCGCAGCTCAGCGTGCTGCGACGGCCAAGGTCGTGATCAGCACGACGGCGCACACGCTCCAGCTCACCCACATCCAGTAGATGTGCATGGGCGTCGGTCCGGCGGCGTTCTGCCTGCCCCGGTCGTCCCACCACTCGACGTAGCGCTCGAGCCAGCGGATCGGGTTGAACGTCACCCGCCGACTCTAGCCCGACGTCACGTGTTCTAAGTCACGCAGGGGCCCCGCGTTCCCCGGAAGGAAACGCGGGACTCCCGCGTGACGCCAGAACGCACGTACTGTCGAGTACATGAGCGTCACGGACAAGATCGCGGCCCGTCTGCCGAGGGTCATGGACCGGGGTGAGCGGCCGCCGGTCGTCGCGGCGGTGCGGTTGCACGGGGTCATCACCCCGCAGTCCTCGCCGGTCGCGCGCAACACGATCAGCCTCCAGAACGTCGAGTCGGCGATCAACCGCGCGTTCGACAACGAGCGCCTGATCGCCGTGGCACTGCTCATCAACTCGCCGGGTGGTGCGCCGACCCAGTCAGCCCTGATCGCCGAGCGCATCAGGGAGCTCGCGAACAAGAAGCACGTGCCGGTGCTCGCGTTCTGCGAGGACGTGGCGGCCTCCGGTGGCTACTGGCTGGCGTGTGCGGGCGACGAGATCTACGCGCACGGCACCTCTCTCGTGGGCTCCATCGGCGTGGTCAGCGCGGGCTTCGGCCTCGACGGCCTGCTGGAGAAGGCCGGCGTCGAGCGCCGCGTCTACACGGCGGGGGAGAACAAGGTGCGGCTCGACCCGTTCCAGGCCGAGAAGCCGGAGGACGTCGAGTGGCTCAAGGGGCTGCACGCCGATCTGCACGAGCAGTTCAAGGCGTGGGTCACCGAACGGCGCGGCGCCAAGCTCAAGACCGAAGAGGACCTCTTCAGCGGTGAGGTCTGGACCGGCGCGAAGGCCCAGCAGCTCGGTCTGGTCGACGGCATCGGCACCATCCGCACTGTCATCGCGAAGCGCTTTCCCGACGCCGAGCTGACCATCGCGGAGCCGCGCAAGCCGTTGCTGGCCAAGCTCGGGCTGACCGGTGCGTCCACCCGATCGGGCGATCTCGTGACGCAGGTGCTCGCGAGCATCGAGGAACGTGCTCGCTGGTCCCGATTCGGGCTGTGAGCATCAGTTCGGTTTCACAGGGCGTGTCGAGTCAACCCTTGACGTAGACATGACCGCACATTGATGGGCAAGATGCCCGACACAGTGAGTACCCAAGACAACGCCGGTCTCCTCGTCCTCGCAGTCGATGACGAGGCTCCCGGCCTGAGCGAGATCAAGTACCTGCTCGAGAGCAGTCCTCTCATCCGGCGCGTCCTCACGGCCTTCGACGCCGCCGAGGCTCTGCGCATCCTGAGGGGTGACTACGAGCAGGAGGTCATGGCGAGGACCAAGTCCGGCCTGCCGCCGGTCGACGCGGTGTTCGCCGACATCAACATGCCCGGACTCTCCGGCATGGATCTCGCACGGGTGCTCAGCGCGTTCCGGTACCCGCCCGCTCTCGTCTTCGTGACGGGCGTGGAGGAACGCGACGCGCTCGTCACGGCGTTCGACGTCGGCGCGCTCGACTTCATCAACAAGCCGATCAACGAGGAACGCGTCCTCAAAGCGATCTCCCGGGTCGCCGACCGCGTCGGTCGCACGGCGGCGCCCGCTCCCACCGCGCCCACCGCCTCGGCGCAGGCGGCCGAGCCGAGCGACGACGAGGTCATCCCGGTCGAGCTCGGCGGCACCATCAAGCTCGTGCCGCGCGCGTCCGTGCGGTACGTCGAGGCGCAGGGCGACTACGCCCGTCTGCACACGCAGGACGGCAGCCACCTGGTGCGCATCCCGCTCGCCCAGCTGGAAGAACGCTGGGCCAACGCCGGGTTCGTGCGCATCCACCGGTCGTACCTCGTGGCGCTGCCGCTGGTGAGCGAGCTGCGGATGACGGCGAACGGCTACGCGGTCGTGATCGGCACCGGTGACGGCGCCAAGGAGCTCCCGGTGAGCCGCCGGCACACCAAGGAGCTCAAGGAACGGATCGTCCGACCGCCGAAGAGCGGCTGGTGAGCAGGCACGACGCGGGAAAGCCCGAACAGGCCGCCCGCGAGGCCTGGCTCGGTGAGCAGGCCCGCAAACCCCGCAGGCGCAGGGTCGTGCTGGCGGACTCGACGAAGGCGCGCGGCAAGGCGCTCCGGACGATCATCGAACTGGAGGAGCAGACCAGCGTCGGCGAGAAGCTGGTCCGCGACCTCATCAGGCAGCAGCTCAAGTCGGCGTTCGGGCTCGCGTTCGCGGTCCTGATCGGGATGTGCCTGCTGCCGATCACCTTCTACCTGGTCCCGCAGATCGGCGACCTGAAGATCCTCGGCATCCCCATCCCGTGGCTCGTCCTCGGCCTGGCGCCCTTCCCGATCCTCTACGGGGTCGGGTGGGTCTTCCGCCGGCAGGCCGAACGGCACGAGCGGGACTTCGTGAACATGGTCGACCGTTGACGTGAACGCCACCATCTGGAGCCTCAGCGCCATCGTCGCCGTTGCGGCCGTCACGTTCCTGCTCGGGTACGTCGGGTCCCGCAAGGCGAACACCACCCCGGACTTCCTGGTGGCGCGCCGTGCGATCCCCGCGACCCGCAACGCCGCCGCGATCTCGGGCGAGTACCTGTCCGCGGCGTCGTTCCTCGGCGTGGCCGGGCTCGTGCTCAAGGACGGCGTCGACGCGCTCTGGTACCCGGTCGGCTTCACGGCCGGGTACCTCGCGCTGCTGCTCTTCGTCGCCGCGCCGCTGCGCCGCTCCGGCGCCTACACGTTGCCCGACTTCGCGGAGGCGCGGCTCGGGTCGGCGAACGTGCGGCACTTCAGCACGTTCTTCGTGGTGTGCATCGGCGTGCTGTACCTGGTGCCGCAGCTGCAGTCGGCCGGCCTGACGCTGACCACGATCACCGGCCTGCCGCCGTGGTTCGGCGGCCTGATCGTCACGGCCATCGTGGTGATCAACGTGCTCGGCGGCGGCATGCGTGCGATCACGCTGGTGCAGGCGTTCCAGTACTGGGGCAAGCTCTTCGCGATCGCCGCGCCCACGTTCGTGCTCTTCGTGGTCTTCCTCGCTTCTCCGCAGCGCGGCACGCAGCCGATCAGCGACGACGGTGTGATCAGGTTCCCCCAGGCCGAGACGGTCACCGTGGCCGAGCAGGTGGTCAAGGTCCGCGTCGACGAGCCGCTGACGTTGCGGGTGTACGGCCAGATCGACGGCAGGGGCGCCGACGGTCCGGTGTTCTGGGGCCGCGGCGTCTACGAGCTGAGCCCCGGCACGCGGATGGAGTTCACGGCGGGCAGCCCGGTGCCGGTGGTCGAGGGCTCGCCGACGACCAACCACGACTGGACGCGGCCGCAGACCGGCGGCATCTCCGAGCTGCTCAGGACTTACTCGCTGATCTTCGCGACGTTCCTCGGGACGATGGGCCTGCCGCACGTCCTGGTCCGCTTCTACACCAACCCCGACGGCAAGGCGGCTCGTCGGACCGCGCTGCACGTGCTGTACCTGCTCGGTCTCTTCTACATCTTCCCGACGGTGCTGGGCGTGCTGTCCCGTCTCTACCTGCCGCAGCTGCTGGTGAACGGGAAGACGGACGCGGCGGTGCTGATGCTGCCGGAGACGATGGTGCCGAACCTGGGCGGTCAGATCCTCGGCGCGATCGTCGCCGCAGGCGCGTTCGCGGCGTTCCTGTCGACCTCGTCCGGTCTCGTCGTGTCGGTCGCCGGGGTCGTTTCGACGGACATCATGCCGGGCAAGGTTCGTGACTTCAGGTGGGCAACTGTGTTCACCGGACTTGTCGCGATCGGTCTTGCTCTGCTGCTGCCGCGCTCCGATGCGTCACTGACCGTGGCCATGTCGTTCGCGCTCGCGGCGTCGACCTTCTGCCCGCTGCTCGTGCTCGGCATCTGGTGGCGCGGGCTCACCTGGGTGGGTGCCGTGTGCGGGCTCGTGGTCGGCGGCGGCATGGTCATCACCGCTCAGGTCGTGAGCGTCGTCAGCTCCTACACCGGCCGCTGGGCGCCCGCGTTCATCACCCAACCTGCGCTGATCACCGTTCCGCTCGCGTTCATGACGATGATCGTGGTGAGCAAGGCGACCCGCAGACGGGCGCCGGCGGACGTCAACCAGATCCTGCTGAGGCTGCACGCGCCGGACCCGCTGGGCTTCATCCGCGACCGCGACATCGCCCGGTTCGGCACCGCCGAGGAGAAGGCCAGGATGGCCGATGATCAGCGCAGGGGAGCTGGTCGGACACGGTAAGTACTCACCGTTTCAAATGGGTGAAAATTGGTCACTCGAATCGGTGAACGGTGATTGCGGTCACGCAGAGTGCTGTTCGTCTACGCATACTGACCGTTCGTCGCATCACCCGACTGCTGGGCGCAACGCCTCGAACGGAGCCTTACCTGAGTGACTCAAGTCTCCATACGGTTCTCGACCAAGAACAGGACCGCACCTGGAGGCGTCACGTGCACGTCACGTTGCTGACACCTACGACGAATACCGCGAGGAGGGGACTGTGAGCACTGTCGAGCACACCCCGAGCGAGTCGGCCGATGCCCAGAAGTGGGTCGACGTCCAAGCAAGTGATGACTTCGCGCAGCTGAAGCACCGGCTGCTGAAGTTCGTGTTCCCGGTCTCCGGGCTGTTCCTCGCGTGGTACCTGCTGTACGTGCTGCTCGCGGACTACGCGCACGGCTTCATGGCCACGAAGGTCGTCGGCAACATCAACGTCGGGCTCATCTTCGGCCTGCTGCAGTTCGTGTCCACGTTCGTGATCACGACGCTGTACGTGCGGCACGCCAACAAGAACCTCGACCCGTTGGCGGAGAAGCTCCGCGGTGAGATCGAGGGAGACGGCAAGTGAACGAGTCCAGCCCGATCCTCAACATCAGCATCTTCGGTGTCTTCGTCCTGATCACGCTGTTCGTGGTCATCCGGGCGAGCCGCAACACCAAGACCGCTGCTGACTACCTCGCCGCCGGCCGCGCCTTCACGGGCCCGCAGAACGGCATCGCTATCGCGGGTGACTACCTCTCCGCGGCCTCGTTCCTCGGCATCGCGGGCGCGATCGCCCTCAACGGCTACGACGGCTTCCTGTACTCGATCGGCTTCCTGGTGGCGTGGCTCGTCGCGCTGCTGCTGGTCGCCGAGCTGCTGCGCAACACCGGCAAGTACACGATGGGCGACGTCCTGAGCTTCCGGATGCGCCAGCGCCCGGTCCGCGCGGCCGCCGCGACGTCCACGATGGCCGTCTCGTTCTTCTACCTGCTGGCCCAGATGGCCGGTGCCGGTGGTCTCGTCGCACTGCTGCTCGGCATCACGGGCACCGGTGGCCAGGCCCTGGTCATCGCCGTGGTCGGCGCCCTGATGATCGCCTACGTCCTCATCGGCGGCATGAAGGGCACCACCTGGGTGCAGATCATCAAGGCGGTCCTGCTGATCGCCGGTGCGGGCATCATGACCGTCTGGGTGCTCGGCAAGTACGGCTTCAACCTGTCGTCCGTGCTCGGTGCCGCCGTCGACGCCGCTCCGAAGGCGGGCGAGAAGCTCCTCGGCCCCGGCCTGCAGTACGGCAAGACCGGCACCAGCAAGCTGGACTTCCTCTCGCTGGCACTGGCCCTGGTGCTCGGCACCGCGGGTCTGCCGCACATCCTGATGCGCTTCTACACCGTGCCCACGGCGAAGGAAGCTCGTCGCTCGGTCGTGTGGGCGATCTGGCTGATCGGCATCTTCTACCTGTTCACGCTGGTCCTCGGCTACGGCGCCGGTGCGCTCGTCGGTCCGGACAGGATCAACGCGGCACCGGGCAAGGCCAACTCGGCCGCCCCGCTGCTCGCACTCGAGCTCGGTGGCCCGATCCTGCTCGGCCTGATCGCGGCGGTGGCGTTCGCGACGATCCTCGCGGTCGTGGCGGGCCTGACGATCACGGCGTCGGCGTCGTTCGCACACGACATCTACGCCAACATCATCAAGAAGGGCGCGGAGGAGGACAAGGACTCCGAGGTCAAGGTCGCACGTCTGACCGCGATCGTGATCGGTCTGGTGTCCATCGGCGGCGGCATCATCGCCAACGGCCAGAACATCGCGTTCCTCGTGGCACTGGCCTTCGCGGTCGCGGCCTCGGCGAACCTGCCGACGATCCTCTACTCGCTGTTCTGGAAGAGGTTCAACACCTCGGGCGCGCTGTGGAGCATCTACGGCGGTCTGGCCGTGACGATCACCCTGATCGTCCTGTCGCCCGCCGTGTCCGGCACGCCGACGTCGATGTTCAAGACCGTCGACTTCCACCTGTTCCCGCTGTCGAACCCCGGCATCGTCTCGATTCCGGTCGCGTTCCTGCTCGGCTACCTCGGCACGATCCTGTCCAAGGAGAAGGCCGACCCGCTCAAGCAGGCCGAGATGGAGGTCCGCTCCCTCACCGGTGCGGGCGCCGAGAAGGCCATCGCGCACTAACGCTTTCGCTCTCGATGAACGGCGCTTTTGTCCACCTCAGGTGGACAAAAGCGCCGTTCATCGTTTCCGCGTTCGTGCAACCCTGGCAGGGCTGACCGCGTATTGAACGCGAACGCAGCACAAGCATGGGGGACCGGAGTGCGACGAGACGAGGAGTTCTCGGAGTTCTTCACGAACAGGTTCGACTGGGCACGGCGCACCGCCTACGCGTTGTGCGGTGACTGGTCGGAGGCGGAAGAGCTCGCGCAGAACGCGTTCGTGAAGGCGTACGCGAAGTGGTCGAGCGTGAGGTGGGAAAGCGCCGACGCGTACGTTCGCACGATCGTGACGCGTCTCTTCCTCGACAGCAGGAGACGGGTGCGTGGCCGTGAGCACCCGGTCGCCGACGTGCCGGAACGGGGTGTCGGCGGCGGGTTCGGCGAGCACGACTCCCACCTGCACGAGGCGTTGCAACGGGTGCCGCCCAAGCAGCGAGCCGTGCTCGTGCTGCGTTATGTCCACGACCTGTCCATCGAGCAGACGGCCGCTGAGCTGGGCTGCTCGGAGGGCAACGTCAAGAGCCAGACAGCCAGGGGGTTGGCGACGCTCCGCGAGGCGTACGGCAGCCCGGTCGACTCGGAGAGTGTTCGATGAACGTTGAAGACGAGCTGCGCGGGGCTCTCGACGTGTCCGCGCCACCAGCCACGACGACGCTGGACGACGTGCTCAGGCGCGGCAGGCGCCGGCTGTTCGCCCGGCGAGCGGGGGCGGCGTTCGGCGCGATGGCGGTGGTCGCGGTCATCGGGATCGGCGGCGCCGTGTGGAACCAGGCCGGACCGTCGGTGCCCCTCGGCAACCCGGGACAGTGGCCTCGGGTTTCGGAGACGGCGCGCGAGCCGATGCACCCCAACGATCCGAATCGCGACTGCGGCATCCAGCTGCCCGCTGTGCCGTTGGTGCGCAACTTCGGTGGGGTGGCGTTCTCCGCCGAGCAGCTCCGCTCGTGGCGGAAGAAGGCGCAGGCCGTGATCTCGCCGGTGGACATCGACTCGGAGATCGTCGAGGACGTCCTCAACACCTACGACTTCGACGTCGTGGACGAGCGCGGTACCGGCAGCGTGCGGCTTTCCGCGGGGACGTTCAGCGGCACCCCGTCCGAGGCGGCGGACGAGGCGGTGTGGGCGAACGGGAGCTGCGAGCCACCTCGCCGTGCCGAAGCCCGTGACGGCACCGTCTACCAGCTGTACGACCTGCGGTGGGAGTCCCCGACGAAGACGCAGACCCTGCACGTCTACCGGCCGGACGGCCACGTGTTCCGGATCGTGCAGTCCAACCGGGGCCGGGCGGAACCCTCACGAGGGCGCGAGACGCTGCCGCTGACCGTGGAGCAGCTCGTGAAGCTCGGGCCCGCCGTCGCGGCGGTGGCCTAGGGGGAGGCCGTGCCGGAGGTTCACGTCCGTGCAACCTCCGGCATGGCACCATCTACGGCGTGACTGTTCCAAGCGTGGAGATCGCCGACGTTCCCGCCGTGCTGCCCGAAGGCGCCGTCCTGCTGGACGTGCGCGAGCAGGACGAGTGGGACGCGGGCCATGCGCCCGGCGCCCTGCACATCCCGATGAGCGAGATCGGTGGCCGTCTCGAGGAGGTGCCGAACGACGTGCAGCTCTACGTCGTGTGCCGCGCCGGTGGCCGCTCCGCCCGCGTGACGCAGTACCTCAACCAGAACGGCTGGGAGGCCGTCAACGTCGAGGGCGGCATGCAGCACTGGGACGCGTCCGGCCGCCCGCTCGAAGGTGGCGTCGACGGCATGGAACCCGAGGTCATCTGATCGTGCAGCCGCTGCAGCCGATGCGCGTGGACTGGGTGGCGACTCCGCCACCCGGTGCGTACCCGCAGCCTTCGCAGCGGTCGCAGAAGCTGTCGTACGGCGGCCCGCCGAACTACCCGGTCACGCCGCGCTGGGGCTTCCCGCTGCTGGCGTGGCGCTGGCCGACGGCCGTGGCCGGTGCGGTCGAGCAGGCCGACTCGGTCGACGGTGTGCGCAGGCTGGGCAGGACCGCGCAGAACTCGCTCTGGCTCCTCGCCGCCGTCGCGGTCTGGGGCGCGCTGTCCGAGATCTGGCGGTACGTGCTGGTCGCGCTGAGCCGGTTCGGCGCGCTCTCGCCCGGTGTGGTCAGCGCGTCGGACGCGATGGTGGTGTCGTCCTCGGCGATCACGATCACCGGGTGCCTGCTCTCGCTCGTGCTCACGCTGCTGTGGGTGCGGCGCACGCGGAACGTGGCCGCGACCCTCGTGGGCTACGGGCCGTCCCGTTCCGACACGGAGGCTCTCGTCGGTCTCCTCGTGCCCGGCATGAACCTCGTCGTGCCCGGATCGGTGCTCGCCGAGCTCGAACACGCGGTGGCCCGCAGGCCGGCCGGTGAACGTCCCCGCCCGTCGAAGCTCCTGCGCCGGTGGTGGGGCCTGTGGGTGGCCTCGGGGCTGACGTTCGTGATCACCGTCCTGTGGTCGTTCCGCGACAGCACCCAGGCGCTGGCCGACGGGGTGCTGCTGCACGCGTTCGGTGACCTGCTGCTGGCCGGGGTCGCGGTGGCGACCGCGCTGGTCGTCCGCAGGATCACCACGCTCCTGCTGCCGGTGGACGCCGCGTCCGTCCGGCTGATGCGCGTGGTCGAGGTCAAGGACGCTCCCGAACCGCCGTTGCGTCCCGTGCGCGCCTCCGGTTCGCCACGCTGAGTTCATCCTCAAGGACCTGCCGGTGCTCCTCGGGGAGTGCCAGGTTGGGTGGATGCGGACACTCGTCGGGGCGCTGGTGATCGCAATGGCCGCACCAGGCGCCGCTCAGGCGCACGACAGGGACTTCGACCTCCAGGCACATCGCGGTGGCATCGGCCTCACGGTGGAGAGCACGCTCAAGGCGTTCGGCAAGGCGCTCGAACTCGGTGTGACGACGCTGGAGCTCGACCTCCAGATCACCGAGGACGGCCGTGAGGTCATCACCCACGACCGCAAGACGAACCCTTCCAAGTGTCTCGACACGAAGCCCGCCTTCCCCGGTGATCCCGAGTTCCCCTACGCGGGCAAGTACTTGAAGGACCTGACGTTCGCCCAGGTCCGGACGTTGGACTGCGGCAGCACCAGGTGGTCTCAGTACTCGGACCAGGAGCTGTCGCCGGGCGCCCGCATGCCCACGCTGGCCGAGCTCTTCGACCTCGCGCGCAGGCACCGGGCGTGGGGCGTCCGCTTCAACATCGAGACGAAGGTCGAGGCTGCGGCGCCGCACGAGACCGCGCCGCGTGAGCAGTTCGTGCAGCGCGCGGTCCGGGAGATCCGCCGCTCGGGCTTCATTGCGAACGTGACGATCCAGTCGTTCGACTGGGGCACCTTGATGCGGTTGCGCGAGGTCGAGCCGCGCATCCCGCTGGTGGCGCTGACCCAGCCGGAGTTCCTGCTTCCCGGTTCGCCGTGGACCGGTGGGCTGAACCTGGACGACTTCGGCGGCAGCGTTGCTCGCGCGGTGAGGAGCTTCGGCGCGAAGGCCCTGTCCCCGGTGCACACGATGACCACGAGGGAACTGGTCACCGAAGCCCGCGGACAGGGCCTCGCTGTCATCCCGTGGACCGTGAACGAGGAGTCACGGATGCACGAGATGATCGACACCGGGATCGACGGCCTGATCACCGATTACCCGGATCGGTTGCGGAAGGTGCTGAAGGAGCGGGGTTTCAAGCTCCCGAAGCGATATCCGCGTCGTTAGCTGATGCCGATCGGGTTGGCGGAGTGGTTGCCGGTCTGCAGTCCTCCGCGCTGGCCGGTCGAGATGCCGCACAGCGCCGCTTCACTCAGTCCTGCGGACGACGCCTGTGCCGAGGACAGCGTGTTGCCCGAAGCCTGGCCGTCGATGGTGACCGCGCTCGGGTACAGCTTGCTGTCGGCTTCGCGGCACACGAGCACGATCACCTTGAAGGTTCTCGGGTTCGTGTACGAGAGGTTCTTCGTCTCGCCGCGGACGACGGTGAAGGTCTCCGGAAGGTCCGAGTCCTTCACGTAGCCGGTCGGGGTGGTCGTCTCGTCGATCGTGTACGTGCCGGCCGGCAGGTTGGTGAACGGCGGCTGGCAGACACCGGAGGCGTCCGTGGTGCACGTGCCGACGACGGTGCCGCCGGTGCCCGTGCCGTTGTACAGGGTGAAGACCGCGCCAGGCACGTTGTTGTTGGCGTCGTCCTTCTTCTGCACGTTCACGGTGGCCGGACGCGCCGGGTCGGTGAACGTCAGCTGCTTGTTCTCACCGGCTGCGATGGTGAACGTGTACGGCAGGGTCGGGTCCTTGTCGTAGCCGGCGGGAACCGTCGTCTCGTCGACGGTGTAGGTGCCGACGGGCAGGTCGGTGAACTGCGGGGTGCACGAGCCGTTCGCCTGCACGGTGCAGGTGCCCCTGACGGTGCCGGTGGTGTCGGAGCCGTTGTACAGCGTGAAGACGGCGCCTGCCTGGCTGCCGCCGTCGCTGCCGAGCTTGGTCACGGCTGCGGTTCCGCAGTTGCGGATGTTGACGTTGCCCGGCCCGACCAGGTCCTTCATCTGCGCGGTCGACGACTGGCCGGAGCTGCGGCTGACGGCGTAGGCCTTGCCGAAGCCCTCGCACACGCCGGGCGCGAAGACGCCGGCGGCGGTCAGGTTGATGCCGGCCTCACCGAACTCGTGCAGGCCGAGCGTCTCGGTCGTCGGCGCGACGGTGTCCTGCGCGGTCGCACCGGTGTTGACGGCTGCCTCGGCGACACCGCTGGACAGCGTGGTCGCGGTGCCCCAGCACGGCGGGGAGTTGCTGCCGACCTCGCAAGCACCGGAGGTGATCCACCGCGAGAGCTTCAGGACCGGAGTGCCGCCGCCCTCGAAGTCGTAGACGATCAACATGTCACCGGCGGTCCGCTGCACGAGCCCGGACGCGCCACAGGACGTCGTGCCCTTGTTGAACTCGAACGCCACGTGCGCACTCGGCGACGTGGTGTTCTGCGGGATGCGGACCCACGCGAGCGTCAGGTACACGCTGCTGCCGACGGTCTTGCTCGCCACGTAGACGCGCTTGAGGTCGTCCTTGTTGGACGCTTTCGCCGTTCCGACGGTTGGACAGGTGTCGTCCTGCTTGGTGCCACCGGCGAAGCCCGAGTCGGAGGTGGTCGCCTGCCGGTCCTCCAGGCCCGTGAAGGCCCAGCCGGAGGTGACCTTGTTCGCGGTTCTGAGGCCGGGAGTGCCCGTCCAGGTGGCGGGCGAGAAGCTGTTCCAGTCGAAGTTGATCGAACCCTGCGGGTTGAGGTTCGCGTCGTCGTCCTCGAAACCGGCGGCGAGGCCCACCGGACCCGCTACGGCGACGCCTGCGGGACCGAGCAGGCCGAGCACGAACGCGGACACAGCAGCGCCCGCGATCATCAAACGTCTGCGCATTGGTTGCTCCGGGTGCGCGAGGACGCAGGCCCGGTCCCCGCACCGCGCCGACGTCCAGTGGACGGGTTGGCGGCCGGGCGGGAGAGTTGGTGCGACGATCAACGGTCGAGCGGGGCCGAAACATGAGCGTAAACATGCATTTCGCCAACAGCCCCGCTGCTGACTTGTTCAAGGCCGTTGTTCTGGCCCGAAGTGCCTGGGTCGGCTGATCACTCTCCGTTGCCGAGTGCCAGCGAGTGCAGGCCGCGGATCACGAACTCCGCCCGCCGGTTCGGCTCCTCCGCCAGCACCGCACCGGGCAGCTTGCGGTGCAGCGACGACAGCGCCGCCTCCACCTCGATGCGGGCCAGCGGTGCGCCGAGACAGTAGTGGATGCCCATGCCGAAGCCGAGGTGCTGGTTCTTCTCGCGGCCGACGTCGAGCGTGTCCGGGTTCTCGAAGACCAGCGGGTCGCGTGCCGCGGCCCCGAGCAGGGCGGCGATCTTCTGACCGGGCTCGACGACGTGGCCGGCGATCTCCACGCGTTCGGTGGCGGTGCGTTCGAAGAGCTGCAACGGCGAGTCGTAGCGGATGAGCTCCTCGACGGCGGTGGGCATGATCTCCGGGGAGAGACGCTCCCACTGCGAACGGTGCCGCATCAGGGCGTAGACGCCGTTGCCGATCACGTTGACCGTGGCCTCGTGGCCCGCCATCAGCAGGAGCACCGCGGTGGCGACGAGCTCGTCCTCGGTGAGCCTGGCGCCGTCGGTGTCGGTGACCGCGACCAGGTCCGAGACGAGGTCAGCGCCGGGGTTCTTGCGCCGCAGCGCGATCAGTTCGCGCAGGTAGGCGACGAACTCCGCGGCGGCGCGTTCGGCCGCCTCCTGCTGTTCGGCGGGCAGGCCGTACTCGTACATCTTCACGATGGCGTTCGACCACGGCTGGAGCAGGTGGCGGTCCTGTCCGGGGACGCCCAGCAGCTCGGCGATCACCTCGACCGGCAGCGGCGCGGCGACGTGGGCCAGCAGGTCGGCCTGACCCTGGTCCTTGATCTCGCCGACCAGCTCGTCGACGAGCCGGTCGGCCAGCTCGGCGACCCACGGCCGCAGGCGCTCGACGTGCCCGCGGCCGAACGCGGCGGCCACCAGGCGGCGCAGGCGGGTGTGCGTGGGCGGCTCGTTCTCCAGCAGCGAGTTGCGGTGCAGGAGGTTGAAGGCCATGAACTGCTCGACCGGCTTCACGTCCGACCAGATCCGACCGAGCGAGCGGTGCCGCAGCACCGCCGAGCAGGCTGCGTGCGAGACAGCGACGGCGACGCCCATCTGCTCGTGGTGATGCACCTCACCGGCTTCGCGCAGGGCGGCGAAGGCCGGGTACGGGTCGGCGATGAAGGCGGGATCGCGCTGGTCGAACGTCACAAAGCGGGACGGTAAGTCGCGATCCGCGTTTCGTCCACGCCGATTTGATTGATGACTCAAATTGTTGTGCAGACACTATCGTCTGAGCTTGTGCAGCTGCCTTCCGTCGTCGCGCACCGTGGCGCGTCCACCGACCGTCCTGAGCACACCATCGGCGCCTACGAGCTGGCCTTGCAGGAGGGCGCGGACGGGCTCGAGTGCGACATCCGGCTGTCGAAGGACGGCGAGATCGTGTGTGTGCACGATCGCACGCTCACCCGAACGTCGAACGGCCGTGGCACGGTCAGCGCGCTCACGCTGGAAGAGCTGAAGAGGCACGACTACGGCAGTTGGCACCGCCACGGGCAGAAGGCCGAACTGCTGGTGCTCGACGAGCTGCTGGACCTGGTCAGGGGCACGAACGTGCAGCTCTTCGTCGAGACCAAGCACCCGGTCCGGTACCGCAACGAGGTCGAGCGCAAGCTCGTCGAGGCGTTGAAGAGGCACAGGCTCGACGCCCAGATCGTCATGATGTCCTTCTCGCCCACGGCCGTGAAGGTGTTCCGGGAGATGGCGCCGGACGTGCGGACGGTGCTGCTGCTCGACCGTCTCGGGCGGTACCGCAGCGGTGCGCTGCCCTCGTTCGCCGACTACACCGGGCCCGGTGTGCACGTGCTGCGCAACGACCCCGATTACGTCGATCGGGCGAGGCGCGCGGGGCACGAGACGTACGTGTGGACCGTGGACAGCGCCGAGGACGTCGCGCTGTGCCGTGACCTGGGGGTCCGCTACCTCGCGACGAACGCCCCGGCGAACACCCGCCGCCTGCTGACGGCTAACTTGGCGACCTGACAAGCCTGAACACGAGGAGGGCCGAGGTGGCCAAGCGGACTGCGGTCAAGGACGCACCGAAGGACGGGATCAACCCGAAGCAGCCCTGCCCGTGCGGGTCCGGCAAGCGCTACAAGGCCTGCCACGGCGCACCCGGCGGCGCGACGGACGTGATCGTGTCCCGGCCGTTCGAGGGCCTCGCCGCCGAGTGCGAGCTGATCGCGCTGCGCGAGTTCGTGCCGTCGGCGGTGGCGAAGCTGCCGGTCAAGGACGGTCGCGAGGTCACGCTCGCCACGGTGCTGCCGATGGCCGCCGCCGGCCTGATCCGCGGCGACGACGTGCCGTTCGTCGGTCTTCAGGTGCAGACGCGGTCCGGCGACATCAGCCGCGACCTGGCGCGGGCGCTGCAGTGGGCGCAGCAGGCGAAGACCGGTGACGTGCTCCCGGTCGTCGGCCCGGACAACGGTGAGAACCCCGGCCGCCTGCAGGACCTGCTCGACCCCGAGTCCGAGATCGTCCCCGTGCTGCACACCGACTTCGTGTGGTGGATGCCGGAGGGCACCGAGCCCTCGGGTGACGTCGCGCTGTCGCTGGAGCGCGCGAACGCCGCGATCCTGCCGACCGAGCGTCTCGACGCCCCCGGCGTGAAGGCCGCGTACTGGGTGGACGCGGGCGACAAGGCGCACCTGCGCTGGGTTCGTCCGGAGCCCGAGGAGAAGCTGCTGCCCGCGATGGCGCGCCTGGCCGCCCGCGGTGAGCTGGACCTCGGCGAGGGCTCGCGCTACGCCGGTTCGTTCCGCGCGCACGGCCTGCTGGTGCCGGTGTGGGACCTCGACCGCGAGATGCACGCCCGCGAGTGGGCCGACCCGGCCGAGGCGCTGGGCAAGCGTTTGCTGGAGGCCCTGGCCTCCGACGAGCCGCTGAGCGACGCCGAGCGCCGCGCCCGTGACGGCCTTCGCGGCCGCCAGATCACGCTGCGTTGATGCACAGGTTGTCCACAGAGCTGTCCACAAGGAGCTGTGGATAAGTGCTGCTGCACATCATCTCGAAGGCCGGCTGGGCAGCTGCCCGGTCGGCCGGGTCGATCTCGCCCGCCGGTGAGGACTTCGTGCACTGCTCCGACCGCGGTGTCGTGCACGTGACGGCGGGCAAGTTCTTCCACGGGCAGAGCGAGCTGCTGCTGCTCGTGATCGACCCGAAGCTGGTCGACGCGCCGGTCAGGTGGGAGGCGGTGGCGGACTCGCCGCTGTGGTTCCCGCACGTCTACGGGCAGATCCCGGTCGCGGCGGTGCTGGAGGTGCACGACTTCCCGTGCGAGCCTGACGGTTCGTTCGTTCTACCGGAAGCCGTTGCCGTTCTGTGATTAAGTTGGGCAACCGATCCGTCTAGTCGGGCGTGATCTCCCTGAAGCCAGTTGCTTCAGGGAGGGGGACGTGGCCGTGACGGCGGTGCTGCGACTGGAGTTGACCGCCGACAGCGGTGGGGGAAGAGCGGAAACCGTGGGGGACTTCGCGGAGTTCGTGCGCATGTCCATGCCCGGACTTCTCCGCTACGGGCACGCCCTGACCGGAAACCCGCACGACGCCGCCGACCTGGTGCAGTCCGTGCTGGAGAAGGTCGGCTCGCGCTGGGTGTCCGTGCAGCGCAAGGGTGACGACCCGCTCGCGTACGTCCGCCGGGCGATGGCGAACACGCACATCAGCATCTGGCGCAGGAGGCGTCGCGAGAACCTCGTGGCGGACCTCCCCGACAGCGGCGTTGTCGCTCCCGAGCTCAGCAGGCTCGAAAACGAACCGCTCTGGCAAGCACTGCGGTCGTTGCCGCCACGGCAGCGCGCGGTGATCGTGCTGCGTTACTACGAGAACCTCTCCGAGGTCGAGATCGCGAACGCGCTCGGAATCTCCTGCGGCACGGTCAAGAGCCAGAGCAGCAAGGCGATGGCGAGTCTTCGCACCCGCCTGGGAAAGGACTGACCGGTGGACCTCGACGACGAGCTGCGCAGGCTCTTCAGCGACGATCGGCTGGACGTCCACAGCACGCCGGACGCGACCGAGGCGGTCGTGCGCGGTGCCGAACGACGCCGACGACGGCGCTCGGCCACGACGACGGCGTTCGCCCTGGTGGTGCTGGTCGGTGCCGGCGCCGCGCTGACCCAGCTGCCCCGGTCCGACGACACGGCGGGCGACCTGCTGCCCACGTCCACCTCGAGCGCCTCCGCGACCACGACCACCACGGCGGTCAGCACGTTCACCTCGACCGCGACCGTCACCGTCGACCCGCCGCCGAGCTCGAGCGGCTCCAGCTCCGTCAAGACCGAGACCGGACAGCCGACCAAGACGACCATCCCCGCCGTCCCGGCGCCGCCTCAACCGCAGGCGCAACCGGGGCAGTTCGGGTCGCTCAAGCTCGGCATGTCCGAGGCCGACGCGCTGGCCACCGGCTCGCTGATCGAACCGAGCAGCGCCGCCGACCCGGAGAACCGGTGCAAGGCGTACGCGACGAAGTCGGTGCCCGACGCCAACGCCGTGATCATTTCTCCGGTCCGGGGAATCGTGCGGATAACCGTGCCGGGCTATGCCAAGACGCCCAAGGGAATCACCGTCGGTTCGACGGTGGACCAGGTGAAGGCCGCCTATCCGAACGCCACGCAGAGCGGTTCCACCCTGTTCGCGAAAATGGCCGCGACTCCGGCCTGGTCGTACGTCTTCGAAACCGACGGCTCGTCGGTGACCGCAGTCCTCATGCGCCTCGACGCCAACGACTGCTCGACGGTCTGACCATTTGATCTTGCCGAGGTTCCGCCGCTCTTGGGGGTGCGGCGGAACCTCGGCATCCAAGCTGGTCCGAACGGGTTGCGTTACTCCTTCGTGACACACCTCTGACAACCACCTCGCGGTCCCGGCGTCTTATGGATGTCCGAACGGCGCCTGGGGATGTACAGCCATCGGAATCCTGACACCTCGCCACGGGGAAATCGTGGCGGGCTGTTCGGTGTGCATTCTTTCGGCATTTGGTTCGTCGTGACTTTTCTGTGACAACGAACTTCGCAACCGCTTCACAATGTCGACGTCTCATGAGTGTCGAAACAAAAGCCTGGGGGGCTTGAAATGAAGAACACCGTCAAGATTGCTTTTGTCTCCGCAGTGGCCGCTGCTCTCGGCCTGACCGCGTGCACGTCCACGCCGGACCAGAACGCCGCCGCGCAGACCCCGGCGTCCACGCCGTCGACGTCCGTCATCACCGAGGTCGAGACCGCCACGGTCACCAACCCGCCCGAGCAGGCGGACAGCCGTCCCGGCTACGGCGCGCTCAAGCTGGGCATGACGCTGGAGGAGGCGCGGGCGACCGGCCAGACGAACCTGAGCTTCAGCGAAGGCAACCCGTTCTGCGTGGCCGACGGCACGGTCGCGATCTCGAAGCAGGACGGCGTCTCCCGGATCACGCTGCCCGCGGACGGCAGGACGTCCAAGGGAATCGCCATCGGCTACGGCATCGACCAGGTGCGGATGGCGTACCCGAACGCACAGGAGTACCGCGCCGGTCTTTCCGCGCAGCTCGACGGGTACAGCTACGCCTTCGTGATCGAGAACGACAGCGTCGTCGCCATCAAGCTCCTGAGCAACAACGCCGCGTCGGGCTGCGACCAGGCCGACCTCTGAGCAACCGCTCGAACAAAACCAACTGAACGAAATCTTTCTGGGGGGAAAGAAGAATGAAGCGCTCGATCGTCCTCGTCGCCATCGCCGCCGCCTTCGGCCTGACCGCGTGCACGTCCACGCCCGCGTCGGAGCAGAACGCCGCTCCGGTGACGCAGCAGCCGTCCACCACCGCTCCGTCGACCTCTGTGGTCACCGAGGTCGTGACCACCACCGTCACCAACCCGCCCGCACCGCAGGCAGTGGCGAAGGTCGACAACCGCCTCGGCTACGGCGCGATCAAGCTGGGAATGACGCTCGAAGAGCTGCGGGCCGCAGGGCTGACCGACCTGGCTTGGGAAGACTTCAGCCACGGGTGCGCGGCCGACGACAAGATCGCGGTCTCCAAGAAGAAGGGCGTCGAGCGGATCACGCTGCCAGCGGAGGCCAGGACGTCCAAGGGGATCGGTGTCGGTTCGACCTTCGCCGAGGTGAAGCGGGCCTACCCGAGCGCCTCCGAGTACCGCGCGGGCTGGTCGGCGCGCGTCGGCGACAACGCCATCTACGCGTTCACCGGCAGCGCCGAGCTCGACCACTTCGCGGACACGGACGAGGTCTTCGCCATCAAGATCGGCGCGATCGACACCGACTGCGCCATGGCCTACCTCTGAACCTCTTCATTTCCTGGGGGAAAGAAGATGAAGCGCTCGATCGTTCTCGTCGCCGTCGCTTTGGGTCTGACCGCGTGCACCGCCACGCCCGCGCCCGAGCAGAACGCCGCATTCACCACGCAGCCGCCGTCCAGCACAACCACGCCCACCACCTCGGTGGTCACCCGGACTCCCGCGCCGAAGGCAGTCACGAAGGCCGACAATCGCGTCGGCTACGGCGCGCTCAAGCTGGGCATGACGCTGGAGGAGGCCCGTGCCACCGGCCAGACCGACCTGACCTGGGAGGGCGCCGGCGACAACCCGTGCGTGGCGGACGGCAAGGTCACGATCTCCCGGAAGCAGGGCGTGGTGCGGATCTTCCTGCCCGCCGACGCCAGGACCTCGAAGGGGATCGGCATCGGCTCGACGTTCGCCGACGTCAAGAGGGCCTACCCGGACGCCCACGAGTACCGGGCGGGCTGGACCGCCGCCGTCGACGGCGACAGCCACTACGCGTTCCTGAGCAGCAGCAAGTCCGAGGACTACCACGCGCTCACCGAAGAGGTCGCCGGCATCAAGCTTCTCGCGAACGGCGCCGACTGCGTGCTCTCGTTGCTCTGAAAATCGAACTTTCCTGGGGGGAAAGAAAATGAAGCGTTCCATCGTTCTCATCACCATCGCTGCGGCTCTCGGTCTGGCCGCCTGCACCTCCACTCCCGCGCCCGAGCCGGACGACAACGCCACGTCCACGCCGCAGGCCGCGGTGGTCACCGAGGTCGTCACGCACACGGTGACCAACCCGCCTCCTCCGCCACCCGCCAAGCCCGTGATCGACTCGTTCGGCTACGGCAGCCTCAAGCTCGGCCTGACGCTGCAGCAAGCCCTGGACACCAAGTTGATCGGCCCGAACATCTACGGCAGCCCGGGCTGCACGTTGCACGAGATCCTGGGTACCGACCGGAGGATCTGGATCTCCCCGGACATCGGTGTCTCGACCATCAGCTTCAACGCCGACATGACGGCTGACGGCGCGGGTATCGGTGCGAGCGAGGCGAAGGTCAAGGCCGAGTACACGAACTTGGCACCGTCCGGTCCGACCTACCCCGCCCGTGCCGAGGCCGACGGCAACCCGAAGGCCCGGTTCGTCTTCCGGTTCTCGGAGGGCAAGGCCTACGAGTCCTACCTCGAGCTCAAGGAGCAGCGCTGCCACAACTAGTCAGAAAATCTTGAGCGGTCGTGTCGAGAAGCAGGGAACGGCTCCGTCCCCGTGGTGAAAGCGGCCAAGATGGGTCGCGACAGCACCAGAGGAGACCTCAGAGATGGCCAAGTACCTGCTGCTCAAGCACTACCGCGGCGCCCCTGAGCCGGTGAACAACGTGCCGATGGACCAGTGGTCCCAGGACGAGATCACCGCGCACATCCAGTACATGAACGACTTCGCGGACAAGCTCAGGTCCACCGGTGAGTTCGTCGACGGCCAGGCGCTCGCCCAGGAAGGTGCGTGGGTGCGCTACGACGGTGAGGGCCGGCCGCCGGTCACCGACGGGCCGTTCGCGGAGACGAAGGACCTCATCGCCGGGTGGATGATCGTCGACACCGACAGCTACGAACGCGCGCTCGAACTGGCGGGGGAGCTGTCGGCGGCGCCGGGCAAGGACGGCAAGCCGATCCACGAGTGGCTGGAGATCCGTCCCTTCTACGGCAACGCGCCGACGATCACGGAGTAGACGTGGACGAGGCACTGCTCAGGAGCCTCACGCCGGCCGTGCTCGGCATCCTCGTCCGCCGCGGAGCAGAGTTCGCGGCGGCCGAGGACGCCGTGCAGGACGCGCTGGTCGAGGCCGTCCGCGTGTGGCCGGACGACCCGCCGCGAGACCCGAAGGGGTGGCTGGTCACGGCGGCCTGGCGCAAGTTCCTCGACGCGACGAGGGCGGACACGGCCCGGCGCAGGCGTGAGGATCTCGTCGACGCCGAACCGGAGCACGGTCCGGCGAGTGCCACCGACGACACGTTGCAGCTCTACTTCCTGTGCGCGCACCCGTCGCTGACCCCGTCGTCGGCGGTGGCGCTCACGCTCCGCGCCGTCGGCGGGCTGACCACCCGCCAGATCGCCCAGGCCTACCTGGTGCCGGAGGCCACGATGGCCCAGCGCATCAGCAGGGCCAAGAAGACCGTCGGCGGCGTGCGGTTCGACCAGCCCGGCGACGTCGCGACCGTGCTGCGGGTGCTCTACCTCGTCTTCAACGAGGGCTACTCCGGTGACGTCGACCTGGTCGCCGAGGCCATCCGGCTCACCCGTCAGCTCTTCGCGGCGATCGACCACCCGGAGGTCGCGGGCCTGCTCGCCCTGATGCTGCTGCACCACGCCCGCCGCGCGTCCCGGACGGACGGCGGCAGGCTGGTTCCGCTCGCCGAGCAGGACCGCGGGAAGTGGGACACGAGGCTCATCGCCGAGGGCGTCGAGATCCTCCAGGCGGCACTCGCGCGGGACCGGCTGGGCGAGTTCCAGGCGCAGGCGGCCATCGCGGCGCTGCACGCGGACGCACCGGAAGCGGCAGAGACCGACTGGGTGCAGATCGTCGAGTGGTACGACGAACTGGCGAAGCTGACCAACAGCCCCGTCGTCCGGCTCAACCGCGCCGTGGCCGTGGGGGAGGCCGACGGACCGCGCGCCGGGCTGAAGGCGTTGGCGGAACTGGAAGATTCTTTGCCCCGTTACTCGGCGGTGGCCGCCTACCTGCACGAGCGCGACGGTGATCTGCGAACGGCAGCGAGGCTCTACGTCGACGCGGCGGAGAAAGCGTCGAACCTCGCCGAACGGGAATACCTCACCCGGCAGGCCGCCCGCCTCAACAACTGAAAAAGGCCCGCCGAGGCGGGCCTTTGTGATCAGGCACTCGAGCGTGCGAAGAAAAAACTCAGAGCGCGCCACCGGCGGCGGTCGGTGCACCCGCGTCGGCGCCCTCGCCACCCACCGACTCGCGGGTGAGGAACGTCTCCACGTAGAACATGTTGCCGTCGGCGCGGTCCATGATCGTGAGCAGCGTCTTCATCGAGGAGACCTCCTCGACCTGCTCCTTGAGGAACCACTGCATGAACTGCTCGCCGATGTAGTCGCCCTCCTCGCGGGCGGCCTTGGCGAGCGCCACGATCTGGTCCGTGACCTGCTGCTCCTGGCGCAGGGCGAGGTCGACGAGGTCGCGTGGCGTCTTGAAGTCGTTGATCGGGGTCTCGGTGCCGGGAATGGCGACCGCGATGTCGTTGTCCATGAGGAACTGCACGATCATCATGGCGTGGTTGCGCTCTTCGAGAGCCTGCTTGTAGAAGTGCGACGCGAGGCGCGGGAGGTCCTCGTTGTCGAACCACACGGCGAGCGCGATGTACTGCTGTGAAGCAGAGAACTCGTTGCCGACCTGAGCCTGCAGGAGTTCGTGGAACTTCGACTTCTTGGACAGGATCTTCTTCACGTTCGAGGCCATGAGGAGTACGTTAGCCGAAAACGATCAGGCCCGCATTCCAGGAAAAGCTAACCTTTGTTTGGAAAGGTGATCCAAACAAAGGTTAGGCATACCTGATGATCACACCAATGGTGCGCGGTCGATCGGGCACGACATGCACCGGGGGCCGCCGCGGCCTGATCCCAGTTCGGAACCGGCGATGCGCAGCACCTCGACGCCGGCGTCCTCCAGGCGCGCGTTCGTCTCCACGTTGCGCTCGTACGCCACGACGAGACCGGGTCCGACCGCCAGCGTGTTGTTGCCGTCGTCCCACTGTTCGCGCTCGGCGGTGACGACGTCGAGGCCGGTGTCGATCACCCGCAGGCGTTCGATGCCCATCGCCTCCGCGGCCGCGTCGAGGAACGGCACGGGACCGTCCACGCGCACGCCACCGCTGCCGTCGGACCGCATCGGGTACGCCGTCAGCGTGTGCCTGATCGCCGGGTACATCACCACGGCGTCGCGGTCGACCATCGTGCAGACGGTGTCGAGGTGCATCGTGGCGCGTTCCTGCTCGATCGGCACCGCCAGCACCGTGTGCGCGAGACCGTCTGCGAGCGCGGAGCGGGCGAACGACTCCGCGCCCGCCGGGGTCGTGCGCTCACCGACGCCGATGGCGATCACGCCCGGCGCCAGCAGCAGCACGTCGCCGCCCTCCAGCGGCGCCGAGTGCGCGCCGTACGCGCGGCCCGTGCGGCGGAACCGCGGGTGGTAGGCGTAGATCAGGTCGGTCAGCGTCGTCTCGCGGTCGCGGGCGGGCAGCGCGAGCGACGTGATGGCCACGCGGTCGCCGACCCAGACCGACGAGTCGCGGGTGAAGAGCAGGTTGGGCAGCGGGTCCACGGCGAAGTCGATCGGCAGGTGCATCTTGCGCACCAGCGACGCGCCCTCGGCGGCGGGCAGCTCCTCGAACGTCATGCCGGTCATCAGCACCTGGGCCAGCTGCGGGGCCGGCAGCGAGGTGAGGTGGCTGCGCAGCGCGTCGGCCAGGTCGATGCCGAGGCGGCGCTCGTTGACGGCGCTGTGGATGCCCGCGATGCGCGCGCGGTTGTCCTCCAGGGCCTGGACCAGCACGTCGGCCAGCAGCAGGACCTCGACGCCCTTCGAGGTGAGCGTCGCGGCGAACGCGTCGTGCTCCTCCTGGGCCCTGCCGACCCACGGCACGCCGTCGAAGAGCAGCTGGTCGTTGTTGCGCGGGGTGAGCCTCTTGAGCTCGTTGCCCGGCCGGTGCAGCAGCACCGTGCGCAACGGGCCGACCTCGCTGTCCACGCGGGGCGCGGCGTCCGGGAGTGCTTCGGTCTCAGCGATCGTGTGCGCAGTCACCGAACGAGCGTAACGCTGAACAGCACAAATCGCCGCTGCTGGACCTGAAATCGCAACGAATGGCGGCTGTTCCCGGTTTTTGCCGTCGAATCATTAGGGCAACCAGCTGACTTTGCCGCGCAACATTGTGTAACCGATGAACGCGACGACGTCGAGGATCGTGTGAGCGATCACCAACGGCCACAGGCGCCTGGTCCGCTGCCAGTAGAAGCCGAAGACGAGCCCCATGACCAGGTTGCCGACGAACCCGCCGAAGCCCTGGTAGAGGTGGTAAGAACCGCGCAGCACCGCCGCCGCGAACAGTGCCGTGTACCTCCTCCACCCGAGCTGCTCCAGCCGCGTGATCAGGTATCCGACGACGAGCACCTCCTCCGCCCACGCGTTGCCGGCGGCGGCCAGGATCAGCGCGACGCTCATCCACCACTGGTTGTCCAAAGTGGACGGCTGGACGGCGAGGTTCAGCCCGAGCGCCCACGCCGCGAAGTAGAACGCGAGACCGGGGATGCCGATGATCGCGGCGAGTCCGAGCGCGCCCAGCGAGTCGGCGAGCTTGCGAGTGCCGTCGAGCCCGATCACGCGCAGCTTGATGCCGGTGCGCCACAACAGGTACAGGCCGATGCCGCCCCACGCGGCGAGCTGCAGCACGCCGAGCAGCTGCGCCACGAGGTCCAGCAGGTCGGCGCGCGCCTGCGGGACGTTGATCGCGACCGACTGCTGGTTCAGCGGCGTCGGCTGGAGCAGGCTGTCGATCAGGCGCACGAGACTGCGCAGACCGGACAACCCGAGCGTCATGCTGAAGACGATCAGCAGTTCTAGCTGGTAACCGCGCTTCTCTTCGGCCGGAATCAAGGTCACCCGCGCGAGGCTACCTCTGGGACAGGAACGGGCAGCCCATCAGCCGCCGCAGCTCGGCGGCGAGTTCCTGAGCAGTGCTGACCGGCTTGGAGAACGCGATCCGCACGTCGTGGTCGTCGCACTCGGCCTCGACCCGCAGCCGCAGCCCGAACCGGTCGAGCCCGAGCGGCCGCACGTGACCGTGGCGCAGCTCCTCCGGCAGGTGACGGGCGAGCTGGCCCACGACGTCGCGGTGCGCGGCCTCCAGGTGCCGCAGCCAGTGGTCCTCGTTGCGGCAGAACGGATCCGGCGTCGCGCTCGCGAACTGCTCCGGCCGGATCGACGACGTGCCCTCGGCGTCGGCGATCACCAGCGACGCGGGTGTGAGCCTCAGCACCGAAGCGCCGTGACCCGCGTCGAGCAGCCGGTGGTCCGGCCGCACGTCGGCGACCGCGAGGATCTCGTCGCGCGCCTCCTGCCCGTCCAGCGCGGAGACCCAGCCGGTGAGCCACAGCAACCCGCGAACCGGTTCACGCAACGGCACCGGTGCCTGGTCGGCGATCTCCAGCATCGCGGTCACCTCGGTCCGCGGCGCCTGCCACAGCTGCCCGACCAGCGGGTGTTCGTCGGCGAGCAGCAAGATCGTCGTGCCGCACGGGTGCACGTGGTGGAACAACGGGCTGGTGCGGCTGCCTGCCTGAGGAAGCAGTGCGGCGTGACCACCGCGAGCCGCGATCGTGCGAGCGCGTTCCGCGGCGTGCGGCGCCGGCGGGCGCTTGGTCTGGGTGTCGGTCACCACTGCACCTCCTCAAGGTTAGGCAAGCCTAACTTAGCTTCACTGATCAACGGAAGCGTCACCTGTACGGTTGACAGGTGGTCGTGCCAAACAAGCCGTCCACCGAGGTGACGGCGCTCGACGATCGGTGGACCCGGCACTGTGTCGACCGGGCGAGCCGTCGTGCCCTGATGTGGACAGTTCTCGCCGGTGCGGCCTTCGCGCTCCAGTTCGTGCTGGTACTGGTGTGGTCGTGGTCCTCACCGGCGGCGCTGGTCCTGCTCTTCTTCGCCGCGGCCGTGCTGTGGGTGGTGACGCGTCGCCGTCCGGTGCGTTTACCGGAAGGCGAACCGTGGCATTTCGCCCATGTGCAGTGGGAAGGAGGGCGTCTGGTCGTGTTGTCGTCGCCGCCTCTTTTGTTGACCTTGAGCGTCGGTCCCTTCCTGCGCGGGCGGATCGCGCGCCACAAGCGCGTGTGGTTCGTGCCGCCCGACTCGGCGGGGAACACCGTCGTCACGTTCCGCGGCGTGCCGCAGCTGATTCCGGCGCGTGTGCAGAGATGATCCCGAAGATCGGTGTCGAGAACTGGGTCGGGACCTGCCTCGCGCGGGCGGATCGGCGCGCCGTGGGGCACGTCCTGTTCGCCGTCGCGGTGTTCGGCCTCGTGCTGATGATCGGGTGGCTGTGGCTCACCGTGCTGGCCGTCCCGGTGGTGCTGGAACTGGCCGCGCCGGGGTTGCGGCACTTCTTCACGCGGCGCGGCACCCTGCAGCTGATCGAGCGGTTCCCGTTCCGGCCGGTCTCCGTGAACTTCGTGCCGGGCCGGCGCATCGGGCGCCAGGCGTACCTCAGGGTCGACGACTCGGAGAACAACCTGCGGCTGCCGGAACTGCCTGAGCGGGCGCGGATCCTGGTCCGGCACACCCGGCGGGTGTGGATCGCCGGTCCGGACGAACGCGGACGCCTCGTGGCGATGACGCGCGGACTGGCGTTCCTGGTCCGTGGACGGGTCGTGGAGCGCTAACGGCCCGTTGCGATGCCCTCGGACTCCGCCCACTGCGTGAGGTCGTCCTTGCGCAGCGCGGCCGCCAGCAGTTCGGGGAACTTGTCCGGTGTGCAGGCGAACGCGGGCGCGCCCAGTGCGGAGAGCTTCGCGGCGAGCTCGTGGTCGTAGGCGGGCGTGCCGGAGTCGCTGAGCGCCAACAGGTTCACGACCGTCACGCCGCTCGCGACCAGCTCGCGGACCCGGCGTTGCAGCTCGGCCTCCGAACCGCCCTCGTACAGGTCGCTGATGATCACGACGACCGTGTCGGTGGGCCTGCGGACCTGGGTCTGCGCGTAGGCGACCGCGCGGTTGATGTCCGTGCCGCCGCCGAGCTGGGCGCTGAACAGCAGGTCGACCGGGTCGCTGAGCTGGTCGGTCAGGTCCGCGACCTCGGTGTCGAACACGACGAGCCTGGTCGAGATCGACCGGATGCTCGCGAGCGCCGAACCCAGAACTGCCGCGTGCACCAACGAGTCCGCCATCGAGCCCGACTGGTCGACGAGCAGGATCACGTCCCGCATGGCTGCCGTGCGGGAGCGCCTGCGGTGGCCGATCAGGTCCTCGACGATCACGGTTTTGTGCTGCGGCTGGTAGTTCTTGAGGTTCGCCTTGATCGTGGACGCCCAGTCGACGTCGGGCAGCTGCGGCCGGTGGGTGCGCCGGGAGCGGTCCACGGCACCGCGGACGGCCTCGACGAGCCGGTCCTTCAGCCGCCTCTCGATGTCCTCGACCACCTTGCCCACCACGGCTTTCGCGGTGTCGCGGGTGCGGGCGGGGATCGCGCGGGAGAGCTGGAGCAGCGTGCTGACGAGGTTCACATCCGGCTCGACCGCTTGCAGCAGTTCGGGTTCGAGCAGCAGCTGCTTGAGGCCGAGCTTCTCGACGGCGTCGCGTTGCATGACCTGCACGACGGACGTGGGGAAGTACTTGCGGACGTCGCCGAGCCACCGGTGCAGCTGCGGGGAGCTGGCGCCGAGTCCGGCACCGCGATCGCCGCCACCGCCGTACAGGCCCGTCAGCGCGCCATCACGTCGTTGGTCGTCGTCTCCGAGCTGTGCGACGTCTTCAGCACTGGGGCCCAGCAGGAGGCGCCAGCGCCTGAGCCGCTCGTCCGTCATTTGAGCGCCGCCGCCACTTCTTCGGCCGCACGCACGACGTGTGGGCCGACAACGTCCGCATCGAGCCTTTCCAGCGCCACGACGCCAACGGATGCCCTGAGCCCGGGAACGCCGCGCACGGGTGCTGCGACGCCGAACGCGTTGGGCTGCAGCTCACCGGAGGACACGACCCAGGTTTCGGTGGGCTGCGAGATGGCCTTGCCGGCGGCCCCGCGGTGCACCGGGTGACGGGAACCCACCCGGTACGCCACGTGGAAAGCGGTCCACGACGGTTCGACGACCGCGACGGCCTGCGCCTCGCTGCCGTCCGCGACGGTCAGGTGCGCGGTGGCGCCGACCTTCTCCGCGAGCTCGCGCAGAGCCGGGTTCGCCGCCATCCGCAGCTGCGGGAGGACGTTGGAGGCGAGCCTCAGCACGCCCAGGCCGAGCCGGACCTTCGACCCCTCCCTGCGCACGAGACCGCGCGCCTGGAGCGGGACGAGGAGCCGGTACACGGCCGCCCTGGACGCGCCGATGGCCGTGGCGAGCTCCGAGATCGACGGCGCCTCGGACTCCGCCTCAGCGACCGCCTGGAGCAGCGCCAGACCCCGTTCCAGGGTCAGCGAGCTCTCCTTCGTCGCTCCGACCATCACGCACTCCGAACTGTGCCCACCACCTCGGCCAGGCCGACCACGGAGCCGCCTTCACCGGGAGCCGTCGCGGTCAGTCTGACCGTGTCGCCGTCCTCCAGGAAGGACCTCGTGGAGCCGTCGTCGAGCTTGAAAGGTTCCTTGCCGCCCCAGCTGAGTTCGAGGAACGAGCCGCGCTCGTCCTTCTCCGGTCCCGAGACCGTGCCGGAGGCGAACAGATCACCTGGGCGCACGGTAGCCCCGTTCACCGTCATGTGGGCCAGCTGTTGCACAAATGACCACGACATCTCCCTGAACGGGGGCCGCGCGACGATCGTGTCGTTCAGCTCCACCGTGATGGTGATGTCCAGGCCCCACGGCTGATCGCACGTCAGGTAGTCGTGCAGCTTGTTCGGCAGCGGTGGCGTCGGTACGCGTGCAACCGAGAACGCCTCGAGCGGGGTGATCCACGCGCCGATCGACGTGGCGAACGACTTGGCGAGGAACGGGCCCAGCGGCTGGTACTCCCACGCCTGGATGTCGCGCGCCGACCAGTCGTTGACCAGCGCGACGCCGAAGACGTGCTCGGCGGCCCTGCTGGTGGAGACGTTGGCCGACTGCGGTCCGCCGCAGACGAACCCGATCTCGGCCTCGATGTCGAGGCGCTCGGACGGGCCGAACTTCGGGCCGTCGCTGCCGCGCTTCTGGCCGTTCGGGCGCACGATCTCCGTGCCGGAGACGTACACCGTGCCGGCGCGGCCGTGGTAGCCGATCGGGAGGTGTGTCCAGTTCGGAGTGAGCGGGTCGCCGTCGGGGCGGAACATCCTGCCGACGTTCTCCGCGTGGTGCCTGCTCGAGTAGAAGTCCACGTAGTCGCCGACGGTGAACGGCAGCTTCGCGGTCTCGATCCCGACGAGTTCGGCGCCCTTGGGTGCGGAGGTCGCCGTGACGATCTCCTTGAGCTTGGCGCGCAGGACGCTCCAGACCGGACGGCCCGCCTTCAGCAGCGGGTCGAGCGAGTCGCCCTGGACGTACTCGCTGCACTTGCCCAGCGCGAGGCTCTTGAGGAGCAACGCCTGGTCGCCGACGCGGACGGCCACACCCCCGTCGACGACGCCGTAGGGGAGGGTCTGCGGTCCGAACGGCTGGTCTTCGGTGAAGTTCGGGTCGCTGATCCAGCTCACAGGAGTCCCAGCTCCTCGAGGTCGGCGACTGGTTCGGCGAGCGAGCACGAGCCGTAGCTCGCGAAGACGCCGCGGACGGCGTGGGCCGCCTGGTCGCTGAGCGCCTTGGCCTCGGCGGTGAGCGCCTCGGCGTCGGTGCTCGCCAGCGCCTCGCGGACGTCGCGGCCGCTGAGGGAGCGGGCCGTGGCGACGAGGAGGTTCAGGAAGCCGTGGTGGGTGAAGCCCTGCTCGTCGGTGTGGCGGACGGCCTTGTGCAGGCCCGCCGTCGCCTTGAACGCGACGCCGCCGCCGCTGACGACGGACAGGAAGTCCGCGACCTCGTCGACGCTCGGGAAGTTCTCCTGGGAGAGGCCACCGCAGCGCAGCTTGGGCCAGCTGCCGTGCTCGATCACCCTGCGGACGCCGTCGAGCCACTCGGGGCCGCCGCGGCGGGGCTCCACGACGCGGATGACGTCCTCGGGCACGAACTCCGACACGCGCTCGAGCCACACCTCGTCCACATCGGACGGTGCGGGCATCTCGACCATGCGCAGGGCGAGGAGCTCACTGCGGCTCTCGACGATGGACACGGCCTTCGGCACGCCGCCGAGGCCGGTGTCGATCACGAGGCTGAGTGCGATCGGCTTCGGTGGCTTGACCTTGATGAGTTCGGTGATCAGTTCGGCGAGCCGGGAGGCCGGACACAGGAAGAGACCCATGACGCCAGACCACTCGCCGACTCGTCCGTCGAGGTGACCGCGCACCGCGTCGGGCATCGACGCGTTCCCCGGAGGGAACAGCGCGGCATCGTCCACAAGCCTCGCGAGCAGGGGCGGAGTACCGCGCGGACCGGGCGCACGGAGTTCGACAGCGCTTGACACGGCTGACACGCTAGCTGGGTATCGGTAAGTGAACAAAGATGTCCGATAGTCGAACGCCTTGAGAATGGTTCCGGAGACGTCATGGCCTACTACCGCCAGGTGGGGGAGATCCCCCGAAAGCGCCACACCCAGTTCCGCAAACCGGACGGTGGGCTCTACGCGGAAGAGCTGATGGGAGTCGAGGGGTTCTCGGCGGATTCGGCCCTGCTCTACCACCGGTACCTGCCCACGGCGATCGTCAACGCGGAGACGTTGAAGGACGAGCGCGGGTCGGTGTCCCCGAACCTCCCGCTGAAGCCGCGCGCGTTCAAGACGCAGGACCTGACCTGGGCTTCTGATGAGGTCGACGCGGTCACCGGGCGGCGGAAGCTGTTCGGGAACGCCGACGTGACCATTGGTTTTGTGGTCGCTTCTGTGCCTTCACCGTTGTACCGCAACGCTTTCGGTGACGAGCTGCTGTACGTGCAGTCCGGCTCCGGCGTGATCGAGACGATCTACGGGGCGCTGGAGGTCGGGGACGGCGACTACGTCGTGCTGCCGACTTCGTGCACCTATCGGGTGGTGCCGTCGTCGCCGATGTCGTTGCTGGTGCTGGAGGCGACGGGGCACATCGGGCCGCCTCGTCGCTACCTGTCGGCGAAGGGGCAGTTCCTGGAGCACTCGCCGTACTGCGAGCGGGACATCCGCGGTCCTGTCGAGCCGTTGCTGGTCGAGGGCACGGACGTCGACGTGATCGTGCGGCACCGGGCGGGGCTGACCAAGTTCACCTACGCCAACCACCCGTTCGACGTGGTCGGCTGGGACGGGCACCTGTACCCGTGGGTGTTCAACATCCGCGACTTCGAGCCGATCACGGGCCGCGTGCACCAGCCGCCGCCCGTGCACCAGACGTTCGAGGGCCCGAACTTCGTCGTGTGCTCGTTCTGCCCGCGCAAGGTCGACTACCACCCGCTGGCCGTGCCGGTGCCGTACAACCACGCGAACGTCGACTCGGACGAGCTGATGTTCTACGTGGGCGGCAACTACGAGGCGCGCAAGGGCTCCGGCATCGGCATCGGCTCGATGTCGCTGCACCCGTCGGGCTGCACGCACGGACCGCAGCCGGGTGCCGTCGAGGCGTCGCTGGGTGTGGACTACTTCGACGAGACCGCGGTCATGGTGGACACGTTCCGGCCTTTGGAACTGGGCGAGGCCGCGGAGGCCTGCGAGGACCCGGCATATGCGTGGACGTGGGCCCGTCGCGGTCCGGCCTGATTTTCTGTCGGGGGTCCTCGCTAGTTTGGTTCCGTGAGGACACGAGCCGTTCCGACGCGCTGGCAGGGCCTGGGCAAGGCCCTGCCGGTGCTGTGGGGCCTGTACACGGGTTCGGGCGCCGTGCCGTACCGCGTGTGCGTCGACCTGGCCGCGGGCTCGGCGAAGTGCACGTGCCCCTCGCGCAGGTTCCCGTGCAAGCACGCCGTCTCGTTGCAGGAGCTGGACATCCCGGACGCCGTGGCGCCGGACTGGGTGGAGGAGTGGACCCAGCGGCGAGCGGCCCGTGAGCTCGACTCCTCACCGGAGGCCGTGGCCCGGCGCCAGCGAGCGCGCGAGAAGACGGCCGCGAACCGCGCCTCGGCGATGTCGTCCGGCATCGAAGGCCTGCGCGACTGGCTCCGTGACGTCGCCTCGGCCGGCGTGGCCTCACTGCCGGGCCGTCCCGCCTCGTGGTGGCAGGCGTTCATCGCCCGCATGATCGACGCCCAGATCCCGGGCGTGGCCGCGGCGGTGGCCGAGATCCAGGAGATCGTGGCGCGCTCGGGCCCGCGCTGGACCTCCGACGTGGCCGACCGCCTGGGCGGCCTGCACCTGCTGTGCGCCGTGCAGCCCCGCTCCCGCCTGGGCGTCACGATCCCGGAGGAGACGGTCCGAGCCACTCCCGGTGTCGTCGACCGCTGGGTGGCCCTCCTGCGCCTGGAAACCGACGACGGCCGAGTCCGCACCATCCGCCAGTGGTGCTGGGGCCGCGAAACGGCCCGCTGGGTGGTCGCCATCCGCCACTCGGCAGTAGGCGCCCCCGTACCGCTCCTCCCACACGGCCAGGAGTCCACGGCCCAGGTCCACCCCTACCCGGGCTCCGACAGAGTGGCCCTGGGCGAACTGGAGGCCTCCCGCCCCCCAGACCCGGTCCCGGCCCCCACCACGTGGCGAGAGGCCCTGGCCACCCTGGAACCGATGCTGACAGCCGACCCCTGGCAACGCCTCTTCCCCCTCGGCTGCGCCTCAGTCCGCCTCTGCGGCGGATTCTTGGTGGACGCCTCCGGCCACGGCCTCCCGGTCCGCGACGACAGCGGCCTGGACATGGCCCTGGCGCTGACCGGCGGCGTCCCCTTCGACGCCTGGGCGCTGTGGGACGGCCACGCCCTCCGCGTCGGCGCCATCGCGGTGGACGGCACCCTGGAGGTGGTGGCATGACGCCCAAGTCGCGGCGAGCCCACCCCGCTCTCCGCAGGTCGGCGCGAACCCGGACCGCGCTGCTCCACGCCGCGCCGGCTCTGTTGGCGGCCTCGTCCGCGCTGACTCGGTCGGCGGCGGCCCAGACCGCCCCACCCCGGCCTGCCCCACTCCGGTCTGCCCCGCCGCCCCGCTCCATGCGCTCCCGGCCCGCACGCCTCCACCCTCACACCCCCGCGGACTCCCAGCGCGCCCGCCTCCACGCCCCGGCCCGCCTGTGGCCCGCCCACCCCCACACCCCGGAGGTGGCGGCATGAAGGCCGACTGGTCCAACACCGTCCAAGCCCTCCTCATCGGCACCACCCGAGGCGGCGGCGACCCCACCACCCTGCTCAACGACTGCGCTGCCCTCGGCGTGGCCGCGTTCGGCGCCACCCTCCCCCAGGAGGTCCAGGCGGACCCGCTCCCGCAAGCCCCACCAGAACCCGCGAACCTGCCCCGCCCCGCCGCCAGGGCCGTCCTCGAGGCGATCATGAGCGTCGACGACGAGGTTCTCCTCACCGAGTGGTGCGCGCTCGCCAAGGCCGGCAACGTCGTGGCCGACCACCGCATGCTCCCCGCCCTGCTCGCCCTCGGCACGGCGCGCCCCGGGCTGCGGGCTGCCGTCGTCGAGGTCCTCGGCACTCGTGGTCGCTGGCTCGCCGCCACCCGGCCCGGCTGGTCCTGGGCCAGCGGGACCGCGCCGCTCACCGACGAGGTTCCGCTCGAAGAGGTCCTCGACCTGCCCAGCGCCCAGCGTGTGCGTGCCCTCCGCCGCAAGCGCAGGGCGGACCTGGCGAGAACGAGCGCCTTCATCGCCGAGGAGTTCGCCAACTCCCCGAGGGCCGCCGATCGCCAGGTCCTCATCAGCGCCCTGGAGACCGGGCTCGACCAAGCCGACGAGGAGCTCCTCGAGACCGCCCTCGACGACCGCGCCGCCGCCGTCCACGACGAGGCGCTCCGCCTGCTCCGCAAACTGCCGACGTCGGGCCTCGCCACCAGAGCCGCCGACCGGCTCGGGCGGGGGCTGTGGCTCACCGACGACGGTTTCGACGTCCAGACCGACGAGCTCTGGACCGGGCAGCCCGATCTGGCCGAGCAGCGCGATCTCATGCGCGACGGGTCCGAGAAAGGTGTGGCCGGGCGCATCAGGGCGGCCGCGGCGAGTGTGCCGCCCGGGTACTGGACCAGTCGCCTCGAGACGAACGACGCCAAGGCCGCGAACGTCCTGCGCAGGGGGCCGTGGGCCAACGCCCTGCTGCGAGGGGTCGCGGACCAGCTGGCCGCCGCGCGGGATCCGCGGCCGTGGGCTGCGGCCGCCGCCGAGACGCTCACCGGGATGGAGCAGCTCGAGATGCTGGCCGCGCTGCCCGCCAAGGTCGCCGAGCAGGCGGTGGTCGCCGTCTCCGTGAACTGGCACTACGACCTGCTCGACCACGCGTGTGCCCAGCTCCCGGCGCCGTGGTCGCCCGAGACGACGCGGGCGCTGCTGCACCGCTACGCCGCGTTGCCCGATCCGCGCTGGCGTGCCGGGCGGCCTCCTGCCGTGTTGCTGGCAAGGGGTGATGCCGACCTGCTCGGCGCGAACTGGGAGGCTCTGACTCGCCGTTGGCCGGAGAACTCGCTGGAGCTGGAGGTCCTGCGCCTCCGCATCCGCCTGCGCGAGTCGTTCGCACCACCAGCCGAAGAACCACAGGAGGCCCAGTGACCGCCGTGCTCAGGCCGACGGCCGAACAGCAGTACGCCGCCGAGCTGGACGCCGTCGCGGCCCAGGACGACCGTCAGCGGCCGCCCAACTGGCGCCTGTCCCCGCAGGCCGTGGTCACCTACGTGCTGGGCGGGACCCTCAGCGACGGCACCGTGATCACGCCGAAGTACGTCGGTGCGCGACGTTTGGTCGAGGTCGCCGTCGGCACGCTCGTCACGGACCGCGCGCTGCTGCTCGTGGGCGTTCCCGGCACGGCGAAGTCGTGGCTGTCCGAGCACCTCGCGGCGGCGATCAGCGGCGACTCGACGCTGGTCGTCCAGGGCACGGCCGGCACGAGCGAGGACCAGGTCCGCTACGGCTGGAACTACGCCCGGCTCATCGCCGAGGGCCCGAGCGAGAACGCGTTGGTGCCGAGCCCGGTGCTCAAGGGCATGCAGAGCGGTGCCGTGGTCAGGGTCGAGGAGCTGACCCGCATGCCGTCCGAGGTCCAGGACTCGTTCATCACGATCCTGAGCGAGAAGTCGCTGCCGGTCCCCGAGCTCAACACGCAGGTCCAGGCCGTGCCCGGCTTCACCGTCATCGCCACGGCCAACGACCGCGACCGCGGCGTGAACCAGATGTCGTCGGCACTTGCGCGGCGCTTCAACACCGTCGTGCTGCCGCCGCCCGCGACCGAGGACGCCGAGGTCGAGATCGTGGTGACCAGGGCGCAGCAGCTCGGCAAGGCGCTCCAGCTGCCGGCCGAACCGCCCGCGCTGGACGAGGTGCGCCGGGTCGTGCGGATCTTCCGGGAGCTGCGCAACGGTTCCACTGTGGACGGTCGCACCCAGCTCAAGAAGCCCAGCGGCAGCCTGTCCACGGCCGAGGCGATCTCGGTCATCGCGAACGGCATGGCGCTCGCCGGTCACTTCGGCGACGGCACGCTCGGCGCGGACGAGCTGGCCAGCGGGCTCATCGGGTCCGTCATCAAGGACAGGGTGTCGGACGCGACCGTGTGGCAGGAGTACGTCGAGACGGTGCTGAAGGAGCGTGCCGAGTGGCGCGACCTCTACCGGGCCTGCCTGGAAGTCAGCGGTGACTGAGCCGGTCCTGCTCGGCATCCGGCACCACGGCCCCGGCTCGGCCCGGATGGTGAAGCGGGCGCTCGAGCAGACGCGGCCGGCGCTCATCCTGATCGAGGGGCCGCCCGAGGCGGACGCGCTCCTCGAGCACGTCCACGCCCTCACGCCGCCGGTCGCGATCCTGTTGCACGACGAGACGGAACCCGAGAACGCCGCTTTCTGGCCGTTCGCCGAGTTCTCCCCGGAGTGGCAGGCACTGCGCTACGCCGACGAGAACGAGGTCCCGGCTCGCTTCTTCGACCTGCCGGCTGCGGCGTCGATCGGTGACGACGGCCCGAGCGGCAACGTGGACCCCATCGGCCTGCTCGCCGAGGCCGCGGGTTTCGACGATCCCGAACGCTGGTGGGAAGACGTCGTCGAGCACAGCGCGAGCGACCCGATCGAGCTCGCCGACGCCATCGCCGAGGCCATGGTCGCAGTGCGCAAGGAATTCGAGGAAGAAGTCGGCGAGCGCACGCTCCGCAGAGAAGCGTTCATGCGCCAGACGATCCGCAAGGCGCGCAAGGAGACCGACGGCCCGATCGCCGTCGTCTGCGGTGCCTGGCACGTCCCGGCGCTGCTCGCCAAGCCGACGGTCGCCGCAGACACCACACTGCTGAAAGGCCTGCGCCGCCGCAAGATCTCCGGCACCTGGGTCCCGTGGAGCCACGGCCAGCTCGCCGCCGAGTCGGGCTACGGCGCCGGTGTCGACTCGCCCGGCTGGTACGCGCACCTCTGGCAGCACCAGGCCGACGTGGTACCGCGCTGGTTCGCCAAAGCCGCTGCCGTGCTGCGCGAAGAAGACCTCCCGGCCTCCACCGCCAGTGCCGTCGAGGCCGTCCGGCTCGCGGAAGCCCTTGCCGCGCTGAGAGAACGTCCGTCTGCAGGCCTGAGCGAGGTGAACGAGGCGGCGCTGGCCGTGCTCTGCGGCGGCGACGAGATCCCGCTGCAACTGGTGCACCGCAAGCTCGTCGTGGGCGAACGTCTCGGCGAGGTGGGCGAGGCCGTCCCGCGTTCACCGCTGGCCGCGGATCTCCAACGCCTGCAACGCAGACTGCGCCTCCCCGCGGACGTCCAGCCCAAGCAGCTCAAGCTGGACCTCCGCAAGGACACCGACCGCGAACGCTCGAAACTCCTGCGACGGCTGGAAGTTCTCGGCGTGCCGTGGGGCAAGCCGGACCGCTCCAACTCCCTCGGCACCTTCGCCGAGGTCTGGCAGCTGCGCTGGGACCCGGTCTTCGCGGTGTCCGTCGCGGTCGCTGCCCGCCACGGCACGACCGTCCACACCGCCGCCGAGAACGTCCTCACCCAGGCCGCGAAGGACGCCACCAGGGTGGCCGACGCCGCCTCGACCCTGACGAGGTCCGTGGGCTGCGAGCTCCCAACGGCCGTCGTCGAGGCGCGCAACGCCCTCGACCGGTGTGCGGCCATGGCCACGGACGCCCTCGAACTGCTCGCCGCACTGCCGGACCTGGCCAGGACCGTGCGCTACGGCTCGGTCCGCGGCACCGACCCCGAGCTCCTGCGCGTGGCCCTGCACGGCCTGCTCACGCGCGGCGCGGTGGGCCTGCCGCTCGCCTGCCGCAACGTCGACGACGAAACCGCCGAGAACGCGCTCGCCGTCATCGACGGCGCCCACGAGGCCGCCCGTCTCGCGGCCGACGAGGACCACCAGAAGACCTGGTGGCGAGCCCTGCACGCGTTGGTCAAGGCGGAGGCGCACGGTCTCCCGACCGGCAGAGCCACCCGCCTGCTCTGGGAAGCCGGCGAGCTGACGAGCGACGACGTGGCCGCCCGCCTGCACCGCAGCGTCGCCACGGCCTTCGTGGCGGGCTTCCTGCGAGGTTCTGCGACCCTGCTGGCCGCCGATCCACGCCTCTTCGGGCTGATCGACGAGTGGCTGAGCGGTCTGCGCGGCGACGCGTTCGACGACGCCCTGCCGCTGCTGCGCCGCGCCATCACCGACTTCACGCCGGCCGAGCGGCGCCTGCTCGGCGAACGCGTCGTCGCAGGCGAGACCCCGCAACCGGCCTCCGACGACGACTGGGACCTGGAGATCGCGGAACGCCTCGCGGCCCACGTCCGGAGCCTCCTGGCCTGAGTTTGGCGGACGACGAAACCGTCGATCCCAGAGCCGTGACCGCACCGGACGAAGAGCGCCTCGACCGTTCCCAGGAACTCATCGACGAGGCCAAGAAGATCGCCCACGATCTCCGCGAGGAGGCCCCGGACACCACCGGGAGCGAGCCTCCGGAAGAAGGCTCACCCGCGAACTAGCGCCTGTATCGAAGCCAAGCGGGTCAGACACATATTTTTTGGCGCGAAAAGCACGTTCGGGCCATCTATCGGCCCGAACGTGCTTTTCGCGCCAAACGGCAGGGGCTCGGTGCGGACTTCGATACAGGCGCTAGAGCGACCAGGGCGGCGTGACCGTCGTCCCGTCCTCCAGCGTGCCGATGATCCCGACCGAGGTCGCGACGAGCACCCGCGCGGGGCCGCCGGTCAGCGACAGCGGGGTGTTCGGCGGCACCACGATCGCGTCGCCCGCCTTCGCCGTCTGGCCCTGGATCGTCACCGCTCCGGACAGCACGTAGAAGACCTCCTCCTTCGAAGCGGTGTGCGTCTTCCCGTCGCCCCCTTCCGGCACGTCGACGGTCCACAGCGCGATCTCGGTGCTGCCGCGCGACGGCACGGCGAACGGCCTGAACTCGAACCCGCCGAACTCGAACGGCTCGACGGAATCCCCAGTGACCAGCAAGACAACCTCCAAAGTAGTCAACGAAGTTGTCTAACCTTAGAATAAGGTCAACCTGGTTGTCTAGTAGGAGATGCGAATGGAACCGGTGCCGATGCTCCTGGCGATGACGTACCGCGCCATGGGCGACCAGTTCCACGACCGCCTCAGGCAGATCGGCCTGGAACCGCTCAGGCCCGCCCACGGCTACGTCTTCCGGTTCCTCAAGGCGAAACGCGCGACGACCGTCGACATCGGACAGCACCTCGGCGTCACCAAGCAGGCGGCGGCGAAGATCGTCAACGAGCTCGACGAGTGGGGTTACGTCCTGCGCGAACCGCACCCGACGGACAAGCGCGCCCAGTACGTCACGCTGACGACGAAGGGCCGCGACTACCTGAAGTTCGCGGACAACCTGTGGTCCGACCTCGAGACCGAGATGGCCGAGGCGATCGGGCGGGACACGCTCGACACCATCAGGACCGGCCTCGCCACGTACCTGCAGCACGTGCACGGCGAGGACCAGCCCGGTCTGCGTCCGGTCTGGTGACCGTCAGAACGCCTGCCACAACGCGACCAGCGAGAACCCCGCGAAGACCACCCCGGCCACGCGCTGGATCCAGTGCGTCGGCAACCGTCCTGCGAGCTTCCGCCCGACCAGCACCGCCAGTCCGGCGACGGCGACCAGCGCCAGCCAGGCGCCGAGTCCGACCATCAACGGCGCCCCGTACCGGGCGGTGATCCCGGCGGTCGCGAGCTGTGAGGCGTCACCCCACTCGGCGGCGAACAGCACGCCGAACGACGTCAGCGCTGCCCGCCAGAACGGCACGTCGGCATGCGTGCCGGCCTCGTCGGCAGAGTCCTCGTCACGCGAGAAACCCTCCTTGAGCAGGAAGAACGCGCCCACGGCGAACAGCAGCGCGACCACGAGGGACACCACGCGGTCCGGCAGCAACGTGAGCGCCGACCCGAACGCGGCGGCCACCACGCTCTGCGCGGCGAAGGCCGCGACGACGCCTGTGAACACCGGCCAGGCGCGGTAGCGCGTGGTCAGCACCAGGGTCGCGACCATGGTCTTGTCGGGGAGCTCGACGAGGAACACCACCGCGAACGCGGTGATGAACGCGAGCAATGAGGTGGCCAAGAGGTCCTCCACGTCCGAATCCGAGCCCGGACGGAGGCGCAACAGACCCCGACCGGGCATGCTGCAAAGCCCGGCCGGAGGTCTCGTTCGCCCGTACAAGACGGGTGTGGCACCGGATCCGCTCGCAGGCGGATCAGTATGTCGATCACCACGCCACCGGCCACGAACTCCGGTGGGAACTACTCCCCTCTGGCGCATCCATGCTAACCGACGCTTGTCACCTGTCCGGGGTGACTTCGCGCACGGGACCTTGGTCCCGAGCCGGGACGGGACCGTCGTACCTGATAGCGGCCATGATCCGGATTTAGTCTCAGTGACGTGGACGTACTCGAACTCGCGCGGTGGCAGTTCGGCATCACCACCGTCTATCACTTCCTGATGGTGCCGCTGACGATCGGCCTGTCGTTGCTCGTCGCAGCGATGCAGACCGCGTGGGTGCGCACGGGCAACGAGCGCTACTACAAGATGACGAAGTTCTGGGGGAAGCTCCTCCTGATCAACTTCGCCATGGGTGTCGTGACGGGCATCGTGCAGGAGTTCCAGTTCGGCATGGCCTGGAGCGCCTACTCGCGGTTCGTCGGTGACGTGTTCGGTGCCCCGCTCGCGATGGAGGGCCTCGTCGCCTTCTTCGTCGAGTCGACCTTCCTGGGCCTGTGGATCTTCGGCTGGGACAAGCTGCCGAAGAAGGTCCACCTCGCCTGTGCCTGGGCGTTCAGCCTCGCGACCATGGCCAGCGCGTACTTCATCCTCGCCGCCAACTCTTGGATGCAGCACCCGGTCGGCATCGTGCTGGAGGACGGGCGTCCGCGCCTCACCTCGATCTGGGCCGTGCTGACGAACAACACGACGCTCGCGGCCTTCCCGCACACGATCGCGGGTGCGTTCGCCGTCGCCGCCACGTTCCTCGTGGGCATCGGCGCCTGGCACCTGTGGAAGAAGTCGGACGAGACCGGGGTCTGGCGCAGCTCGCTCAAGCTCGGCACCTGGGTCGGCGTCGTGGCGTTCGCGGTGCTCGCGATCAGCGGTGACGTGCAGGGCAAGCTGATGTTCCAGCAGCAGCCGATGAAGATGGCCGCCGCGGAGGCCCTGTGCCACACCGAGGAGCCCGCCGCGTTCTCGATCTTCGCGATCGGTGACGTCACCAGGCCGGACTGCGAGAACGTCAAGAGCATCACGGTGCCCGCGCTGCTGAGCTTCCTCGCGAACAACGACTTCACCAGCGAGGTCAAGGGCATCCAGGACCTCGTCCCGATGTACCAGGAGAAGTACGGCACGAACTACCCGGTCGACGAACGGCTCGGCGAGCTGAGCGGCAAGCCGATCGACTACGTGCCCGCGCTTCCCGTGACGTACTGGGGCTTCCGCCTGATGATCGGGTTCGGCGCGATCTCGGCAGGGCTGGGCCTCGTGATGCTCTGGCTCACCCGCGGCGGCCGCGTTCCGCAGGGCAGGTGGTTCCCGATCACCGCGCTCGCCGGCATCGCGACTCCGTTCCTCGCCAACAGCTTCGGCTGGATCTTCACCGAGATGGGCAGGCAGCCGTTCGTGGTCGTGCCGAACCCGTCCGGAGTGGACGGTGTCTGGATGTTCACCGCGCAGGCGGTCTCGAACAGCACACCCGGCGAGATCCTCACCTCGCTGATCGCGCTGACGCTGACCTACGGAGCGCTGGCCTGCGTAGAGGTCTACCTGATCCGCAAGTACGTCCGCGGTGGTGTCGCCGGGGTCATACCCGCGAAAACCGACGACGGCGCGCTGGCGTTCGCGTACTAGGGGAGAAGCTGTGGAGATTCTCTGGTTCTGCCTGATCGCCCTGCTGTGGCTGGGCTACCTGTTCCTCGAAGGCTTCGACTTCGGCGTCGGCATGCTGCTGCCCGTCCTCGGGCGCGACAACACCGAACGACGGGTCATGATCAACACCATCGGGCCGGTGTGGGACGGCAACGAGGTGTGGCTTCTGGTTGCGGGCGGTGCCACGTTCGCGGCCTTCCCCGGCTGGTATGCGGCGCTCTTCAGCGCCGCGTACCTGCCACTCACTCTGTTCCTGCTGGCGCTGATCGGTCGCGGTGTCGCCTTCGAGTACCGCGGCAAGGTCGACTCGGACCGCTGGCGCAAGGTGTGGGACACCGTGATCTTCGTCGGTTCGTGGGTTGCGGCACTCGGGGTCGGCCTGGTCATCGCGACCACCGTGCTCGGCCTGCCGATCGACGCCAACGGTGACCGGGTCGGCTCGCCGTTCGCGGCGATCACGTGGCAGGCGGTGCTGGGCGGGCTCGCGATCGCCGGGTACGCGCTGGTCCACGGTGCGATCTTCTTGGCCCTCAAGACCGAGGGCGAGATCCGCGAACGCGCCCGCCGGCTGGCGTTGACGATGGCACCGGTCGCGTTGCTGCCGCTGGTGGCGCTGCTGCTCTACGTCGCCGGGTTGTGGGCGCTGCCGGTGCTCCTGTTCGCCGGACTCGCGTTGTGGAGGCTCTGGGCCGGCCGCGAAGGACAGTCGTTCGCGTTGATGGGACTCGCCGTGGCAGCAACCGTCGTGGTGCTGTTCGCGTCGCTCTACCCGAACGTCCTGCCGTCCACGTTGGACCCGGCGTACTCGCTCACCGTCGCCGGCGCGGCGTCGAGCCCGTACACGCTGACGGTCATGACGTGGGTGGCGGCGTTCGGCACCCCGGCCGTGCTGGTCTACCAGGGCTGGACCTACTGGGTGTTCCGCAAGCGCATCGGCGTCCAGCACATCCCGGCAGCGCACTGATGAACCGAGGCCCGCTGGGTGCACTGCCCCAGCTCTCGAAGAACGCCAGGCGCGCCCTCGCAGGGGTGGGCGCCCTGGCGTTCCTCAACGCGCTGGCGCTCGTCGCCCAGGCCGTCGCGCTGGCGTCGGTGATCACGACCCGCGAGGGTCTTCCGCTTCTCGCCGTGGCGATCCTGGCGCGCGCAGCGCTGTCGTGGGCAACGGAATCTGCCGCTGCGCGCGCCGCCGCCGGTGCGAAGGAGGAGCTCCGCACCCAGCTGCTCGCGAAGTCGTTCGAACGCGGCCCCGGCTGGATCGCGGAACGCGGTACCGCCGAGCTGTCGGTGCTCGCGACCAAGGGCCTCGACGCGCTCGACGCGTACTTCACCCGCTACCTGCCCGCGCTGGTCACGGCCGTGGTCGTGCCGCCGCTGGTGGGTGCGTGGATCCTCTTCACGGACTGGCCGTCGGCGGTCCTGATCGCGATCACCGTGCCGCTGATCCCGGTCTTCGCCGCGTTGATCGGCTGGTACACCGAGAAGCGCGTGCAGAAGGCCGCGGACGTCACCGAGCTCCTCTCTGCGCAGCTCCTCGAACTCCTGCGTGCCCTCCCGGTGCTGACGGTGTTCGGTCGCGCCAAGCAGCAGGCCGTGGCTGTTCGCCAGATCGGCGAGCAGCACCGCAGGGCCACGATGGGCACGCTGAAGATCGCGTTCCTTTCAGCGCTGGTCCTCGAAATCGCCGCCTCTCTCTCGGTCGCCCTGATCGCAGTCGGCATCGGCATCCGCCTGGTCCACGGCGACATGACCCTGATGACCGCGCTGGTAGTGCTGATCCTCGCCCCGGAGTGCTACCTCCCCCTCCGCGCAGCGGGCGCCGCCCACCACGCCAGCGAGGACGGTCTGGAGGCCGTCAGGCGTGTCGCCGAGGTGGTCGACCACGAGGACAAGACCCGGCCGCGGCTGCCCGGCGGCTCGGTCCACGTCGACAACCTCCGCGTCCTGCGCAGGGGCGGGTTCGCTCCTGACGGCGTGAGCTTCGACGTCCGCCCAGGAGAGATCTATCGGCTCGAGGGCGCGAGCGGAGCGGGCAAGTCGACGACGTTCCAGGTGCTTCTGGGCTTCCTGGAGCCGACGGACGGCACCGCGTTCGTCGCCGGCGACATCGCCTACGTGCCGCAGAAGCCCGCGTTCGCCGCCGCCACCCCGCGCGCCGAGCTGGAGCTCACGGTTCCTGGCGCTGAAGACATCGAACTGGTCGCACGTGAGGTCGTTGCTGAGCATCTGCTCGACCGGCGCATCACAGACCTCTCGACCGGTGAACGCCAACGCGTCGCAGTCGCGCGCGCCCTGCTGAGGGTGCGTCACGGCGCGACGGTGCTGTTGCTCGACGAACCGACCGCGCACCTCGACCCGGTGACAAGTCGCAAAGTCGACAAAGCGATCAAGAGAGCAAGCGCCACGGCCGCCGTCGTACTCGCCTCGCACCGCGACAAGGAGACGACCGAGGACGAGACGTTCGCGAAGATCGTCACCGAAGAGACCCAGCAGGAACGCCCGAAGCGCCTGCCGATCCCGTGGAAGGGTGCCGCCCTCGGCGTGCTCGCGACCCTCGCGGGCATCGCGTTGACCGCGCTGGCGGCCCACCTGATCGCCCGTGCCGCCGAGATGCCGCCGATCCTGACGCTGTCGGTGCTGGTCGTGGGCGTGCGGACGTTCGCGCTGAGCAAGGGCGTGCTCCGGTACGTCGAGCGCCTGGTCACCCACCACGAGGCGTTCAAGCTCGCGACCGATCTGCGCGCCGAGCTGTGGCTTCGGCTCGTGCGGACCCAACGGCGTGATGGACTTCAACGGCTCGTCGAGGACACCGACACCGTGCGAGACCTTGTGCCGCGCGTGCTGGTGCCACCGGTCGTGGCCGTTGGCGCGGGCATCGCGACCACGATCCTGTTCGCGTTCATCGACCCGGTGGCTGCGCTGACGTTGGGCGGCCTGCTCCTCGCCGCAGGCCTGGCCGCGCCGGCCGTCGCCGTCTGGACCGAACGCCGGGCCAGCACGAAGCTCGCCAGGGGTCGTCGCAAGGTCGCCGCCGACACGATCAACGCTCTCGCGGCCGCGCCGGACCTCATCGCGCACGACGCCCACCACCGCGTGCTCGCCCAGCTCCACACCGAAGACGTCGAACTGGCGGGGGAGACCCGCAGGCAGGCGTTCGGCACGGGCGCAGCAACGGCGATCGTCCTGCTCGCGACCGGTGTGGCGGCTCTCGTCTGCGCCACCACCGGCAACCCGGTGCTCGGCCTGGTCCCGCTCGCCCTCGCCGAACCGCTGGCCGCACTGCCGCTCGCCGCCCAGCAGCGCCGGGCGTTGGCCGAGGCGAGTGCACGGCTCCAGTTCGACGCTCCGGAACGCCAGGAGGTCCCCAGGGGCAAGCGGATCCGGCTGGAGAACGTCGACGTGCGCTGGCCGGGTGCGACCGAGCCGACGCTGAAGGACCTGCACCTCAACATCGAGCCGGGCACGCACGTCGCGATCGTCGGCCCGTCCGGCAGCGGCAAGTCGACGTTGTTCGCGCTGCTCCTGGGCTTCCTCCAGCCCGAGCGCGGCATCGTCGAGCTGCCGCGCGCCACCTGGTGCCCGCAGGAACCGATGCTGGTCAGCACGACCGTCCGGGAGAACCTGCGGATGTCGGGACCGCACGACGACGAAGCGTTGCAGGCCGCTCTGCGCACGGCCTGCCTGCCGGAGTGGGCCGACCGGCTCGACACCGTGATCCGGCCCGACCAGGTGTCGGGCGGTGAGGCGCAAAGGCTTGCGCTCGCCAGGGCGTTGCTGCACGACGCCGACGTGGTGCTGCTCGACGAGCCCACCGCTCACCTCGACGAACCGACCGCGCGAAAGATCCTGGAGCAGCTCAGGCAGGACGGCAGGACGATCTTGCACATCACGCACCGCCCGGACGAGGCGGCGAGGGCGGACCTGGTGCTGGACCTCGGCACGCCCGCATACCGTTGAGGACCATGGACCCCTCCCTGGCGCGGCGCGTGCTCGTCGCGTCCACCGAGATCACGTCGGCGGCGCTGGAAGACCCGGAGAACGTGCTGCGGCTCGTGGTGGAGGCGGCCGCGGAGATCGCGGACGCCGACCTCGGGCTGGCCATGCTCGCCACGGCCGACGACGACGGCACGCTCACCGTCGAGGCGTCCAGCGGCGAGCCGGTCGTCGCGACCCTGAGCCCGCGCAGCGCCGCCGCGAAGGCCGCACGCACCGGGGTCCCGGTGATGGCCGACGACGTCACGAACGACCCGCGCACCGCCCCGTACGTGCCGCAGGCGCTGCGGAGCTATGGACCGTTCGCGGTGGCGCCGTTCGGCACGTCGGACCGCAAGATCGGCGCGCTGGCGGTTTATCGACGCAGGGACAAAGCGCCGTTCACGCAGGAGACCGTGGACGTGCTGACGGCGTTCGCGGCCCAGGCCGGCCTCGCCGTCGTGCTGTCGGAGGGCTTCACCGCACGGCAGCGCGTCGCTGTCTACGAGGAACGCGAGCGCATCGCCCGCGACCTGCACGACGTGATCATCCAGCGGCTCTACGGCGCCGGCGTGCAGCTCAGCCTGCTGGAACGGCGGCTGGGCAAGAAGCTCGACGCCTCCCAGCGCGCCAGGATCGAAGAGGCCGTCGAGCTGGTCGACGAGACGATCGCCGAGGTCCGCGCGACCGTGCGCAAGCTGCGCAACACCGATCCCGCCGACTCCGCAGACCTGCTCGACTCGATCAAGGCCGAGGTCCGCACGGCCGGCGAGCTCCTCGGATTTTCGCCGCGCCTGCACGTGTCAGGCGACCTGGCGAACGTGCCGCGCAGGCACGCCGACGACGCACGGGCCGCGCTTCGAGAGGCGTTGTCCAATGTCGTGCGGCACTCAGGCGCAACGCACGTCCAGATCGACGTACGGCGCGATGAGATGCATCTGCTGCTGCGCGTCGCGGACAACGGATGCGGCATCCCGTCCGGCGTGACTCAGCGAGGATTGCGGCATCTCGCGGAACGGGCGAAGGCCGCGAGTGGCGATTTCCGCGTGGTGAGTTCACCGAACGGGACGACGCTCACCTGGTCCGTCCCCGTTTAGCCACCCATGCGGCGGCTTGCGTTCGGCGTTCCATGCCGAGTTTGGCGAGCACGGACGTCACGTAGTTCTTCACGGTCTTCTCCGCGAGGAAGAGACGTTCACCGATTTGGCGGTTCGTCAGCCCCTCGCCGATCAGCTCCAGCACGCGCTGTTCCTGATCGGTGAGGCCGACCGGGGCCGGGTTGCGCATCCGTTCGAGCACGCGGGCCGTCGTGGCGGGGTCCAGAAGGGACCGTCCAGCCGCGACCTCGCGCACGGCCGTGACGACGTCCTGGCCCCTGACCTGCTTGAGCAGATAGCCAGACGCACCGGCCATGATGGCCCCCACCAGTGCCTCCTCGTCGTCGAACGCGGTCAGTACGAGACAGCGGATGCCGAGGTCGCGGAGCGTCCGGCACAGGTCCACACCACTGCCGTCGGGCAGCTGAACGTCCACGACGGCCACATCGGGCGGTGTCTGCCCGGCCCGCGTCACCGCCTCGTCCACCGACCCCGCCTCGGCGATGACCGAAATGTCCTCCTCGTCGTCCAGCATCTCGCGCAGCCCCCTGCGCACAACTTCGTGATCGTCAACCAACAAAACGCGCACTGGCACGAATCCACCGTACGTCGAATGGCTGTTCCTGAGTACGCCTCGTATTGGCACAGTTCTTGGCATGGCAGAAGGCTCGGTAAGGCCGGTCGAGGAAGCAGATCGCATAGTTGTCGCCCGATTGGTCCTTGAGCTATGGGGAGCGCACACAGCCGTCGCGCACGGCGAGGTGTTCTTCCCTGCGAGTCTGCCGGGCTTTTTGGTGGAGAAGCAGGGTCACGTGCTGGGTCTGCTCACCTACGCGGTGGCCAACCACCAGCTGGAGATCGTGACGGTCGATGCGCTGCGGCGGGGCCGCGGCGTCGGCACCGCGCTCGTCGACGCCGCGGTTCGCCAGGCGCGCACGCTCGGGTGCAGTCGCGTGCGACTGACGACCACGAACGACAACCTCGACGCGATCCGCTTCTACCAGCGCAGGGGTTTCAAGCTGGCGGCGTTGAGACCGGACGCGGTGCGGGAGGCGCGGAAGCTCAAGCCCGAGATCCCCGCCGTTGGGGAATACGGCATCCCCATCACAGATGAGCTTGACCTGGAACGATGGGTCGCCCCACGCCAGTAGTCCACAGGTGTCCACAACTCTGTCCACAGGGTTGTGCACAAGGTCCTAGACGTGCAGCGGGTTGAACGCCTCGTCCCACGCGGCCGCGACCTGGTGCGCGCACGTGGACGGCGCGACGCCTCCCACCCCGGTGCCGAGCCCCGGCATCGCGATGGTGCGGACGGCGTCGCGCACCGGCGTGCCGTCCTCCAGGCGTCCTTCGAGCCACAGCCGCAGCACGGCCCGTGCCGCGAGGTACGGGTGGACGGTGTCGCCCGGCAGCCGCTCGCCGGGCCGCCGCATGGTCGGCGCGCTGATCAGCCACGCCGGCTCGGTCTCGCCGGTTGCGACGAGTTGCGCCTCGCCCACGGGGAGCTCACCGCCGTGCAGCGCGAGCACCGCGCTGCGGACGTTGGTCTCGACCTGGGGGAACGCCGTGGCGTAGACGGCGTCGATGCCGCCGCGCATCCAGCCCTGGGAGTTGGCGGGACTGACGATCGCCTGCGCGCGGATGTCCAGCACGGACCCGCGATGCACCCGCACCCCGGTGCGTCCGTCGGCGACGGCGAGCCAGGCGTTCGCCATCGGTTCGTCGACCGCGCACAACACGAGTTCAGGCGCTAGAGCGGGCACGCCTCAAGCATTCCAGTTCGAACGGTCCTGACGGAACCCAGGTTTGGCGGCTGACACAGGCGTGATTCTCGCCTCTGATCGCCGCACTACGCTGACCCGATGCCGCGCATTGCGTACTTCGGACCACAGGGGACGTTCACGGAGCAGGCCGCGATGAGGTTCGAGGGCGAACTCGTCCCCGTCGACACGATCCCGCTCGCCGTCGCTGCCGTGCGCAAGGGCGAGACGGACTTCGCGTGCGTGCCGATCGAGAACTCCGTCGAGGGCGCCGTGCCAGCGACCCTCGACGTGCTGATCCGGGACGAGCCCGTGGTCGCCGTCGCCGAGACGGTGCTGGACGTGAAGTTCAGCATCCTGGTCAGGCCGGGCACCACGGAGATCAAGACCATCGCCTCGCACCCGCACGCGCTGGCCCAGGTCCGCGACTGGATCGCGGAGGAGCTGCCCGGCGTCACCTCGATCGCCACCTCGTCCACCGCGGGCGCCGCGGCCGCTGTTGAGCGCGGCGAGTTCGACGCCGCCGTGACCGCCCCGGTCGCCGTGAACCACTACAAGCTCGACGAGTACGCCACCGGCGTCCTGGACGTGGCCGACGCTCGCACGAGGTTCCTGCTGCTGCGCCGTCCGGGTCAGCTGCCAGAGCCGACCGGAGCAGACCGCACGAGCGTCGTGGTGACGACCCCGAACCGCGTGGGCGTGCTGTCCGAGCTCCTCACCGAGCTCGCGTTGCGTGGCATCAATCTCACCGGCCTCGAATCACGCCCCACGAAGGGCAAACTGGGCACGTACCGCTTCTACATCGACGTCGAGGGGCACATCGCAGAACCGAGGATCGGTGACGCGCTGGCCGCGCTGCACCGACACTCGCACGAGATCCGGTTCCTGGGCTCCTTCCCGAAGGCCGACCACGAACCAGTCGAGGCTCACAACGAGGAGTTCGCCGCGGCAGCCGCTTGGGTCGATGCTGTCAGAAAGGGCGAGCGCGGGTGAGGTTGCTGCTGGTCAGGCACGGTGAGACGGCGTCGAACATCGAACGCAAGCTGGACACGGCGATGCCGGGTCCCCCGCTCACCGAGCTGGGCCACAAGCAGGCCCGCGAGCTGGCCGACACCCTCGCGTCCGAAGACATCACCGCCGTCTACGCGAGCATCGGCCTGCGCGCCCAGCAAACCGCTCTCCCCACCGCCGAACGCTTCGGCCTGCCCGTGCAGATCCTCGAGGGCGTCCACGAGATCCAGGTCGGCTCGCTGGAGGGCCGCAACGACACCGAGGCCTACCGGACCTACCTGGAAACCGTGATCAAGTGGGCCGAGGGCGCCCTGGACGTGCCGTTCCCGGACGGCGGCGAGACCGGGCAGGAGGTGCTGGACCGGTTCCTGGGCGCCATCGAGTCGGTGCGGCAGGACGGCACGGTCATGGTCGTGACGCACGGCGGCGCGGGCAGGATGGGCGCGCTGGCGCTGGCGTCGAACATCCCGGTGGAGCTGGCGGAGAACCTGCTGCCGAACACCGGGGTCGTGGTGCTGGAGGCCGACGGTGACGGCTGGCTCTGCCGGTCGTGGGCGGGCGTGGAGATCTAAGCCGTGTGCCGAAGTGGATGAACGGCGCATTTGTCCACCTCAGGTGGACAAATGCGCCGTTCATCGCGGACGAGGAGCCTGCTGGCGGCGCCGCGCGGGTCAGCCCCAGCCCAGCTCGTGCAGCTTCGCGTCGTCCACCCCGAAGTGGTGCGCGACCTCGTGCAACACGGTGACCATCACTTCCTCCACCACGTCGTCCTCGGTGTCGCAGATGTCGAGGATCGCCTCGCGGTAGATGAAGATGTGGTCGGGCAGCGTGCCGCCGTAGTCGGTGTTGCGCTCGGTCAGCGCGATCCCCTGGTACAGGCCGAGCAGGGACGGCTCGTCCGGGTTGCGGTCCTCGACGAGCACCACGACGTTGTTCATCGCGTGCATGAACTCGGGCGGGATCAGGTCCAGGGCCTCTTCGACCAGCTCGTCGAAGCGAGCGCGAGTCATCTCGACGGTCATCGGTTCTCTGTCGTCGTGGTGGGGGCGCTGGAGGACGGCTTGTCCTTGTCGGGCTTGTTGGACTGCGAGGGCTCGCCTGACTGGGAAGGCTTGTCCGACTCGGAGTGCAGCGGGGCGCCGGTCGGTTCGTCCTGGGGCTTGACCGAGGTGGTCTGCGGCGGGTTCGAGGTGGTCAGCGGGGCGCCGTTCGGGTTGCGGACGCTGCCGCTCCAGGCCACCAGGTTCTCGCCCTGGGGGACGGCGCCGACCTTGCAGTTCGCCTTGCGGGAGCCGACTGCCCAGCTCTTGTCCGAGCGGGTGTCCCAGGTGACGAGCAGGCCCTTCGCCTTCAGGTCCGCGCCGCCGGTGTACTCGGCCGCGATGGCCGCGCACTTCTCCGACATGATCGGGTCCTGCTTCTCGGGGGCCAGGAACTCGCCCTCGGGGTGCTGGAAGACGCCGACGATCTCGAACGCGTGCGGCTGGGCGCAGTCGACCGGGTCGCCCACCGTGTTCTTGTCGCCGAGCGCGAGGCACACGCCGGGGTCGTAGACGTTCGACTGGTCCTGGGTCTTGGCGCTGCCGAACGACGGCAGGGCGGCTCCGGACGGTGCGGTGACCTGCAGGCCGCAGCGGAGCTGGCGGTAGCCGTCCGACCAGCGGCGCTCGTCCGGGTTCAGGGTGCTGACGCCGTACTTGCCGTCCGGGTCGAGCTTGCCGCCCATGTACGTGGTGGCGGCCTGCGCGCACTGTTCCTGGGCGATCTTCTCCCAGGCCTCGGCGTTCGGGAACGGCGCTTCCTTCGGGTACGCGCCGGTGATGTCCGCGAGACCCGTCACCTCGAACTTGTGGGCCGCCGAGCAGTCGACCTTCTTCGCGTCGGAGAGGTCCGCCTTCGACCAGTCGAGGCATTCGCCCGCCACGGCCTGATAGGCGGCGTTGACGAGCTCGCGCTTGGTGCCGAGCGGGCCTCCTGCCAGCACAGACGTGAACGCGGACATCATCAGCAGGACGAACGCGCCGAGGAAAGCGCCGACCATCACAAGCCGCGTGTCGCGGATGTGACCTGATCGACTCAACCAACCGGCGCTCGGAGACATCTCATCCATGATGCCCGTGCCGTGTGAGACGGCTGTGCGCCGGGTTCGGTCGAGTGTTGCTATTAGGACACTCGTCACTGAATCGGCCGTGTTTCAGCCGCGTCGCTAGGTACCTTGCCCGCGGGAGTGGTGATGACTGACAACAACCTGCCAGGTCCTGGCCAGCCGACGCCCCAGTCGGGGCAGCCGTCGGGTGCGCCCGGCCAGCCACAACAGCCGCCGCCGTACCAGCCGGCGCCGCAGCAGCAGCCCGCCAAGGGCAAGGTGCGGCAGCAGCAGGCCGGCGTGACCAAGCCGCGCCAGCCGTCGGTCGCCGAGCAACGCGCTCGTGCCGCCGCGCTGAAGGCGCAGCAGGAGCGGTTCGCCGCCGAGTCCGCCGCGTTCGAGAAGCGCCGCAAGACGCGCAAGCGCCTGCTCATCGGCGGTGGTGTCACCGTGGGCGTGATCGCGCTGGTCGCGATCTGGTACGCGGCCGCCAGCCCGAAGAACGTCACGGCGCAGTGCACCGACCAGAACAACGTGATCGTCGACGACGACTACTGCTCCGACAGCTACTACCGCAGCCACGGCGGGTACTCGAGCGGCGGCTTCATCTACATCGGCGGCAGCTCCTACCGCTACAACTACGGCGGCACCGGCGCGATCGGCCAGAAGGTCACCGGCGGGAGCTACACGATCCCGAAGGGTGCGAACGTCGCCACCAAGTCGGGCACGTCCATCCAGCGCGGTGGCTTCGGCGTCAGCAGCGGCTCGAAGAGCAGCGGAGGCTGAGCAGTTGCGTCGTGAAACCTCGCAACCGCGGCCGAACTGGCAGCGCACGGTCTCTGACCAGGGGTTGGTCTTCGGCCTGCCCGCGAAGTACGCCGACGGCGCCGACCGCCCGTACTGGGACGAGTCGGTGCACTACGTGTTCGAGATGAGCGAGATCCTCTCGCTCGAAGCCGACGTCGAGCTGCTCCACTCCATGTGCCTCGACGCGGTCGACAACGTCGTGCTGACCGAGCGGTACCGCGACTTCGGCATCCCCGAGTGGGTGTGGCCGCACATCGCCGAGTCGTGGCGGCGTCGCGACCCGCACGTCTACGGCCGCTTCGACCTGCGCTACGACGGGTCGGGCCCCGCGAAGCTGCTCGAGTACAACGCGGACACCCCGACGTCCCTGCTCGAGGCCGCGTACATCCAGTGGTACTGGAAGACCGACGCGTTCCCGGACGACGACCAGTGGAACTCGCTGCACGAGCAGCTGGTCGCCCGGTGGACCGAGATCGGCTCCAAGCTGCCCTCCGGCGAGCTGCACTTCACCTGGTCCGGCGCCGACCCGTCCGGCGAGGACCACCTCACCATCGCCTGCATGCAGGAGACGGCCGCCGAAGCGGGCCTGAACACCGTGGGCCTCGCGATCGAGGAGGTCGGCTGGGACACGCTGCTCAACCGGTTCGTCGACCTCGAAGAGGCCCCGATGAACACGGTGTTCAAGCTCTACCCGTGGGAGTGGGTGGTCGAGGAGCAGTTCGGCCGCCACGCCGTCGAGTCGTTGCCCGGCACGCTGTGGGTCGAGCCGCTGTGGAAGATGCTGCTCTCCAACAAGGCGCTGCTCGCGGTCCTGTGGGAGATGTACCCCGGCCACCCCAACCTGCTCCCTGCCTTCCTGAACGACCCCGGAATGCTCACCGAGTACGTGCGCAAGCCGCTGCTCGGCCGCGAGGGGTCGAACATCCAGATCGTCGCTCCCGGCTACGAGACGCAGACCGGGGGCGTGTACGGCAAAGAAGGTTTCGTGTACCAGCTGTTCGATCCGCTTCCGGACTTCGACGGCTACCGCCCCGCGTTGGGTGCCTGGGTCGTCGGCGACACGTCGGCAGGACTCGGCATCCGGGAAACGGTCGGTCTCGTGACCGACGATGGCGCGGCGTTCGTGCCGCATCGAATTGTTGAGTGAACTCGGAAAGGGAACAGCACATGACGACCACGCTGCTCGCGTTGGATCCCGGCTTCGGCGCGACCCTGGGTCGGAACATCGGCGCGATCGCGCTGTACGCCGTCGTCGGTCTCGTCCTCATGGTTTTCGGCTTCTACGCGATCGACTGGACGACGCCGGGCAAGTTGTCCGCCCTGGTCCGCAACGGTGCCCCCAACGCGGTCATCGTGACCGCCTCCGGCCTCGTCTCGATGGCGTTCATCGTCGTCATCGCCATCACCAGCTCGGTCGGCAAGCTCGACGAGGGGTTGCTCTCCGCGCTGGTCTACGGCCTGGTCGGCATCATCGTGCAGGTCGCCGCGGTGCGCCTGCTGGAGTTCGTGACCAGGCTGGACATCGGCTCGATCATCGAGTCGGACCGGTTCGCGCCGGCGTCGATCGTCGTCGCGTCGGCGCACGTCGCCCTGGGTCTCGTGGTGGCCGTCGCGATCAGCTGATCGCACACTCGGTGGAAAGGCCCGGTGCTCAGGCGCCGGGCCTTTTCGCTTTCCGGAACCGCCAGAAGATCAGCGACCCGTCCACGCCGCCTCCTGTTCTGCGCACGTACACGGGTACGGCCGGAGCGTCCTCGCGGTTGCCCGGATTCCGGGATGAACCGCAGGTCTACCCTTCAGGGGTGATTGACCTCAAGGTGTTGCGCGAGAACCCGGAGATCGTGCGCGCGTCACAGCACGCCCGCGGAGAGGACCAGGGCGTCGTCGACTCCCTGCTGTCCGCTGACGAACGCAGGCGGAGTGCCATCTCCCGCGCGGACACCCTGCGCGCCGAGCAGAAGGTGCTCGGCAGGGAGGTCGGCAAGGCCAAGGGCGACGAGCGGGCCGCGTTGCTCGCCAAGGCCAAGGATCTGGCGGCCGAGGTCAAGGCCGCGGAGGCCGAGCAGAACGCCACCGCCGCGGAGGTCGACGAGCTCCTGGCCAGGATCCCGAACCTGGTGCACCCGGACGCACCGGTCGGCGGCGAGGACGACTTCGTGGTCCTCAAGACGGTCGGTGAGCCTCGCCAGTTCGACTTCGAGCCCCTCGACCACCTCGACCTCGGCACCAGGCTCGGTGCGATCGACGTGGAACGCGGCGCCAAGGTCAGCGGCAGCCGGTTCTACTTCCTCAAGGGCGTCGGCGCGCAGCTCGAGCTCGCACTGCTCATGATGGCCGCGCAGCAGGCGACGGCCAACGGCTTCCAGCTCATGATCACGCCCACGCTGGTGCGGCCGGAGATCATGGCGGGCACCGGGTTCCTCGGCGCGCACTCCAGCGAGATCTACCACCTGCCGGACGACGACCTGTACCTCGTCGGCACGTCGGAGGTGCCGCTCGCCGGCTACCACGCCGACGAGATCCTCGACGGCGAGAAGCGGTACGCGGGCTGGTCGTCGTGCTACCGGCGCGAGGCCGGGTCGTACGGCAAGGACACCCGCGGCATCATCCGCGTGCACCAGTTCAACAAGGTCGAGATGTTCTCCTACGTCCGCCCCGAGGACGCCGAGGCGGAGCACGCCCGGCTGCTCGGCTGGGAGGAGGAGATGCTCGCCAGGATCGAGGTGCCGTACCGCGTCATCGACACGGCGACCGGCGACCTCGGCACGTCGGCGCACCGCAAGTTCGACTGCGAGGCCTGGGTGCCGTCGCAGGGCCGCTACCGCGAGCTGACCTCGACGTCGAACTGCACCACGTTCCAGGCGCGCCGGCTCAACGTGCGGTACCGCGACGAGAACGGCAAGACCCAGATCGCGGCCACGCTCAACGGCACGCTGGCGACCACCCGGTGGCTCGTGGCGATCCTCGAGAACCACCAGCAGGAGGACGGGTCGGTCGTCGTTCCCGCTGCTCTGCGCCCGTTCATGGGTGGTCTGGACGTTCTCAGGTAAAAAATCGCCAAAAGGTTGTACTTCGGCGGTCACAGCGGCGTCCTAGTAGGCGACACACCACATGGGGGATGTGGTGTGCGGCGATTCAGGGGGTTGTGATGGCGTTCGAAGCAGCGGTCGGCGAAGTCGACATCACGCCGGAGTTCCCGCCGTACCCGAGCCTGTGGATGGGCGGGTACGGGTGGGGCCCGCGCGGCAACCACGGCGCGGTGGCGCGCCGGTTGCGGGCGCAGTGCCTCGTCATCTGGGACGACGGTGTGCCGAAGGTCCTGATGCGGGCGGACCTCATCAGCGTCCCGAGGGACGTCCACCAGACGATCAGGGGCACTCTCGCCGACGAGGAGCTGGTGGCCTTCGACGACTTCCTGCTCGTCGCGAGCCACACGCACTCGGGCCCGCTGTACGGCGACATCCGGCCGAGCCCGTACGTGATGATGGACCTCACCGACGCGGACGTCGACGCGGTCAACGGCACGACCTTCCTGATCACCGACGCGTTGATCCAGCTGGTCCGCGACACGCTGGACCAGGAGCGGACCGGCGTCACGCTGTCCTACGCCGAGGGCGAGGCGGGCATCGGCCAGAACCGGGTGTCCGACGGCGGTGCCGTGCTGGACACGGTGCCGGTGCTGCGCGTCGACACCACCGACGGCGACCTGTTCGCGGTGATGTTCGGGGCAGCGTGCCACCCGGTCTCGCGCGGCAGGGACGACGTGTTCGACGGCGAGTTCCCCGCCGTCGCGGCCGAGTTCGTGGAGAACGAGCTCGGCGTGCCCGCGCTGTTCTTCCAGGGTGCCTGCGGTGACCAGGAGGCGAAGGACCCGCACGTCCCCGCCACGACCGAGCTGCTCGGCACGCTCCTCGGGCAGGAGGTCGTCAACCTGCTCGACAGCGGCGACTTCGCCGAGGTCACGGGCCCTGTCCAGGTGGCGATGACCGAGGTCGACCTGCCGTTCCAGGTCGACACCTCCGACCCGGACGTGCTCGACATGCTGCGCGACAAGTACCAGGCCCGCCAGAACGCGCTGAACGACCCGAAGGACGCCAACTGGCGTCACGCCGGGGTGATGCTGAAGCTGATCGCGGACGGCGAGCTGCCCACCGCGATGGCCATGCCCATCCAGCGCTGGCGGTTCGGCGGCCTGAGCATCCTCGCGCTTGCGCACGAGCCGTTGTCGGCCTACCACGTGAACCTGCGCGAGGCGTTCGCCGGCAACCTCTGGGTGATGGGGTACGCCAACGAGTGCGAGGGCTACGTCGCGGACAACGACACCCTGCGTTCCGGCGGCCACCTGCACGGCGGGTACGAGGCGGGGTGGAACGAAGGCGACGACACCATCGCCGGGTTCGGCTGCTACACCATCTCGTACGCGTGGCCGAGCCCGCTGAAGTTCTCCCAGAGCGCCACACCCGCAGCGGGCTCGACCGAGCGGATCGTGATGGACGCCGCGCAGGGTCTGCTCAACAGCTGAGCCCGTCAGGGCCGGTCGGCCGCGTGAAGTAGAGTGGCCTACCGGCCCCGTCCGGGTGGAAGCGCCCTGGTGACGTGGGTTACACCATCAAACTCACGGGCAGGGCAGATCAGGTGGCGAACCGCATTCACGAGACCGCGATCATCGGCGCGGACGTCGAGCTCGGTGACGACAACGTGATCGGACCGTACACGGTGATCGCCGGGCCGTGCCGGATCGGTGACGGCAACTTCATCGGCCCGCACGTCAGCATCGGCGGCCCCGCCGAGTACCTCAGCGCCCCGCACCTCGCGGGCTGGGACGGCGAGAACGACGGCCCCGGCGTGGTGATCGGCGACCGCAACCGCATCCGCGAGTTCGTCACGATCAACCAGGGCGCCAAGGACGCGACCCGCATCGGCAGCGACAACTACCTGATGGGCCGCGCCCACGTCGCGCACGACTGCATCATCGACAACAGCGTCGTGATCACGAGCGCCGTGCAGATCGCCGGCCACTGCCACGTGTGGAGCGGTTCCAACATCGGCCTCGGCACCGTCGTGCACCAGGGCACGCAGATCGGGCCGGGCGCGATGATCGGGCTCGGATCGGCCATCCGCAAGGAGGTCGGTGCGTTCACCATCACCCTGGGCAACCCCGCCCGCACGACCGGCGTCAACGTCATCGGCCTGTCGCGCCGCGGCTGCGACGAGGATGCGATCGCCGCTCTCACCGGCTTCCTGACCGGCAAGGAGGCGGAGGTCCCCGCCGGCCTGCCGGAGGAGCTCGCCGCGCTGCTCAAGGCGTGGACCGAGCGTTCGACCGAGCACTGATCCCAAGCCACCAGCACCGTCCGAGAGAACGAGAGAAGCATGTCCCTGAACGACCGTCTTCGTGGTGTCTTCGTGGACGCCCTCCAGCTCGACGACTCCGTTGACGTCGAGAACCTGAAGTACCGCGACATCGAGGAGTGGGACTCGGTCGGCCACATGGCGCTCGTCGCCGCCATCGAGGACGAGTTCGACGTGCAGTTCGAGACCGAGCAGGTCATCGACATGAGCAGCTTCAAGGTCGCCGTCGACATGCTGAAGGGCTTCGGCGCTGGTGAGTGACTTCACCGGCAAGGTAGCGGTCGTCACCGGCGGCACGCGCGGCATCGGCTTCGCCACCGCCGCGGCGCTCGCCGAGGCCGGTGCGACGGTCGTCATCACCGGCCGCGACCGCGAGACCGCCGAGAAGCGTGCCGCCGAGCTGGGTGAACGGGGCCACGGCGTGGCGCTCGACGTCACCGACTCGGCCGCCGTCAAGGACGTCTTCAAGACGATCGCCAAGGAGCACGGGCGCATCGACGTGCTCGTGGCCAGCGCGGGGATCCTCGAGGGCGGCCTCATCGGCATGCTCACCGACGACCACGTCACGAAGACGCTGACCACGAACGTCGCCGGCACGATCAACTCCGTGCAGGCGGCGGCGCGGGCCATGATGCGCAAGCGCACCGGCTCGATCGTGCTGCTCGGCTCGATCGTCGGCGAGCGCGGCAACGCCGGTCAGATGGTCTACGCGGCGTCCAAGGCGGCGCTGGTCGCGGCCGCGAAGTCCGCGGCGAAGGAGCTCGGGCGGCACGGGATCAGGGTCAACGCGGTCGCGCCCGGCGTGATCCAGACCGACCTGATCTCGGAGCAGTCCGACGAGGTGCTGGAGCGGGTGAAGGGCGACACCGCCCTCGGCCGGCTCGGCACCGCCGAAGAAGTCGCCAAGGTGATCCGGTTCCTCGCCAGTGACGACGCGTCGTTCGTCACCGGTCAGGTGCTCGGGATCGACGGAGGTTTGGTGCTGTGACGCTGCTGCACGCTCAGGCCCGCCTGCGTGACGCCGCGACCGGTGACCTGCTCGGCGGTGCCGAGCTCGCCGGTCGCGTGTCCGAGGTGGCGAAGGAACTCGCCGATCTGCCGTCCGGGGTGCTGTTCCTCCGGGTCGGCCTGGACCTGACGAGCGTGCTGCGGTACCTGGGTGCGTTCGAGGCGGGCCGCGCGGTCGCGCTGCTCGACCCGGCGCAGGACCGCGAGGTGCTGGACGGGCTCGTGTCCCGGTTCCGGCCCGCGGCCGTGCTGGGCATCGACGACGAGCCCGCTCCCGGCTACTCGGCGGACTGGGTGCGTGAGGACGCGGACGGCGTCGAACCGCACTCCGATCTGGCCGTGATGCTGCCGACCAGCGGTTCCACCGGCAACCCCAAGTTCGTCCGGCTGTCCCGTTCGGCGATCCTCGCGAACGCCGACGCGATCGCCGAGGTGCTCGGGATCGACGAGAACGAGGTCGCGCCGACCAGCCTGCCGCTGCACTACAGCTACGGCATGTCCGTGCTGAACAGCCACCTGCGCAAGGGTGCGACCGTGCTGCTGGAGGGCTCCGGCGTCGTCGCGCGGCCGTTCTGGGACGCGGTCACGAAGTACGGCGTCACGTCGCTCGCGGGTGTCCCGTACCACTACGAGATGCTGCGCAGGCTGCGGTTCGACCCGGCCAAGTACCCGTCGCTGCGCACGCTGACGCAGGCGGGCGGCAAGCTCCGCACCGAGCTGGTCAGCGAGTTCAACGACAAGATGCGCGCCGTCGGCGGGCAGATGTTCGTCATGTACGGCCAGACCGAGGCCGCGCCGCGGATGGCCACCGTGCCGTCCGACCGGCTCACCGAGAAGCTCGGCTCGGCCGGCCCCGCGCTGCCCGGCGGCACGTTCTCGATCCGCGACGAGGACGGGAACGAAATCACCGAGCCCGGTGTTGCCGGTGAGGTGGTGTACCGCGGTCCGAACGTGATGATGGGCTACGCCGAGTCCGAAGCCGAGCTCGCTGCCGGCGACGAGACCGGCGGTGTGCTGATCACGGGTGACCTCGGGTACCTCGACGAGGACGGATTCCTCTACATCACCGGCCGGTTGAAGCGGATCGGCAAGGTGTTCGGCAACCGGGTCAACCTGGACGACCTGGAGCAGATCGTGAAGGGCTACGGCGCAGCCGCCGCCGTGCCGGCGGGCGACAAGGTGGTCGTCTTCCTCGACAGGGCCGACAAGGACACCTGCAAGCAGGCCGCGAAGACGTTGTCCGAGACGCTGCACATGCACGTCACGGGCTTCGACGTGCGTCCTGCCGAGGGTTTCCCGCAGCTGCCCAGCGGCAAGATCGACTACCGGTCCTTGGAGGCACAGGTATGAGCGTCTTCGGACGCAGTCAGGCCGAGCGCGAGACCGCGCTGCTGGCGGAGCTGACCGAGCTGACCGAGCACCACCGCGCTCACTCCGAGCAGTACGACCGCATTCTGTCGTCGCTCGGCATCAAATCCGGCGAGCCGTTCGCGTCGCTGAACGACCTGCCGTGGCTGCCCGTGCGCATGTTCAAGACGCACGAGCTGAAGTCCATTCCGGACTCCGAGGTCTTCAAGGTCCTCACCTCGTCGGGCACGACCGGCGGTGGCGCGTCGCGGATCTACCTCGACAAGGAAGCCGCCGCGGTGCAGACCCGCCAGCTCGGCGCGACGCTGCAGGAAGTCCTCGGCGGCAAGCGGCTGCCGATGCTCATGGTCGACACCATCGGCATCATCAAGAACCGCCGCTCGTTCTCCGCGCGCGGCGCCGGCGTGCTGGGCATGGCCACGTTCGGCCGCAGCCACGTGTACGCGCTGGACGAGAACGACAGGCCGGACGTCGAGGCCGTCAAGGAGTTCCTCGCGAAGCACGGCTCCGAGCCGTTCCTGATCTTCGGCTTCACCTTCATGGTGTGGCAGTACCTCTACGAGGTCGCGCGCGAGCACCAGCTCGACCTGTCGAACGGCATCCTGATCCACTCCGGTGGCTGGAAGAAGCTCATCGACATCGCGGTCGACAACTCGGAGTTCCGCCGGCGCTTCGCCGAGGACACCGGCCTGACCCAGATCTACAACTACTACGGGATGATCGAGCAGATCGGCACGGTCTTCCTGGAGGGCAAGTCGGGCAACTCGTTGTACTGCCCGGACTTCGCGGACGTGATCATCCGCAACCCGGACACCTGGGAGGAGCAGCCAGTCGGCGAGCCCGGTGTCATCGAGGTCGTCTCGACGTTGCCGCGCAGCTACCCCGGCCACGTGCTGCTGACCGAGGACCTCGGTGTGGTGCACGGCATCGACGACGGCGACTGGCCCGGCAAGCGGTTCTCCGTGCTCGGCAGGCTCCCGCGCGCCGAGGCCCGCGGCTGTTCGGACACCTTCTCTGGAGCTGTTGCATCATGAAGCGCCGTTTCCCCGCCGGATCCGACGTCTCGTCCGTCGACGAGCTCCTCGCGAGCATCTCCGGTGAGCCCACCGGTGGCCGGCTGAAGGTCGGCGACGAGCGGATCGTCGACTTCCTGGTGAAGTTCGCGCGCAAGCTGCTCGCCCCGCAGATGGCCCGCCGCTACCCGGAGCTCGCCTCGCTCGGCTTCTTCCTGCGCCGCGGCGAGATCAACAAGGTGCTGAAGCAGCTGGAGACCCCGGCGGGCGTGCTGCGCTTCGGCCGCGGCCTCGTCTTCCACATCCCGCCGGCCAACGTCGACACGATCTTCGTGTACTCGTGGGCGCTCTCTGCCCTGGCCGGCAACAGCAACGTCGTGCGCATCTCACCGCGCTCGGCCGGCGCTGCCGAAGCCGTCGTCGAGGCCCTGAACGACGCTCTGAAGGACGCGCACCCCGCCGTCGCCGAGACGCAGGTCATGGTCACCTACGACCGTGACGACAAGGTGACCGCCGCCCTGTCCGCCGCGTGCGACCTGCGCGTCATCTGGGGCGGCGACCGCGCCGTCAACGAGGTGCGCAAACTGCCGCTGGCACCGCACGCCCGCGACGTCACGTTCCCCGACCGCGCCTCGTTCGCGCTGATCTCCGTCGACGGCTGGGTTTCCGCGACGCCGGAGCAGAAGCGCGAGGTGGCCGTCGGTTTCTACAACGACTCGTACTGGTTCGACCAGGCCGCCTGCTCCTCACCGCGCGCACTGTTCTGGGTCGGCGACGAAGCCGCCGCCCAGCAGGCGCGAGGCGAGTTCCGCGCCGAGCTGAGCGCGGTGCTGGCAGCCAAGCACCACGTCGTCGAGCCCGCGATGGCCGTGCAGAAGCGGGTTTCCGCCTACGGCGTCGCGGCAGACGGCCACGCCAAGTCCATCTCGTTCGACGGCAACGCGGTGGCCACGCTGGAACTCACGGCCGCAGCGGACGTGCCGCGCGAGTGGCTCGGCGCGGGCACGTTCCCGTTCGCCACGCTGCCGACGCTGTCCGCGCTGGTGCCCATGGTGCAGCGCAAGGACCAGACGCTGTCCGTCTTCGGCTTCTCGCAGGAGGAGCTGGAGGCCCTGGCGCACGAGCTGGCCGGCCGCGGCATCGACCGCATCGTGCCGTTCGGCAACGCGCTGACGTTCTCCGACCACTGGGACGGTTTCGACCTGCCCGCGGAGTTCACCCGCCTGGTGACTGTCCAAGCCTGACAGTCCACAAAAGACGAAACCCGCACTGGAGCCCGGTGCGGGTTTTGTTTTGTCCTTGTGTCAGACGAGAGTCGCGACCGTCTCGTCCGCGATGTGCCGCCCGATCTCCAACGCACTGGTCGCCGCCGGGGACGGCGCGTTCAGCACGTGCACCTGACGCGGCGCCGACTCGATCAGGAAGTCGTCGACCAGCGACCCGTCCGGCAGCATCGCCTGCGCGCGAACCCCGGCCTCGGCACGCACGATGTCGTCCTCCCCGACGGCCGGCACCAACCGGGCAAGGCTCGCCGCGAAACGCTTGCGGGAGAACGACCTCAGCACCTCGTCGAGGCCGATGCGGCCGAACCGGCGGGCCAGCTTCCAGGTGCCGGGGAAGCGCAGCACGTCGAACACGTCGCGCGGGGTGATCTGCGCCCAGCGGTAGCCCTCGCGGCGCAACGCCAGCACCGCGTTCGGGCCCGCGTGCACCGAGCCGTCAAGCATCCGGGTCAGGTGCACGCCGAGGAACGGCAGTGCCGGGTCTGGCACCGGGTAGATCAGGCCGCGCACGAGCGGACGACGTTCGGGGCGCAGTTCGTAGTACTCGCCGCGGAACGGAACGATCGTGGCCTTCGGGCGCAGGCCGGCGAGCCGGGCCACGCGGTCGCTCTGCAGGCCGGCGCAGTTCACCAACGCGTCCGCGCGGACGATTCCTTGCGGCGTCGCGACTTCCACGCCCGCGGACGTGGAGCGGATGGCCAGCGCGGGTGCGCGGAGGCGGAGGTCGGCACCGGAGAGCAGGCCCACCAGGACCTGGCACACGGCCGGGAAGTCGATGATCGCCGTGGACTCGACGCGCAGTGCGGAGACGGCGGACACCTCGGGCTCGTACTCGCGAGCCTCGGCGGGGGAGATCAGCCTGGCCGGGACACCGTTCGCCGCGGCGCGTTCGGCCAGGGTGTTCAGGCGGGGGAGCTCGTCGGGCGAGGTGGCCACGACCAGCTTGCCGCAGACGTCGACGGGAACGCCGTGTTCCTGGGCGAACGCCACCATGGAAGCGTTGCCCGCCACCGACATCCGGGCCTTGAGCGAGCCGGGCTTGTAGTACAGCCCGGCGTGCACGACGTTGCTGTTGTGCCCGGTCTGGTGGGCGGCCCAGCTGGCCTCCTTCTCCAGCACGGTCACGTCGTGGCCGCGCTGGAGAAGCTCGTGAGCGGCGGAGAGTCCGAGGATCCCTCCGCCGATCACGACGACGTGACTCACGTCAGTCCTTGCCCGAGATCTTCTTCAGGATGTCGAGGTTCGCCTCGCAGATCTTCGGCATGTCGAAGTTGTCGAAGACCCACTGACGACCGGCCTCGCCGATCTTCTTGGCGACGCCCTCGTCCTCGATCAGGCGGTTGATCGACTCGGCCAGCCCGTGGTGGTCGCCCGGCTTGGTGAGCAGCGACTCCGTGCCGTTGGTGATCACGGCGTTCGGGAAGTAGTCGGCCCGCTCGGCCATGACCGTCGGGACGCCCGCCGCCATCGCCTCGAGCGACGCGATGCCGATGCCGAAGCCCTGGAGGTCGTGGACCTCCATGTCGGAACCCGCGAGCAGGCCAGGGATCTCGGCCTTCGGCAGCGTGCCGGTGCAGATCAGCGCGTGGTCGACGCCGAGCTGCTTGGCGATCTCCATGAACTGCGTGTTGTACAGGCCGCCGATGACGAGGACCTTGGTGTCCGGGTGCTTCTTGAGCACCTCGGGCAGCGCCTTGACCAGGTTGATCCGGTCGCGGACCGGGATCACGTGGCCGAGCGACGCGATGACCGGGCCGTCACCGATCTCCGGGAACCGCTCGCGCATCTTGGCGCGCTCGGCGACCGGGTCGAGGTCGTGGAAGCGGTCGAGCTCGACACCGACGGCCAGCTTCTCGATGCGCTCGTCCGGCGTCTTGTAGCGCTTCTTGATGTACTCGTAGAAGATCGTGTCGATCGCGACGAGCTTCGTCGGCTTGTTGTACGACTGGATCGGCTTGACGACGAACGCGTCGAGCATCCGGAAGACCGCGTGGATCGGCTTCATCGGGCTCTGCAGACGCGTGTGCAGCGTCAGCACCGACGGCACCTTGCGCTTGCGCGCCCACATACCGCTCTGCCAGGTCAGGTCGAAGAACTGACCGTGCTGGTGGACGACGTCCGGCTTGAAGTCGTCCAGCAGCTTGAAGACCTTCTTGCGGTTGCCCCACTTCAACGCGAACGTGATGTCGAAGTTGAAGGAGATGCGGGTCTCCGGCAGCGTCCACGACGGCAGGCGCACGATCTTGATGCCGTCGCGCTCCTCCACCGGCAGCGCACCGCCGTACGCGGCGGTGATCACGAGGACCTCGTGACCCTGCGACGCGTAGTAGCGCGCCAGCGTGTCCGACACGTAGGCGCTGCCGCCCATGCGGGGCGGGAAGAAGTTGTTGATGATCGCGATCCGCATCGCGTCAGGCCTTCCCGTTGGTCGCCGAGATGGTCGCCTCGTGGACGACCTTGTGCGCCGGGAGGATCGCGTTGCGCTCAGCGAGCACCTCGTCCGAACCCGCGCCCAGCTCGAGCAGGTTCAGGAAGTGGTTCAGCTGCGCGGCCAGCGGCTCGGCGCTCTGCAGGATCGTCGGCAGCTCGATGACGGTCTGCGACTGGTAGCCGACGCCGTCCGCCGCGGGCGAGTCCGCCACGTGCTTGTAGATCGTGATGTCCCGGCGCAGCAGGTCGATCTCGATCAGGCGGTCGATCTCCAGCACCGAGATCTGCCGCACCTTGCGCTGGCTGATCCGCGACGCGGAGATCGTGGCGAGGGCGCCGCTCTCGAACGACATGGTGGCGTCGGCCGAGTCCTCGGAGCCGTTGTCCTGCGACTGCTTGTGGAAGAAGCCGAAGGAGCCCTTGACCGCGGCCGGCGCGTTGCCGACGAAGCGGATCGCGAGGTCGACGTCGTGGATGAGCAGGTCGCCCGCGACACCGGTCTTGATCCGCGGCACGAACGGCGAGTGCCGCATCGCGTTGATCTGCACGACCTCGCCCACGAACTGCCTCGCGGTGAGGATCGCCGGGTTGAAGCGCTCGAGGAAGCCGCAGACGAGCGGCAGGCCGCGCTTCTCCGACTCGGCGACGAGCTCCTCTGACTGCGCGTACGTGGCGGCGAGCGGCTTCTCGATGAGCAGCGGCTTGCCGAGCTCCAGCGCCTGCTTCGCGATGGCGTAGTGCGCCTCGGTGGCGGCCGCGATGACGACGGCGTCGACGTCCTTCAGCCCGTCCAGCGAGTCCGTGTACTCGATGCCGAAGCGGTCGGCGATGGCCTGACCGGTCTGGGCGTTGTGCTCCACGACGAACTTGAAGTCGACGCGGTCGGACTGCGACAGCACGCGGGCGTGCAGCGAGCCCATCGTGCCGGCGCCGACGAGGGCGACCTTGGGACGAGCGCTCACGCGCCGAACACCTCCCGGACGGACGAGACGATGGTCTCGAGGTCGGCGTCGGTCAGCTTCGGGTGCACCGGCAGCGACAGAGCCTGCTCGGCGACCTTCTTGGCGACCGGCACGTCCGACGCGATGACCTGCGGGTTTTCCCGGTAGCAGTCGTAGTCGAAGACCAGCTTCGGGTAGTAGATGCCGTTGCCGATGCCCTTCTCGGTGAGCTTCGCCGCGAGCTCGTCGCGGGTCACCGGGGCGTCGTCGCCGACCAGGATCGTGTACTGGTGCCACACGTGCTCACGGCCCGGCAGCACGGCCGGCACGGTGAGGCCGGTGACGCCGTCGAGGCCCTTCGAGAGCGCCTCGGCGTTGCGCCGCCGCGCGTCGGTGAGCTGCTGCAGCTTCTCCAGCTGCGGGATGCCCAGCGCCGCGTGCAGGTCCGTGAGGCGGTAGTTGTGGCCCGCCATCTCGTACTGGTAGCGGGCGCGCATGCCCTGGTTGCGCATGACGCGCAGCTTGTCCGCCAGCGCGTCGTCCGACGTCGTGATGACGCCGCCCTCGGCGGTGGTGATGTTCTTCGTCGCGTAGAGCGAGAAGCAGCCGATGCCGAACGAGCCGGCCGGCTTGCCCTCGTACGTCGCGCCGACTGCCTGCGCCGAGTCCTCGACGATCGTCAGACCGTGCTGCTGCGCCAGCGGGACGAGACGGCCCATGTCGGCCATCTGGCCGTACAGGTGGACCGGCATGAGGACCTTGGTGCGCTCGGTGACCTGCGCGCTGACCTTCTCCGGGTCGATGTTGAAGTCGACGGCGCTGATGTCCGCGAAGCGCGCGGTGGCGCCTGCCTCGAGGATGGCGTTCAGCGTGGCCACGAAGGTGAACGGCGTGGTGATGACCTCATCACCCGGCTGCAGGTCGAGCGCCTGGATGGACGCGACCAGCGCGGTCGTGCCGTTGTTGACGGCGACCGCGTGCGGCACACCGGCAACGGAGGCGAAAGCGTCCTCGAACCGCTTGACCATCGGGCCCTGTGCGATGACACCGGAGCGGAGCACTTCCAGCACGAGCGGCTCGGCGTCCTGGACGTCGACGACGGTAATCGGAATCATGCAGCAGACTTTCCACTTCCGGAGACGGTTGGATGCGTCCGGTACAGTTACCCCGGTGTTACTGCCAGGTGCAGACCAGGCGCGGACCACAGGCTACCTGCCTGATGGAGTGATCTTTTTCAGGGTCCGTTGTGGATCCGCAGCGCAGGAGCAACGACTTTCATGGACTCCCAGCCCGCCGTGCCCGGCCCGCTGCTGGGTGGCGAAGCAGGAAGCGGAGAACCGATGACCGTCAAGCCCGACGTGGCTGCGCCTGCCGAAGACGAGCAGGCAGCGCCTCCGGCGAAGACGCGCAAGGCAGTGATCATCGCGTGGGCCAAGCGTCTGCTGATCGTCGCGGTGCTCGCCGCCGCCACGTGGTCCCTGTACTCCCAGTGGGACGAGGTCTACCCCACGCTGCTCGCGCTGCCGTGGCAGTCGGTCGTGCTGTCCATGATCGCGGTCCTGGTCGGCATCTTCCTGGGCCCGCTGGTGTGGAAGATCGTGCTGTCGGACCTGGGCGCCCCGGTCCGCTTCTCCGACGCGTCGAAGTTCTACCTGGTCGGTCAGCTCGGCAAGTACGTTCCCGGCGCCGTCTGGGCCGTCCTGCTCTCCATGGAGCTCGCCCGTGAGGCGGGCGTCAACCGCGCCCGCAGCTTCACCGCGGGCCTGGTCGCGACCGGCATGGGCGTGCTCGCGTCGCTGATCGCCGGTCTCGCCGCGCTGCCGGTGATGCTGTCCGGCCGTCCCGAGTCGAACCAGCTGCTGTGGCTGTTCCTGCTGCTGGCCGTCGGTCTGCCGTTCCTGCACCCGCGCCTGCTGACCTGGTCGGTCAACCTGGTCCTGAAGGCCCTGCGCAAGCAGCCGATCGAACGCCGCTTCACGGGCGTCGAGATCCTCAAGGCGCTGGGCACTGCCGTCGCCATCTACCTCTGCTACGGCGTGCACCTCTGGCTGCTGGTCAACTCGCTCGGCTCGCCGCGCTGGGACACGCTGATCCTGTCCACCGGTGCCATGGCGCTGTCGATGACCGCGGGCCTGCTGGCGTTCTTCCTGCCCTCCGGCATCGGCGCCCGCGAGCTGGTCATCACGGCCACGATCGCGACGGTGCTGCCCTCGGGCCAGGCCATCGCGCTGGCGCTGGTCTCGCGCCTGATGTTCACCATCGCGGACCTGGCGGCGGCCGGTTCGGCGGCGCTCCTCGTGTACGTGCAGAAGCGCCGCGGCGCCCCGGTCCCCGTCCCGGCCGAGGACTGACACCCGCGAACGAGGTTGACGAGGGGAGCTTTCAGTGCCCCGGCAAAGTCCTCAGCCGTCGTCCATGAACGGCGCATTTGTGCACGTGAGGTCGACAAATGCGCCGTTCATGCCAGGGGCTGGGCGCCCGCGCGGTGGATGAACGGAACCTTCATCCACCCCAGGTCGATGAAAGTTCCGTTCATCAACCTCGGAGCCGCTTTGGAACGGGGCGGTCAGAACCAACGCTCCAGGACCTGGGCCACGCCGTCCTGGTCGTTCGTACCGGTGACCTCGTCGGCCACCTCCAGCAGTTCGGGGTGCGCGTTGGCCATGGCGACGCCGTGGCCCGCCCACCGCAGCATCGGGATGTCGTTCGGCATGTCCCCGAACGCGATCACGTTCTCGGCCGCCAACCCGAACCGCTCGGCCACGTCGGCCAGTCCAGTGGCCTTCGTCACGTCCCGTTCGGAGATCTCGATCAGCCCCGCGTTGGTCGAGTAGGTGATGGCGAACTCGTCGCCCAGCACCGCGATCGCGGCCGCAGCCATCTCGGCACTCTTCATGCCCTCGTGTCTGACCAGCAGTTTCACCGCCGTGTGCCCCAGCACCTCTGCCCTCGAGGCGACGTCGTGCCCGTCCGGCCACGCGTGCACGTACGCCTCTTCCGCGATGAACGACTCGACGTCGGCCGCGCGCTCGCCGACCCGTTCCGCCGCGACCGCGCCACCTGGAATCGCCGTGGTCAGGGCCTCGCCGAGGTCGTGCAGCCGCACCGGGCTGATGCCGCGCTGCCAGATCACTCGGTCCTCGCCGACGTCGTAGAGCACCGCGCCGTTCGCGCAGACCGCGTACCCGGTGGCGCCGACGGCGTTCGCGATGCGCGGCATCCAGCGCGGCGGGCGGCCGCTGACCAGCACGAACGGCGTCCCGTCCGCGATCACCCTGCCTGCGACCCGTGCCGTGTGGTCGCTCACCTGCTCGTTCGTACCGAGGATCGTGCCGTCGACGTCCGATGCCACCAGCGCTGGTTTCTCCACGAATCCATCCTCGCTGATGCCGGAAGTGGATTCGTCGAGTTGCGGATCACGTCGCTAGGGTCAGGTGGTGCGAGTAGGCGTGGTGATCCTGCCCGAGTACCGGTGGTGGGTCGCGGAACCGAAGTGGAGAGCGGCCGAGGAGCTCGGCTTCTCCCACGCGTGGACGTACGACCACCTCGGCTGGCGCACGCTGGTCGACGGCCCGTGGTTCTCCGCCGTTCCGACGCTCACCGCGGCCGCCGCGGTCACCTCCAGGATCCGGCTCGGCACGCTCGTCGCGTCACCCGTCTTCCGGCACCCCGTGCCGTTCGCCCGCGAGGTCCTCACGCTCGACGACCTGTCCGACGGCCGGCTCAACCTGGGCCTCGGCTCGGGTGGCACCGGCTCGTACGACACCACCGCGATCGGCGGGCAGGACCTGACGCCCCAGCAGCGCACCCAGCGGTTCGGTGAGTTCGTCGAGCTGCTCGACCTGCTTCTGACCAGGGACAAGACGACCTGGAAGGGTGAGCACTTCGTCGCGGAGGAGGCCCGCGGGTACCCCGGTTGCGTGCAGCGGCCGCGGGTGCCGTTCGTGGTGGCCGCCGACGGGCCGAAGGCCATGAACATCGCCGCCCGCTACGGCACCGGCTGGATCACCACCGGCTCGCGGCGGCTGGAGAACCCGAGCTACGAGGACTGGTGGCGCGGGGTCGCCCAGGTGACCAAGAGGTTCAACGAGGAGCTCGCCTCGATCAACCGGGCGAAGGGCACCATCGACAGGTACCTCAACCTCGACTCCGCGCCCGTCTACTCGCTGTCCAGCGTCGAGGCCTTCCAGGACGCCGCGGGCCGGGCCCGTGAGCTCGGGTTCACCGACCTGATCGTGCACTGGCCGCGCAGCGAGGGCGTCTACTTCGGCCACGAGACCGTGCTGGAGCAGGTGGCCGGGGACGTCTTCCCCGGCCTCGCCGACTCCGAGATCAGGGGTTGACGGGCGCGCCCTGCGGCACCAGCTTGTAGATCGTCGAGTCCTGGTTCGAGTAGACCTTTTGCACGAACGGCTTGCCTTCGAGATCGCGCAGGCCGGCGACGCGCTCCTTGCCGCCGTGCACGTACCCGGTGTCGACGATCACGTAGCTGACCTTCAGGTACTTCACCGCGTCGCGCACGGCCGAGTCGCTGGCGTAGTCGTTGAACTCCGCCTGCAGCAGGTGCACCGAAGGCGACTCCGCCGAGCCGTCGTAGTGGCCGACGACCGGCTGCACGCCCGCGAGCGCGTACATCCAGACCGTGCCGTCCCTGCGGTCGTTGAGCACCCGCTCACCGGGCTTCACCACCTTGGCGAGCTCCTGGAACGCGAGCACCTCGTCCGGGCTGACCACCATGTTGTGGCGGTCGGCGCCGGGCTGGTTCGCGTAGCCCTGCTTGACCTGGTTCATGTTCAGCGTGAAGTACAGGCCCTGGCTGACGAACGCGAACACCGCCACGACGACCCCGCCCGCGACGTAGCGCGCCGGGCCGTCGGACAAGCGCGGCACGCCCGCCTTCACGAAGTCGTACACCTGCGCCAGGCCGTGGCCCGCGACGACGACCAGCGGCACGCACGCCAGCGCGATGAGCCGCCACTGGTCGTTCCACCACGGGCTCGTCACCCGCGCGACCCACGGCTGCGAGTACGACGCCGTCAGCACCCACACGCCGCCGAAGAACGCGGCGGAGCCGAGCAGCCAGCGCAGGTCGCCCAGGCGTGAGGCGAAGATCAGGCCGATCCACAGCGCGAGCGCCAGCCAGTACTGCGGCAGGGCGATGACGTGCTGGAACGTGAGCAGCGAGCCGACGGACTGGCTCACCGGGAACGTCGACGGCCAGTCGACGATCGCGATCTTGCCGCCGACCGCGAGCGCACCCAGCAGGTGCGGCAGCGTCACGACGACCGCCACGACGGCCGGGACGATCAGCTTGAGGGCGTCGCGCCAGATCAGCTTGAGGTTGCCCCACCAGCGCTGGATGAACATCGGCAGCACGAACAGGATGCCGCCGAACAGCGTGCTGGAGTGGATGGCGAGCAGACCGACCGCGACACCGCCGAAGAAGACACCGGTGTCGAGCGCCGAGCGCTTGAGGTAGGCGTCCATCGCGATGGCGAGCACCGGCATGACGGCGATGCCCAGCGTGAACGTGAGCAGCGGGCCGCGCCACAGGTTGTCGTAGGTCGCGCTGGTGCAGGCGACGGTGACGAGCGCGGTGAACGCGGCGGTGACGGCGCGGCCGTTGAAGTGCCGGATCATCGCGACCAGGGTCAGCGCGAGCAGGCCGGGCAGCAGCACCGTGTTCGCGTTCAGCACGGCCGGCACCGCGGCACCGGTCAGCTTGAACACCAGTGCGCCGACCAGGTGGTAGGCGTTCGGGTAGAAGACGCCGTCGGGGAGCTCGTACCAGTTGACCTTGCCGGTCGCGTACAGGCTGCCCTCGCCGGTCTCGGCGATGTAGCGGATGCCGTTCGCGTGGTACGCGGCGTCCCAGTCCTGCGGGATCGAGTTGAGGTCCCAGCGCATCGCGGCCATCAGCACCGCGACCCCGACGACCGCGGCGGCCAGCAGCGTCACCGCCACGGCGAGGTGAGCGGTCCGCGTCCACGGCGACGGCTCGCGCTCGACCGGGCCGCGCCTGCGCACCACGAACCACCGCGCGGCGCCGAAGACGACGATCACGAACACGGTGCTGAGCAGGAACGTCCAGACGTTGAACGGGATCCCGATCTTCCACAGCCACGGGCCCGCGAGCCCGGCGATCAGGTACGTGAACACCGGGGCGCTGGCCGCCAGCGTCCACCCGCGAAGGCCCGCGGCCGCGGCGGCGAGCCCGCCCGGCAGCCACAGGACGGCGAGATACGTGCCGATCGTCGCCAAGGTCAGCAGAGTGCTCGCTTCGGTCGGCACAGGACCACCCAAGGTTGCTCAGCAAGTGGAGGTGCGGGTCGGGCCCGCGTGACCCAGCAAGGCTATCCCTACCTGGGTAATGGACCTGAAACGACCCGTCACACGCGTTTTACCTGATCAAGGCCTGTGTGGTTCGCAGAGGGGGTGCTGGGGCCGTGTCGCGTGGCACAGGTACCCTCCCCAATCGTGAGCTTCGCTGGCTATGACCTGATCGTCGTCGGATCTGGATTCTTCGGTCTCACGGTCGCCGAACGCGCCGCGTCCCAGCTGAACAAGCGGGTGCTGGTGCTCGAGCGTCGTGCCCACATCGGCGGCAACGCCTACTCGGAGGCTGAGCCCGAGACAGGAATCGAGGTGCACCGCTACGGTGCGCACCTCTTCCACACCTCGAACAAGCGGGTCTGGGAGTACTGCAACCAGTTCACCGAGTTCACCGGCTACCAGCACCGCGTCTTCGCGATGCACAAGGGAACCGCGTACCAGTTCCCGATGGGCCTGGGCCTCATCACCCAGTTCGTCGGCAAGTACCTGTCGCCGGACGAGGCCCGCGCGTGGGTCGCCGAGCAGGCGTCGGAGATCGACACCAAGGACGCGAAGAACCTCGAGGAGAAGGCGATCTCGCTGGTCGGGCGCCCCCTCTACGAGGCCTTCATCCGCGACTACACCGCGAAGCAGTGGCAGACCGACCCGAAGGAGCTGCCGGCCGCGGTCATCAGCCGCCTCCCGGTCCGCTACACCTTCGACAACCGCTACTTCAACGACACCTACGAGGGTCTGCCGGTCGACGGCTACACCGCGTGGCTCGAGAAGATGGCGGCGCACGAGAACATCGAGGTCCGCCTCGACACGGACTTCTTCGACGTGAAGGACGAGATCCCGGCGGGCACGCCGATCGTCTACACCGGTCCGGTCGACCGCTACTTCGACTACTCCGAGGGCTGGCTGGGCTGGCGCACGCTCGACTTCGAGCAGGAAGTGCTCCCGACCGGTGACTTCCAGGGCACCCCGGTCATGAACTACAACGACGCGGACGTCCCGTACACCCGCATCCACGAGTTCCGCCACTTCCACCCGGAGCGCGAGTACCCGTCGGACAAGACGGTCATCGTCCGCGAGTTCTCCCGCGCCGCGGAGAAGGACGACGAGCCGTACTACCCGATCAACACCGCCGAGGACCGCGCCAAGCTGGAGCGGTACCGCGAGCTCGCCAAGAAGGAGGCGGCCGAGCGCAACGTGCTGTTCGGCGGCCGCCTGGGCACGTACAAGTACCTCGACATGCACATGGCGATCGGCGCGGCGCTCAGCGCGTTCGACAACAAGATCGCCCCGCACCTGACCGACGGCACGCCGATCAACGGCGACCTCGACTGATCAGGTCGAAATGTGAAACATCGCCCGGCCGTGCAACCAGTGCGGCCGGGCGATCGTCATTTGACAATGGGTACTATGGCGCGAGATGCGCCGAGCCACGACGTCCACCTGTGGCATCTGGTAGCCAATCCATGAAGCTGACCCGAACCGAAGCCGTTCGGTTCGCCGGAGGAAGCACGTGACCGAGCAGGCCAACGCCGCAAGCGCCACCAAGATCGACCCGACCAAGGTCCTCCAGCGGGTGATCATGCCGCGGGACGAGGACCCGCTGGACGTGCGTCCGCTCTACCTGGACGAGCCGGAGAACGTGCACAGCCACGTGTCGGGCCGCCGCGCGGTCACGGTGCCGACCTCGGCGAAGGTGTCGTTCGCCTCGTACTTCAACGCGTTCCCCGCGAGCTACTGGAAGCGCTGGACGGTCATCGAGGACGTCGTGCTGCGCATGCGCGTCCGCGGCGCCGGTCGCATCGACGTGTACCGGTCGAAGCCGAACGGCGACATCATCCACCTCGACGGTCAGGTCATCCGCAGCGCGAAGTCGTGGACCGACGTCGCGCTGAAGGTGTCGCTGAAGCCGTTCGAGGACGGCGGCTGGATCTGGTTCGACGTCTTCACCGACGACACCACGATGGAGATCACCGAGGCCGCGTGGACCACGGAGCAGGAGCTCCCCACGCAGACCGTCGCCATCGGCATGACGACCATGCGCCCGGTCGACGCGGTCATCGCACTGCGCGCCCTGGGTGAGGACCCGGCCGTCCTCGCCGTGCTGAAGAAGGTCTTCGTCGCCGACCAGGGCGCCGTGAAGGTCCGCGACACCGAGGGCTACGCCGAGGCCGTCAAGGCGCTGGGCGACAAGCTCGAGGTCATCGAGCAGGACAACCTGGGCGGCTCCGGCGGCTTCACCCGCGGTCTGTACGAGGCGATCGAGCACACCGACGCCGACCAGATCATGCTGATGGACGACGACATCCGCCTCGAGCCGGACGCCGTCCTCCGCTCCAACGCGTTCGCCCGCGCCGCCGCCCAGCCGGTCATCGTCGGTTCGCACATGCTGAACCTCCAGGCCCGCTCGCGCCTGCACAGCATGGGCGAGGTCGTCGACCTGGGCACCTGCTACTGGCGCGCCGCGCCGGGCGCGCTCACCGACCACGACTTCGGCAGCGAGTCCCTGCGCGAGACCGAAGAGCTGCACGCCCGCATCGACTCCACCTACAACGGCTGGTGGATGTGCCTCTTCCCGCGCGAGGTCGTCCAGCGCACCGGCTACCCGCTGCCGCTGTTCATCAAGTGGGACGACGCGGAGTACTCGCTGCGCGCCCTGGAACGCGGCTACCCGACGGTGTCGCTGCCCGGCTCGGCCGTGTGGCACATGCCGTGGACGGACAAGAACGACGCCACCGACTGGCAGGCGTACTTCCACACCCGCAACCGGCTCGTCCTGGCCGCGCTGCACAGCCCGTACGACGTGCGGTCCACCCTGTTGAAGCAGGGGCTGAAGCTGTCGCTGCGGCACCTGCTGTCGATGGAGTACTCGACGGTCGTCATCCAGCAGAAGGCGATCGAGGACTTCCTGGCCGGTCCGTCGCGGCTGTTCGACTCGCTTCGGACTGCGTTGCCGGAGATTCGGGAGCTTCGGAAGAAGTACGCGGACGCGCAGGTTCTCCCGTCGGCGCGCGAGTTCCCGCCGCCCACGTTCGACATGGTGCGTGCGGAGCAGATGCTGACGCCGCCCACGAACCCGGTGACCATCGCGTCCGAGGCCGCCAAGGCGTTGATGCACAACCTGCGCGAGCCGCAGGCGGCGACGGCCGAGCGCCCGCAGATCAACGTGCCGGCGACCAACGCCCGCTGGTTCCTGCTGGGCAACCTGGACTCCGCCACGGTGTCCAACGCCGACGGGTCCGGTGTGGCGTTCCGCAAGCGCGACCCCAAGGAGTTCCGTCAGCTGATGAAGCGGGCGGTGCGCAACTACCGTCGTCTGTCGTCGGAGTGGCCGCGGATGCAGAAGGTGTACCGCGACGCTCTGCCCGAGCTGACCTCGGTCGAGTCGTGGCGCAAGGTGTTCGAGAACAACTGATCTTGAAGTGAGCGGAAGGGCCCTCGGTTTTTTCGAGGGCCCTTTTTGCTGGGCAACCTCGTCCCGAGATCACGCGTCCATGGCGCATGGGGGACATCAAGAGAGCAGATTTCTACGACGGGCCCGCCCACGACTACCTCGGGTACTGGAAGGGCCGTGACTACGAGCACGATGCCGAGCGCATCGCGATCGATCGTCTTCTCGCTGGTCAGCACTTCGAGCACGCGGTTGATGTCGGGGGCGGCTACGGCCGGATCACCGCGCTGCTGCCGCAGTACGCGGACCACGTGACGCTTGCCGAGCCCAGTCAGCGGCAGCTTGACGTTGCGGCTCGGTTCCTCGGGGAGGGGATTGAGCGGGTGCAGGCTCAGGCTGCGCACCTGCCGTTCGCCACTGGGTCGATGGACCTGGTCACGATGATTCGGGTCATGCACCACCTGCCTGATCCGACCGCGGAGTTGGCTGAGATCGCCCGTGTGCTCGACGCCGTGGGGGTCGCTGTCATCGAGGTCGCGAACCTCGGGCATGCGCGCAACCGCTTGCGCAGGCTTGGTCGAGGGGTTCCTGTTGGGCCCGTGGACATCCGGTCGCCGGAGAACCGGCACGACGACGAGATTCCGTTCGTGAACCACAACATCGACACCGTGACCCGGCAGCTGTCCGACGCCGGACTGCGGGTGGTGCGGTCGCTGTCGGTTTCCAACCTGCGGTCGGGGGCGTTGAAGCGGGTTGTGCCGCATCGGGTGTTGTTGCGGGTGGAGAGGGCTGCTCAACCCGCGTTGGCTCGGTGTCGGTTCGGGCCGAGCATCTTCTTGTTGGTGGCCAAGGGTTAGTCCTTGATGCCTGTCTCCGTCACGCCGCGTACCAGGAAGCGTTGCAGGGCAACGAAGACTATGACCAGTGGCGTGATGGAGACTGCAGCGGCGAGGAAGAGTTGGACGACGTCGATGGACTGCGAGGTCAGGAACGTCGACAGGGCCACCTGGACGGTCCAGGAGTCCTGGTCTTGGGCGATCACCAGAGGCCAGAGGAACTGGTTCCAGCTGGTCACGAAGGCGATTACGCCCAGGGCCGCGAAAAAGCCCTTGGAGCTGGGGACCACCACTCGCCAGTAGGTGCCCCAGTGGCCGAGGCCGTCGATCCGGGCGGCCTCCTCCAGTTCCCTCGGGAAGTTGAGGAAGTACTGGCGGAACAAGAACGTGGTGAAGCCGCTGAAGAGGCCGGGGATGACCAGGCCTCGCAGGTCGGAGACCCAACCCAGCGTTGAGACGACCACGAACGTCGGTACGAACGTGACCGCCGCCGGGATCATCAGCGTCGCGATCACCAGGTACAGCACCAGGTTCGAGTAGCGGTACGGAATTCTTGCCAGGCCGTAGCCTGCCAGGCCGCAGAGCAGGAGTTGGCCGAAGGTTTGCAGGACTGCGACTACCAGTGAGTTGGCCATGCTGCGGACCATTGGGACGGCCGGGTTGGTGAAGAGGTCGGTGAAGTTCTCCCAGCGGATCTGAGAAGGCCAGAAGGTCCACGTTGGGGCGGTGATCTCCTGCTCGGTGGCCAAGCCGTTGCGCAGCACCAGGTAGAACGGGATCAGGAACAGGGCGGCGGCGATGGACAGTGCCAGGTATCGCAGGGCCTTCATCGGGTGATCACCTTGCCTTGCAACAGGGTTACGCCGGCGATCAGCAAGGTGAGGATCACGGCGCCTGCGCTGCCGTGGCCGAAGTCCTGGCCGCCTGAGCCCAGGGCGGTGTAGTAGAGGTAGATCAACGGTGGGCGGGCGAAGGGTGGGTAGCCGCGGTCGGAGCCCAGGACGTTGTAGAACTCGTCGAATGCCTGGTACGCCGCGATGAGCAGCAGCAACAGCACTGCTACCGACGTGGTGCGCAGCTGGGGCAGCGTGATGAACCGCAACGTCTGCCACCCACGCGAAGCGCCGTCGATCCACGCTGCTTCGTAGAGGTGTTGCGGGATCCGCTGGAGTCCGGCGATGAACAGGATCATGTAGAAGCCGAGTTGCAGCCACAGCCGCAAGGTCACAAGCACCAGCCAGTACCAGGGCGGTGACGTCGACACGGTCCAGGCGATCGGGTCGGCGCCGAACCAGCCCAGGACCGTGTTGGCCAGGCCGAAGCGGACGCCGTTGAAGATCGAGAGCTTCCAGACCAACGACGCCACCACGTACGAGCAGGCCGTGGGGAGGAAGAAGACCGAGCGGAAGAACGCCTTCATGAAGGTGATCTGGTTGACCAGCAACGCGAGCGCCAGCGCCAGCACGAACGTCAGCGGGACGATGAAGGCCGCGAACACGCTGAACGTGCCCAGGCTGCGCAGGAACGGTTCGTCCGTCAGCATGTCGGCGTAGTTGCGCAGGCCCACGAACTCCGCGGGCGTCACCGTGTTGCGGGCCTCGAAGAACGAGAGCAGCAGGCTCCAGCCGATCGGGACGTACACGAAGACGAGCAAGCCGATCGCGAACGGGCCCACGAACAGCCAGAACGCGCGTCCGTGTTTCATTTCGAGGGCCTCATCCGTAGAGGCGCTTCAGCTCGTCACGTGCCTTCGCGGCCGCCGCCTTGAGCTCCGCGTCTGCGGGGGCGCCGTCGCGGACCACTCGGGACACGGCGTCGTTGAACGCGGTGCGCATCACCGAGGTCCAGTCCGGTGGGTTGGAGGCTTTGGCGTTGTCCTGCACGAACTTCACCGCGTCGGCGGCCGCGCCCGAGGTCAGCTTCGAGGCCTTCGCCGCGATGCTCTTGCGCGGTGGGATGTGGAAGCCGTAGCTGAGGTTGAAGTCCTCCTGGTAGTCGGTTCGCTCGATCCACAGCCAGCGCACGAACTCCTTGGCCTCGTCCACCCGCTTCGACTTCGCGTTGACCATCGCCCCGAACGCGCCGACCGGGACGCTCGGGGCGCCGGCGGCGGTGAGCTTCGGGAACGGGAGGACGCCGAAGTCGTCGCCCAATGCCTTCTGGATCGCCGGCACGGTCCACAAACCCGTCCACTGCATGGCGACCAGGCCCTGGGTGAACGCGTCCGGTTCGGCCCAGTCCTTCACCGCGCCGAGCAGCAGGCTGCCGCTGGTGTAGAGCTCGCGCAGCTTGCCGATCGCCTGTGCCGCAACGGGATCGTCGAAGCCGACCTGGTGGTCGCGCACGTAGTCGAGGCCTGCCGACCACAGCGCGGGGCCGCCCAGCACGCCTCCGCCGCCGTCGTTGCCGGCGAACAGACCCTTGACGCCGTCTCGGGTGAGGCGGCGGGACGCGTCGATCAGTTCGTCCACAGTGGATGGTGGTTGGACGCCGGCCTTGGCGAAGAAGCTCTTGCGGTAGAACAGCATCTGCATGTCCACCGCCTGCGGGACGCCGTAGATCTTCCCGTCAACGGTGTGCGTCGCGAGAATCGACTCGGAGAAGTCGTTCCTGGCGTCGCCGAAGACGTCGTCGAGCGGCACGAGCTGACCCGCCCTCACCGAGCTGATCTGCGGGGTGGACTCGAAGACGTCCGGTCCGCCGTCGGACAGCAGGCTCGTCGCGAGCTTGGAGTCGTAGTCGCCGGGGTTCCACTGCACGTCGACCGGGGTTTTCTGGTACGCCTTGGCGTAGCGCTCCACCGCCTGCTGGACGCCGGGCTCGCCGTACGCGTGGTACCACTGCTTGAGGGCCTGGCCGTTGCCGCCCCTGCCGGTGTTCGATCCGCAGGCCGCGAGAAGCGCGCTCGCGCCCGCCAAGGAGAGAAGTCTGCGTCGGGAGATCACTCATCACGTCTTACTCCGATCACCTCGGGTGCGCGAGCGGTTACTCGAAGTGTGCGACCACGACGTTGGAGAAGTTGATGACGTACTCCCGGCCGTCCGGGGCCGTGATGGGTTGCGTGTGACCGTTTCGGACGATCTGGGTCAGCCGCGGCGCGAGGTCGTCCCGCGTCTCGTCGGTGACGGTGAGGGTGATCGGGTTCGGGTTTGCGGCGAGGAACAGCACAAGTCGGCTCATGTGTTCCAGCAAACCGCGTTCCGGTGCTGTGCTGAGGGCGGTTCCGCTGGCAGCGATTCCGCCCTCAGCAGATCACTTGCGGAAGAAGCGTTCCCGCTGGCCGAGGCGCACGAGCTTCAGCCACTCGACGAACGCCTTCGGGTCGCGCTTCACGGCGAGGAAGTACAGGCCGAACCGGAACACCTCGAGGGCGCCCAGCTTGCGCATGCCCGGCTGCGAGAGCAGGTAGCCGCGGTTGCGGTAGGTGTAGTAGCGCTTGATCGGGTTCTCCGGATCCTGCGCGTGGAACTTGCCGCCCAGCATCGGCTTGAACTCGTCCGAGCCGTCCGGGTGCACGTACGCGACTCGCAGCGACGTGCCGAACGGCAGGCCGGAGCGGACCATCCTGCGGTGGATCTCCACCTCGTCGCCGCGGAAGAACAAGCGGTAGTCCGGCACGCCGACGACGTCGAGCGTCGAGGCGCGGAACAGTGCACCGTTGAACAGCGAGGCGATGCCCGGAAGGAAGTCCGTGCCCAGCTCGGAGGCCGAGCGCTTCCACGTCAGGCCGCGGCGCAACGGGAACGCGAGCTTCTCCGGCTTGTCGATGTTCGTGACGACGGGGGAGATCTCCGCGAGCTTGCGGCGCTCGGCCTCCTCCATCAGCACGGCCAGGACGGTCTCGTCGGCCGGGCGGCCGTCGTCGTCCGCGAGCCACACCCAGTCCGCGCCCAGCGAGAGCGCGTGGAGGATGCCCAGCGCGAAGCCGCCGGCACCGCCGAGGTTGCGGTGCGACGGCAGGTAGGTCGTGGGGAGCGGGCACTGCTCGACCAGGTCGTCCACCGGCTGGTCCGGGCCGTTGTCGACGACGACCAGGTGGTCGGGGACGCGGGTCTGGGTCGCGAGGGCCTTCAGTGACTCGGCCAGCAGCTCCCTGCGGTGGCGGGTGACCACCACCGCGACGACGGAGCCCTTGGGCAGTGCCTCGAGGTTCACTGTCTATTCGCCGCCGTTTCCGCTGAGGACGGTGGTGGAGGAGTAGCCGAGCCTTTCCAGCTGCTCGGTGCTCATCCGGTCGAACGGGTCGAAGCCCTTGTACTCGGTGAGGACGTCGCGCAGGCCCCCGTGCATCTTGACACGGCCCTCGTCCATCCAGATCGCGGTGTCGCAGAAATCCAACAGCGTCTCGTCCGAGTGGTTCGCGAACACCAGCAGGCCGGAGCGCTTCACCAGGTCCTTGAGGCGGTCGCGGGCCTTCGCCATGAACGCCGCGTCGACCGCGCCGATGCCCTCGTCGAGCAGCAGGATCTCGGGATCGATCGAGGTGACCACGCCGAGCGCGAGCCGCACGCGCATGCCGGTCGAGTACGTGCGCAGCGGCATCTGCAGGTAGTCACCGAGCTCGGTGAACTCCGAGATGTCGTCGACGCGCTTTTCCATCTGCTTGCGGCTCATGCCGAGGAACAGACCCCGGATCATGATGTTCTCGTAGCCGGAGATCTCCGGGTCCATGCCGACGCCGAGGTCGAAGACGGGCGCCACCTTGCCGACGATGCGCGACTGGCCGCGCGTCGGCTCGTAGATGCCCGCCAGCAGGCGCAGCAGCGTGGACTTGCCGGCACCGTTGTGGCCGACGAGACCGACGCGCGCGCCGTCCTTGAGCGACAGCGAGATGTCGTGCAGTGCCTCGATGATCGGCACCCGGCCCTCTGAGCCGATCTTGCCGCCGACCTTGCCGAGCGCGAGCTTCTTCAGCGATCTCGACTTGGCGTCGAAGATCGGGAAGTCGACCGATGCGTTCCAGACGTCGATGCTGACCATGGTTTAGCCGACCTCCTTTAGACCCAGTAGGAAACGCGGGCGCGGTAGTTGCGCAGGATGACCATCGCGAGTCCCCAGCCGACGACGGTGAAGCCGCCCACGATCGCCCAGTGGTGCCAGTCGACGGCGTGGCCGAGCAGCGGGGCCCGGACGATCTCGACGAAGTGGTACACGGGGTTGAGCTCGGCGATGAGCATGCGCCAGTCGTTGTCGCCGCCACCGGTGACCCGCTGCAGCACGCCCGCGTCCCAGACGATCGGCGTCATGAAGAAGACCAGGTTGATGAAGCTGTTCACGACCGGCGGGATGTCGCGGAAGCGGGTGCTGATGACGCCGAACAGCAGCGAGACCCACACCGCGTTCACGGCGAGCAGCACGAAGCCGGGGATCGCGAGCACGATGGTCCAGCTCAGGCCGGGGTGCACCGGGCCGTTCTCGCTGATCCGGTAGTCGTGGCTGAGCGAGGTGAAGAAGATGGCCAGAACCACCAGGTAGACCACGAGGTTGTGCGCGAAGAACAGCACCTGGCGCCACACCATGCGCATCACGTGCACCGTGATCGGCGCGGGGAGGTGCTTGATGAGCCCCTCGTTCGCGATGAAAACGTCGGTGCCCTCGGTGACGCAGCCGACGATGAAGTTCCAGACGATGAAGCCGACCGTCACGTACGGCAGGAACGTGGCGACTTCCGTTTTGAACAGCACCGAGTACAGCAGGCCCAACGCGAGGGCTGTCGTGCCCATCGAGATCGTGATCCACAACGGACCGATGACCGAGCGTCGGTAGCGCTGCTTGATGTCCTGCCAGCCGAGGTGACCCCAGAGTTCACGGTGGTCCCACGCCTCGCGCACGTCGGCGAACGCACGTTTGAAGCTGCGCGACCTCACGGCGGGGGGCGCCTCGGGGTGGTCGAGCGTACTGGTGGCTTGCACGAGGACTGAGGGTACCGGCGCCGGTTGAACGACCTGGACGCCGGTACGTCACGGTGTGGTCAACGCGCCAAGTTCTTGATCACCTTTGTCAGAGGTACTGGCCAGTGCCCTTGCCGGTGGCGCCACCCTCGTGCCCGTCGGCACCGCTGCCGGCGGGGAGAGCACGCCCGCGCATCTGTTCCAGTTGCGCACGGGCTGCCATCTGCTGGGCGAACAGAGCGGTCTGAATGCCGTGGAAGAGGCCCTCCAACCAGCCCACCAGCTGCGCCTGCGCGATCCGCAGCTCGGCGTCGGACGGCGTGCCGTCCTCGGTGAACGGCAGCGAGAGGCGCTCGAGCTCGTCGCGCAGCTCCGGCGCGAGCCCGTCCTCGAGCTCGTCGATGGACCGCTTGTGGATCTCCTTGAGACGGTTGCGGCTGGCCTCGTCCAGAGGCGCGGCGCGCACCTCCTCCAGCAGCTGCTTGATCATCGTGCCGATCCGCATGACCTTCGCCGGCTGCTCGACCATGTCGGTGATGTCGCCGTCCTGGCCGCCGACGATAACGACGGGCTGCTCCTGGTTCATGGTCTCCATCCTGGCCTTATCCGGTTACTGGAGGTTATCCGGGTGGGGGCTGGCCGACACCGTGTTTGCGTTCATACGTACGGTGTGTGGCATGGCGTTCGACGTCGCACGGGTACGAGGGCTCTTCCCCGCGCTCGGCGACGGCTGGGTCCACCTCGACGCACCCGCCGGCATGCAGGTGCCCGAGCAGGTCGCCACCGCCGTCTCCACCGCGCTGCGCGCCCCGGTCTCCGGACCCGGTGGCATCTTCCCCGCATCCCAGCGGGCTCAGGGCATCGTGGACGCCGCCCGCAGGTCCGTCGCGGACCTCGTCGGCGGTGACCCCGCGGGTGTCGTGCTCGGCCCGTCCTCCGCGGTGCTGCTGCAACGGCTCGCCGACGCGATGACCGACGACTGGTTCATGGGCGACGAGGTGCTCGTGTCGCGGCTGGACCACCCGGCGAACATCGCGCCGTGGCTGCGGGCCACCCAGCGCACCGGCAGCGCGGTCAAATGGGCAGAGATAGACATCGAGACCTGCGAGCTGCCGAGCTGGCAGTACGACGAGCTGGTCACCGACCGCACGAAGCTCATCGCCATCACCGCGGCGTCCGGCGTGGTCGGCACCCGTCCGGACCTCGGCAAGATCTCGGCGGTGGCGCGCGCCCACGGTTCGATGATGGTGGTCGACGCGTCGTCGGCAGCGCCGTTCGTGCCGTTGGACATCGTTGGCACGGGTGCCGACGTCGTGGCTCTTTCCGCTGGCCAGTGGGGCGGCCCGCCGGTCGGTGCGCTGGTCTTCCGCGACCCGTCGGTGCTGGAGCGGCTACCGTCGGTCTCGGTCGACCCGACGGCCCGCGGTCCGGAACGGCTGGAGCTCGGCCCGCACGCCTACCCGATGCTCGCCGGCCTCGTCGCGTCCGTGGAGTACCTCGCGGACCTGGACGACGCCGCGTCGGGCACGCGCCGTGAGCGGCTGCTCACGTCGTTGGGGTCCGTGAAGGCGTACCAGGCCGGGCTGCTCGCTAATCTCATCAACGAACTGCGTTCGCTGCGACACGTGATGGTGATCGGCGACGCCATGCGGCGGGTGCCCGCGCTGGCGTTCACGATCGCCGGGGTCAAGGCGGAGGACGTCGTCGAACACCTCGCGTCGCGGGGCGTCTGCGCGTTCGCCGACCCCGGTCAGCACGGGGTGTTCTCGGTGCTCGGCGTCGGCGAGGTCGGCGGCGCCATCCGCGTCGGGCTCGCGCACTACACGAACGCGGTCGAAGTGGACGACCTGGTGAGGGCGGTGGCCGAACTGGGCTGAGTACTTGGGAGATCATTTCTTGGACGACGTGCTCGCCCGCGAGCTCGCCGATCTCTCGGCCCTGCAGCGCCTCGGCTCACTCAACACCGAGTACCTGCCGCAGCTCTCCGGCGACCTGCGCCCCGCGGCTCTCGTCGCGGTGATGGACGAGGTCGTGCTCGGCGCCCGGACCGTGCTGGTGGAGCTGGGCTGCGGTTCTTCTTCCGTCATGCTGGCCCGGCTGCTGCAACAGCGCGGATTCGGCCATCTGCTGTGCATCGAGCACGACGAACGCACGGCCGCCTTCGTCGCCTCGCAGCTGCGTCGCGAAGGCCTGGGGTCGGTCGCGCGCGTGCTGCACGCACCGTTGTCGCGGCATCCGGCGGCGTTGTCACGTCACGGCCAGTGGTACGCACCGCAGCAGGTGCACGACGAAGTGCTCGGGTACGTCGAACGGTTCGGTCTGGTGGACCTGCTGCTCGTCGACGGTCCTGGGTTCGGTGACTCGCGCTATCCGGCGTTGCCCGTGTTGCGCGCCGTGTTGGCTCCCGGGGCGACGGTGCTGGCGGACGACGTCGACCGGCCCGACGAGCAGGCCGTGCTGGCGCGGTGGTCCGAGGAGTTCGGGCTGGAGTTCCGCACGGCTCCCCGGACCTCGCTGGCCGCGGCTACCGCTCTCGCTTGAGCAGGACCTTGCCGAAGACGTCGCTCGCCTCCAGCAGCCGGTGCGCTTCCGCGGCGTTCGACATCGGCACGACCTGACCGACGATCGGCTTCACGGCACCGCTCTCGACCAACGGCCAGAGGTGCTCGCGAACCTGCGCCACGATCGCGCCCTTGCTGTCGACGCTGCGGCCGCGCAGACCGGTCGCCATCACCATCGCGCGCTTGCCGAGGAGCTTGCCGATCGGCAGCTCGCCCTTCACCCCGCCCTGCATGCCGATGATCATCAACCGGCCGTCCTGCGCGAGGACGTCGATGTTGCGGGGCAGGTAGGAGGCGCCCATGTTGTCGAGCACGACGTCGGCCTGCTTCACCTCGGCCACGAAGTCCTGGGTCTTGTAGTTGACCGTGATGTCCGCGCCCAGCTCGGCGCACTTGCGCAGCCGCTCGTCGGACCCGGCGGTGACCGCGACGGTCGCACCGAGCGCCTTGGCGACCTGGATCGCGTGCGTGCCGATGCCACCCGCACCGCCGTGCACGAGGAACGTCTCGCCGGTCTTCAACCGGCCGTCCATCACGACGTTCGACCACACCGTGCACGCGACCTCGGGCAGCGCGGCCGCCGTGACGACGTCCACGCCCTTCGGCAGCGGCAGGACCTGCGGCGCGGGCACGACGACCTTCTCCGCGTAGCCACCGCCGGCGAGCAGCGCACACACCTCGTCGCCGACGTTCCAGCCGGTCACCCCCTCGCCGAGCGCGGCGATCGTGCCGGAGCACTCCAGCCCGATGACGTCCGACGCACCGGGCGGCGGTGGGTAGAAGCCCTGTCGTTGCAGGAGATCCGCGCGGTTGACCGCACTCGCGGCGACGTCGATCAGCACCTCGCCCTTGCCGGGCACGGGGTCGGGGACCTCGGTCCACTCGAGCACGTCCGGGCCGCCGGGTTCGCGAACAGTGATGGCACGCATACAGTCGACCGTAATCCGTTGGACCGGGGAGGCACCATCTGAGGATGAGCGCCTGGCCCTTGCGGAACCTGGTTCTGCGCACCCCACGCCTGGAACTGCGTCCTGACGACGACGAAGGGCTGTACGAGCTCGTCGATGTCGCACCGCGCGGAGAACGTCTTGAGCACGTGCGACTGCGTCTGGACGCCGCGGACTTCGTGCGCCCGGAGTGGGACGTTTCGGTCGAGGGGCCTCGCTGAGTGTGTTCAGCTGATCACGACCTGAACACCCGACGACCGGTGGATTGTGTCCCAGGTCTCCTGTTTGTGAGGGTTCAGCGGACTCTCGAACGAAGGGGAACGTTCATGTCAGGCAGATCCAAGCTGGCGACTGTTCTCGCCATCTCGGCACTAGTCGCAGCCCCCACCGCCACCGCGTCCGCCGCAACTGAACCCGAAGGCCCCGCACTCGCCAAGAAGCTCGCGAAGAAGGTCACCGTCGAGGGGGTCAACCGGCACCTCATCGCGTTCCAGCGCATCGGTGACCGCAACGGCGGCACCCGAGCCGCCCTGACCCCCGGTTACGACGCGAGCGTCGACTACGTCGCGGGCAAGCTCCGCGACGAGGGCTTCATCGTCTCCACGCCGACGTTCGACTTCGACATCCAGGTCAGCGACGCCAAGCTCGCCCGCGTCGACGGCGTGAACTACGAGGCGATCGTCATGACCGCCTCACCGCAGACCCCGGTCGGCGGCGTGACGGGCCCGCTGCGCGTCGTCCCGGAAGACGCCACCACGGGCTGTGAAGCCACCGACTTCGCCGGCCAGGACTTCACCGGCTCGGTCGCCCTGATCCGCCGCGGCGGCTGCACGTTCGAGCAGAAGCACCTCAACGCGTTCGCCGCCGGCGCCATCGCCGTGCTGGTCTCGAACAACGTCGCGGGCCCGCTCTCCAACGTGACGCTGACCAACCCCGGCAAGATCCCGACCGGCGGCGTCTCCCAGGCCGACGGCACGACGCTCGCCACGAAGGCCGGCCTGCCGATCACCGTCGACATGCGCTACCACCTCGAAACCCGCACCCAGCGCAACGTCATCGCCCAGACCAAGACCGGCCGCACCAACAACGTCGTCATGGCGGGCGCCCACCTCGACAGCGTCGAAACGGGCCCGGGCATCAACGACAACGGCACCGGCTCGGCCTCTCTCCTGGAGACCGCGCTGCAGCTGGGCTCGCGCCCGAAGGTCGACAACGCCATCAGGTTCGCCTGGTGGGGCGCCGAGGAGCGCGGCCTGATCGGCTCGACCAAGTACGTCCAGTCGCTGACGTTCGAACAGCAGCTGGACATCGCGCTGTACCTGAACTTCGACATGGTCGGCTCCCCGAACGCCGCGTACTTCATCTACGACGGCGACAACTCGGACAACGTCGGCGCGGGCCCCGGCCCGTACGGCTCGGCGCAGATCGAGAAGGCCTTCGCCGACTACTTCGCCGCCAAGGGCGTCCCGACCGAGGGCACGGACTTCTCGGGTCGCTCGGACTACGGCGAGTTCATCGCGCAGGGCATTCCGGCCGGCGGCCTGTTCACCGGCGCCGAGGGCGTCAAGACCGCGGCCCAGGCAGCCAAGTGGGGCGGCACGGCAGGCGTCGCCTACGACCCGTGCTACCACTCGAAGTGCGACAACCTCGGCAACGTCGACCGCACGGCCCTGGGCCGCAACGCAGGCGCCATCGCGTTCGTGACCGCGGCCTACGGTGTGTCCACTGAGGACGTCAACGGGGTGCCGCCGCGTGCCAAGCGTGCCGACGCTCGTGCGGCGGGCAAGATGTCGCTGGCCGCGCACGACGACCACGACCACCTGGCCGTCGCGTAGTCCCTCTTGCTGACGCAGGGGTCCCCCGCCAGGGGACCCCTGCTTTTATTTTTCCAGAAGGGTCTGACAATTCCGGCGGGTCGACCTGTCAGCCCAGGTTGTTCGTGTCGAACGTGTTGCAGCGCGCCGGATCCCCGGTCTGCAACCCGGTCGTGAACCACTTCTGCCGCTGCGCCGAGCTGCCGTGGCTGAACTTCGTCGTGTCGACCCGCCCGCCGCCGAGCTCGCTCTGGATGAAGTCGTCACCGATGCGTGCCGCCGCGTCCAGGGCGGCGTTCACGTCCTCCTGCGTGATGTTCGAGATCAGCGGCTTGCCGTTGGACGACGGCACGGTCGTCGCGGCCTTGCCCCACGCGCCCGCGTAGCAGTCGGCCTGCAGCTCCAGACGCACGGAGTCCGACGTGGGGCCGGTGCGCGAACTGACGCGGTCGGAGGTGCCCAGCAGGTTCTGCACGTGGTGGCCGTACTCGTGGGCCAGCACGTAGGCCTCGACGAACGGGCCGCCGGTCGCGCCGAACTTGGTGCGCAGCTCGTTGAAGAAGTCGAGGTCGATGTACACCTGGGCGTCGGCGGGGCAGTAGAACGGGCCGACCGCTGAGGTGGCGTTGCCGCAGCGCGTGTTCACGCTGTTGCGGAAGAAGTTGGTCTTGGTGACCTGGTAGGTGTTGCCGGAGCGGGCGAACTGGTCCGTCCAGAAGGCCTGGATCGAGTTGATCGTGGCCACGACCCGGCAGTCGCTGTCGCGGTTCGCGTCCGCGCCGGTCTTGCACTTCTCGGCGAGCTGGCCCGACTCCACCTGGGTGTTGGTGCCGAGGCCCTCCAGGCCGCCCGCGGGCAGCTGGATGCCGGTGAACTGCTGCACCAGGAAGTAGATGATGAGTCCGACCACGCCGAGACCACCGCCGACGCCGGCGACGCGGCCGCCCACGCCCCGCTGGTCCGAAACCTGAGAAAGATCGAGTTCCGCGCCTTCGTTGAACTGCACCGCAATCCTCCTGTTAAGGACCCCATGGGTGCCGCAAACGATAAAGCACCAAACACGCCTCGATGCGGAGCCCGACGTCGGGGCACCGCACCGAGGCTTTCCCATTTGGTTGTGACGACGACGGCCCACGAAGGTTGGCGTGGCGCTCAGCCGGTGACGCCATGAGACGACACCGATTGCCGAGCTCAACAGCGTCGAAGTGCACCGAGCGACGCCGATGGCGCCTGGGCACCCGAAACCTCGTGTCCGTTGCTACACAGTCGCGACCGGACCGGTCACGTCCGATCCACTCGCGGGGATGCAACAAACCGCGTTTCGCCACAGCGAGGAGTTACCTGCACGGCACCACCTACCCCTTCTGGGCGTGGCCTCCGGTGGTCTAGTTCAGTCACCTTCCGGTGGCCAGCTCGTTATCGAGCATGCGCTTGATCACCGCAGATCTCAACACCTCACGCAGAACCTGAATTGGTGAAGTCGGACGGGTGACCTGCGGAGATCGACTGTGCAGACAGCAATCGCCCGGCGAGAGGAGCTCTCGCCGGGCGATTGCGGGCAACGATCAGGAAACGATCAGGCCTTCGTGACGCGACGCGCGCCGCGGCGGGCCATCACGCCCGCGGACATCAGGCCGAGACCCACGAGCAGGAACTCCAGCGGGTCGGCACCGGTCCGGGAGAGGTTCGGGATCGGGGTGGCCAGCTGCGAGGCCTTGTTGCCCGTCTGCGGGGTGCCGGCGCCCGAGTCGTCGCCGGTGTTGCCGCCACCGGAGTTGTTGTCACCGTTGTTGCCACCGCCGGGGTTGCCGTTGCCCGGGTTCTGGCCCGGCTGCTCCGGCTTCGGGTCCTCGGGCTTGGGGTCCTCGGGCTTCGGGTCTTCCGGCTTGGGGTCCTCCGGCTGCGGCTGCTCGGGCACGTCGGTCTTGCCGCAGTCACCGCTCGCGGTGCCGAGCACGGCCGCCGCGTTGCCGCAGACGGTCACCGGCGCCTCGACGGCGCCGTTGGGCGGCTCCGGCTTGGTGGCGCCGCAGCTGCCGTTGCCGCCGCCCGCGACGCCGACGGAGTTGCCGCACACCGTGACCGGCGCGGAGACGAGGGCCGCGTCGGCCATCGTGCGCTGCGAGGCGGTCTGCGGGGCGGTGTCGCAGGTCGCGTCGCTCTCGCCGAGGACGTTGATCGCGTTGCCGCAGACCTTGACCGGGACGCTCACCAGGTTGCCGACGCGGACCTCGTCGTCGACGTTGATCGGGACCGGAATCGCCTGGGCGAACCCGGCGGTCGCGACCATGAGCCCGCCGGTCAGCAGGGCGGCGGACATGGTCCGGTTGAGGTTCTTGCGCATGACTGTTCTCCCTGGAGTGGAATGACGGATCCCTGTGCGTGGCCGTGAAGGCGACGGCACTGGATCAATCAGGGGAAAACGTTGGTTCTTCTGCGCGGAGGCTACGCGGTACGTCCAGCTGTTCGGAACTGACGAGAGACGTCGTTGCGGTGGGCGGCCGCATCGCGTGCGGCAGCGTGCCCGCCGGGATCTGGTTTCCGCCCGCCTGACCCGCGCCGCTCTGCGGGAGCGTGCCGGTGATCGGCTGCTCGGCCTGCGGTTGCGGCTGCTGGGGAACGGGAACGGGGTTCGTGGGCCGCGTCGTCGACGGCGGCGTCGTGTGCGTGTGCTGCTGCTGTGGCGGCGCTTCGGCCTGAACGGGCGCTTCCACGACCGGCTGAGGTGCTGGAGGTGGCGCGGGCGCCGGTGCGGGAGTCTCGACGCGCGGGTCCGGCTGGGACGGGACAGGAGCTTCCGGCCGTTGCGGGACTGTCGCCACCTTCACCGCCACGTCCACGACGGGCAGCCGCACCTCGACGTTCAGGTGGTCGATCTCGACCTTGACGTCGGCACTCGCCTCACCTGCGCTGCCCAGCAGCCAGGCGCCGGTCACCAGACCGGCGAGCAGCAGGAGCCGACGCAACCACGACATCGGCCCTCACTCTAGATCAAATGGAGCAGTACGACACGCGAAAAAGGCCATCCCGGCGACTTTCGCCGCCGAGATGGCCCTCGTTCACGCGGTTGCTACTGCCTGGTGATCCGGTCGAGCGCGGGCGCAGTCGCGCCGGGGTGCGCCTTCAGGTACGCGGAGAACGCGTCCAGGTCGATCCCGCCACCGGTGATGTTCGTGGCCTTGGTGAACTCGCTGAAGCCGTCACCGCCGCCCTGCAGGAAGCTGTTGATCGTGACGCGGTAGCTCGCGGCCGGGTCGAGCGCGATGCCGTTGAGCGTGATGCCGGAGACCTTCGACCCGAAGGGCGCTGCCGCCGACCACGTGTACTTCAGGCCCGCCGACGGCTGCAGCACGAACTGCCTGGCTGCGGTGAACTGCTGCTCCAGTACGTTCTTGATCTGCTCGCCGGTCATCGTGACCGTCTGCAGGATGTTGCCGAACGGCTGGACGGTGAACATCTCGCCGTAGGTCACCACACCGTTGCCCTCGCCCACCGGCGAGCTGGCGAACGTGAGGTCCGCGCGCACGCCACCGGGGTTCATCAGCGCGAGCACGGCGCCGTTGGCCTTGGTGGCCTCGAGCTGCGAGTCGGCGATCAGGTCGCCCAGCGGCGACTCACCGGCGGGGTTCTGCGCCCTCACGATGTCCGAGCCGATCGTGCCGACCGGCTTGTTGGCGATCGGGGCGGACTTCGTCTTGGCCAGGTCGACGATCGCCTGGACGGTGGGGTCCGGCGTGACCGTGCGGGTGACGATCTTGTTGTCGGCCTTGGTCTCGCCGCGGATGACGTCGCGCGTCCGGCGGTCGATCTTCAGGTCGACGACGCTGAGCTCACGCCCGAACGCCAGGCCCTCGATGAACGGCCGCGGGTTGCCGGCCGGGTCCTTGACCACGCAGTTGTAGTGCTGGTGGCTGTGGCCGGAGAAGACCGCGTCGATCTTCGGGCTGACCTGCGTGGCGATGACGCTGCCGGGGTTGTTGGCCGCGACGTTGCACGCGTTGGGGCCGCCCTGGGGCGACGTGACCTGGTCGCCCTGGTGCACCAGCAGGACGATCGACTTCACGCCGATCGCGTCGAGGAAGTTGGCGTACTTGTTGGCCGCCTTGACCTCGTCACCGAACTGCAGCTCCTTGATGCCGTTCGGGTCGACCAGGATCGGCACGTCCTTGAGCGGCATGCCGATGAAGCCGATGGGCATCCCGTCGCGGATCTCCACCCAGAACGGCGGCAGCGCCGGCAGGCCGGTCTTGACCTTCGTGACGTTCGCGCCGAGGATCGGGAAGCTCGCGCCGGGGTACGAGTCGCGGAACTGGCACCCGTCCGTGGGGTGGCAGCCACCGCGCTGCATGCGCAGGAGCTCCTTGTAGCCCTCGTCGAACTCGTGGTTGCCGGCCGCGGTCGCGTCCATGCCGACCTTGTTGAGCACCTCGATCGTCGGCTCGTCGTGGAACAACGCGGACACGATCGGTGACGCGCCGATCAGGTCGCCCTGCCCGACGATGACGGAGTTCTTGACCTCGTTCTGGAGGTTCTTGATGTGCGTCGCGTTGTAGGCGGCGCCACCAGCGTCGACGGTCGTGCCGTCCGGGAGGATGACGCGCCCGGACGACCCGGACGGCGGTTCGATGTTGCCGTGCAGGTCGTTGATCCCGATCAGGCGCACGTCAACCGTGCCCCGACCGCGCAGTGACTGGACATCGGCCTGGGCAGGCCCGGTAGCGCTGATGACAGTGGCCGCGGCGGCGGTGATCGCCAGAACGGAAAGCCGTCTGAACGAACTCATGGGTTAGAGGCCTTTCAAGGCGTGGTTAACGCGCGTGTACGGCGGAGGAGTCTGCCTTCCGGGCGCGACGTTTTCCAGAGCAATGTCTCGATCGTCATCGTCGGGGCTAGCCTGTTCCCGTGACACCTAGTGAGCAGGAGCCGCGCTGGCTCGACGAGGGCGAGATGCGTGCGTGGCGCACCTACGTGAACGGTTCCTCCATGCTCATGGACCGCCTGCACCGAGAGCTGCAGGACACGCACGGAGTGTCACTCGCGGACTACGAGATCCTCGTGAGGCTCTCGGAGCAGCCCAACCAGAGCATGCGCATGACCCAACTCGCCGAGGACGTCGCCTCCTCCAAGTCCCGCGTCTCCCACCAGGTGGCGCGCATGGAGAAGGCGGGCCTGGTGCTGCGCCGCGAGTGCACCGAGGACGGCAGAGGCGTACTGGCCGAGCTGACCCAGAAGGGCATGGCCCAACTGGTGGAGGCGGCCCCCACACACCTGCGCGGCGTGCGCGAGCACATCGTCGACCTCATCACCCCGGAAGAGGGCGAGGTGCTGGCCAAGGTGTTCGACCGGGTCATGACACACCTCCGGGAGTCGAACGGCTAGGCTTCCGCACGGACGCCGGTGGCGTCGGGGAAGCGTGGCAGAGCGGCCGAATGCACCCGCCTTGAAAGCGGGAGACGGGCAACCGTCCGGGGGTTCAAATCCCTCCGCTTCCGCTCATAACCTCTGAACTGCCAAAACGCAGCGCAGGGGTACTTCGTGCAGTACACGGTTTAGCGCGTATAGCGTGTCCAGTACACACGCTTTCGTCACTTCTGACGAAGAGCGACCTACGCTGGCGCACGGGCACAGACCGGGCGCCCTATGCGGATGACCGCGACGACCTTACGAACGCTGCCCACGCATCTGGCCCGACCTCAAGAAGGTTGAGTGCCGAGCCCTTGGAGTCGCGCACGCGCACACCGTCGCGGGCGAATGCGACCTCGACGCACTGCTCTGGGTTGCCGACGCTGTAACTCGACTTGCGGAACTGCATCTGTTCCATTGGCTAGTTCCCCTCCTGCGGCGGACTGCCGTCCATCTGTGCGGCGGCTGCTGATGCTGCCTCCGCACAGCGAACGAGGATCTTGCGCGCCTTGTCTCCCTCCACCGCGACGGTCCACAGCTGGTCCATCAGGCGGTTGTAGGTCTCAAGGTCGGCAGGTGTCTCAGTGTTGATCTCGGTGTCGACGGTCTCGATCAGGACCCGATCGCCGACGATCCAGAAGCCGTTCGGTGGCACCGTCGGAAGTCTCGTCCCCAAGAGGATGATGCCGAATCGCACGCGAAGACCGAGGAGCGCTTGCAGTCGGTCGATCTGCGCGACCATCACCTCGGGTGGGCACACGTAGTACATCAGCGCCGACTCGCAGATGAGCAGTTCAATGCTCTTCGCGCTGTCGTAGAGCGCTCGTTGCCGCTCGATGCGGATGCTTACGGCGTCGTCGGTGTCCATCGGCGTCTGCTGAAACTGCGCAGCGCTGATGAAGATGTGCCTGGCGTACTCGGCGATCTGCACGAGCCCCGGCACGACGATCAACTCGAACACACGGATGATCGAGACGCTGCTCTCGATCTGTCGACTGTAGTTCTGTCTGTCAGCGTGGCCCTGTGAAGCTGGTGCTTCCAAGAGGCACGGTCGATGTCGATCGAACGGAGCCACTCGCGCATCCGCTCAACCTCGGACTCCGGCGCCTCGACCGCGGTCATCCAGTCGAGGACGTCGGAGTCCGTAGGGTCTTGTCGCTTGTTCTCGATCTTGGAGACCTTCGACGCCTGCCAACCGCACCGTTCCGCAAGCTGCTTGCCGTTCAGTCCGGCCTTCTTGCGGACGCGGATCAGCTCGTTGGCGAACGCGATCCGGCGATCGTCTGGCGTGCTCACGGGCTCACCGGGCAGAGTCGATCGTCGACGGGGTGGTCACGCCGAGGTGCGACCGCGCGCCGTTCGAGCCGATCAGCTCGCCCCCGAAGCCGACCGATCCGGCCCATGCATGTCCCGCCTGCCTCGCGACCGAGCACGGCCGCTGATCGGAACTCCACGACCCAACCACGGGAGAGGCTGATGCACGCGCTCATCGCAAGTCCGTTCCTGAATGACCACCTGGTGTTGAAACCGGACGACCAGCGAGCGGTGAAGATCGGTTCCGGAAGGTTCGAGGAGCTGCTCGCACTGTCGACGCACGCGGACAGCGCGTGTCCACAGTGGCTGGTCGATGCAGCCCAGCAGCGTTGGGGCATCGACATCACCGGCAGGCCGCTTACCGATGCGGTGAAGGTCCGCGAGCCGTCGGAGCACGGGTACGGCCGCGCGTCGTACGAGCTGAACCTCGGGTGCAACTACGACTGTCCGCACTGCTACCTCGGAGTGAAGGAGTTCGACGGGCTCGAATGGCGCGACCGGGAGCAGTTGCTGCACACGATGCGCGACGCCGGGGTGCTGTGGGTGCAGCTCACCGGCGGTGAGCCGACGATCGACAAGCTGTTCGCGCCGGTCTACACGACCGCATGGGACCTCGGGATGATGATCACCATCTCGACGAACGGGTCGCGCCTGCACTCGCCGCCGATACTCGACCTCCTGACCGCACGACGCCCGTACCGGATCACGGTCAGCGTCTACGGAGCCAGCGCCGAGGTCTACGACGCGGTGACGGCGCGGCGCGGCTCACACAAGGCGTTCACGACGGGAATCTCGGCGGCACACGAGCACGGGCTGCCGTTGCACTTCAACATCGTGATCACCGAGCGCAACGAGCACGAACTCGCCGAGATGGAGGCGTTCGCGGAGGGCCTCGGCGTCACCTGCAACGTGTACTCCAACATCTCGCCCACGATCTACGGCGGTGCGGAAACGCTGCCGTCGCAGTCGCCCGAGTTCCTGCGTGCCCGCAGGCCGTTCACCGGGTGCGGCGCCGGGCACACGCACTTCCACGCCGACCCGTACGGCATGGCGAGCATTTGCAAGGTCGGTCGCGACGCACAGTTCTCGCTCGTCGACCACGGCCTCGACGCCCTGCGTCAGCTCGCCGGTGTCGCTGACTCGCTCATGGGACGTACCGGCGGCTGTTCCGGGTGCGCGCTGTCGGGAACCTGCTGGACCTGTCGCCCTCTGGCGAAGCTGTACCAGACGGCGAAGGCACCCCTTGAGCGCTACTGCCAACACGGGGGGAGGTGATTACGCATGTCCGTGGTGATGCTCGATCTGTTGCCACCGTCGGCTGCTGTTGCAGTCGGCGGGACGCTTGAACAGTCGGAGCCGCCGATTGCAGCCGACGCCGTCGTGATGGTCGACGACGTCGAGGTGCTCGGCGCCTACAACCGGTGTAACTGCACCGCATCGGACGACAACCCGTACTAGTCGGGTTGTCACCAAACCAGGTGGCCGGACGCGCGTCGCGTCCGGCCACCTTTGTCATGTCAGCTAGCCTCGCCCCGTTCACGGGCGGACGACGATGGTCGAGGAACATGCAAGAACGCATCGAGTGGGACAGCCTTACCGCCGGTTTGCGCGATGCGATCGGCGCACAGGTCGGACAGATCACGGCGGCACGCACCCTGTCGCAGGGGATGAATTCGGCGCTCGCCGCAGTCCTGGACACCCCCGGCGGACAGGTGTTCGTCAAGGGCATCCGCACCGACCACGCTGGTGTCATCGCGCAACAACGCGAAGCGACGATCAACCCGCATGTCCAGCCGCTCGCCCCGGCGCTGCTCTGGCGGCTCGACGACGCCGGCGGCTGGGACGTCTTGGCGTTCGAGTACATCGCGGGGCGCCACCCTGACTACGCGCCGGGCTCGCCGGACCTCCCGGCCGTCTTGGCGGCTGTAGACACGCTGACGTCGCTTCCGGTGCCGGACCTGCCGTTGAAGGACGCGCGGAAGCGGTGGCGCGGGTACCTCGACGACGCCGAGGCCGAGCTGCTCGGCGGCGAGACGCTGCTGCACACTGACTACAACCCGGACAACATCCTGATCACCCCGGACGGCACGCCCCGGATGATCGACTGGGCATGGCCGACTCGCGGCGCCGCATGGATCGATCCGTGCTGCCTCGCCCTGCGGCTGATCGCTGCCGGGCACACCGCCGCACAGGCCGGGCAACTCGTGAGCCGCACGCGCGCGTGGGCTTCTGCCCCTCGAACCGCGCTCGGCGTGTTCGCCCGCGCCAACGTCGAAATGTGGACCGACATCGCTACCAGCGACCCACAGCCGTGGAAGCAGCGTATGGCGGACGCCGCCCACCAGTGGGCCGACGGCCAGCTCGCCTCAGTCTGACCTCTCAAACGAGAAGAACCCCCTAGCGTGATCAACTTAAGTGCACACGCTTTGCCGACCTACGCTCGCTGCTAGGGTGCATTTGTCCTGCAAAGACCTGGCGATGCACAGAGCTGAGCAGCGCTCAGCTTGAAAGCGGGAGACGGGAAACCGTCCGGGGGTTCAAATCCCTCCGCTTCCGCAGTTCAGAACGGCCGGGGCCCCGTGACGCTCGTACGCCAACGCGAGGCCCCGGCCTTTCTCGTTCTCAGCGCCGAGCCACCGCCAGCAACCGGTGACTGCCGACCCCGAACGGACTCCCGTCGGTGTCCCCGTACAACGCGACCGACGCGAACCCGGCCTCCACCAACATCCGGCTCAGCTCACCAGCCGTGTAAACGTGCTGCACACACGTCGACCGCTGCACCCGCTCCCCGCAGGTGAACGTGAAGTCGATCAGCAGCCGGCCGGAGGCCACGTCGAACCTGTTGGCCGCGACCATGTCGACGCCTCCCGCCGACATCCGGATCTCGCCCGGCAGCGACGGCAGCAACGACTCCGCCGCGCACCCGTAGTCGAGCACCAGCACCGGTGCGGCGGCTGCCAGGTCGGACAGGAACCGTTGCGACTCCGCGTGGTCCAGGTAGCCGAAGCTGTTGCCCATGCACAGCGCCAGGTCGGCTTCGACACCCAGCGAGCCCAGGGAAGTCACGTCGCCCAGCCGCCAGTCCAGCGACGGGGCCGCCGCTCGGGCGTGCGCGATGGCTTCCGGCGAGATGTCCAGGCCGGTCACCGAGTAGCCGCGGCGGGCCAGTTCGATGCTGTGCCTGCCGCTGCCGCACGGTGCGTCGAGCACGCGGCGGCCTGGGGTGAGGCTGGTGACGAAGTCGATTTCGGCTGACGTTTGCGCGGGCTGGACGGCGCCGCGCCAGAAGGTGTTGGCCAGATCAGTGAAGAAAGAGGTGTACCACTTCAAGGTGGATGCTCCTGGTGATCGCACGAAGAATGACGTGGGTGTCACCGGGCACGGCAAAGGCACCCGGCGTGTCCGGGGCTGCCATGGCATCGACCTTGTCTGTGAGTGCGCCAGAGGGAACTACTGAAGCACGCCGCCGAAGAAACCAGAAGTGGTTTTCAGCGAGGGGACGAGAAGCGGATCATGTTGCCCGACGGGTCGCGGAACGCGCAGTCGCGGACGCCGTAGAACTGGTCGATCGGCTCCTGCATGACCTCGGCGCCGGCCGCGCGGACCTGTTCGAACTTCGCGTCCACGTCGTCGACCTCGAAGATGATGCCTTGCAGGGATCCCTTGGCCAGCAACGAGTGCAGCGCCTCGTAGTCGGTCGGCGGGACGGGCGGGCCGATGCGGGACAGGCCGATTTCCAGGTCCGGCTGGTCCGCGGGGCCGACGGTGAGCCAGCGGTAGCCGTCCTCGATGGTCTCGTCGGTGCGGACCTCGAGGCCGATGACGTCGCGGTAGAACTTCAGCGCGGCGTCCTGGTCGTGGACGAAGAGGAACGTGTGCGAGAGCTTCATGGGCAAAACCCTAGGTAGGCGGGGTTCGCGGCGCTTCTCGAAACCTGCTCGGTCGCGTCAGGCCCTTGAGGTGGCAGCCCGGCACCGAGGCGAGCGCGGAGTGCGACCGCGCGCGGTAGGCCGAGGGCGTCTCGCCGACGAGTTCGGTGAAGCGGGCGGAAAACGAGCCGAGGGACGTGCAGCCGACCTCGACGCAGACCTCGGTCACGGACAGCTTTCCCAGGCGCAGCAACGCTTTCGCGCGCTCGATCCGCCGGGTCATCAGGTAGCCGTACGGGGTTTCGCCGTAGGCCGCGCGGAACTGGCGGGAGAAGTGCGACGGTGACATCAGGGCGGCGCGGGCCATCGCGGGCACCTCCAGCGGCCTGGCGTACTCCCGGTCCATCAGGTCACGTGCCCGGCGCAGGTGTGCCAGGTCCTCCGGTGTCACGGCGACCAGCATGCCACCGCGCGACGGACGCAGTCGTCCTCGCAGTGCTCACGCTCGACGTGAGGGGCCGGTTGCCCTGGTGAGAGGAAAATCCCCCGAGCTTGGGCGGGCGCGACTCGCCGGGGTAGTTTCCGCACGTGGGGGCTTCCTTGTCTGGTAGAGCGGTCAGGTTCGCGGTTCTGACGACCGTCGCGTTGCTCGCGTTCGGCACGACGCCCGCGTTGGCGCAGGACGAGCCGACGACCACGACACCGCCGGTCGTCACGACGTCCTCCACCCCGCCGTCCTCCGAGCCGGCGCCGCCGCCCGCGCAGCCTCAGGTCCTGTCCACGAAGGACAGCCTGACGGGCGTTCTCTACGCCGACAGGAACGCCAACACGGTGCAGGACGCCGGTGAGGCGCTCTCCGGTGTCGTGGTGACGGCTTTCACCGTCCGCGTGGCGAACAGTCCCAAGACGACCACGAACGCGAACGGCGAGTTCGTCTTCCGCGACCTCGAACCCGGCGTCTACCAGCCGCTGTACGAACTGGCCGACGGCTGGGTCGTGCACCACGACAGCAGCCGCGACTACGTGATCGAGGTCACCGCCGACAACACGACCAGGGTGACGGCACGCGCCGAACGGCCGTACCGCGAGCGGCTCTCGGTGACCGGATCGCTCGACCGCGAGAGCTACCACTACCCGTCGTCCGCGACGACCACGGTGACCATCACCAACATCTCGGATCGCCGGATCAGCGGCATCGAGGGCGCGTGCAACACCAACTTCAGCGGGATCGGGCTCGGCCCCCAGCGATGGCCTGGACTGTGGGGGTCCGGCGTCGCGCTCGAGCCCGGTGAGCAGCGCACGTTCACGGCCGTCGCGCAGCTCCCGGAGAGGTCGCGCAGGGAGGGGAGGGTCACGCTGGACTGCCAGTTCGTGCCGAACTACGGCTTCAACAAGGACGGGCCGACCCTGCACGACGAGGCGGTCGTGACCAGCGACAACGGCGGTTACACGATGGTCGTCGGCGAGGACCGGAACGCCAACTCGCGCATCGACGCGGACGAAGCGGTGCAGGGCGCGGAGGTCGTGCTGCTGCAGCCGCAGACCGGCAAGCAGATCGCCATGCGCACGAGCGGCGCGGACGGCAAGATCGAGTTCGTTGATCTCCCGGTCGGTGACTACGACGCGGTGGTCCGCGGCTCGTGGGCGTTCCAGGACACCAGCCGGGTGCAGATCACTCAGCCCGCGGGCTCCGGCCACCGGATCCTCAAGCGAGCAGTTCCCGCCGAGCTGAAGGCTTCGCTGAAGTTCGGCAAGCCCCGCTACGAGGTGCACGAGACCATCAGCGTCGAGCTGACGATCACGAACGTCGGCGGCCAGCCCGCCGAGCACGTCCAGGTCGCCCCGTTCAGCGCGCTGGAGGTGTCCGGCGAGCAGTTCGGCGATCTGCGGCGGGACGGTCCTGGCGTGCGGATTCCCGCGGGTGAGTCCCGCACGGTCAGCGTCTCCGGCAAGATCCGCCAGCTCTGGGACGACAAGCTGACCGTCATCGCGGAGATCTACCACGCCGGCACTTCGGGCTACTTCACCTCCCTGAACGAGGTCGAGATCGTCCAGACCACCGGTGACATCATCGGTGTCGTCTACACCGACAAGAACCGCAACGGGCAGATGGATCCGGGCGAGGGCGCCGTCCGCGCCGAGCTGGAGCTCGGTGGCGGTACGCCACTCAGGGGCTACGGGGGCTCGACGGACGACAACGGTCGATTCCACTACAAGGGCATCCCGTCCGGCTACTACTCGATCAACTACACGCTGGCCGACGGCTGGGCCGTGCACCTCGACGGTGACAAACCCCGGTTCCGGGTGGAGCCGGGCAAGCCCGTCGAGCTCGTCGCACGTGCGGAGCGGCCCTTCCGCGAGTCCCTCAAGGCGACGGTGGTGCTCGACAAGTCCACCTACCAGGCAGGGGACATCGCCAAGATCACCGTCACGTTGACGAACACCAGCGACCGCGAGATCCGCGGCGTTCAGGCCGGGTGCAACCGGAACGCGGAGCTGAACCAGCTCGGCGGCCGCATGGGCTTCACCCCCATGCCGGAGGGCTGGGGCGACCTGCGTCCGGGCACCGAGGGCGTGACACTCGCCTCCGGTGAGACGCGGACGATCGTCGCCACCGAAAAGGTGCCGGCCAAGGCGCTGGAATCGCGGGCGGTGGCCGTTGCGTGCGACTTCGCGCCGAACCCGGTGCACAACACCGACGGTCCGTCCGGCTACGACTGGGCCAGCGTTCCCGGTCGGTTCGGTGCGGTTGACGTCCTGCTCGCGCACGACGTCAACAAGAACCTGAGGGTGGACCCCGGCGAGGCCGTGCCCAACACCCGGATCGCGCTGATGACCGACCGCGAATACGGCGCCGTGGTCGCGGACGCGGTTACCGACGCCAACGGACGTGCGTATTTGGATCAGGTTCCGCCGGGTGAGTACTGGGCGTGGATCGACGGTCCGTGGAAGTTCGAGGACCCGAACAACGCCTACGTCCGCGTGGGAGCCGACGCCAAGATCCAGGGTTGGTTCGGCGTGGTTCCAGGCCAAGCTCCCGCGCCGCCGGGCACCGCGGATGGCGAGCAGGTCGCGACCGGTGGCACGAGCGGCGGAATGAGGGTCGCGCTCGCCAAAACCGGCGCCAGTGTGCTCGGGCTCGCTTTCCTCGGCGTGCTCCTCGTCGCGGCGGGCGTGGCGATGAGCCGCCACGGACGCACTGGTGCCCGCTCTGCTCACGCTTTACCGGAAGCTTCGGTTGCCCTCGATTCGAAAAAATCTTGAATCGCGGACTCTTCTTCTCGTGTGAACATTTCGTGACCTGATGACGCTTCCGTGAACATGATCTGCTGAGGTACTTTTCGCCCGTCTTTCTGGGGCTCTTGGGGGATTCGTTGTCCGGAACGTCGATGAATCGTGCCGCGCTGCGGTTCGGGGTTCTGACGGCCGTCGCGGTGCTCGCGTTGGGCATCACGTCCGCCGCGGCTTTCGCGCAGGACGACCCGCAGCAGGGCGGTGTGACCGGTGTTCTCTACGCCGACAAGGACCGCAACGGCGAGCAGGACTCCGGCGAGGCGATCTCTGGCGGAGAGGTCACCCTCGTCGGTCCGGACAGCGCCGTGCACAAGACGACCAGCGACGCGGACGGCAAGTTCGCGTTCGCCGGTCTCGCTCCCGGCACCTACAAGCCGTCGTACGCGCTGGCCGGCGGCTGGGTCGTGCACCACGCCAAGGCGGACGGTGACCTGATCACGGTCGCCGAGCACGCGACCACAGACGTCGTCGTGCGTGCTGAGCGCCCGTACTCGGAGCAGCTCAAGGTCACCTGGGCGGCTTTCGACCACTACCTCTACCGGCACCCGTCCTCGGTGACGACCTCGGTCACGCTCAGGAACACCACCGACCGCGCGATCAGCGGCATCCAGGCGCGTTGTGACCGCAAGAACGCCCCCGGCGCGCTCGGCCACGGCCGAGGCTGGGACGTGCTCAGCGGTGCCGGCGTCACGCTCGCGGCGGGCGAGTGGCGCTCGTTCACGATCGTCGAGGAGATCCCGGAAGCCGCCCGCGCGGCCGGGAAGGTCACCCTCGACTGCGACTTCGCCCCGAACGCCGGCTGGAACACCGACGGCCCGGTCCTGCACGCCGACGCCCAGGTGATCCCGGGCAACGGCAACCACACCATGGTGGTCGGCGAGGACCGCAACGGTGACTCGCGCATCGACGCCGACGAGGCCGTCAGCGGTGTGAAGGTCGTTCTGTACGACTGGAACAACCACTTCGGGAGCGTCGAGGGCACGAGCGGTCCGGACGGCAAGGTCGAGTTCACCGGCCTGGAGAAGACCAACTACCGGGCGCAGACCCGCGGACCGTGGATGTTCGCCGGTGAGGTGCAGCACGTGCGCGCCGCCGACCAGGGCGGAACCAGCCACAGGGTCGTGAAGTACGTGAAGCCCGCGGACATCCGCGCCGAGGTGAAGTTCGCCAAGCCGAGCTTCAAGTCCCACGAGACGGTGCAGTGGGACCTGGTCCTCACGAACGTCGGCGGGATGGACACGTGGGTCAGGCCCTCCGGCTACTTCCCGGACCTGCAGATCCCGGACGAGCAGCTCACCGGTGTGTCCGTTCCCGCCGGTGAGTCACGCACCATCAGCTTCTCGGGCAAGATCCGCAACTACCGGAACGGCAAGGTCACCGTCTCGGGATCGATCGACTACTTCGACGAGCAGAACCCGCCTGTCCACAAGCAGTTCTACGGCGAGGTCGACATCGAGCAGAGCAAGGGCTCGGTGAGCGGCGTCGTTTACCTCGACAAGAACCACAACGGCCGACCCGATCCCGGTGAGGCCGCAGCGGACGCCGTGGTCGAGGCCAACGGCGGTGCGCCCTACAACTACTACAAGGCCACTACGGACGCTGAGGGCCGTTACTCCTTCAACGAGCTCCCGACCGGCGCCTACTCGATCGGCTTCACGCTCGCCGGCGGGTGGATCGTGCACTTCCCGGACGACGTCGTGCAGCACGTCCAGGTCGAGGCGGGCAAGTCCGTTCAGCTCGTCACCGGTGCGCAGCGTCCGTACGCCGAGGTGCTCAAGGCGACGGTGCAGTTCGACAAGACGGCCTACGCGGTCGGCGAGGAAGTCAAGATCACCGTCAAGCTGACCAACAGGGGCGGCTACGTGATCAACGGCGTCCACGCGCTCTGCAACCGCAACCAGGGCGACAACCACCTCGGCGACCGCGTGAACCCCTCCGAGAGCTGGGGCGACCTGCGCTGGCACGCCAAGGGCGTGACGGTCAACCCCGGTGAGACGGTGACGCTCGTCGTCACCGAGCGGGTGCCCGAAGCCGCGCGAGTGGCCAACCGGGTCGAGCTGCTGTGCGAGATCGCGCCTCGGGCAGAGTTCAACAGGGACTTCGCGCCGGCCTACGACTGGGCCAACGTGCCCGGTGGCGGGAACGGCGATGTCATGGCCCTGGTCGCGCACGACAAGGACGGCGACCACGTGATGGATCCGGGCGACGTCGTCCCCCACGCCCGCGTGCGGCTGATGTCCGACCGCGAACACGGCTTCCTGGTCGCTGAGGCGGTCGGCGACGTCTGGGGATGGGTGCGCTTCACCGACGTCCCGGCAGGCATGTACTGGGCGACGGTCGACGGGCCGTGGAAGATCGTGGAGCAGTACCGAACTGTGGGCGTTCGCGCCGGGGGCAGCGGGCTGTACTACATCGGCGTGGAGCCCGATCCCGGTGCCGTCCAGCCAGGTGACGGCGTGCAGCCCGCCGGTGGTGGCACGAGCACCGGTGGCACGAAGGTCGCGTTGGCCAGGACCGGTGCGAGCGTTCTCGGACTCGCGTTCCTCGGTGCGCTGCTCGTCGCGGCGGGCGCCGCACTGAGGCGCTGGCCGGCGTCGAGGCAGTCATGAAGAACTCTCGACGTGTGTTCAGGTTCGGTGCTGTGGCGACCGCTGCCGCACTCCTGTTCGCCACGACTTCCGGGGTCGCGTTCGCCCAGGACGACCCGGCAGAGCCACCGCGGACCGGCGTGATTGGCGTCCTGTACGCCGACAAGGACCGCAACGGCGAGCAGGACTCCGGCGAGGCGATCTCTGGCGGAGAGGTCACCCTCGTCGGTCCGGACAGCGCCGTGCACAAGACGACCAGCGACGCGGACGGCAAGTTCGCGTTCGCCGGTCTCGCTCCCGGCACCTACAAGCCGTCGTACGCGCTGGCCGGCGGCTGGGTCGTGCACCACGCCAAGCCGGAAGGTGACGTGGTCACGGTCACCGAGAACACGACGACCGAGCTGGTTGCACGTGCTGAGCGCCCGTACTCGGAGCAGCTCAGGGTGTTCGGGTTCTTCCACGACAACACCTACTTCTACCCGACGTCGGTGACCACCACGCTGATCCTGATCAACACCACCGACCGCCCGATCAGCGGCATCCAGGCGCGTTGTGACCGCAAGAACGCCCCCGGCGCGCTCGGACGCGGCCCGAGGTGGGACGTGCTGAGCGGGGAGGGCATCACACTCGCGGCCGGTGGGAGGCGCACACTCACGATCGTCGACGACGTCCCGGAGTCCGCGCGCACGACGGGCAAGGTCACGCTCGACTGCGACTTCGCCCCGAACGCCGGCTGGAACACCGACGGCCCGGTCCTGCACGAGGACGCACCGGTGATCGAAGGCCGCGGCAAGCACACGATGATCCTCGGCGAGGACCGCAACGCGAACTCCCTCATCGACGCGGACGAGGCCATCAGCGGTGCGAAGGTCCTCCTCCACGACACGACGAACCCCGCCTCGGTGATCGAGGGCACGAGCGGCCCAGACGGCAAGATCGAGTTCATCGGTCTGGAGAAGACCGACTACCGAGCTGAGGTTCGCGCGCCCTGGTCGTTCGCGAGCGACGGGCCGCAGCTCGTTCGCGTCGCCGACCACGGCGGATCCAGCGTCAGGTTCCTGAAGCCCGTGCCACCGGCGGACGTCCGCGCCACGGTCACGTTCAGCAAGCCGCGCTTCGAGTCGCACGAGACGGTGCAGTGGGACCTGACCCTCACGAACGTGGGCGGGGAGTCCACCGGCGTCTGGGTGCAGGGCGACTCCCCGGACATGGACATCCCGGGGGAGCAGTGGGAGCACCACTGGCGTCGCTTCACGACACTCGCCCCTGGTGAGACCCGCACCTTCACCGTCGCGGGCAAGATCCGCGACTACCGGAACGGCAAGGTGATCGTTTCGGGGTCCTACGGGTACAGCGACCAGCCGCACACGCCCCGGAAGCCCTTCCGCGCCGAGGTCGAGATCGTGCAGACCGAAGGCGCGCTGACCGGTCTCGTCTACCTCGACAAGAACAACAACGGGCAACCCGACCCCGGCGAGGCCGCAGCGGGCGCTGTGGTGGAGGCCAACGGCGGCGCGCCGTACGGCTACCACAAGGCCACCACGGACGCTGATGGCCGTTATTCGTTCAACGGTCTCCCGGCCGGTGGCTACTCGGTCGGCTACACGCTGGCCGGCGGGTGGATCGTCCACGTCCCGGGCGACGTCGTCCAGAAGATCCGGGTGGAGCCCGGGCGGCCTGCTCAGCTCGTCGCGGGTGCGCAGCGTCCGTACGCCGAGGTGCTCAAGGCGACGGTCCAGTTCGACAGGACGTCCTACGCGGTCGGTGACGAAGTCAAGATCACCGTCAGGCTGACGAACAGGGGCGGCTACGTGATCAACGGCGTCCACGCCCTGTGCAACCGCGACCGTCAGACCAACAACCTCGGCGGCCGCCACTTCCTGGCCGACAGCTGGGGCGACCTGCGTCCGTCCACTAAGGGCGTGACGGTCGGCCCCGGCGAGACGGTGACGCTCGTCGTCACCGAGGTGGTGCCGTACGAGGCACGTAAGCGCAACCGGGTGGAGCTGCTCTGCGAGTTCGCACCGCAGGCCGAGTTCGGCAGGGACTTCGCGTCCGCCTACGACTGGGCCAACGTTCCCGGTGGCAGACCGGGCAGCGCCAACGTCCTGGTCGCGTACGACAAGGACGAGGACTACGTGATCGACCCCGGCGACGCCATCGGGAACGTCCGCGTCAGGTTGATGTCTCATCGCGAGAACGGCTTCCTGGTCGCCGAGGCCACCACCGACGTCTGGGGATGGGCGCGCTTCACCGGGGTTCCGGCCGGTTCCTACTGGGCTGAGGTCGACGGACCGTGGAAGTTCAGGAACCAGAACGCGAGCGCTGTCTGGATTTCGGACGACGTCGCGTGGCCCGTTTTCTGGATGGTGCCTGGTCCTGATCCCGCACAGCCAGGTGCCGGTGACCAGCCCGCCACCGGTGGCGCGAGCAACGGTGGCACGAAGGTGGCGCTCGCCAGGACTGGTGCCGGCGTTCTCGGACTCGCCGTCCTCGGTGTGCTGCTTCTCACTGCGGGCACGGCACTGAGGCGTTGGCCCCGCCACTCGGCGCTTTCGGAAACGGAGCGCGTTGGGGTACTTTCCGGGCGTCTTGCGGACGCGTGCGGGGGCTCTGACGTCGGCAGACATGATCATCGTGGGGTCTTTGGGGGATCCGTTGCCGGGTAGACCGTTCAGTGCTGCGCGCCGGTTCGGCGTCGTGACGACCGCCGCCGCGCTCGTGTTCGCCACGACCTCGGCCGCGGCTTTCGCACAGGACGACCCGACGAGCACGCCGCCGCCGTCGACCTCGGAGCAGGCGCCGGCTCCGCAGCAGACCGGCGTGACCGGCGTCCTGTACGCCGACAAGAACCGCAACGGTCAGCAGGACCCCGGCGAGGCGATCTCCGGCGGCGAGATCACCGTCGCCGAGCGCAAGGCGACCAGTGACGCGAACGGCAGGTTCGGCTTCGCCGACCTCGCCCCCGGCACCTACCGCCCGTCCTACCGGCTCGCCGACGGCTGGGTCGTGCACAGGACCGAGGCCGACGTGATCACGGTCGTCGCGAACCAGACGGCGCAGGTCGTCGCACGGGCGGAGCGGCCGTACTCGGAGCAGCTCAAGGCCACCGCGACGCTCGACCGGCCCTCGTACCAGCAGCCGTCGACCGCGACGATCGCGCTGAGCCTCACCAACACCACCGACCGCGCGATCTACGGCATCCAGGCCGCCTGCGGCCGCGACGGCTCCGCACACTCCCTTGGTCGCGGCTGGAACGTGGTGAAGAACTTGACGCTCCAGGCCGGTGAGACGGTCAAGTACACGATCTACGAGCAGATCCCGCTCGCCGCCCGAGGAACCGGCACCGTCGAGCTCGACTGCGACTTCGCGCCCAACGCCGCCCTCAACACCGACGGTCCGTCCGTGCACGCCGATGCGGCCGTCACCGGTGCCTCCAGCGGATTCACGATGGTGTTCGGCCAGGACAAGAACGCCGACCGCCACATCGACGCCGACGAGGACATCGCCTTCGACAGGTACACCCTGGTCAACGCGCGGACCGGCGAGAAGATCGAGAGGTTCGACGCGAGTCCCGACCCCGGACGGCCCGGCAAGGTCGAGTTCACCGACGTGCCGAGCGGCGACTACCGGATCGAGCCGCAGGGGCCGTGGAAGTTCCGCGACCCCGGCACGGAGCTGGTGAGCATCACCGAACAGGGTGGCTTCCGCTACGGCTTCCTGGTGCCCTCAGGTCCCGCGAAGGTCGTCGGCACGGTGAAGTTCGACAAGCCGCGCTACCAGTCGCACGAGACGGTTCGTCTGGAACTGACCGTCACGAACGTCGGCGGTGAGGTGGCCGAGCAGGTCCAGCTGCTGCGGGATCCCGACAGCCTGGACATCCCGGCTGAGCAGTGGGGCGACTTCAGGCCGAACGGTCCTGGCTTCAGGCTGGCCCCCGGTGAGTCCCGCACGTTCACGGTCGCGGGCACGATCAGGTACTTCGGCAACGGCCTGCTGGGCTTCTCGGGAAGCGCCAAGTTTCACGCCAGCGACGGCTGGCACTGGGGTTTCGACGACATCCGCGGCGTCGTCGAGGTCGTGATGTCCACGGGCGACATCACCGGCGTTGTCTACATCGACAGGAACCGCGACGGGCGGCAGGACGCCGGTGAGGCCGCCGGGGGTGCCGCAGTCGAGGTGAAGGGCGGCGCGCCGTACGGCACCTTCAAGACCACGACGGACCCCAACGGCCGTTTCAGGTTCAAGGACCTTCCGACCGGCGGCTACTGGATCGGCTACACGCTGCCGGACGGCTGGGTCGTGCACCTCGAGGGGGAGGTGCGGAAGACCAAGGTCGAGCCGAACACCGTCACCCAGGTCGTGGCACGGGCGGAGCGGCCGTACCGCGAGCGGCTCAAGGCGACGGCTGTGCTCGACAAGGCCACCTATGCGATGAACGAAGAAGCCCAGATCACCATCACGCTCACGAACACGGACGACCGCCCGATCAGCGGCGTCAAGGCCAGGTGCAACGAGTTGGGCCACGGCGACCACCTCGGGGGCACCGGTTACTACGGCCCGCCGTCGAACTGGGGCGATCTGCGTCCGGCAGCCAACGGCCTGACGCTCGCGGCCGGCGAAACGAAGACCTACGTCGTCAAGGAGACGATTCCCATCTCCGCGCGCTCGTCGCGCAGGGTGTTCGTGAACTGCGACTTCGCGCCGAATCCCGATCACAACAAGGACGGCGCGCACGCCTACGACTGGGCGGCCATCAAGGGCGGGCTCCAGACGCTGAAGGGCTGGATCGCCCAGGACCTCAACGGCAGCAACTGGTTCAACGAGGGCGAGGGCATCCCCAACACCCGGATCGTGCTGATGACCGACCGCGAGAACGGCTTTCCCGTCGCCGAGGCGGTGTCCGACGCCAAGGGGAACGTGCAGTTCGACAACATCCCGCCGGGCGAGTACTGGGCGTGGATCGACGGACCCTGGAAGTTCGAGGGCGAACGCGACCACGTCCTGGTCATGGACAACAACCTCCACCACCCCTACTTCTTCCAGGTGGTGCCGGACCTGACGCGCAGCCCCCGGCCGGCCATCGACCTCAGCTCGAACGTCCCTGCCGGCGGCGGCACGAAGGTCGCGCTCGCCAGGACCGGCGCCAGCGTGCTCGGCCTCGTGTTCCTCGGCGTGCTGCTCGTCGCGGCGGGTGCGGCACTCAGACGTGGAGGATCCGTTGCCAGGTAGATCGTTCAGAATCGGTGCCTTGACGACCGCTGCCGCGCTCGTGTTCAGCACTGCGGCTTTCGCGCAGGTCGACCCGACGAGCACACCGTCGGCGCCCACCGAAACCTCGGCACCGGTGGACACGCCCGAGCCGGTGCCCACCAGTGAGCCGGCTCAGCAGCAGGCGCAGAACAACGTGACCGGCGTCCTCTACGCCGACAAGAACGGCAACGAGCAGCAGGACCCCGGCGAGGCGATCTCCGGCGGCAAGATCACTCTCTTCGGCAGCCCCAAGCACGAGACGACCAGCGACGCGAACGGCAGGTTCGGCTTCGCCGGCATCGCCCCCGGTACCTACAACCTGGCCTACGAACTGCAGGACGGCTGGGTCGTGCACCGCGCCAAGAACACCGGCGACATGATCACCGTCACCGCGAACGTGACGACCGAGATCGTGGCGCGGGCGGAACGTCCCTACTCGGAGCAGTTCGACGTCACCGCGTCGCTCGATCGCACCAGTTACGAGTACCCGGGCTCCGTGAAGATCACGACGACCCTCACCAACAGGACCAGCCGCAGAATCGCCAACATCAACTCGGAGTGCAACCGCGGGCGCGTCGAGCACGCGCTCGGCGTGAGCCAGGAGTGGTACCTGCAGATGGGCCTGTCCCTCGAACCGGGGCAGCAGCGCACGTTCACCGTCGTCGAGAAGGTTCCGCAGGCCGCCCTCACCTCCGGCGTCGTCACGCTCAACTGCGACTTCGCCCCGAACGTCAACTGGAACACCGACGGTCCGACCGTGCGCGCCGAGGCGAAGGTGGTCGGCGGCATCGGCTACTCGATGGTGCTCGGCGAGGACAAGAACGCCGACCAGCGCATCGACGCCGGGGAAGCCGTGAGCGGCGCGAAGGTTCTGCTGCTCGACCTCAGGACCGGTGCCCAGGTCGCCGAACGCACGAGCGGCGCGGACGGCAAGGCCGACTTCACCGGGTTGAAGGCCGGTCAGTACCGGGCGGTTCTCGGGGGCTCGTGGGAGTTCACCGACGAGAGTCAGCAGCTGGTGACCGTCACCGAGCAGGCCGGCGCCGTCACCAAGTTCCTGAAGCGCGCGGCACCACCGTCGCTGAGCGGCGTGATCAAGCTCGACAAGCCGCGCTACGAGTCCCACGAGGTGGTGCGCGCCGACGTGACCATCACGAACAACGGCGGCAAGACCGCCGAGCGCTTCCGGTTGATGGACGGGTTCTACGACCTCGACCTCGGCTACCCCAGCCCGTGGGGTGACGTCCGGCGGGACGGCCCTGGCGTGCGCATTCCGGCGGGCGAGTCCCGGACGTTCAGCGTCACGGGCAAGATCCGCGGCTTCACCGGCGGCAAGCTGCGGGTCTGGGGCTCGGTGGACCACATCGGTGTGCCGGAGTTCGGCAACCCGGTCTTCAGCGCCGAGGCCGAGGTCGTGCAGACCAACGGCGATCTCGGTGGTGTCGTCTACATCGACCGCAACCACAACAGGCAGCAGGATCCGGGCGAAGAGGCGGCGGACGTCCTGGTCGAGGCGAACGGCGGCGTGCCGTACAGCTACTTCAAGACCACGACGGACGCCAACGGGCGCTACTCGTTCAAGAACGTCCCGTCGGGCAACTACTGGGTCGGCTACACGCCGGCCGGCGGATGGGTCGTCCACAGCGAGGGCGACCAGGAGATCCGGGTTCTGCCCGGCACTCCCGTGCAGCTCACCGCACGTGCGGAGCGCCCGTACACCGAGGCGCTCAAGGCCACGTTGGTGCTCGACAAGTCGGTCTACTCGATCGGCGAGGAAGCCACGATCACCGTCACCCTGTCGAACCGGGCCGCCTACGAGGTCGGGCACATCCACGCGGCGTGTGACAGGGCGGGCTACGGCCAGCTCGGCAGCGTGCCGATGACGGAGGGCTGGGGCGATCTGCGCGACAAGGGCGTGACGCTCGCAGCCGGTGAGACGAAGACGATCATCGTCAAGGAGAAGGTGCCCGCGGCCGCGCGCTGGCAGAACCGGGTGGTCGCGGCGTGCGACTTCGCGCCGTGGGCCGCGTGGAACCTCGACGTCGTGAGCGCCTACGACTGGGCGAGCGTGCCCGGCGGGACGGGCTCGCTGGCCGGTCCGCTCGCGTACGACCGCAACAAGAACTCCGTCGTGGACCCCGGCGAGGCCATCGGCAACACCAGGGTCTTCCTGATGACCGACCGCGAGTACGGCGGCATCGTGGCCGAGACGTTCTCGGACGCCGAGGGGAACGTGCGCTTCGACGGGGTTCCGGCGGGCGACTACTGGTCGGTGGTCGACGGCCCGTGGAAGTCCGAGGGCGAGTGGGGCGGCCACCACCTGATCATCGCCGATCAACTGCAGCGAACCGCGTTCTTCGTGGTGCCAGGCCCGGCTCCGGCACTGCCGGAGGACGTCGGCGACGCCCACCGGGATGAACAGACCGTTGGCAGCTCGACCGGTGGCCGCTCCACCGGGGGCGCGCTCGCCAAGACCGGCGCCAGCGTGCTCGGCCTCGGCGTGCTCGCCGTGCTGCTGATCGCGCTGGGCCTGGGCGCCCGCGCCGCCGGCCGCCGCAAGACCACCTGATCAACCACAAAAACACCTGCAACTGGGGGAGAGATGTCAGACAGACCCGTCAGGCGAGGCCTGCTCAGATTCACCGCGATGGCCACCGCCGCGCTGCTCGCGTTCGGCGGCGCCACCACCGGAGCCCTCGCACTGGAACCGGAAACCCCGACGTCGACCGTCGAGCCGACCCCGACGAGCGAGCCGAGCGCTCCTCCGTCCACAACGGACCCGACGCTCCCGCCGACGTCGACGACCGAGCCCGCGCCGCCGTCGTCCAGCGACCCCGCGCCGCCCTCGTCGACGCCGAGCAGCGAGCCGTCCACGCAGCCGCCTGCTCCCACCACGTCCGCCGAGACGCCCAAGGCACCGTCGCAGCCGACTCCCGGGGAGCAGAAGAACGAGCCGCAGAAGCCCGCGGCCGAACTGCCGAACCTCAAGGTCACGGCGTCGATCGACAAGACGCACTACCAGTCGCACGAGCCGGTGCGGCTGAAGATCACGGTCACCAACCAGAGCTCGTTCGCCGCCGAGCGCGTCCGTGCGAGCGCATGGGGCATTCAGGTGCCGTACGAGTCGTGGGGCGACTTCGTGTACCCCGGAACGACCCTCGCACCCGGTGAGACCCGCACCATCGAGGTCGCCGGCTCCATCGCGACCCTCAACGGCGACAAGCTCGACGTCAGCGGCTACGTGCTGGCGGAGGTGGGCGACGTCAACCAGAACGACAACCACTTCCACCTCAACGCGACCGTCACGCAGACCGTCGGCAACGCGGGCGGCCTCGTCTACGCCGACGTGAACCGCAACGGCAAGCCGGACGCGGGCGAGCCGATCGAGGGCGCGAAGGTCAGCATCTACGGTGGCAGCCCCACCGCGGAGCACCGCACGACGACGGACGCGAACGGCCGGTTCAGCTTCACCGGGATCCCGACCGGCACGTACTACAACCCGTACTACGAGCTGCCCGGCGGCTGGGTCGTTCACATTCCTGCCGGCCAGGAGTCCTTCACGGTCGCCCCGAACCAGACGGCCGAGCTGGTCGGCCGCGCCGAGCGGCCGTACTCGGAACTGCTGACGGCGAAGGCGTCGCTCAACAAGAGCACCTACGCCTACCCCGGGAACGCGCGGATCTCGCTGACGCTCAGCAACATCAGCCAGTACGCGCTCACCGGCATCCAGGCCGGCTGCAACAGGATCGGTGACAGCAACCACCTCGGCTACGGCCCGGAGTGGAACGCGATCTTCGACAAGGGCGTCGACCTCGCGCCCGGCGAGACGAAGTCGTTCACGATCACCGAGGCCATTCCGGAAGGTGCCGCCAAGGCGGGCGTCGTCTGGCTCGCCTGCGACTTCCAGCCCAACCCCGGCTGGAACACCGACGGTCCGAACGCCAGCGCCAAGGCTGCGGTGACCGGTGGCAAGGGCAACGTCACGATGTCGCTCGCGGACGACAAGAACGAGAACCACATCCGTGACGCCGGCGAGGAGGTCGCGGGGCTGAAGATCGTCCTGGTCCACCCGGACACGGGCGCCCAGGTCGCCGAGGGCGTGAGCGACTCCACGGGCACGCTGACGATCGTCGACGTGCCGGTGGGCACCTACCGCGCCGTCATCCTCGGTCCGTGGGACTTCCGGTACGGCCCTGGTGCCGACGAGGTGCCGGTCGTCGGCTGGGGCACGAACATCTTCGTCGGCTTGAAGCCCGGACCGGGTCCCGCCGACATCCGCGCCACGGTGAAGTTCGACAAGACGCGCTACGAGTCGCACGAGACCGTGCGCATGTCGTTGACCGTGACCAACATCGGTCCGCGTACCGCCGAGAAGGTCCGGATGTACAGCTCGCCGTACGCGCTGAACATCCCCGACGCGCAGTGGGGCGACTTCGCGCCGTCCGGACCTGGTGTCCAGATCCCTGCGGGCGAGTCCCGCACCTTCGAGGGTTCCGGCACGATCCGCGACTTCAACAACGGCAGGTTGACCGTCTTCGGAGCCGTCGACTTCCTCGGCCGGTCGAACCCCACCTACAGCACCTACCACGGTGACGCCGAGATCGTGCAGACCAAGGGTGCGATCACCGGTGTCGCCTACACCGACAAGAACCGCAACGGGCAGCAGGACGCGGGCGAGGCCGCCGCGGGTGTGGTGGTGGAGGCCAACGGCGGCGCGCCGTACGGCTACGTCAAGACCACGACGGACGCCGAGGGCCGCTACTCGTTCAACGACCTGCCGTCGGGTGACTACTACGTCAACTACACCTTCGCCGACGGCTGGGTCGTGCACTACGACAGCACCGAAACGAAGATCCGGGTGCAGCCGGGCGCCCCGGTTCACCTGATCGGCCGGGGTGAGCGGCCGTACACCGAGTCGCTCAGCGCGAAGCTGGAGCTCGACCAGGACGTCTACGAGCCCGGCGAGGCCGCCAAGATCACGATCACCCTGACCAACCGCGGTGATCGGGCCCTCAGCGGCATCACCGCCTGGTGCAACCGCGTCGGCAACGAGAACCAGCTCGGTGGCACGCCCAGCGGTGGCGCCCCCGGCGGGTGGGGCGAGCTGCTCCCGCCCGGCAAGGGTGTGACGGTCGGTGCCGGTGAGACCAAGACGTTCATCGCCATCGAGCGTGTGCCGGAGGCCGCCCTCACCTATGGCAGCGTCGTCGCGTCCTGCGGCTTCGCTCCGTACGCCGGGTGGAACACCGACGCCGCCGAGGCGTCCGACACCGCTCGCGTCCCCGGTGGGTTCGGTTCGCTGAAGGGCGAGCTGTACTACGACCGCAACGGCAACTGGATGGTCGATCCCGGCGAGGCCCTCGGCAACACCCGGATCGTGCTGCACGACCGAGAGCAGGGCATCGACGTCGCCGAGACCGTCTCGGACGACAAGGGCAACGTGCACTTCGCCAAGGTGCCCGCCGGTGACTTCTGGGCCAGGGTCGACGGGCCGTGGAAGTTCGAGGGCGAGTGGGGCGGCCACGTGCAGGTCTTCGCCGATCGCGAGTCGAACAGCGGCTTCCCGGTCGTTCCCGTTCCGAAGCCCGCGCCCGGAGACGGCGGCCACACCACGCCGCCCGTGTCGGCGGGCGGTGGTGGAGCAGGTGGTTCGGGTGACGCCCTGGCCAAGACCGGCGCGTCCGTGCTGGGCCTCGGCCTCGTCGGCGCGCTGCTCGTGGCGTTCGGCTTCGGCGCGAGCGTGCTCGGCAGGCGTCGTCAGACCGTCTGACTGAAGATCGACAGTGCCCCAGAGAGCAAGTGATCTGGGACGAGGGGTGGTCACGTCGACGAAGAGCGTGTCGACGTGACCACCCCTGCTGTCAGGGCCCCGGCAAAGTCCCAGCCCGTCCGATGCGGGCGCGCCCACACCCCGAGCGCTGTGGATGAAGGGAACCTTCATCGACCTGTGGTGCAGGGCCCCGGCAAAGTCGGGTGACCGTGTCGGACCTTGACTCGTGGCGTTTGCAAATACCACCGACTCAAGATCATCGGTCGTTTGCGCGAAAAGCACGTTCGGGCCGATAGATGGCCCGAACGTGCTTTTCGCGCCAAAAAATATGTCCGGTATGCCGGAGCTGCTTGGCTTCGATACAGGCCCTGGTTAGGGCCTACCAGCAACGACACGACTTTGCCGGGGCCCTGACCCCTGCTGTCATGAGCACCACACTTCACGGTCCCGAGTGGAGTGTTAGCGTCGCTAACCATTGGGTACCTGGGGGTGACATGACGGTCTGGGAAGCAATCGCGGTGGTCATCGCGGGTGTGTTCGCAGGCGGCATCAACACCGTCGTCGGCAGCGGCACGCTCGTGACGTTCCCCGTGCTGCTCGCCGTCGGTTATCCGCCCGTGGTCGCGAACGTGTCGAACAGTCTCGGCCTCGTGCCCGGCTCGCTGTCCGGCGCGTGGGGGTACCGCGAGGAGCTCAAGGGGCAGAAGTCCCGCATCGCCAAGCTGTTGCCGGCGTCGATCATCGGCGGCGTCATCGGCGCGGTCCTGCTGGTGACGTTGCCCGCCAAGGCCTTCACCGCGATCGTGCCCGTGCTGATCGTGATCGCACTGGTCCTCGTGGTCATGCAGCCGTGGCTCAACCGCAAGCTCGCGCACCGGCGCGGCCACAACGACGGCGGCGTGCTGCTCTGGATCGGCGTGTTCCTCGCGGGCATCTACGGCGGCTACTTCGGGGCCGCGCAGGGCGTGCTCGTCATGGGGATCATGGGTGTGCTCGTCAACGAGCACCTGCAGCGGATGAACGCGTTGAAGAACCTGCTGACCGCGTTCGTGAACCTGGTCGCGGGCGTCATGTTCATCTTCATCGCCGACGTGGCGTGGCTGGCCGTGCTGCTGCTGGCCGTCGGGTCCGTCGTCGGCGGTCAGATCGGCGCCAAGATCGGCCGCAAACTCCCACCCGCCGTGTTGCGCGGCGTCATCGTGGTGGTGGGAGTCGCGGCCATCGTTCAGCTGCTCACGAAGTGAACGCGCGCGCCGCCGCGAGGAATGCGTCGTTCTCGTCCGGCTCGCCGATCGTCACACGGACCCCCTCGCCCACGAACGCGCGCACGACCACCTTGTGCGCCAAGCAGTGTTCGTTGAACGCCGCGGTGCGCTCGCCCAGCGGCAGCCACACGAAGTTCGCCTGGGTCGGCGGGACGTCGTAGCCCATCGCGAGCAGCTCACCGCGGACGCGACCCCGCTCGGCCACGATCGCGCGGCAGCGGACCATCAGCTCGTCCTCGGCGTCCAGCGAAGCCATGGCCGCGACCTGGGCGAGGGCGTTCACCGAGAACGGCACGTAGACCTTGCGCAGCGCCTCGGCGACGTGCGGCTGGGCGACCGCGTAGCCGATCCGCAGGCCCGCGAGGCCGTACGCCTTCGAGAACGTGCGCAGCACCGCGACGTTGTCACGACCGGCGGCCCACTGCTGCTTCGCGAGCTCGACGCCGTCCGGGATGTGCGCGTCGTCGACGAACTCCTTGTAGGCCTCGTCGATCACCACGAGCACGTCGGACGGCACGCGGGCGATGAACGCCTCGATCTCCTCGGTGCGCAGTGCGGTGCCCGTCGGGTTGTTCGGGTTGCACACGAACACCATGCGGGTCTTGGGCGTGATCGCCGCGGCCATCGCGTCCAGGTCGTGCACGTGCTCCGACGTCAGCGGCACGCGGACCTGCTTGGCGCCCGCGACGTGCACGACGATCGGGTAGGCCTCGAACGACCTCCACGCGAACAGCACCTCGTCGTTCTCGGCGCAGGTCGCCTGGACGAGCTGCTGGCACAGGGTCACCGATCCGCAGCCGAGCGCCAGGTGGTCGGCGGGAACGCCCAGCTTCTCGGCGAGCCTGCCGGTGAGTTCGACGCAGCCTGAGTCGGGGTACCTGTTGATACCGGTGGCTGCTTCGGCGATCGCCTTGACGACGCTGGGCAGCGGCCCGGCGGACACCTCGTTGCTCGCGAGCTTGATGGCGCCGGGAATGGACTTGCCGGGCACGTAGGCGGGCAAGGACGCCAGGTCAGCACGGGTTCGCACGGTCATACCCGGGATCCTCGCATTGCTCCGTCCGATTGGTCACGTTGACTTCAGTTCACCCCGTCGTGGAAGGGTAAGAAACATGACCACTACCCGCGTCGAGACGCTTTCCCTCACCGACGGCCGTGAGCTGCGGGTGACGATCGCCGAACCCGACTCCGCCGTGCGGGGCGGACTCGTGGTGCTGCACGAGGCCCGCGGTGTGACCGAGGGGGTGCGCTCGCTCGTCAGCAGCCTTGCCGACGAGGGCTGGCTCGCCATCGCGCCGCACCTCTACGACGAGGACCGCGTGCACGGCGACGACATCAGGGACCAGGTCAGCAAGCTCTCCGGTGACCGCCTCCTGGAGGACACCGACGTCGCGTTCGTGTGGCTGGGACAGCAGGGTGTGAGCGCGGACCGGATGGGCGTGGTCGGCTTCGACATCGGCGGCACGGTCGCGATGGTGGTCGCCGCCAGCCGCACGATCGGCGCGGCGGTCACCGTGCAGGCTCCCGGAATTCTGGAGCCGCTCTCGGACGGCCTGCCCGCTCTCGTGGACGTCGCGAGCGACCTCACGTGCCCGTGGCTCGGCATCTACCGGGACGACGACTCCGAAGAAGTGAAAAAGCTTCGCGATGCGGTGATCAGTTCGGAAACCGCTTCGGATCTGGTGCGTTTCGACGTTTCCAGTGACGAAGCGTGGGCTCGTGCGTTGAACTGGTTCGACGCACACATGAGGTAAGAGTCTTTACGGCGGATTGGAACCGAACCGTCCTCCAGGTACATCTAAGGGGTGCTTCGGACGGCTGACTGGGTGTAGCTGTGAGTAACGCCCAGTGCTGCGGTGACGAGTTATGCAGTGCAGGGGGTTATGAGGATGGCTGAAGGCACTGGGACGACCGGCACGGAGACACCCGCGGTCACGACGGCGACGACGACGCCGATCACCGCGGAACAGCTCGCGGCGGTGAAACCCGTTCTCCAGCAGCAGATGCTGGTGGACAAGGCGGAGGCCAGTCATGCCGCGGCCAAGCTCGACCAAGCGGCGGACAACGGCAAGCTGACGCTCGACGTCGACGCCGCGGACGCGTTGATCAAGGCGGTCGACGACGCGCGCGACCAGGTGATGGACCTGTGGGAGCGAACGAGCAAGCAGCTGGCGACGCCGCTGCAGTTCGGTGAGAACCCGGTCGCCAAGGCGATCAGCGCGCGGTTCTCCGAGCTCGCCGTCGGTGAGGAGTCCGGGGCCGCGAAGGCGTTGTTCGACCTCTTCAAGGTCCTCGACGACATCAGCAACGCGTTGAGCCGCAACCGCGACAGCACCCGCGACGCCGACGAACAGGCAGAAGAGGCCATGAAGAAGGCCGGGGGTTCCTGGTGAGTCACGGATCGCACGACAACAAGGGCAACGACAACAACGGCCACGACAACAAGGGTCACGACGACGAGGGCAGTCCCCTGACCGCCCAGATCGACTGGATGACCTTCTCGCACGAAGCGCTTTACAACATGGTTCACACCGGCGTGAACCTCGAAGGCGCCCAGGCCGCAGCCACGAACTGGAAGAAGATCGGCGAGGACATCGCCGGCGTGCGCGCGAACCTGCTCAAGGCCGTCGAGGACTCGACCGTGGGCTGGGACAGCGAGTCGGCGCGGCTCGCGCGTGACGGTCTGACCGAGGTCACCAACTGGGTCGACGACACGGCGACCTACGCGCACAAGGTCTCCGCTGCCATCACGACCGAGACCGACAACGTCGAGGCCGCCCGTGCCGCGATGCCGCCGCCTCCCAAGCCGCCGGAGCCGCCGGTGCCGGTGGAGCCGACAGTGCTCCGGCCGGCGCTGCGGGACCGCCTCGCGATGGTCGACCAGGCCGACGGGTTCACCGCACTGAGGGAACCGCGCCTGGTGCAGGGCGAGTTCGCGGGCTTCGAGACCTTGGGAACCAGCACCGTCGAGACCCTCGCGGCCAACGACGCCCAGCACCGACTCGCGGCGGACGTCATGGCGTCGTTCCAGCGCAACTCGGCCGCGGTCGACCAGACCGTGCCCGCGCAGTTCACCCCGCCGGTGAACCCGCTCAACCCGACGCCTCCCCCCGTCACCGATCTCGGCGGACGGTCCAACACGGGCCTTCCCGACGGCCCCGGCGCCGGCGGCGGTGGTGGCGGCACGGTCGCGACCGGCACGCAGAACCAGAACCGCGGCACCACGAACACGTCGTCGCGCTACGGCGGCGCCGGTGGTTACGGCGGCGGTCGCGGTGGCGGCGGCGGTTTCGCCGGCGGCATGGCCAGGCCCTTCGGGACGAACTCCGGCAGCCAGGCCGGTGGCGGCGGTGGTGCCGGTGGCGGTGGTTCCGCCAGCGGTGGCGCGGCCGGTGTGAGCGAAGGTGCGCGCGGCGGAGCAGGCGCGGCTGCGGCTGCGGCGTCGGCAGCGCCCGGTGGCCAGACCAAGGCGTTCCAGAACCCGCTCGCGATGGGTGGCGCGCCGATGGCAGGTGCTCCGGTTGCGGGCGGTGGCCGTGACGACAACCGCGAACACAAGACCGCGAGCTACCTGGAAGAGGACGACAACGTCTTCGGCCTGGACCGCAAGGCGGCCCCGCCGGTGATCGGTCAGTGACAGAACGCCAGTTCACGGTGAGCTCGCAGGAGTTCTTCCTGCTGTGGCAAGCCGTGCACGGCGAGGACCGCGTCGTGCCGCTCGGCACGCCCCACTTCGGGGCCACCCGAGCGGCGCGGCAACGCCTCGTCGAGGAGAGTTCGCAGGCGCTGCAGGCCCGTCGCCTCGGCACCGTGCACCGCCCCGACCCCGACCTGCGTGCGCTGGTCGCCGGTCTCGGCGAGTTCGACCGCGCGTTGGAGATCGCGTACTTCAAGGGCACCGAACTGGCCCGCGGCATCGCCTGCGCGGGCTGGAGCGGTGCGTTCGCCGCGCGCGTGAACGACGACGTGCACCTGTTCCCGTTCCGCCCGACCTCGCTGGCCTCGGCCACGGTGTCATCGTTGCCAGGCCTCGCACCGGGGACCGGACGCGCGGTGAACGTGCGCTGGGACGACTACCTGCGCGCGGGCCAGGCGGGCCGGCAGGACGGCAAGCAGGCGTTCCTGGACGTCCTGCGCGACGCCGGCATCCGCGAGCCGGAGGCCCACACCCTGCTGCGCCTCATCACGTCCCGCATCGGCGGCGGCGAGCTGGGCCTGACCGCCCGCAACCGCGACGGCGTGCCGCGCCCGACGGGCCGTTCGGTGTCTTGGCTCGACACGCGCGAGGGCCGCTACCTCCTCCGCAGGCAGGACGGCTGGCTCGTGCTGGCCCCCGCCGACGCGGCACGGCTGACGAACGCGGTCGACGAGCTGCTCGCGGCGGGGTAAGAGCACACAGGTGGGCTACCGCAAGTCCGCCAATCACACATGGACGTGCGGTTGTGCCTCAACTAGACATGGGGCATGACCGACACCGACGTCGAACTGCTGTGGCGCCCCGACCCCACGAGGGACAACGGGATGACCGCCTTTCGGTCGTGGCTCCGCTCTGAACGAGGCCACGACTTCCCCGACTACGAGTCGCTGTGGGAGTGGTCAGTCTCCGACCTCGAGGGGTTCTGGGGCGCCACAGCTTCGTACTTCGACGTCCACTTCCACTCCCAGCCCACGCGGGTGCTGGGGTCTGCCGAGATGCCCGGCGCCGACTGGTTCCCCGGCGCGACGCTGAACTACGCCGAGCACGCGTTGCGACGCGGCGGCGACGACGACCTGGCCGTGATCTTCCATCGGGAAGACGGCCTCGCCTCTTCTTTGACGTTCGGCACGCTGCGTTCACGCGTGGCCGCTTTCCGAGCCGCATTGGCCTCTCTGGGCGTCTCGCAGGGCGACCGGGTGGTGGCACTCGTCCCGAACGCCCCAGAAGCCCTCATCGCGTTCCTGGCGGCCGCCTCGCTCGGCGCCACGTGGTCGTCCTGCTCCCCGGACTTCGGCGCGCGAGCCGTCGCCGACCGCTTCACCCAGATCGAGCCGGCGGTCTTCGTCGCCGTCTCCGGCTACGTCTACAACGGACGCTCCTTCGACTGCCGCCCGGTCGTGGAGGAGATCCGCGCGCAGCTGCCGGGCCTGCGCGCCACGATCCTGGTCGACTACCTCGACAACGGCTCGTCGCTGCCGGACACCCTGTCGTTCGCGGAGCTGGTGGCGTCGAACGAGGGCGCCGCGCTGGAGTTCACGCCGGTGCCGTTCGACCACCCGCTGTGGGTGCTCTACTCGTCCGGCACGACGGGCCTGCCCAAGGGCATCGTCCAGGGCCACGGCGGCATCGTGCTGGAGCACCTGAAGATGCTGGGCCTGCACAGCGACCTCGGCCCCGGCGACCGCTTCTTCTGGTTCACCACCACCGGCTGGATGATGTGGAACTACCTGGTCGGCGGCCTGATGGTGGGCACCACCATCGTCCTGTACGACGGCAGCCCGGCCTTCCCGTCGCTGAACACGTTGTGGCAGCTGGCCGAACAACACCGGGTCACCTACTTCGGCACGTCGGCCCCGTACGTCCAGTCGTGCCTGAAGGAGGGCCTCGACCCGTCGTCGCGCTACGACCTGACAGGCCTGCGCGTCGTCGGTTCGACCGGCGCACCCCTTACGCCAGAAGGCTTCCGCTGGATCGCCTCGGCCGTCGGCAAGGACGTCCAGATCGCCTCGGTCTCGGGCGGCACCGACCTCTGCACGGCCTTCGTGGCCGCCTCCCCGGACCGCCCGGTGTGGCTCGGAGAGCTCTCCTGCCGAGCCCTGGGCGCCGCGGTCTTCGCGTTCGACGAGGCGGGAACCGAGCTGGAAGACGCCGTGGGCGAGCTCGTGATCACCCGCCCGATGCCGTCCATGCCGGTCTTCTTCTGGGGCGACGAAGACGGCTCAAGGCTGCGCGACGCCTACTTCGACACCTACCCGGGAATCTGGCGCCACGGCGACTGGATCCGCATCACCCCGCGCGGCTCGGCGGTGATCTACGGCCGCTCCGACTCGACCCTGAACCGCGGCGGCGTCCGCATGGGCACCTCGGAGTTCTACCGGGTCGTGGAGTCCGTGCCCGGCGTCGTCGACTCCCTGGTGATCGACACGTCCGGCGTCTCCGAGGGCGAACTCCTCTGCTTCGTGGTGCTCGACGGCGTGACTTTGGCCGACGTGGAACCGGTGCTGCGCAAGGAATTGCGCTCGTCCCTGTCCCCGCGCCACGTGCCGAACCGCTTCGTGGCCGTGGCCGAGATCCCGAGGACCCTGAACGGCAAGAAGTGCGAGGTCCCGGTCAAGAAGATCCTGGCCGGCGTGGACCCCGATCGCGCGGTCAGCCGCGGCGCGCTCCGCAATCCCGAGTCGCTCCAACCGTTCCTGGAACTCGCTTCGGGATGATCTAGGTCACTCTGTCTCCGCCGAACAGGCGTTTAACGCCCTTCTCGAGGCCTCGGCACGTGCCCTGACCAGCGCGTTCCAGGCTTCGAGGGGGGCGTTTTGCAAGTCGGTTGAGGACCTGTGTAACCTATGCGTCGTGGCCAAGGATGGTCCCGGGAGGCTTCGCCTAGTCTGGTCTATGGCGCCGCACTGCTAATGCGGTTTGGGGTAACCCCCCATCCCGGGTTCAAATCCCGGAGCCTCCGCAAGGCCGAACCTCTCGGGGATCGGTTATAATTGAAGACCTGCGCTCGTAGCTCAACGGATAGAGCATCTGACTACGGATCAGAAGGTTACAGGTTCGAATCCTGTCGAGCGCGCCAGACTGAGAGCCCTGTTCGCGGAAATCGCGAACAGGGCTCTCTGGTTTTGTGGTGGATGGCCACGTCGCTGTCGGGGTGCCGACCGTCCGGTGATCAAGGCCACAGCCGGAGGGTCGGATGCCGCGCCGCTGCTCCCCCTGCTTCGGGTGGATCCCTTTGTGGAACTGGGCGCAAAAGTTTCACGTTTCCATTTCGGAACGAATTCGGTTGCGCCCATGAAGGATCCCGGTCGCAATGACCAGTTTTTGTCCACTGACCTGGCGGGACGTGCCCGGTGCGTGATCTGGGCGAATTGGAATGCGCTATCTGAAGCTATTGACTTGCTGAGAGTCCGCCAACTGTGAAGAGATAATCATGCTATCTTGGCGCATGGACTTGAAGGCTCCAGGTCACTCGATGGAGCATAAAGCAGTGCATTCGCTGGATCGAGTGACGCCTGACGTGGTGGTGGCAGTCGACGGCCCTGCTGCGGCCGGAAAGACCACGACGTGCGTAGCTCTGGCTGACAGGTTCCGGCTCGGCTATCTCGAAAGCGGACGTACGTACCGAGTAATTGCGTTCGAGGCGTTGCGGCGCGGTGTCCCGACCGGCGATCGGGAAAATCTGGTGGCCCTCTGCGACGAACTGTTGCACGAGAGCCGCGATCAGGACCTGCTCACCTCTGAGCGCTATCAGGCCGCTGACCTCCGGTCCCCTTCGGTCAACGTCGCGGTGTCCGACGTCGCGCGGGTCGACGAGCTGCGCAAGCGGGTGACGCAGCTGGTGCGGCTGTGGGCCCAGCGCCAGGTGCGGTGCATCATCGAAGGGCGTGACATCGGCACGGTGGTGTTCCCGTCCGCGTCGATCAAGTTCTACCTGACCGCGAGTCCGGAGGTGCGGGCACTGCGTCGTCTGGAGCAGGAGCGACGAGGCTCCTACGAGGACGTGCTCAAAGACGTTATTCGACGTGACCGCGCAGACATGTCGAGGACTGTTTCACCGCTCGTTCCAGCAGATGACGCGATAACCATCGACACCACCGAACTGACCCTCAATGAAGTGCTCGGCCAAATGAGTTCGGTGTGCGAGAGAAGCGTAACGTTCTCATGATCGGCAACGACGTACCGGCGGTTGCTCGGGCAAGATCACAACTTGACGCACTCGAACGGTGGACACCGGATCGTGTTCGGTCGTTTCAACGGAAGTCGCGCTACGTTGTTCATCGGCCTCGACCAGAAGTGGGCGACTGTGATGGCACGTGAGAAAAGGGACGCTATGGGGCAGCCGGTCGTGACGAACAAGACCGGATCACGTCAGGCTGATTGCTTGTTCTGCAAGCTGCACGACAACTCTCTGCACGACATCTTGATCGAAAGCCTCCACTTCGTGGTCCGGCGGGACAACTTCCCCCTCTCCAAGGGCCACGTGGAAGTGGTACCGCGCAGGCACGTCGAGTCGTTCTTCGACCTGACGGCGGCGGAGATCGCAGAGGCCTACGAGCTCATGCAAGAGGCCCGGAAGAAGATCGACGACGAGCACACGCCGGACGCGTACACGATCGGCGTCAACGACGGCACCGCCGCCGGCCGGACGGTCGACCACCTCCACATCCACCTCATCCCGCGGTACGAGGGTGATGTGGAAGATCCACGCGGCGGCATCAGGCAGATTCTGTCCGGCCCGCATCCTGACGAGTGGGCACCCAAGGCTTGACCGCTTCAACGATGAACCAATCGCCTCGTCCGCAGTGCGTCCACCTGATCGAGGTGAAGCCCGCCGACGCCAGCTCCTGCACGACGTGATCAGGGTGGCGCAGGGTGAACCACCGCTCGTCGTCCATGCGCACGCCCCTGCGCCATCCCTCGCCCTCGCCGTCGCGGAGACTGATCGCCGTCGCGCCGCGGCCGGCCAGCACGCGGTAGATCTCGCTGAAGGCTCGAGGGTGGGCCGCACTCGGTGTGTGCAGCAGACTTCCGGACGCCCACACGCCCGCGAACGAACCGTCGCGAAACGGCAGCGACATCAGGTCGAGCTGGACCAGCCGGGTGTTCGGCCACCGCTCGGTGAGTCGCAGGAGCTCGATGCTCAGGTCGCCGCTGATCACCTCCCGGCCTCGGGAGATCAGGTGCCGGGTGTCACGCCCTGCGCCACAGCCGAGGTCGAGCACGCGGCCCTCCGGCAGCACCGCCCGAAATCTCTCCAGTTCGCCCTCGAGACCGGGGAACGATGCGAAGTCGTCGGTCCGGCCGGCGTACTGAGCAGCGTTCTCGTCGTACGCCTGCCTGGTCGCCGCGGTGATCGCGGCCAGGCACGGGTCCTCTAGGTGCATTCGAAGTTCTCCTGACCGATCGCCAGACCGAGTTCGGTCATTTCCTCGATCAGCGCCCGGCAGTGGAGCACGTCGTATCCGTGGCTCGCGTCGACGCTGACACACCCGATGAAGCGGTTCCGTCCGTTGCGGATCGGTGTCGCGAGCAACGCCGCGCGGTGGTTGAACTCGAGGAACTCCTTCCACGCCAGGTTCATCACGGATGCGGTGCCGTGTTGCCGCACGTGCTCGTCGAACTCCTCCTCGGTCCGCAACGCGGCGATGAGCGGTTCGGCGTTGAAGAAGGTCTCCTTGTTGAACTGCCAGCAGAGCCCCACGACGCCAGTCCCCTTCTTCGGGGTGAACCTCCGGTTCAACGGGTGGGTCGACATCCGGTACGTGCTCACCCTGACCAGCACGCCGCTGACGGGGTGGCGCAGCGTGCGCTTGCGCCGCCAGATGTGCATCGCCAGGTCGCCGGTGTCCAGCGGCGGCTGAATCTCGCCGCTGATCTCCAGCATCCGCCCGAAGCCGGCGAGGATCCTGCGGCGGATCGTCACGTTGCGATCGAGCATCGAGCGCTTGTAGTAGCTCTCGAACGGCGTCAGCGCCCCGAAGACGCCGGCAAGGCCGAGCAGGACCAGCGGTACGTAGCCGTGGCCGTGGACCAGCGAGTTCCAGAACTGCTTGGAGGGCACGTCGTATGCCTTGCCCGCGAGTCCGAGCGTGGCGAGGAGCAGCGCCGACCTGTCCAGCAGCTTGGCCGTCAACTGCTTCACCCGTCACCCGCCGGCTTCGTCGACGGTGTGTTTCCACGCCTTGCCCGGTAGTGGCGTGCGGCCACCGTCGGACCTGCACAGCACGACGTCGGTGTCGTCGGTGACCTCCCCGATGACGTGCAGGCCGATCTCGTTCCGGAGCTGGTCGACGGCATCGGACGGCGCGGTGAAGGTCAGCTCGAAGTCGACGGAATCCCCGAAGACCAGCCCGAGCGGATCGAGGTCCAGATGGCGGGCGACCGCGGCGGCAGGCTCGGGCACCGGCACCGAGTCCTCGAACACGGCGATCCCGGCCCCGCTGGCCGATGCGATGCACTCGATGGTGGCCTTCAGCCCGTCCGACGTGTCCTGGCAAGCGGTGACGCGCCTGCACGCGGAGAGTGCGATTCCCTCGTCGACTCGTGCGACGGGTCTGCGCCAGCTGTCGAGCATCGTCTCCAGGTGCAGTTCGTCGATGATCGCGCAGGGCCTCTGCGCGCGGAGGTACTCCATCGCCGCTCCAGCGAGCCCGGTCGGTGAGGTGATGCAGACGAGGTCACCAGGCTTGGCGCCGGTGCGGAACAGTGCGCCGCCGCGTCTGCAGGTGCCGAGCGCAGACGCGGAGAGGATCAGCCTTTCCGCACTTCCGATGTCACCGCCGATGTTGGGGCAGCGGAACTTCGCACAGGCGTCCTTGATGCCTTGCATGAGGTTCTCGAACGAGTCGTCCGTCATGTCCGGCGGGTAGCGCACGACGGACAGCAGCCCGATGGGATGAGCACCCATCGCGGCGATGTCGCTCACGTTGGCAGCCACGAGGTAGTGGCCGAGGTCGTACTCGCTGAGGTAACCCATTTCGCAGAGACGGAACTTCGGGCCTCTGACGTAGTCCGAGCCCACCACCAACTCCTGGTCTCCGTTCATGCGGAAGACGGCGCAATCGTCTTGGGCATCGGCCCCGGCGACGAGGTCGACCGTGCTCGTCTCGTCGACGACGACCTGTTCGGTCGTGATGCTCTGATCGCGGAAGAGGCTGGTGATGATGTTCGCGAGCCGGGTGGGTTCATCGGATCTCATCGCGACCAGCTTTCGACCAGTTTCATGGTTCGCCGCAAGCAGTCCTTGCGGACTATTACCGCGTAGTCCCATTCGGGATCGGGGATGTCGAGAGTGGTGGCGACGATCGAGCGGAGGTACTGGCGTTTCTGGTTGCCGTTCGGCACGTAGACGCGACTGCGCCCGCGGTGGTGGCGCAGGAAGTAGGCCGATTCGGGCCACGGCGCCTCGCGGAGCTCGGTGATCGATTCGAGGTCGACGTAGGAGAGTCCGTCTTGGACGAGCAGGTCGTCCACGGCGTCGGCATCGGCGGGCAGCAGGTGGAGGTGCGCGTGCGTGATGCACGCGTGCGACTCCTCGTCGATGCCAGAACCGTGTTCCAGGATCAGCGGCTCGCCAAAGGTCTCACGGTAGATCGCGGCAATGTCGTCGAGCAGTTCCTCGGTTTCGCCGGGGTGATGGCCGAGCACTTGGGCGAACGAGAGGTAGTGCTTGCGGGGGAGCAACAGGAGATGACCTGTCACCAGAGGCGACATGTCGGCCAGAACTTCGAAGTTCGCCGTGGACCGTGCTCGCCGATGTGGTGGATTGCCTTCGTAGAATCGGCTGAACGAGGTGTCAGTCGCTCCGGCGATTTCCTCGCAGAAGTCGGCGCCATCGCACTGCGGCATGTTGATCACCTGCGACTCTCGTGTCGAACCCGGCCATTGTGTTGGGGTGGCGTTCCTGAGATCGTGGCGCAGTTCGAGGGCAAGTCAGGGCGTGCCGGCTCAGGTTAGCTCGAATGTTGCAACCCGGATTAATGTCAATTCTGTGACATTGACCTTTGGTGTCATGTCTGATGGCCAATTCTGACCGATTGGGAATCTGTGTGCGGGTGCGGCGATTCAGTTGCCGAATGGAATCATCGCGTGAAATTGCTTGGACATGTTGTCGTTGGCGGGGCAGCATTGACAGCATGCGGACGTTGCAGGTGATCAAAGGGGACGCCACGAGCCCTCAGGCCAAGGGACCGAAGATCATCGCCCACGTCTGCAACGACATCGGCGGCTGGGGCAAGGGCTTCGTGGTCGCCGTCTCGAAGCGCTGGCCCGAGCCTGAGCGCGCCTTCCGGGAGTGGCACCGCAACAGAGCCACCAACGACTTCGGGTTGGGCGCCGTCCAACTGGTCCAGGTCAGGCCCGACACCTGGGTCGCGAACATGGTCGGCCAGCGCGGCATCCGCACTGGCAGCAAAGGCCCGCCCGTCCGGTACGAGGCGATCGAGCGTTGCCTGGCGGCCCTGGCCGGGCACGCCGAAGAACTGGAAGCCAGCGTTCACATGCCGCGCATCGGGTGTGGGCTGGCCGGTGGCAAGTGGGAGCGGATCGAGCCGATCATCGAGGAGACGCTCCTGAAGCAGGACATCGCCACCACGGTCTACGACTTCGACTGACGCACGCCGGTCACCGCGTCAGACCAGCCGCCCAGCGCCGACAGCGGCCACTCGGCGAACTGAGGGACCGCTCCCAAGGCTCGGATCGTCACACTCGGACGATGGCGGTTCTGGCGGGCAAGGCCGTGGTCATCACCGGCGCCGGGCAGGGTTTGGGGCGCGCGTTCGCGACCCACGCGGCGGCGGAAGGTGCCGCGGTGGTCGTCAACGACGTCGACGAGCCGCTTGCCAGGCAGGTTGCGGAGGTCATCACGCTCAGGGGCGGCACGGCCGTGGTCAGCCCCGGCAGCGTCACGGATCCCGCGCAGGCCGAGGCCATGGTCGACACCTGCACCGCGCAGTTCGGCAGGATCGACGGTCTCGTCAACAACGCCGGCATCCGCTACCAGGCACAACTCGGGCAGGACGATCCCGCGAGGATGCGCGAGCTGATCGAGATCAACGTCCTCGGCACGCTCTACTGCACCAACGCGGCCGCGCGGCGCATGCGGACCGGGTCCATCGTCAACCTCGGCTCGGTCGCGATGGTCGGGCAGCCGACGGCCTTGGCGTACAGCGCGTCCAAGGGTGCCGTTGCGAGCATCACGGCCGGCGCTGCTGCGGAGCTCCACGAGAGAGGGATCCGCGTCAACGCCGTGTGCCCTATCGCTTGGACGCGGATGGCGGCGGCTGACACGAAGGCCGTCCAGAGCGGGCCGCCCGAGACGATCGCGCCGCTGGTCACCTATCTGCTCAGCGATCGCGCGGCCAAGGTCACCGGGCAGCTCGTGCGGTTCGCCAACGGGCGGTTGCACGTCGTGGGGCAGACCTCGCCCAAGCATCCCGTCGTCGAACGGGTCGAGTGGGACGTCGACGCGATCGCCGAGGCCTTCGAACAGCGACTCGTCCTGGAGGACCCGGCGTGGGTCAGGTGGTCCCCATAGAGTGGCGGCGTGGAGCAGCGCGAGATCATGCAGCGGGCGCTGGGCGTCCTGACGCTCACCTACGACGGCGCCGGGTCTGAGGACTACCTGCGGACGGCCCTCAAGTCGTTGCAGGAGGGCGTGTTCAGCTACGAGGTCAAGGTCGACGGTGAGCTCAACGAGGCCGGCGCGCAGGCTCTCAAGCAGGCGATGGACCAGGTCCTCTCGCAGTTCGGGTGGTTCACGGCGGGGCTGCTCTACGCCTTCCACGGCGTTGCGCAGGCCTACGAGAACGACTACGAGGACGCCGACGTGCAGGAGGTCCTCCGGCAGCTGGCGCTCAGGCTCGCCGACTGACCAGTTCCTCGCGGACGCCGTCGGAGAACGGGGTCCAGGCCTCGACCGCCCACGGGCCGAAACGCAGGTCCGTCAGCGCGACGCACGCCGCGGAGATGTCCGGGTCGACCCACAGGAACGTGCCGGACTGGCCGAAGTGGCCGAACGTCCGCGGTGAGAAGGAAAGTCCCGTCCAGTGCGGTGACTTCGAGTCGCGAATTTCGAAACCCAGGCCCCAGTCGTTCGGCTTCTGCATGCCGTAGCCGGGCAGCACGCCGTTCAGGCCCGGGAAGACGACCGAGGTCGCCTCCTGCACCAGGCCGGGAGAAACCAGCTTCGGCGACAGCAGCTCGGCGGCGAACAGGGCCAGATCCGCGGCGCAAGATTCGGCACCGGCACCCGCCGAACCGACCAGAGCCGACGAGTTCATGCCCAACGGCTCGAACACAGCCTCACGAACGTAAGTGGCGAACGGCATCTCGCAGGCATCGCCGACGAACGACGCCAGCACGTCGAAGCCCGCGTTCGAGTAGATCCGGCGCGTCCCCGGCGCGGCCTGCACCTCGGGCTTGTCGAACGCGTACCCGGCGGTGTGCGCGATCAGGTGCCGCACGGTGGCGCCTTCCGGACCCGCCGGCTGGTCCCACTCGACCGCGCCCTCCTCCACGGCCACCAGGACCGCGTAGGCCGTCAGCAGCTTCGTCACCGACGCGAGCGGGAACACGCGCTGCTGATCACCCAACGAGCCCACGACGGACCCTTCGGACACCACGGCCACCGCCACGTTCTCGACAGGCCACGACGCTGCCACTTCGACGCTTCGCATGGGACAGACGTTAACGTCAGGGGGTGACAGTCCGGGAACTGATCGTCCTGGGAACGGCCAGCCAGGTTCCCACGCGCCAGCGCAACCACAACGGCTATCTGCTGAGGTGGGACGGCGAGGGCTTCCTCTTCGACCCCGGCGACGGGTCCCAGCGGCAGCTCCTCCGATCGGGTGCCGCTGCGAGCGACATCACCCGGATCTGCATCACGCACTTCCACGGCGACCACTGCCTCGGCGTCCCGGGCATCGTGCAGCGGCTCAGCCTCGACCGCGTCCCGCACACCGTCCACGCGCACTTCCCGCGGTCCGGCGCCCACTTCTTCGAACGCCTCCGCTACGCCAGCGCCTTCTACGATGCCGCGGACATCAAGGAAGACCCGGTCGAGGGGGACGGCGAGATCGCCGGCGGCAAGTTCGGCAGCCTCCAGGCCTACCGCCTCGACCACGGCATCGACAGCTTCGGCTACCGCGTGGTCGAACCCGACGGCCACCGCATGCTCCCGGAGAAGCTGAAGGAGCACGGCATCCAGGGCCCGCAGGTCAGGACGCTCCAGCAGCAGGGCGAGCTCAACGGCGTCAAGCTCGAAGACGTCAGCGAGCCCCGCAAAGGCCAGAAGTTCGCCTTCGTCATGGACACGAGAATGTGCGACAACGTCTACGAGCTCGCCGACCAGGCGGACATGCTGGTGATCGAGTCGACCTACCTCGCCCGCGACACGAAGCTCGCGGGCGACCACGGCCACCTCACCGCCCAGCAGGCCGCCCGCGTCGCGCGGGACTGCAAGGTCCGCAAGCTCGTGCTGACGCACTTCTCCCAGCGCTACGAGGACCCCGCCGAGTTCCACGCCGAGGCGGCGCGGGAGTTCGACGGCGAGATCGTCATCGCGAAGGACCTGGACCGGGTGCCGGTGCCGAAGCGAGCCACTGGTCCCTGACGATCTCTGTCAGCGACGTGAAGTGCGGTTTCCAGCCCAACGCGAGCAGTCGCGACACGTCGGCCCGCTGGAACCGCACCTCACCGGGGTGCGCGGGTTGCCAGGTCACGTCCACGGACCGTCCGGTCACCTCCGCAACGGCAGAAAGCACGTCACGAACAGACGCCGGCGTCCCACCGACGTTGTAGACCGACGACTCGCCGACCGAGCACGCCTCCAGCGCCACGACGAAAGCAGCAGCAACGTCGCGTACGTGCACGAAGTCGCGCACGGCCGTGCCGTCGCCGTAGACCTCCATGCCCGGCACCGTTCCGGCGGCGCACGCCACGGCACGGGTGATCACCCGACTGGTGTCGGCGTCACCACCTCCAGCGACGTTGAAGAGACGCAGAGTGGTCGCCCCGATCCGTCCCGACCGCGCCGCCCACGCCACGAGGTCCTCCGCGGCGGCCTTGGTCGCGGCGTACGGGGAGGAGGGTTCGCGGACCGACTCCTCCGTCAGCGGCGAGTCCGACGGCCGGTACACCCCGGCAGTCGACGCGAGGAGGAATCGCTGGCCCTCCAACGCCTTCAGCAGGTTCAGCGTCCCCGCCACGTTCGTCTCGTAGTACGAAAGTGGATCAAGGAACGACTCCCGCACACGGGCCGCGCCCGCCAGGTGGATGACCGCGTCCACGCCCGACAGGTCGAACGGCTCCGAGAGGCGTTGACGGGACAAAACAGGTTCATGACCGTGAACCCGCAGCTCACAGACCACGGCACGGCCGACGTACCCAGTGGCGCCGGTCACCAGAACTCGCACAAGTTGACCCTAAAGGTCGACCCTCACTGCGCCGATAACACACGAGTGAGTTACCCCCATCGCGCTGTGCACACAAGCATCGCCGGACTTCTGCACGACGTCGCCGTGCAGGAGTTCAAGCGGCAGGAGTTCCTGCGCAACGTCGCCGAGATCGTCGGAGCCGCGCCCGGTTCCGCCGAGCTCACCGCCCCGCTGCCGGCGGTCAACCCCAGGCGCAGTTTCCTCAGCCGCGTTGACCAGGTCCTTCGGGACGCGGCGCGCTCCTAGCGGGCACCGAGATCATCGCCTGATCCAACATTCATCCGGCCGTTGCCGGACCGTGCTTCGACACACATACCGGGTGGCTCTACGCTACGCGCTACCCGGCGATCGCCGGTCGCATCCTCCGCTTCTCTCAAAGCGAGTTCTCGGCGATGAATCATGTCCTCGCAGCGCTCAACGAGCGCCTCGGCAAGTTGTTCGGTGACCGGCTGGTAATCCTCGCCGGTGGTACACGTCTGGCGAAGCGCGCGCATGAGCTCCATACGCTCGGTGCCCGCCATACGCTCGTGCTCGATACCGACGACCACGCCCCGCTGCATGATTCGGAGATCGCCCGCTGGGTGTCGCTGGGCATCAAGGGCGGCTTCGTCGCCGTCGAACAGCGCCGCCTGGGCAAGCTGCTGACCAAGCCGGGCCCCGAGGTCAAGGCGATCCTGCGCGACTTCGACACGAAGCGCGAGGCCGTCGTGATCAGCACGCCCTACAACGAGATCAGCACGTTCCAGGGCCGTCCCGTGCTCAACGCGCGCCAGCGCAAGTGGGTCGAGCTGGAGAACAAGACCACGATCGACGGTCTGTGGGACGAGCTCAGCGCCCGCCGCGCGCCCGCGATGGTGTTCGACCTCGACTTCGAACGCCTCTGGGGCGCCTCGGAGATCCTGGACCGCGGCGCGGGTGTCGTCTGGTCCGGTGACGGCCCGGCGATCAACGGTGGCGCGAACTTCGTGCGCCGCGTGCGGTCGTACGAGGAGGCGAAGGACGCGTTCGAGGTCCTCGCCCCGAAGTGCGAGCAGGTGCGCGTGATGCCGTTCCTGGAAGGCATTCCGGTGAGCGTGCACGGCATCGTGTTCCCCGACGGCACCGCGGTGCTGCGTCCGATCGAGATGGTCGTGCCGCGCCGCCAGGGCCAGGCCAAGTTCCTCTACGCGGGCTGCGCGTCCTACTACGACCCGCCCGTGTGGATCCGCGACGAGATGCGCAACCTGGCCCGCCGCGTCGGCGAGCACCTGCGCGAGACCGTCGGCTACCGCGGCACGTTCACGCTGGACGGCATCGCGACCGAGGACGGCTTCCTGCCGACCGAGATCAACACCCGCTACGGCGGCGCGATGGTGTGCTTCGAGGACGCCGTCCCGACGCTGCCGCTCGCGCTGGTGCAGGTCGCCCTGGTCGCGGGTTGGGACCTGGGCATCTCCTCGATGGAGTTCGAGGAGCTCGTCCTGCAGGCCGCGGACAACCACCGCGCCGGCGCCGTGGGCGCCAACGTGCGTGCCGTGCAGCCGACCGAAGTGGACGAACGCCGCGTGATCTTCACCGGCTGGGCGTGCCGCCTCGCGCACCCCGACGAGCCCGCGCACGCGACGCTGCGGCTCAGCCCGTCCCCGATCGGCGGGCGTCTGGACCTCGACCTGCACCGCGAGAACATGCCGGTCGGCGCACCCGTGGCGGCGCTGACCGTCGCGGCGTTCGCGCTGGCGGACCAGGAGTGGGGGACGGGCCTCGGCGCCCTGGAGCCCGCGATCGCCGTCGAGGACAACACCCAGGTCGAGCAGTCGATCATCGAAGAGGCCGTGATCGCCTAGGACGGACTACCAGGCGCCCTCGTCGCCGTACGCGGAGACGAGGGCGAACCGGTACCCCATCAACGCCGCCGCGACCTCACGCGGCTGGTGCGCGGGCCGCACGAGTCCTTCGCCGAGCACCTTCGGCCGGTCCACGCCGACTAACTCCGGTGATCGCTTCAGCAGTGCCACGGCGATCTCCGCGGCGTCCGCGAGCATGTCCTCGCCCGGCAGGTCGACCATGTCGTTCATCAGGCCGCTGACGAACGACGGCAGCTTCTCCGGCACCGCGCACGCCAGCGCCACCAGGCACGCGACCCGTTCGGACGCCAGCGCCTCGAAGATCTTCGGCGCGCCCTGGGCCACGGCGTGCCGGGTCTGCGTCAGCCAGTCCGGGGCCGTGCGGGGGAGTTCACGCCCGAGAGCGTTCCACCGGCGGTGCGTGCGGCGTCCGTCCTCCGTGAACCCCTTGCCCGCCAACGCCATCGCGGCCAGCAGGAAGATCACCCGATCGCGCACGTCCCCGGTGACCTTGTACGACGCCCCCAGTTCCACGAGGTACGGCACGGCGCAGAACGAGGCCTCGGAGACCGTGTCCTCGGTCAGGAGGCGGTCGGCCAGCGAGGAGAACGCGTCCAGGCGCACGTCGGCGCTGGGATCCATCAGGGAGCGCAGCAGGCGGGGTACGCGACCGGCGCCACCCCGGCCGTCGTAGACCTCGACCCAGGAAATCCTGTCGAGTCCGCGCAACGGGTCAGGCCGTTGCCAGGCACGCGGCAGCTCCATAAGGCGGAAAGGTACGGGATGTCACGGAAAGGTCCTCGGAGCCTCGCCCGTACGATCTCGTGGTGTCCTTCTCGGTGGCCGACATCTTCTCGGGTGCGGGCGGCATGAGCTTCGGCTTCCACGCCCACCGCGACTTCCGGGTCGTCGGTGCCGCCGATGCGCAGATCGGCAAGCCGTCGAGCCGTCTGGGCTCGTTGCGCTGCAACGACACCTACCGCGCGAACATCGGCGTCGACCCGTTGGAGGTCGACCTCTCGAAGGTGTCGCCATCTGCGCTGAGAGAGGTGTGGGGCCTCAAGCGCGGTGAGCTGGACGTGTTGCTGGCGTGCCCGCCGTGTTCGGGCTTCAGCCGGATCACCGCCCAGAACCACCTGCGCGACGACCCGCGCAACTCGCTGGTCGGCCGGATCGCCGTGTACGCGCAGGAACTGCGGCCGAAGGTCGTGCTCGTCGAGAACGCCCGCGAGCTCGTCAAGGGCAAGCAGCGCCACCACTTCGACAGCCTCGCCGAGGAACTCACCCGAATCGGTTACTCCGTCGCGGGCGGCACGCACATGCTGTCCAAGTTCGGCCTGCCGCAGCTGCGCGAGCGGACGTTGATGGTCGCGGTCGACGAGGGCCTGCCGCTGCTCACGCTGGACGACCTGTGGGAGGGCAGGGTCATCCGCCCGTCCGCCATCACGGTCCGGCGCGCGATCGGCAAGCTGCCCGTCGTGGCGGCCGGTGAGGCGCACCCGGAAGACCCCATTCACGTGTCGCCGACCTTTTCCCAGGACCGCAGTCTCGAACGAATGCGTGCAATTCCCGCGAACGGTGGTTCGTGGGCGGACCTGCTCCGGTCACCCGAGACCGCGGAGTTGTTGAATCCGGCACAACGCAAGATCGTCGAACAGCAGAACTGGGGTTCTCACCCGGACGTGTACGGCCGGATGTGGTGGGACGAACCCGCCCGCACGATCAAGCGCGAATGCGGTCACGTCGGCAACGGCCGTTATGCCCACCCCGTGCAGCACCGCCTCTGCACGGTGCGGGAGATGGCCCTGCTCCAGGGCTTTCCGAAGCAGTTCCGCTTCGACGTCTCGATTCTCGGCAACGCGTACCGGCACGTCGGCGACGCCGTTCCGCCGCTCATCGCCTACCAGCTGGCGGGGCTGACCCGCTGGATTCTCACCGGTCGCAGGCCTGAACCGAGAGAGATGTGTCTTCGAGGCACTTCACTGCGTCCCGGGGACATTCGACCGGTCGAAGTTACCGAAATGGTGGCGTAGTCCTTGAACCGTTGCCGCTGGTCATCCGTAGCGGGACGCGCCACTCGATAACTGTTCGGCAACGAATCTATCGTCACCTGACAAATCGAATGCATCGCGGGCCTATCCACAGTGGACACCGTGAGTAGCTTTTCGCTGGTCACGCGCCGTTTGTTGTGCGCTCTATACCTCACCCCATCGGGTGTCACCCCATCGGATAGTGTCCGCTCGCTTCCTGTCGGTTCAGTGTCGATCTCGGAGTGTCGACCTCCCCGACGAGCGACTGACTTCCCGCCGCCTCGGGCTAATTTCAGCGAGCAAGGAGACCCATGGCTTCCCGGTTGAGGATCGGCACGGCGCTGTTGGGCGCCACGGCCGCCCTGGCTTTCTCAGCCCTCCCCGCGTCCGCGGACGTCATCATCAGGCCGGACCGCGGTGGCCAGGAGGACGGCCTCAACGTCCACCTGATCAACGGTGACCACCACCACCGGCAGGGGACTGCGGTCATCAAGCTCCGCATCGAGGACGACGCGGAGCGTTCGAACGTCTTCACCTACTGCGTGGAGCTGCCGACGCCGCTTGAGGACAGGGACGCCCTCAAGGAAGTGCCGTGGGACAAGCACCCGAACCCGAACACCAAGTTCAAGGTCAACGCGGGCAAGGTCCTCTGGATCCTGACGAACTCGTACCCCGGACAGCCCATGGACAAGGTCCAGGAGAAGTTCGGCAAGCAGTTCGACAAGAAGGAGACGATCGCCGCCACGCAGGCCGCGATCTGGCACTTCACCGACGAGGCCGAGCTCGACAAGGACAAGAACGACGCCGACGTCATCAAGCTGTTCGAGCGCCTGGTCAAGGACGCCACGGCGAACGAGATCAAGGAGCAGCCGAAGCCGACGCTGGAGATCGAGCCCGCCTCGCAGTCCGGCAAGTCCGGCGAGAAGATCGGCCCGTTCAAGGTCACGACCACGGCCTCCGAGGTCAAGCTGACCGCGAACCTGCCGGAGGGCGTCACCGTCACCGACGCCAAGGGCAACCCGCTCGCGGTGCAGAAGCAGGGCGACAAGCTCGCCGTGCAGGCCGCGGGTGAGAAGGTCTCCGAGTTCTTCGTGAACGTCCCGGCGAACGCCCCGGCCGGCAACGCCTCGTTCAAGCTCTCGGCCGAGGCCGAGCTCGCGATCGGCCGTCTGTTCGTCGCGCACAACAAGGACAAGGACGACGTGGCGCAGTCGCTCGTCGTCGCGCAGCCGCAGAAGGCCAAGGTCGAGAAGGAGGCCAAGGCCGACTGGAAGCTCGAGGTCGTGCCGCCGACGACGACGACCACCACCACTACGACGACGACGTCGACCACCACGACGACGACGGCGCCGACCACGACCACCACCCCGGCCAACCCGGCTCCGGGTGGTGGTGAGGACCTGGCTTCGACCGGTGCCTCGATCCTGTGGCCGCTGCTCGGCGGTCTGGCGCTCGTCGGCGCCGGTGTCGGTGCGCTGTTCGTGGTTCGCCGCAAGAAGGCCGGCGCCTGATCTGAGCTGAGCTGATCAGCCGCCCAACTGACGAACGCCCCCAGAACCCGCGCCGGTCCTGGGGGCGTTTGCCGTCTTGCACGCGGGGCCCTCTCGTGCGCTCAGAGTGAACGAAAGCTCCCCGCGTGCACATCAGCGGCGGCTGATGCCCGCCACGCTGATGTCCCCGTCGGCGATCGCCACGTCTCGTTGTGAAGACGCGCCGGAGAGGATCGCGCGGGCGGGGTCGCGGAAGTTCGCCACGACGTCGACGCGCTGCACCGGCTTGGCCGTCGGGATGATGGCCTCCAGGTCCCACGTGCGACCGAACCGCACGAGGTAGGTGTTCACGTTCGGCTTGCCGTCCTCGGTGGCGTAGACGCGCCACGTGAACGGGTCGATCTTCTCCATCTCACGGGTGCGCAGTCCCCGTGCGACTTCCTTGGTCTCCCACTTGCGACCGTTCCACGTGGACATGTAGTTGCGCAGCGGACCCTTGTCCGGATCGCCCATGAACCACAGCAGGAACGGCTGGCCGAACGTCGTGCCGACGAGCTGGATGTAGTCGGGGGACTTCACGCCGTTGGGCACGGTCAGCGGGGTCTCCGCGACCTTCAGGTACGTCTCCTGGTCGGCGTCGTCGATCTGGGTGCCCAGATCCTTCCCCGCGGCCGAGTAGAAGTGCTGGTCACGAGGGTCGAACCACGCGTAGTAGATGTTGCGGTGGTACCGGTCGTGCAGATGGCCTTCGGGGCCACCGCCCGCGAGCGTGTAGACGATCCGCACGCGCCCGCTGTCCTCCTGGCGCAGCTGACCGATGTAGATCTCGTTCATGTTGTCCGCGCGGGACGTCGAACCGATCGCGAACCGGTCACCGGTCAGGTCCGTGGAGGTCTTCCACGTCTTCCCGTTGTCCTTCGACACCACGTAGAGCATCGGACGCGTGTCCGTGGGCGTCGTGTGATCGAGGTCGCGGGTCGTCTCGCGGTAGAAGACGTAGATCGTGCCGTCGCTGGTGACGAACGGCATCGGGTACGTGGCCGCGTTCTTCGAGATCAGCGTCTCCTCCCACACGCCGTCAGCCGAGTTGGGCTGGGGCGAGCGGGACATGCGCAGCTCGACGTTGTGCATGCCGCGGAAGATGAGCAGGTGCCCGTCCTTCGCCTGCACCATGGTCGGGTAGTTGTGCGCGTCGGAGTCACCGTCCGCGACCCGGTTGGGCGCGGACCAGGTGGCGTTGCGGTGGTCGTACGTCTGGACGTAGCTGTCCTCGTACTGACCCGACCACGAGATGAAGGTCTTTCCGGCTTTGCGGTCGTAGACCCCACCCGCGACCGGGCGCCGGTCACTGCGTGCCGCGACGTTCGTGGCGGTGGTCGTCACCGTGAACTTCGCCTTCCCCTGCGCGTCGGCCGTGGCGTGGGCCGAGGGGACTGCGACGAGCGGCAACAGCAGTGCGGCGGACATAACTCCACGCAGGAGCCGTGTCATGTGGCGTGTCCTCCTGGTTCTGGCCGCGACGGCGGCCGACCAGGCGGCGGCACGGGCCATCCTGCTGGTCGCCGAGCCGACTTGTCCAGGCGGACGTAGCGTGATCGCTGGCTATCAACACGCGGGGCCTACTCGGGTACCCTGCGTCAGGAGCGGAGGAGCACCACATGAACTTCGACGAGATCAAGAACAAGGCCATGGACCTGGCCGAGGAGCACCACGAGCAGGTCGACAAGGGCGTGGACGCCGCGGCTGATTTCGTCGCAGGCAAGTTCGGTCACGAAGAGCAGGTCGACTCGGTTGCCGAGAAGATCAAGGACATCCTTCCAGGTGGATGAGTGAACTCCTTCAACGCCACTGACGCGGGGCGGGTCACCTCGAACGGGGAGACCCGCTCTCCTTCTGCCCGCAGGCCAGAGATGATCACCTGGCAGGGCCTCCACGAGCCGCGCCTGGAGCAGGTCCGCCTGCTCCTCTCGAGCGATCAGCGGCTGCGCGCGTCCGGCCGCATGGTCGCCGCCGGGCCCGACGAGCAGTTCAACGCCTCGTTCGAGGTGTCCGTCGACGAGAGCGGCCAGGTCAACCGCCTGCTGCTCCGCACGGCCACGGTCCTCGAAGAGCGCCAGTGCTCCCTGTCGAGGACCGAGGACGGCGCCTGGCTCGTCGACCACGGCCAGGGCGCCAAGCGCGAGACGTTCAACGGTGCGCTGGACGTCGACGTGCAGTTCGCGGTGCTGTTCAACACCATCCCGATCAGGCGCCTGGGGCTGCACCGCGAGGAGGGCGAGTTCACGCTCCCCGTCGTGTGGGTGTCGCTGCCCGAGCTGACGGTGAAGGCCGTGACGCACACGTACAAGACGGTGTCCGTCGCGGACGACGTCTCGGTGGTGCGGTTCAAGAGCGCCGGGTTCGAGCAGAACATCAAGGTCGACCCCAACGGCCTGGTGGTCGACTACCCGTTGATCTCGAAGCGGATTTAGAAGCCCTCCAAGAAGTACTTCCTTCGTGGCGAGTCGTGTCCAAACGATGGAAGCCGGTGGGGTTCGCCTTCTAGCGTCCGACCATGCCGAAACGAACTTCGAGCGTGGTGGGGCGCTCGTTCGGTGATGGCGTGCGCGACGCCATCCAGGCCGCCGGATCGACCCAGCGCAAGCTCGCTGAACTTCTCGGCTGGGAAGAGGCCAAGGTCTCCGACCTGGTGAAGGGCAAGGGCGGGGTCACCGAGGTCGAGCTGGCGATGCTGCTCGGACTCTGCGGTGTGAAGCCGGACGAGGCGCGGCGGCTCCTCGCGTTGTTCAAGGAGACCAGGGAAAAGGGCTACCTCCAGTTCGACGACGGCGGTCTGCTCGGCCCGTTGCGCACGCTTGTTGAGCAGGAGCGGCTGGCGAACGAGATCGTGGCGTGGTCGTTGAGTCTCATCCCCGGCCTGCTGCAGATCGCCGCCTACATCCGAGCCGTGTCTGAGAGATCCGCCCAGCTGACAGAACCACAGGACATCAACGCGGCAATCACGATGAAGCTCGAACGACAGGCGATCTTCCACCGCAGCCGGACGTTCGTCTTCTACATCCACGAACAGGCGCTTCGGCTGCCTGTAGGTGGTCCGGATGTGATGAAGCAGCAGCTGCTGCACATCCTGACGATGACGGTCCGTCCATACATCACCGTGCGGGTCGTCCCCATCTCCGCCGGTGCGCACGCAGGTGTCAATGGCTCGTTCGTGCAGCTGAAGTACGAGAAGTTCGAGCCGGTGATCTACGTCGAAGGCGAGAGGACCGCACTTTTCCTCGAAGACAAAGACAGCGTGAGCCACTACGACGACGTCGTGAAGGCGCTCGATGGGCTGGCCTTGGATGAGGAACAATCGAGGGAGCTGATCACCAGCATCGTGTCCTGAGGAGGCGCCAACGTGTCCACGTGGCGGAAGAGCAGCTACAGCCAAGCCGGGAGCGACTGCGTCGAAATCGGTCGTGGCATCGGCATCCGGGACAGCAAGGCGCCGACCACGCACCTGCCCCTCTCGGACAAGGCGTGGTCGGCGTTCCTCACCTACATCATCTCGCCCAGCACCTCCGGGTCGATGAGGATCGGCGCGGGCCGGTAAGCCGGCGGCTCAACGCCCATCAGCTCGCGGACCAGGAAGTCCCAGCAGCGCGTCCGCACGTACGAGATCCGGTCGAGGTACAGGTGCTCGGCTCCCGGCACGATGAGCAGCTCGAAGTCCTTGCCGGCGGTGATCAGGGCGTCTGCCAGTCGCAACGCGTGGTCCGGGTGGACCGTGTCGTCCAGCTCGCCGTGGACGAGCAACAGCTTGCCCTCCAACCGGTCCGCGATCTCGGTGTTCGAGGCGCGCAGCCAGGCCTCAGGGTTGTCCGCGCCGTCGCACGACTCTGCCCAGCCCAGTCCGATGTACCGGCCGTCGTGCGAGCCGGACATGGCGACAGCGGCCTTGTACGTCTCCGGGAAGGCGAGCACCGCCCGTCCCGCCGCGAAACCGCCGCCGGAGTGGCCCATGACGCCCACGCGGTCCAGGTCCATCCACGGGCGTGACGTCGCGAGCTGGTGCAGGGCCGAGACGTGGTCCTCCAGGCTGCCGGCGTCGGCGAGGTTGCCGTACGAGACGTCGAGGAAGGCCTTGCTGCGTCCCGGAGTGCCGCGTCCGTCGAGTGCGACGACAACGAAACCGACTGCTGCCAACGGTTCCGCGTCCAGGCCCATGCCGCCGGGGTCGAAGCACGGATCGACCCTGGTGACCTGCGGGCCGGGATACACGCTGTCCACCACCGCGTAGCTGCCGGACGGGTCGAAGCCGCGCGGCTTGTACAGCACGCCGTAGATGTCCGTCTCGCCGTCGGCCGCCTTGACGCAGAAGCGTTCCGGTGCGGTCCAACCGGTCTCGAGCAGCCGCGTGATGTCGGCGCTCTCCAACGAGACCAGCACCTCGCCGGACCACGAGCGCACCGTCGTCACCGGCGGTGTGTCCACAGTGGACGCCGAGTCGACGAAGTACTGCTTGTTCTCCGACACCGTCACGACGTGGTCCAGCGAGTCGTCCGTGACGGCCGCGAAACCGGTGCCGTCCAACGAAACCCGGCAGACCGTGCGGCGGTACGGGTCCTCCGCGACCAGCCCGGACGCCATGAAGTACACGACGCCGTCGGAGACGTGCAGGATCTCGCGCACCAGGTACTGGCCCGACGTCACCTGGCCGAGCAGCAAACCGGTGTGCAGGTCGTAGCGGTAGAGGTGGCCCCAACCGTCGCGCTGCGAGAACCACAGCACCTCGTCGTCGAGCACCTTCACCACGGGCAGGCCGTACATGAACTGGTTGGGGCCCACGCGGTTGGTGCCGGTCTCGCTCACCACGACCCTGACCTCGCCGGTCGCCGCGTCCATCCGGTTCAGGGTGAGGCTGTGCTGGTCACGCGGGCGGCTGAGGAAGTAGACCGCCGAGCTGTCCTCCGCCCACCAGGCCCAGCCCGCCGTGATCGGGGAGAACTCCGGCATGAGCAGCGGTTCGGTCTGCGCGAAGACCGTCGTGCCCGCTGCCAGGTCGAACACGACCAGTTCGGCCAGCGGCACGTGCTCGTCGCCGGGGTAGGCGTAGCGCTGGGTGTGCACGCGGGGTGCGCTGCCGTCGGCGGGCCTCGATTCCAGCAGGTGCGTCTGGCGGACGTTGCGCTGGTCGGTGCGGTGGGCCAGCACCTTCGTCGAGTCGGGCGACCACGCCAGTGCCGGCGGCATGTGCGGGAGGCCGAACTTGCGCATCAGCGTGCTGTAGCTCATGGCGTCCGGGCCGTAGCCGTATCCGAAGGCGGGCTCGCCGTCGGTCGTCAGGGCCCACTCGCGTTCGCCGGAGCGCGCCCAGAGGTCCTCGCCCCGGCGGGACACCGCGACCTTGCCGTCGGGGGAAGTCACCTCCAGCGGGTTGCCGGGCGTCGGCAGGAACGGGGTGGGGTCGAAGCCCGGCTCACGGGTGCCGGCGGCCGGGTCGACCACGACGAACTGGCGGTCGGCACCGTCGCGGACCTGGTACCAGAAGCGGGTGCCGCCGTCGATCCACTGTGGACGGACCTTGTCGCCGACGACGAGCTCGCCGGGGCTGGCGGAGCGGCGGAGGAGCTTCTCTGCGGCCTGGTAGTTCTCGGTGGTGCTCAACGGTTTCTCCCCAGTTTCGAAGTGGTGGTCAGAGGCTGCGGGCGGTGATGTCGCCGTAGGCCGTGGTGGCGTGGATGGTCACGTCGGTGGTGCCGTTGTTGTTGAGGGAGTTGTGGATCCGGCCGTAGGAGGTGCCGGCGTCCATCGAGGCGGAGAGGCCGGCGGGGACGCCGACGGTGATGTCGCCCTTCTGCGTGGTGATCTCGGCGGATCCGTTGAGGCGGCCGATGGTGACGTCGCCGGCCTGCGTCGACAGCTTCACGGTCCCGGCCTCGTCGAGCTTGATGTCGCTCTGCGCGGCCTCGAACGCGATGTCGCCGAGCCGTCCGACGCCGCGGAACTCCGCGGCCGCCGCCTTCGCCTCGACGCGGGAACCCGCGGGCAGCTGGACGGTGATCTCCACGGACCCGGACGGACCGAGGACCTTGCCGCCGGGATCACCGTTGATCCGCAGGACGCCGTCGGCGAACTCGACCGACGTCTTCTCCGCGGCCTTCACGTCGCGGCTCTTGCCGGCGTCCGAGGGCCGCACCTCGACGGTGGTGTCGTCACGGTCGGCGGCGATGAACTGGATGCGGCCCGCGGGGATGTCGAGGACGGTGGTGATCGGGGCGGTGGTGGCGAAGTTCTGCATCTCTGGCTCCTGTGGCTCGCTGTTTCTGATGAGCGAAAAGCTACGTTGCGTTCACGGAAGTCGCCAACAGGCGTGTTGCGTTCTGTCTACATATCTGCAGTTCAGAGGCTGGATATCATTGCAATGGGATGTAGATCTAACGCAACGATCATGCGGTTGCGTTGCAATGGGATGAAGGTGAACGCTATGGTCTGCGCATGCCAGGAGGTCGACTCACCCAGCAGGAACGCCGGCAGATCGCGATCGGCCTCGCCGACGGTCTCGCCTACGCCGAGATCGCGCGCGGCCTGGACCGGCCCACGTCGACGATCACGCGCGAGGTGATGCGCAACGGCGGTCCCGCCGGCTACAAGGCCGATCTCGCGCAGCTCGGCACCGAACGCCGTGCCCAGCGGCGCAAGCAGGCCGCGCCGCGAGGCCGTCAGACGCCCGAACGATCCGACGGCCGCGATCCTGAGGCCGTACGTGAGTTCGAGGAGGCGTTCTCCGCGATCTTCATGGCGCAGGGCCTGCCCAAGATGACGGCCAGGGCCCTGGCGTGCCTCTACGCGACCGACTCCGGCAGCCTCAGCGCGTCAGAACTGGTGGCGCATCTGCAGGTCAGCCCGGCGTCCGTCTCCAAGGCGATGTCGTACCTGGAAGCCCAGGGCCTGATCGGCCGGGTGCGCGACGAACGCCGCCGCGAGCGCTACGTCGTCGACGAGGGCGACATCTGGTACCAGTCGATGATCGCCAGCGCGGCCGGGACGTCGAAGCTCGCCGAGGCCGCGCGAGGAGGCGTCGGCGTCCTCGGGTCCGGCACCCCGGCCGCCGACCGGCTGGAGAACATCGCGCGGTTCCTCGACTTCGTGTCCGAGAGCATCGTCAGGGCCGCCGAACAGGCCCGCGACATCCTGCACCCGAAGGGCTAGTGTCCTGCGCCGGAGATCCGTGATCTAAGTCATGTTTGGCGCGAAAAGCACGTTCGGGCGATCTAGCGGCCCCGACGTCCCGTTCGCGCCATACGGCTCCCTTGAGCGAACGAGGAGCCAAGGCCATCTAGCGGCCCGAACGTGCTTTTCGCGCCAAAACAACAGGACACCACTTTGGCGGTTGATTTACGACGCGGGACACTAGACGCGGACCGCCACCGCAACGCCCTGGCCGACGCCTACGCACGCTGCCGCGATCCCGACGCCACCGCCACGCGCTCGGAGGTGCCGCGCTACGTCGATGATCACGCGCGGCATCGAGGCCCCGAGCGGGTGCCCGTACGCGATCGCGCCGCCGTGGACGTTGACCTTCTCCTTCTCGATCTCCGGCAGGTGGTGCAACACGGACAGTGCCATGGCGGCGAACGCCTCGTTGATCTCCCAGAGGTCGACCTGGGCGGCGTCGAGGTGCAGGCGCTTCAACAACTTCCGGATCGCCGACACGGGCGCGATCGTGAAGCGGTGCGGCTCCTCGCCGGTCGTCGCGCTGCCGAGCACCTCGCCCAGCGGTGCCACGCCCAGCTCCGCCGCGATCGCCTCCGTGCCGATCAACGCGGCCAGCGCGCCGTCGTTGAGCGGCGACGCGTTGCCCGCCGTCACCGACCCGTTCTCCGAGAAGGCGGGCTTCAGCTTCGAGAGCTTCTCGACGCTGGTGTCCGCGCGGACGTTCTCGTCGCGCCGGATCGCCGTCCCGTCCGGCAGCTGCACGGGGAACGCGAAGCCCTCGTGCACGCCCGCGTCCCATGCAGCAGCAGCGCGACGGTGCGAGCGCAACGCGAAGTTGTCCATCTGCTCGCGCGTGATGCCCAGTTCGTGCGCCACGTTCTCCGCGGCCAGCCCCAACGGCACGGTGTAGTGCTTGGGCATGCGCGGGTTCACCAGCCGCCAGCCCAATGCGGTCGACGCGGTCTCCATGCGGTCGGGGAACGCCTTGTCCGGCCGTGCCGTCACGAACGGCGCCCGGCTCATGCCCTCGACGCCACCGGCGACGACGAGCTCCGCGTCGCCCGCGGCCACCGCCCGTGCGCCCTGGATGATCGACTCGCCACCGGAGGCGCACAGCCGGTTCAGCGTCACGCCCGGCACCGACACCGGCAGACCGGCCAGCAACGCGGCCATGCGGGCGACGTTGCGGTTGTCCTCGCCGGCGCCGTTCGCGTCGCCCAGCAGCACGTCGTCGATGCGCGCGAGATCAAGTCCGGGGTAGCGGCGCAGCAGATCGACGATCGGCAGCGCCGCCAGGTCGTCGACTCTGATGCCGGAGAGCCCTCCCCGGTACCTGCCGAACGGCGTGCGGGCTGCATCGAGGATCAGTGCGCGAGCCATTACTCCATAGTGCGGCACTCATGGCTTCAACAAGAAGGGAACGTAACCGGTTTCCGGGTGAACGTCTGAATCGGTGCTGAACGCCCTCACCTCGACGGCGTGCGCGCCGGGTGTCATGGCCGCCGTGTTGAGTGAAATCCGCCACCGGCCTGCGGCGGCAGGTCCGTCCGCCGTAGTCGGCACGGTGGCGACGTGCGTGCCGTCGAGCCTGATCTCGAACCCCGCGAGGCCCGCCACGGACGAGTCGAGGGCGTTGATGCGGATCTCCAGCACCACCCGGCCGCGGTTGAAGGCGGCGCCGTTCTCGATGGGCTGGCCGCTCGCGTCCAGGACCTCGGGCACGGGGTCGGCGAGGAGCGGCTTGGCGTCGACGAGTGGTGTGCCGGACTGGCGCTGCGGCGGGTTCTTCGGGCCGGTGAGCTCGACGTCGGTGTGGGTGACCTGGATGCGTTCCTCGGTCACCAGCTGGACGTTCACGTTGTCGGTGAAGGCCTCTTTGGGCAGGTCGGCGACGGCTGGGTACTCCGCGCCGGGCTTCCACGGCGTGCCCTCGACGGCGGGGCGCAGGGGCACCACGACACCGTTGATCCGCACGGCCGTGACGGGCTCGCTCTCTCGTGACGGGATGAGGGCGATGCGCAGCTGGCCGCCGGTGACGTTCGCGATCGGGTTGGAGCTGACGCTCGCCGGACCGTCCACGCGGACCTGCGGCGTGGGGACGGCGGGCGGTGCGTCGGCCTTGGCGGTCCGGTAGCCGATCAGGTCGACGCCCGCGCGGATCCGGTCGCCCGCGAGCGCCGCGAAGCCGAACAGCGCGGTCGCCTCGCGCCACTGCGGCACGAACGGCGAGGTGGCCACGACGTCGCCGTCCCGCACGAGCTGCGTGCCGTTCTTGGTCAGCACGACTTCCCAGCGCACGGTCACGCCGGGCAGCGCGGCGGGAAGGGCCTTGACCGCCGTGCCGTTCGGGACGAGCTCGACGACCGAGTTGCCGGCGGCGTCGGTCGAGATGGTCGCGCGGATCGTGTTGGGCGGCACCGGATCGCCCTGGACGCTGACCGGTCCGGGCACGAGGTCGAGCAGCAGCTTCCCGCCGGTGCTCGGGGCGTCCGTCTCGATCACCATCCGACTCTCGTCGTCGCTGCGGACGAACGGCGTGCGGGACCTCAACGTGACGGCGCGGGTGCCGCAGCTGCTGCTGACCAGGAGCCGGTCGTGGTCGTCCTCGTCGCCGGACGTGGCGCGGGCGCAGTCGGTGCGCTTGGCGAGCCGCCACCGTTGCAGATCGGGCTCGTCGGGGGCGTCGAAGCGGTCGACGAACGTGTAGGGGGCGCTGTCGGCGCGCGGTGTGGCCGTGGTCCGGGCGGGCTGCGAGCGTTGGCCGAACGAGTCGACGGCGCGGATCTCGATCTGCTGCTCGCGGTCGTTCACCAGGCCGTTGAGCTGGGTGCCTGCGCGTGTGACGAGCTTCGTCCGCTCGCCCCACCGCACCTCGTACGCGGGCGCGTCGCCGGTCCAGTTGAGCTGGATCTTGTGGTGGCCGCCGCGCGCGATGACGCCGGTCGGGGTGGCCGGGCGGCTCTGCGGGCTCGGCACGAGCACCTGCTCGGCCACGTACGGCCTGAGCTTCGTCGGCGGCGGGGGAGCGGTGGGCAGGGTCGAGTCGCTCCCGCCGGTGTCGCGCAGAACGATCACGCCGACCACCAGCGCGAGGCCTGCGACAGCGAAGGCGACCCGCTTCATAGCGTCACGCTAAGGCGTTCAACCCAGCTCGAACACGGTTTCCGCGATAACGGGTTCGCCATGGTCCGCCGGAAGGACGATGAGCTTGAGCCGAGCGTTCGACCCCGGCGTCAGCTTCTTCGCGTCGAGCCAGAACTCGTGTCTGCCGGGCACCCCTGGCCCCTGTTCGTCGGTGGGCAGCGAGACGATCCGCTTGCCGTCCAGTTCGAGCTCGATCCCGCGGTGCCTGATGGCGTTGATCTCGGCCGTGACGAGGACGCGGCCGGTCGGCGGGAGCGGTTGCGGAGGCTTCGTGCCGTCCTCGTGCATCACGTGCAGCCGCGGGGCGCCGGTCTTGATGCCACCCGGCCGGTCCGCGAGCCTCGGAAGGGTGCCGGGGCGGCTTTCGGGCTTGCGGATGACCACGAGCTGGGTGTCGGGGCCGGCCGGGATCTTCCTGGTGCTGACCGGAATGTCGGTGACCTCGACCTGGTTGCCCGGCTTGGAGGTGACGATCTTCGCCGCGATCGCGTCCTGCGGCAGTACGGTGTCCTGCTGGAGCGGAACCACCTCGGTCGGGACCGCTCGTTCCGGCACGCCGCCGACGCCGAACGCGTCCAGGAAGCCGCCGCCGTCGATCCTGATCCGCGGGTGGACCAGCTGGGGCTTGATCGCCACGGGCTCGTAGGCGACCACGACCCCGTCGCGCAGGGCGACCACCGCGTCCGGCAACACCCGCATCTCCCACCGGTGCCGCACGCCCGCCACGAGCCCGGTCATGGGCGAATCTCCGAGCGCGACCTGCTTGCCGGTGCGGGGGAGGTCGGGGTCGGCGACGATCCGCGTGCCCTGGGTCGTGACGTCGAGGCTGACCGCGCCGCGGGGCTGGGTGTCCGTCTCCTCGAGGTACTGCCACGGGTCCGGCAGCAGCGTGAGCCGCACGTGACTCGACTCGACCGCGCCGGCGACGCTGATGACCGCCCGTCCCGTCGCGCCGTCCGCAGCCGGCACCCCGAACCTGATGGGCGTGTTCGACTGGAACGCCGCCATGGGGCAGTCGACGTCGATGCGCTTGCCCGGCCCGAACGCCCGCAACCCGAGGCACTCCGGCTCGGCCTCGATCCGCCACTTGCGCGGATCCAGCGCCTCGGGCCCGTCGAACCTGTCGACCTGACCGACGAGCAGGTCGTCCCACTTGTCGTCGTAGAGGTCCTTGGGTGTCGCGGCGATCCTGAGCGGCTCGGACCGCTTCCCGGTCGCGCTGACCGCCCGGATCTCGACCTCGGTCTGCTGATCGGGATCGAGCCCGGCGAGCTCGACCTCGGGACCGGGCACGAGCTGCTCGTTGCCGTTCCAGCGCACCTCGTAGGCCGACGCGGACCCGTTCCACGCGATCTGCAGCGCGTCCGGGTCGAGCGCCTGGGCCCTGGCGTTGGCGGGTTTCGTCGGTTCCTGCAACGCGACGACCTCGACCCCGTCAGCGATTTCTCTCTTGAGGGTGTCCGGTGCGTCGCCGATCCGGAGCGCCACGACGGCGGCGACGACGAGCGCGAGACCACCGAGCCCACCGGCGAGCGTCCGTCGATCCACCCGGCGACCTTACGACGTTTCCGCTTCGGCGGTGCTGCCGTTCAGCCCAACCACGCGTCCACCCCGGGACCCGAGATTCCGCAGCGCCGCGAGGGCCCCCGGCTTGGTCAGGTCGATCGTGACGCGGGTGCGCTGAGGCTGGTTGACCAGGGCGTTCCTGCCGTCGTGTCCGGCCTCGATGGTCTTGGCGAGACCACCCGTCGACGCGAGCGAACCCCGCGCGGCGCCCAGCCGTCCGAGGGCGTCGTCGACGGCCATGAGAAGCGCGTCACGGTTCCCCTCACACATCGCCCGCACGAGCTCGGGCCTGCTGCCCGCGACCCTCGTGCCGTCCCCGAAGCTGCCCGCCGCCAGTGCCATCGCCAGGGGCCCGCCGTCCGCTCCGACCGCCGCGAGGATCGCCGCCATGACGTGGGGGAGGTGACTGATCCGCGCGACCGCCTCGTCGTGCTCCTCGGGCGTGGTCGGCACGACGTGCGCGCCGAGGTCGAGCGCGAGCTGCATTACGTCGTTGAGGTGCTCGCCGGCCTCCTCGGGCGTGACGACCCAGGCCGCGTTCTGGAAGAGGGTCTCTGATCCCGCGTCCCACCCGCTCTGGCTGGTGCCGGCCATGGGGTGGCCGCCGACGAAGCGCACTTCGGGCGCGTACCGGTGAACGGCGTCGTGGACCGGCCCTTTGACGCTGGTGACGTCGGTGAGGCGGGTGTTCTTCGGGATCTTGCGCAGGAGGTCGGGCAGCGCCGGCAACGGCACGGCGAGCACCACAAGAGCCTCGGGGTTGCGGCTGAGGGCCTCGTCCACCGTGACGATGTCGAAGCCCTCAGCGCGCGCCTTGTCCGCGTCGTCCTTGCTCGCCGTCGCACCCCACACGGTGCGCCCGGCAGCCTTGGCGGCCCGCAGCACGGAGCCGCCGATCAGTCCCAGTCCGATCACGCACACGTCTCGCACGCGTCCATCATTCCGTGCGAGGCGTGCCGGGAACTACCGCAGGGCGTCCAATGCGAACGCCGCATACGTCGCCACCCCGTGCTCCATCGCCGCTTCGTCGAACAGCACTCGGTTCGAGTGGTTCGGCGCGGCTTCCTCCAGATCGATCCCCCGCGGGCACGCCCCGAGGAACGCCAACGCCCCCGGCACCCGCTGCAGCACGTAGGAGAAGTCCTCCGCGCCCATCAACGGGTCCTGCATCGGTTCGCTCCACGTCGGCCCCATCGCCCGCGCCGCCAGGTCCACCACGTGCTGCCCGACCACGTCGTCGTTCACCGTCACCGGATAGCCAGGCACGATGCTCACCTCGGCGTGGCACCCGTACGCGGCGGCCGTGTGCTTCACGACCTGCTTGAGCTCCTTGTGCACCTGGGTGCGCGTGGCCTCCGACAGCGTCCTGATCGTCCCGTCCAGCGTCGCGGTCTCCGGGATGATGTTCGTCGTCGTGCCCGCCTTGATCTGCGCGACCGTCACCACGGCCGGCTGATGAACGCTGATCCGCCGCCCGAGCATCGTCTGGATGGCGCCGACCATCGCCGCGGCGGCCGGGACCGGGTCGAGGGCGTTGTGCGGCATGGCGCCGTGGCCGCCGCGGCCCTTCACGTGGATGTGGAACGTGTCCGCGGAGGCCATCATCGGGCCCGGCCGGCACGTCACCACGCCCGACTTCATCGTCGAGGTGATGTGCAGGGCGAACGCCTTCTCCACGCCGTCGTCGAGCAGGCCTTCCTCGATCATGTACCGGGCGCCGTGGTAGCCCTCCTCACCCGGCTGGAACATGAAGAGCACGCGGCCTCGCAGGGCGTCGCGCCGGTCCGCGAGCAGCCGGGCGGACGAGGCCAGCATCGCCACGTGCGTGTCGTGGCCGCACGCGTGCATGTTGCCGTCCACTTCGGACGCGTAGGGCAGGCCCGTGTCCTCCTGGAGCGGGAGGCCGTCCATGTCGCCGCGCAGCAGGACCGTGGGGCCCGGCCGGTCGCCTTCGAGCACCGCCACGACCGAGGTCGTCGACTCGCCCTTCGTGACCTTGAGGGGGAGCCCCTCCAACGCGTGCAGGACGGCCGCCTGCGTCTTGGGGAGCTGAAGTCCCTGTTCGGGGTGCCGGTGGATCTGCCTGCGCAGCGCCACCGTGCGGGGCTGGAGCGCGCGCGCCCCTTCGAGCAGTCCAACGAGACGGGGGTCCGGCGTAGTTGTGCTCATCTACCGATGGTGCCACCACCTCGGCTACCGGGAAGGTCGTCTGGGCCCTACGGTGTGCACATGACAGAGCAGGAGCCGGTCAACGGCTTCGCGGTCGCGGTCGTGCGCGAGGACGGCCGCTGGCGGTGCAGCAAGATGGACAGCTCCGCGCTGTCGGAGCTGGACGCGGCGATCACTCAGCTGCGCCAACTCAGGTCGACCGGTGCGGTCTTCGGGCTGCTGGCCGTCGACGAGGAGTTCTTCATCATCCTGCGGCCCGTGCCGGGCGGCGTCGCGCTGCTGCTCTCGGACGCGGCCGCCGCGCTCGACTACGACATCGCGGCCGACGTGCTCGACCTGTTGCGCATCGAGCCTCCGGACGAGGAGGACGACGAGCTCTGGCCCGAGGGCGACCTGGGCATCCTCGCCGACCTCGGCATGCCCTCGCACGAGCTCCAGATCATCGTCGACGAGATCGACCTCTACCCGGACGAGCAGCTCCAGATGATCGCCCAGCGCGTCGGCTTCATCGACGAGCTCACGAAGCTGCTCCCCACCATCCAGGCGTGATCTCCGCAGAGGACATGGTCAGAGCCGCCCTGCACGCGGCCGCCGGCTCGGGCCAGGACGTGCCGATCGGCGCCGTCGTCTACTCACCGACGGGCGAGATCCTGGCCGAGGCCTGCAACGCACGCGAGGCGCTGGGCGACCCGACCGCGCACGCCGAGATCCTGGCCCTGCGCGAGGCGGCCACGAAGTTCGGCGACGGCTGGCGCCTGGACGGCTGCACCCTCGCCGTGACCCTGGAACCGTGCACGATGTGCGCCGGCGCGTTGGTGCTGGCGCGTGTTTCTCGTCTCGTTTTCGGCGCCTGGGAGCCCAAAACAGGCGCTGTGGGGTCGCTGTGGGACGTCGTGCGCGACCGCCGGCTCAACCACCGGCCCGAGGTACGGGGTGGCGTGCTGGAGTCGGAGTGCGCTGACCTGCTGGAACGCTTCTTCCGGACCCAGCGTTAACCCAGTGGATCGGGCTGTGTATTGTTCTTACCGGTGGCGTGTCCGAGCGGCCGAAGGAGCACGCCTCGAAAGCGTGTGAGGTGCAAGCCTCCGTGGGTTCAAATCCCACCGCCACCGCTCATGAAGGGCCCCGGATATCCGGGGCCCTTTTTGCGTTCTCAGGCGGGTGGCGAGCCCACGCGCAGGACATTGCCGTCGGGGTCGTGCAGTCGCATTTCGTACATCCCCCGTGGTCGGGGACCACGGGCGGTTCGGCGACGGCTGCTTCGCGGGCCCAGCGCGTCCGCGTAGGACCGCAGGCTGCCGCAGAGATCGCTGCCCGGCACGTCGGGCCGGCATCCGACGATCATCCGAATCTCCTCTGCCGCAGGCGCGTCTTGCCTGGTGTCGATCTTTACTGCTTTACTAGCTTCCTAGTAAAGCAGTAAAGGGGATGCCGTGTTCGTGTTCCGCATCGACAGCCATTCGGGCGTGCCGCCCTACCTCCAGCTCGTCCAGCAGGTGCGCCAAGGCGTCCTGCTGGGCTTCCTCAAGGAAGGTGACCGGCTGCCGCTGATCCGCGAGGTCGCCGAGACCGTCGCGATCAACCCGAACACCGTGGCCAAGGCGTATCGCCAGCTGGAGCAGGAGGGTCTGGTCACCGGACGTCCCGGGCAGGGCACGTTCGTCAACGAGACCCCAGCCGCTCCCGTCTCGCCCGCGACCTACACCTCGTTGCAACGCGGCCTCGAGACGTGGCTGGGCCGGGCGCGGGCCGCCGGGCTCGACGAGCAGGCGATCAGCGCGCTCTTCACCGCAGCTCTCAACCAAGCCAGGAACGAGAACATCGCATGACCGAATACGCGCTCCAGACGAACGGGCTGGGCAAGCGCTACCGCCGGACGTGGGCGTTGCAGGACTGCAGTTTGTCCGTGCCGTCCGGCCGGGTGACGGCGCTCGTGGGGCCCAACGGCGCGGGCAAGAGCACCTTCCTGCGGCTGGTGGTCGGGCTGCTCGCGCCCACCACCGGCAGCGTCAACGTCCTCGGCGAGTCGCCGGCCACCAACACGCCGCAGGTGTTGTCCCGCATCGGTTTCCTCGCGCAGGACCACCCGCTGTACAAGCACTTCACCGTCGCGGAACTGCTGCGCGTCGGCCGCTCGTGCAACCTCCGCTTCGACCAGAACCTGGCCGAACGGAGACTCCAGCAACTCGACATCCCGCTCGACCGCAAGGCCGGTGCGCTCTCCGGCGGTCAGCAGGCCCAGGTCGCGCTGGCACTGGCGCTGGGCAAACGGCCGGACCTGCTGGTGCTGGACGAACCCATGGCCAGCCTCGATCCCGTGGCCCGCTTGGAGTTCCTCCAAGCTCTGATGGGCGCGGTCGCCGAGGACGGCATGACCGTGTTGTTCTCCTCGCACGTGGTGCCCGAGCTCGAACGCGTCTGCGACCACCTGATCGTCCTCAACCACAGCCGGGTCACGGTCGCCGGGGACATCGACGACCTGCTGACCGAGCACCGGTTGCTCGTCGGGCCGCGCACGACCGCCGACCTCGATCGGTCCGGCACCGTCGTGGAGGCCACGCACAGCGAACGGCACACGACGTTGCTCGTGCGCGACGGCGGTGCGGCTGCCGCGCCCGGCTGGCAGGCGAGTCCGGTCGGGCTCGAAGACCTGGTCCTGTCCTACCTGCGTCAGCCCGCGCGGAAAGAGGTGGCGGCATGACCTGGCTGACCTGGCGCCAGCACCGCGCCGAGATGTACGCGCTCGGCCTGCTGGTCGCGGCGATCGGAGCCTTCCTGTTCGTGGTCGGGCTGCAGATGCACTCGCTGTTCCCCGGTGGCGCCGGGCAGTGCACGGGCGTCGACCTCACCGAAGCGTGCTCCACGGCGATCAGGCGGTTGAACGACGAGCACGGGTACGCGTCCAAGATGCTGAACCTGTTCAGCCTCGTGCCGTTCCTGATCGGCGCCTTCTTCGGCGCACCGCTCGTGGCCCGCGAGCTGGAGGCCGGCACCTGGCAGTTCGCCTGGACCCAGTCGGTGCCCCGGATGCGCTGGCTGGCGGTCAAACTGGGTGCGCTGGGCCTCGCGACCGCGGTGCTCGCCGGCGTCTTCTCGGCCGTGATCACGTGGTACCGGCAGCCGATGGACGTGCTCGACGGCAGGTTCGGGGCTGATGCGTTCGACCTGGAAGGGCTCGCCCCCGCCGGGTACGCGCTGTTCGCGTTCGCCGCCGCCACGGCCGCGGGTGCGGTGCTGCGGCGCAGTCTGCCCGCGCTCGCGGTCGCGCTCGGCGCCTTCCTCGCGGTCCGCGTTCTCGTGGCGGGCTGGCTGCGGCCGAACTACCAGGACACGCAACGGCTCGTGGAGCTCGTGGGCGCCGACGACCCCGCGGATGTCAGCCCGCGGATGTCGACCGGAAACCGCCTCGACTGGACCATCGCCTCCGGCTACACGGACTCGGCGGGCCGGCCTCTCTCGCTCTACGACTCCGCGACGATGTACACCGCCGCGGAGAAGGAAGGCGTGAAGTTCAGCGAGTACCTGCACGCGCGGGGCGTCCAGCAGTGGGTCGACTTCCAGCCGGCCGAACGGTTCTGGACGTTCCAGCTCATCGAGGCGGCGATCTTCGCCGGTCTCGCCGCGGCACTGCTCGCGCTCGTCGTGTGGCGGTTCCGGCGCCGCGTCTTCTAGAAGCGCACCCGGTCCAGGAGGAGATCGAGCAGCTCGGCGTCCCCGAACACCTCGAGACCCTCCACCGGGCGCCGCCGGTAGACCGCCAGCGCCAGCTCGACCACCGGCCCGCGCACCGCGACGGCGGCCTTCTCGTGGCTGTGCCGCACGACCGGTCGCGAGTCGGTCAGATCGATCACCAGCTCGGCGTCGGCGTCGGTGGCGTGCAGGTGCACTGTCCGCCCCGGACCGACCAGAGGAGCGGTCTGCTCGGGCCAGCGGTAGAACGCGAACGGCAGCGCCAGGTCGGTCCACTCGATCAACGTGTCGCGGGCGACCTCCGGATCCAGCTCGAAGGGCACTCCCAGCGCGTTTGCCACGTCCCAGCGGTGCAGCACGGTCTCGTGCGTCATCCGCCGCGACCACACGCGCGGGCCGGGATGCCCGCCGAGGACCGCGATCATCTCGTCCGGGTCGACCTCGGACAGCGCCTCCGACAACGACGCGGCGCCCTCCACCAGCCACGGAACGACCTCGGAGGCCTTCTCGCCGACGTACGAGTCCAGCTCCTGGGCCTGGTTGCGGTCGTACGGGATCTCGGCGACCCGCTCGCGGATCATCATGTCGGCCCAGCGGTGCGCGAGTCCGACGTGGCGCACGAGCTGGTTCAACGTCCAGTCGGGGGTCGACGGGACCTGGACGCCCAAGTCGGCGCCGTCCAGCGACGACACGAGGAGCGAGGTCTGGTGGATGATCTCGGCGCAGCGGCGCTCGTAGGTCAGCATGCCCCCAAACGTAGGGACGCTGGCCGGTGCCTGGGAGGGGTCCACCGGCCAGCGTTCCGAAATCGAGCATACACCATGATCGAACACTTGTTCGAGTGATCATTGATGGGCCAAGCGGTTAACCGTTAGTAACAACGCCTTCCAAACGTCACTCGATCGAGGAAAGATGCGGCGGTCCGCCGCATCCCCTGGAGGAAGTTTTGAGACCCACCCTGCCCGGCGTCGGGACAGCGGTGGCGGCGCTCGTGTTCGCCGCCGTCCCCGCCGTTGCCGCACCCAGCACCGACGCCCTGATCTCCGAGGTCTACGGAGGCGGCGGCAACTCCGGCGCCACGCTCAAGCAGGACTTCGTCGAGCTCGCCAACAAGGGCACGAGCGCGATCAGCCTGGACGGCTACAGCGTCCAATACATCTCGGCCAGCCCCGGCGCGACGACGCAGTGGGGTGTGACCCCGCTCGCCGGTTCGATCGCGCCCGGCAAGACGTTCCTCGTCGCCGAGGCCAAGGGCACGGGCGGCACCGTCGACCTGCCGACGCCGGACGCCGTCGGCACGATCGCCATGGGCGGCACCAGCGGCACTATCGCACTGGTCAACGGCACCGCGCCGCTCACCTGCAAGACGGCGGCCGACTGCGCGGCCGACTCGCGGATCAAGGACCTCGTCGGCTACGGCACCGCAGTCGTGCGCGAAGGCACCGCGACCGGCGCCCTGAGCAACACCACCTCGGCGTCCCGCAACGGGCTCAGCGACACCGACGACAACGCCACCGACTTCAAGGTCGGCGACCCGACCCCGACCAACTCCAAGGGTGAGACCCCGGGCGGCGGCAACCCGGATCCCGACCCGGACCCCGTGCCCGGCGACAAGCGCATCCACGACATCCAGGGCGTCACGCGCACCTCGCCGTTGCTCGGCCAGAAGGTCACCAACGTCCCCGGCGTCGTCACCGGCACCCGCGCCACGGGTGACCGCGGCTTCTGGATCCAGGACACGGTCAGCCCGGACGCCGACCCGCGCACCAGCGAGGGCGTCTTCGTCTACACGGCAGGCACCGCGCCGACCGTGGCCGTCGGCGACAACGTGCTGGTCAGCGGCACGATCGCGGAGTACCGGCCGGGTGGCGGCTCGAAGCAGACCCTCACCGAGATCACGCAGGCCACCACGGTCACGTTGTCCAAGGGCAACCCGGTCCCCGCGCCGGTGGTCATCAAGAACCTGCCGCAGGGCTACCTGCCCGCGCCGGGTGGCGACATCGAGCAGCTGCCGCTGGAGCCGCAGACCTACGCCCTCGACCTCTTCGAGTCGCTCGAGGGAACGCTCGTCCAGGTCGACGACGTCCGCGTGGCCGGCCCGAGCACCGGGTTCGGCGAGGTCTGGGTCACGCTCAACCCGAACCAGAACCCCACCCCTCGCGGCGGCAGCATCTACACCGGCTACGACCAGCCGAACAACGGCCGGTTGAAGATCAAGGCCACGCCGCTGCCCGCCTCGAACGTCGGTGACGTCTACGCGGGCGCGACCGTCGGTGCCATCGAGTACACCGACTTCGGCGGCTACACCCTGGCCGCGCTGAAGCTCGGCCAGCACGTCTCCTCGAACCTGCAGCGCGAGATCACGGCGCAGCAGAAGGAGAGCGAGCTCTCGGTCGCGACCTACAACGTCGAGAACCTCGACCCGTCCGACCAGCAGGCGAAGTTCGACCGGCTCGCGGACGGCGTGGTGACCAGCCTGCGCAGCCCCGATGTCGTTGTGCTGGAAGAGATCCAGGACAACAACGGCACGGTCGACGACGGCACGGTGGCGGCGGACCAGACGTTGCAGAAGTTCGCGGACGCGATCGTCGCCAAGGGCGGGCCGCGCTACCAGTGGCGGCAGATCGACCCGGAGAACGGCAAGGACGGCGGTCAGCCCGGCGGCAACATCCGCGTCGGCTTCTTCTTCAACCCGCAGCGGGTGTCCTTCGTGGACCGTCCCGGCGGCGACTTCAAGGCCCCGGTCGAGGTCGTCAAGAAGAACGGCCGTGCCGCACTTTCCGTGTCACCGGGCCGCGTCGACCCGCTCAACACGGCGTGGGAGGACAGCCGCAAGCCGCTCGCCGGTGAGTTCAAGTTCCGCGGCCGCACGGTCTTCGTGGTCGCGAACCACTTCAACTCCAAGGGTGGCGACGACGCCATCCACGGCCGCATCCAGCCGCCGAACCGCACCTCCGAGGTGCAGCGCGCCAAGCAGGCCGCGTCGCTGAAGGCGTTCACCGAGCAGATCCGCGCGATCGACAAGGGCGCCAACGTGATCCTCGCGGGCGACCTGAACGACTACCAGTTCTCGCCCGCGCTGAAGACGCTGACCGGTGACGGCAACCTCAAGGCGCTGATCGAGACGCTGCCCGTGAACGAGCGGTACAGCTACGTCTTCGAGGGCAACTCGCAGACGCTCGACCACATCGTGATGAGCAAGAACATCACCCGCTTCGGCTACGACGTGGTGCACATCAACGCCGAGTTCGCCGACCAGGCGAGCGACCACGACCCGCAGATCGTCCGCGCCCGCCCGTCCACGGGTGATGCGAACATCGACAAGATCGTGTTCGCGCTCGAGGACATCCTCGACTGCCTGAAGAAGTAACCGCTGCTCCGCTGCCGCCGCGTCATTCCCCTGACGCGGCGGCAGTGGCCGCGGCGGTCACCCCGGCCTGGATCGCCTCCACCGCACGGCGAACGGCATCGCCCGCCCAGTTGCCCCGCGCGATCTCCTTCGCACGTTTCTTCAGCTCGCGCTTGTCGCCCTCGAACACCTTGTGCACGGCGTTCACCGCGTACAACAACGTGATCAGCGACCCGGTGTGCTCATCCGCACCCCGGTACCCGTGCGCTACGTCGCCGACCGACTTCCGCAGCTTCCCGGCCGTCGCCTCGTCGAGGATCGGATAGCTCTTCGCGGGGAAGATCCCGAACACCTTCCGCGGCTCCACGCGAATCGCCGCGTGGTCCTGCAGCTGCCTGATCACGTTGTGCCACAAGCGCTTTCGGACGCGCTCGACCGCGGACTGCGGCGGCAGCGGCTTGGTGATCCGGCCGAGCGCCTCGTGCAGCACGGGGTCGTTCGGCGGCGTCGGGTCGGCCACGGCGAGCTTCTTGCCGTTGGGCTCGAACGCGATTCGCCCGGACTTCACCAGCTCGATCAGCACGGCGCCGGCGAGCGCGTTCTCGATCGACGTCGAACTGGCGTGCAGCCGGCCGTTCCGCGGGTTGATGAACAGCAGCATCAGGTCTTCGTGCAGCATGAAAACACGGTAGGGGCCGGGCCTACCTCAGGAATCCGACTTTCGTCTCGGCCAGCACGACTTCCGCAGCTACCGCGTCGTGCACCGCCACCACCGCGGGGGAGTGCCCGTCGGCGAGGCAACCCGAAGCTGCCCGCTGTACGCGAGCCGGCCGGAGTGCACGAGCTCGATCAACATCGCTCCGGCGTCCGCTGGCAGCACCTCAGCTGCTGCTCACCGAAGTCGCGGCCACCGTCGTGGCCACCATCATCGCCATCAGCGCGACCTGGACCGCCTCCAGCGCCTTCTTCACCGCGACCCCGGCCCAGTTCCCGGCGGCGATCTCCTTCGCCCGCGCGTTCATCTCACGCCGGTCGCCGTCGAACACCTTGTGCAGGGCCTTCACCGCGTACAGCAGCGAGATCAGCGCCCCGGTGCGGTCGTCCGGCGCGCGATGCCCCAGTGCGACGTTGCCCACCGCGTCCCTGAGGTCGCTGACCGCCTGCGGGTCCTGGATCACGTAGCTCGTCGTCGGGAAGATCCCGAGCATCTTCGTCTTCTCGACGGACAGCACGCCCCGGCCCTCCAGCTGGGCCATCACGTTGTCCCGCACGTGGGTCCGCAGCTTCTCGACCGCCTGCTGCGGCTTCATCGGCTTGGTGAGCCTGCTGAGCGACTCCTGCAGGAACTCGTTGGGCAGCGGTGCCGGGTCCACGACAGCGAGCGTCTTGCCGTCCGCGTCGAAGGCGACCCGTCCGGAGTTGACGAGCTCCAGCAGCACGGCGCCGGCGAGGGCGTTGTGGATGGACGTCGTGTCCATGAGCACGCGGCCGGTCTCCTCGTCGAGGAAGAGCAGCATCAGATCTTCGGGCAGCATGGCCTCATAACGCCAGAAGGGCGCCGACTGTTGCAAGTCGACGCCCTTCCGCAGCGAGCGGAGGATACGGGATTTGAACCCGTGAGGGGGTGAACCCAACACGATTTCCAGTCGTGCGCACTAGGCCGCTATGCGAATCCTCCGTGGAGAACCTTACCGGACGGGTGTTCCGCGACCCAAAACGGGGGTCGCCGAAAAAACTTCGGAGGCGGTGTCGATCTGGCGTGTGCCCGCTCGTCGTGATCCCGTAAGACCGACCGAGGAGGACACTCGTGAAGTACATGCTGATGATCTACGCGGCCGCTGACCAGCAGGCCAGCTGCACCGTCGAGGACTGGATCGCCCACGAGAAGGAGATGCGGGACGCGGGCGTGCTCGTCTCCGGCCACTCGCTCGCCGACCTCGTCACGGCGACCACCGTCCAGGTCGGGCAGGACGGCAAGCGGACGGTCACCGACGGACCGTTCGCCGAGACCCGCGAGGTGCTGGGCGGCTACGAGATCATCGACGTCCCGGACCTCGACGCGGCGCTGGAGTGGGCGGCGAAGTGTCCGGGTTCACGTGACGGCGGCGCTGTCGTCGTGAGGCCGATCGCCGAGTTCTGATGAACGTCGAGCAGGTGTTCCGGGAGGAACGCGGCAGGCTGCTCGCCACCCTGGTCAAGCGCTTCGGCGACCTCGACCTCGCCGAGGAGGTCACCTCCGACGCGATCGAGGCGGCGTTGCGGCACTGGCCGGTGGACGGGGTGCCGGACCGGCCCGGCGCGTGGTTGCTCACGACCGCGCGCCGCAAGGCCGTCGACCGCTTGCGCCGCGACCAGGCCTACGCGGCGCGCCTGGCGTTGTTGCAGGTGGAGGTCGACCGGGCGGATCCGCCGACGACGGACGCGCTGCCGGACGAGCGGCTGGAGTTGTTCTTCACGTGTGCGCACCCCGCGTTGGCGGCGGAGGACCGGGGTGCCCTGGTCCTGCGCTGCCTGGCCGGCTTCACGACGCCCGAGGTCGCGCGGGCCTACCTGGTGCCGGTCACGACGATGCAGCAACGGATCGTGCGGGCGAAGAAGAAGATCAGCCAGGCGCGCATCCCGTTCCGCGTGCCGGACCCGCACGAGCTGCCGGAACGCCTGCCCGGCGTGCTGCAGGCCGTCTACTCGATCTTCACCGAGGGCTACGCGGCCCAGCGCACGGATCTCGCGGACGAGGCGATCCGGCTGGCCAGGATCCTGCGCTCGCTGATGCCGGGGGAACGCGAGGTCACGGGCCTGCTGGCGTTGATGCTGCTCGTCCACGCGCGCAGGGACGCGCGCGCTGAGCTGCTGGAAGACCAGGACCGCACGCTGTGGGACCAGGACATGATCGCCGAGGGCGGTGCGCTCACCGAGTTGGCGCTGACCGGCGGTCACGGTCCGTACGGGGTGCAGGCCGCGATCAACGCGCTGCACGACCAGGCCGAGGACTTCGCGAGCACCGACTGGCCGCAGATCGTCGCGCTCTACGACGTGCTGGACGGCCTGGCACCGTCACCGGTGGTCGCGCTGAACAGGGCCGCCGCCGTCGCCATGCGCGACGGTCCGGCGGCAGGGCTCGCGTTGCTCGACGAGCTCGCCGGCGAACCCAGGTTGCGCGACTACCACCCGTTCCAGGCGGCCCGCGCCGACCTGCTGCACCGCCTGGGCCGCTGCGAGGAGGCCGCGCAGGCCTACCGCGAGGCGATCGCGCTCGCGGGCACCGAATCCGAACAGGACTTCCTGCGTCGCAGGCTCAGCGTCGTCGAGGGGTGATCATGATCATGAAGTGGCTGGAGGCGGAACGCTTGGGCGTCGCCGACCTGCTGGAAGACCTGACCGACGACGAGTGGCGGCGCGAGACGCTCTGCACCGGCTGGACGATGCAGGAGATGGCCGCTCACCTGACCACGTCGACCCGAACCGGGTGGCGTGATGTGCTCGCGGGAACGGTGAAGGCGCGGTTCGACTGGAACCGCATGGAGGACGAGAAGGCTCGCGCGATCGCCGCGCGGTTCACGCGGCCGGAGCTGATCGCGCAGATCCGGGAGACGGCCGGGTCGCCGAAGCGGGCGCCCATGGCCGCTCCGATCGATCCGTTAGTGGACTTCCTCGTGCACGGCCAGGACATCGCCCGGCCGTTGGGCCGCGTCCGAGAGATGCCGCTCGAACCGGCCCGGGCCGCCCTGGAGCACGTGCTGAAGAGCCCGTTCTGGGGTGCGCGCAAGCGTTTCCGCGAATCGGGGGTTCCGGACCTGCCCGCCCCCGACCTGCTGATGCTCGCCACCGGACGTCACATCTCCGGCGCCTGATCCAGGAACTTCTCCAGCTTGCCGTCGCCCGTCTTCAGCTTCTTGTCCAGCCGCTTCACCAGTTCGTCGGAGTCGGCGAAGCGCTCGTGGTTGCCGCCCAGCCCGTCCGCGGTGGCCTGGAGCGCCTTGCCGAGCAGCTCGGACTGGTCGAGCCACGGCGCGGAGTCCGTGACGAACCCGGGGTGCACCTTCTCCCGGATCAGCTTCGCGGCGCCGGCCAGCACGTCCGCGTAGGCCCGCAACCCGGCCACCGCGGTTCCCTTGTCCCCGGCCCGCCACTTCTCCGTGAACTCGTCGAGCTCCGCGGCGAGGCGCGGTGCCGTCCACGAGTTGAGGTCGAAGAACGCCAGCAGCGCCGTCGTCAGCTTCTCGTCGCCGCCCGCGAGCAGCCGGGCGTAGGCGTTCTCGGAGCGGTGTTCGTCGTACGCCTGGTCGTTCCAGGCGTAGTCGGCCATCTCGAACATCGCGACCCTGCTCGCGTAGGCCTGGCTCATGGGGTTCGCGAGGAGCCCTTCGACCTGCAGGCCCGGTTCGCGGTCCGAGTACGAGCCCAGGAAGAGCCGCCCCGCCGCGTCCGGGTAGTCGTTGACCGGGTAGTTGTCCCAGATCAGGGTCTTGCGGCCCCACAGCTCCTTGGCGCGCTCCGACTCCTTCCTGGTGATCGCCCTGGGCACCACCGCGGTGCCGGTCCACATGACCACGACGGACTTGTCCAGGCCGTCGCGGAAGACCCTCTTGTACGGCGTCGGGGTGATGTCGCCGTACTCGGTGAGCACGGTGATCAGCGGTCCGACGTCCGGCATCTGGTTGCGGATGGTCAGCGCGGTGTCGTTGAGCAGGTCGTTCTGCGCGCGGGCGGCGTTCGTCCGGTTCGGCGGCCCGTACTCGGCCTGGTCCTCGGAGCAGTTCCACTTCGCGTAGTCGATGTCGTCGAGCAGCAGGGCGAACGACTTGATGCCCGAGCTGTGCAGCTGCGCGAGCTTGGCCTGGATCGCGTCGCGGTCGGAGTCCTTCGAGTAGCACATGGAGAGGCCGGGAGCGAGCGAGTAGGTGAACTGGACGTGCGAGACGGCGGCCCGTTTCGCCAGCTCACCGAGCTCGGCCAGGCGGTCGGCCGGGTAGGGCTCGCGCCAGCGGTCGCGGTGGTACGGGTCGTCCTTGGGGGCGTACACGTACGAGTTGGACTTCACGGAGGCGGCGAAGTCGATCTGCTCCTGCTGCTCGGCGTAGGTCCAGCGCCGTCCGTAGAAGCCCTCGACGATGCCGCGCAGGCGCAGCGACGGGTGATCGTCGATCTTCACGCCCAGGACCTTGCCCTGTTTGACCAGCTGGCGGAGGGTCTGCACGGCGTAGAACGCACCCGAGGGGTCCGCGCTGGCGATGTCGATCTCGTCCCGCCCGACGTTCAGCGCGTAGCCCTCGGCCGTCAGCGACTTGTCGGTGCGGAACCGAACCGTGAGCTTGCCGTCACCGCTGCCACCTGTCAGTGCCTTTTCGACCACCTGACGGGTGATCGCCTCCACATCACCCTCGACGGTGACGGAAGCGGGGATCGGGACGTCGTCGCCCACGCGTTCGCTCGCCTGAGGCGTTGGCCACACGTCCACGTCGCTGGCGCGCTTGGGAGCGGCGTTCTCCCGTGCGGCCCAGAACCCGGCCGCACCCGCCGCCACCAGCACGATCACGGCCGCGAAGATGAGGCCTTTTTTGCGCATGATCGCCAGTCTGCCCGACTCGGGGTGTGGCAAGTGAGTGTTGTCCACAGGTGGGGACAACACTGTGGGCAACTCGAACACCCGTTCGAGTCGAACCCTTCGCTACACTTGCTGCGGACCTCGTGCGGCACACATCTCGCGAACCTCCCCAGGGCCGGAAGGCAGCAAGGATAAGCGGGCTCTGGTGGGTGCACGGGGTCCCCTTTTTGTGTCGGTGCCCACCGGTACTGTCTGCGGCGTGGCGCTCGCTCTGTATCGCAAGTACCGTCCGGCCACGTTCTCCGAGGTCGTCGGCCAGGAGCACGTGACCGATCCCCTGCGTGTCGCCTTGGCGGCGGGCCGGGTGAACCACGCGTACCTGTTCAGCGGCCCGCGCGGCTGCGGCAAGACGTCGTCCGCCCGCATCCTGGCCCGCTCGCTGAACTGCGTGAAGGGCCCGACACCCGACCCGTGCGGCGAGTGCAACTCGTGCATCGGCCTGGCGCCGAACGGCACGGGCAGCGTCGACGTGGTGGAGCTCGACGCCGCGTCCCACGGTGGTGTGGAGGACGCCCGCGACCTCCGCGACAAGGCCTTCTACGCCCCGGCCGAGTCCAAGTACCGCGTCTTCATCATCGACGAGGCCCACATGGTCACCACGCAGGGCTTCAACGCCCTGCTGAAGATCGTCGAAGAGCCGCCGGACCACCTGATCTTCATCTTCGCCACCACCGAGCCGGACAAGGTCCTCCCGACCATCCGCTCCCGCACGCACCACTACCCGTTCCGCCTGATCCCGCCCGGCGTGATGCGCGGCCTGCTCGAACGCAACTGCGCGGCCGAGGGCGTGGCCGTCGAACCGGCCGTCTTCCCGCTGGTGATCCGCGCGGGCGGCGGCTCGGCCCGCGACACCCAGTCGGTCATGGACCAGCTCCTCTCCGGCGCGGGCCCGGACGGCGTGAAGTACGAGCGGGCCATCACGCTCCTGGGCGTCACCGACTCGGCCCTGATCAACGACGTGATCGACGGCCTCGCGGCAGGCGACGGCGCCGCGGTCTTCGGCACCATCGACCGCCTGGTCGAGGCCGGCCACGACCCCCGCCGCTTCGCCTCGGACCTCCTGGACCGCCTCCGCGACCTGGTCCTGCTCTGCGCCGTTCCCGACGCCGCCGACCGCAACCTGGTCAGCGCCCCGGAAGACGAGCTGGCCACCATATCGGCCCAGGCCCAGCGAATCGGCCCGGCGGCCCTCACCCGCTACGCCGAGATCGTCCACACGGGCCTGGTCGAAATGCGCGGCGCCACGGCCCCGCGCCTCCTGCTGGAACTCCTCGTCTCCCGCATGCTGCTCCCGTCGGTGAGCCAGTCGGAAGCAGCCCTGCTCCAACGCCTGGAACAGCTGGAACGCCGCCCACCAGCCGCCATCGCCGCACCGGGCGAGCCCCAGGCAGCCGCGCCTGCCGGCGGCCCGGTCTTCACCCGCAAGTCGCAACAGCCGACGGACCCGGCGCCCGCACAACCACCGGCTGCGGAACCGCCCCGCCAGGCCCCGCCCGCACCGGCCCCCGCGCCTCAGGCCGCCGCTCCCGTTCAGCGTCCGACAGCTCCAAGTCAGCCTGCGCCCGCTCCGGCCGCTCAGCCCCCGGCTGCCGCGCCAACTCCAGTCGCCGCGCCACCCCAGGCCGCAGCTCCACCCCCCGAACCCGCCCCGACCACCGGCGGCATGGACGCGACGGCAGTCCGCCGAGTCTGGTCGGAGCTGCTCGCCGCGGTCCGCGCCTCCAGCCGCAGCACCGAGGCGATGCTGACCAACGCCATGGTCAGCGAGGTGGACGGCAACGTCGTCACCATCACCCACACCTCGGCCCCCCTGGCCCGCCGCCTGGCAGAGCCCCGCAACACCGAGGCCATCGCCAACGCCCTGGCCACGGTCCTGGGCGGCACCTGGCAGGTCCGCTGCACCCACGGCACCCCCAGCGCCGCCCCCCAGGCCGCGGCCCCCGCCAAGGCCCCACGCCCTGCCCCGACCCGCCCGAGCCAGGCGGCCCAGAACGCCAGGCAACCGGAGCCCCAACGCCAGGCCCCACGCCCGCCGGCAGACGACGTCCCACCGCCCCCGGAGCCCCCGGAGCCAGACGAACCCCTCCCGCCGGAACCCGACGACGAAGAGGCGATGCTGGCCGAAGCCGCCCGCCCGGTCGACCCGGACAGCGTGAACGAGGCCCAAGACCCGGAAGCCGTGATGCTCAAGCTCCTGGCCGACGAACTGGGCGCCCGCCCGCTCAAAAAGGCCTGACCTCCGAGCCACCGCCGCGAGCAAGCAAAACGCGGCGGCGCAAGGCGAGTGGCCAGGCAACGCGAGCGCGTCGGGAACGCACACCGGCGCCTCGGCCGCGACTCGTGACGGGACCACCCCACACCACCTACGCAACAGCAAGTCGCCCAACGCCACAGGCGTGCCATCAGCCTGCCGACGGCGCCGGCAAAGTCCCAGCCCGCCCGATCTGCCCGATGAGAGCGCACCCACACACCACGCGCTGTGGATGAAGGTTCCCTTCATCCACCACGCGGGCCTAGTCCCTGGCATGAACGGCGCATCTGTCGACCTCACGTGCACAAATGCGCCGTTCATAGGCGATGGCCGAGAACTTTGCCGGAGCCCTGGGGCCGGAGCCCCAGACAAGGGGAAGCACGCAACAGGCACGGCAGCACGCCACAAGACCACCCCTCGGACACGAAACCGGCAGCCGCCAACGCACCAAGGGGGACGACCAAAGCAACCGATGCGCCCAGAAAAACCCACCCCCGTACGCTGGAGACACACAAAACCACCGGAGAGGACGGACCACGCGGTGCAACCCGGTCAGTTCGACATGCAGGCCCTGCTCCAGCAGGCCCAGAACATGCAGCAGCAGATGGCGACCGCCCAGGAAGAGCTGGCCAACACCGAGGTCACCGGCAACGCGGGCAACGGCCTCGTCACCGCGACCGTCACCGGCGGCGGCGAGCTGGTCAACCTCGCCATCGACCCCAAGATCGTCGACCCGGAGGACGTCGAAACCCTCCAGGACCTCGTGATCGCCGCGATCAAGGACGCCAACCAGAAGGCGCAGAGCCTGGTGGAGCAGAAGCTCGGCCCACTGGCCCAGGGCGGCCTCGGCGGACTGCTCGGATAACCGAGCGCGAACGAAACGGGCAGAGAGATGTACGAGGGCCCGGTACAGGACCTGATCGACGAACTGGGCAGACTCCCAGGCGTGGGCCCCAAGAGCGCCCAGCGCATCGCCTTCCACCTCCTGGCAACGGAACCGGCTGACATCGAGCGGCTCCAGCACGCGCTCCAGAAGGTCAAGGAAGGCGTCGTCTTCTGCGACGTCTGCGGCAACGTGTCCGCCGAGACCAGGTGCCGCATCTGCCGCGACCCCAAGCGCGACCTCAGCCTGGTCTGCGTGGTCGAGGAGCCGAAGGACGTCCAGGCCATCGAGCGCACCAGGGAGTTCAAAGGGCGCTACCACGTCCTGGGTGGCGCGCTCGACCCGTTGAGCGGTGTCGGGCCGGACCAGCTCCGCATCCGGCAGCTGCTGAACCGGATCGGCACGACCACCGACGGCGTGGACATCTCCGAGGTCATCATCGCCACGGACCCCAACACCGAGGGCGAGGCCACGGCCACCTACCTGGTCCGGATGCTCAGGGACTTCCCGGGGCTCACCGTCACTCGGCTGGCCAGCGGTCTGCCGATGGGTGGCGACCTGGAGTTCGCGGACGAGCTCACCCTGGGGCGTGCGCTATCTGGTCGCCGGAGCATGTGAAGCACAGTCCACCGCGACTCGGCACCACTCGCCTGGTCGCGGTGGACGGCCCGTCCGGCGCGGGCAAGTCGACGTTCGCCAAGATCCTCGCCGAGCAGCTGAACGCCCAGCTGATCAGCACCGACCACTTCGCGACCTGGGACGACCCGACGACGCAGTGGTGGCCGCGGCTCACCCAGGCCCTCGACGCAGTCGCACAAGGAAAAACAGGTCGCTACCGCAAAACCGACTGGTCCCAAGGCTTTCCGTGCGTAGCGGAAGGCGACGAGGTCACGATCGGTCCACAAGGGACCATCATCCTGGAAGGCTTCTCGTCAGCCAGGAAAGCGAACGCCACAAGGCTGAGCCTGGCGATCTTCGTCGACCACGGAGACGAAGCGACCCGGCTGGAACGCGCCGTCGCTCGAGACGGTGAGAACCAAAGGGAACACTTCATCCGCTGGCAGCAGTACGAACGAGGCTGGTTCGCGGTCGACGAGACGAAGGCCAGAGCGGACTACGTCGTCACCTCGAGCTGAGCGCGGACGACGGAGGCCTCCGGCGTTCCGATCGCGCTCAACACCTCCAACGCGGACGACCAGTGCGTCCGGGCCGCGTCGATGTCGCCCAGCGCGCCGTACGCGTCGCCGGCCAGCAGCAGGGCGCGTCCGAACACCCAGCGGTGGCCGGAGTCCGAGCCGACCGAGGCTGCGCGCAACGCGCATTCCAGGCCACGGGAGGCGTCCGAGGTGTCGAGGTGGATGCGTCCGAGCACGAGCAGCACCTCCATCTCGGCCAGGCGGAACTGCGAACGTCCCGCCTCGACCAACGCCGAGGTGGCCATCGACAGGGCTTCCTCGTACCGCCCGCTGCCTCGGTACGCGGCCGCCAGACCGCGCCGCGCCGAGCAGATGCCCCACGAGTAACCGGTCTCCACAGCGATCGTCAGTGCCGACGAGAACTGCTCCACGGCGTCCTCGAAGCGGCCCGCGCCCTCCAGGGCACGGCCGAGCAGGTTCATCGCGTCGCAGACGCTCTTGGCGTTGTCGAGGTCCTGGGCGATCTGCATCGCGGCCGACGCCTCGACCGCGGCCTCGTCGTACCGGCCGCGCATGATCAGCGTGATTGCCATGCCCTCGTGCATGGTGTGGCCGAAGTTGCGGGCGGCCGCGCGTTCGTACAGCTCGCTCGCCTGCGCGAAGTAGGAGGCGCCCAGGTCGGGCTCGCCCCGCCACGCGTGCACCTCGCCCAGTGCGCGCATCGAGTTGGCCTGGGTGATCCACGAGTCGAGGCGCGTGCCGACCTCCAGGGCCTCCTCGAACGTCGACGCCGCGCGGTCGAGCTGGCCCAGCTGCATGTAGACGCCGCCGAGGTTGAACAGCGCGTTGGCCTGGACCTGGAACGCGCCGATCCGGCGGGTGATCACCAGGGCGCGTTCGAGGTGGTCGGCGGCGTGTTCCAGCTCACCGAGGTCGATGTTCACGCTGCCCGCGTTGGACAGCACCGCCGCCTCGGCCTCCGGCAGGTCGATGTGCTCCTGCAGGGCGATGGCCTGCTGGTAGTAACCCAGGGCGTTGCGGTGCTGGCCCGTCACCCAGTAGAGCGTTCCCAGCGACGACAGCATCGCGAGCTGGCCGAGTTCGTCGCGCGGCGCGCGGGCGCCGAGCAGGCCCGCCTTGGCCGTCTCGCGCCACTCCGCGGTCAGGCCCTGCGTGTAGAAGTAGCCGCGCAGGGCGTCGGCCAGCTGCCACGGCGAGTTCTCGGGATCCCGCTCCACGGCGTGCGCCACCAGGGCCACGAGGTTGGCGCGTTCGACGTCGAGCCACGTCAGCGCCTCGGTGGAGCTGCTGAACGTCCTCGGCAGCACGCCGTCGAGCGGGGCCGGGCGTGGGAAGCGGAACAGCGTCGACTTCATCGCCGACGTGGCGTTGTCGACCGAGCGCACCGCCCAGTCCACCAACCGCCGCAGCGCGATCCTGGAGTCGGCGCGACCGTCCTCGAAGGCCAGACGTTCGGCCGCGTAGTCGCGCAGCAGGTCGTGGAACTGGTAGCGGGACGGCGCGTGGTTCGCGATCAGGTTCGCCGTCGCCAGGCGGTCCAGCCGGCGGCGGGCGTCCTGTGTGGTCAGTCCGGACAGCGCCGCGGCCATCTCCGGCGTGAAGTCCGTGCCCGGCACCAGCGACAGCAACCGGAACATGTGCGCCAGCTCGGGCTTCAGAGCCGTGTAGGACAGGTCGAACGCCGCGTGCACCGCGACCCGCTCGTCGCCCTCGACCGCGAGCGCCGCCAGCCGGTTGCCCGCGCGGAGCTCCTCCACGTAGTCCGCAATGGACAGTTCGGGACGCGACACCAGGTTCGCGGCAGCGATACGCAAAGCCAATGGCAGATGCGCGCACAGCTTCGCCAGCTCGAGTGCGGCGTCCTCCTGGGACGCGACTTCGTCCGCACCCAAAATGCCTGCGAGGAGTGACTGCGTCTCGTTCCAGTCGAGCACGTCGAGCCGCACGTTCGACGCCGCGTGCGAGACGGCCAGGCCGCGCAGCGTGTCCCGGGAGGTCACCAGCACCGCGCACCCCGGCGAGCCGGGCAGCAGCGGCCGGATCTGCTCGGCCGACGACGCGTTGTCGAGCAGCAGCAACACGCGCTGGCCGGTCAGCGTCGACCGGAACATCGCCTCCTGCTCGTCCTGGTCGAGCGGCACCTGGTCCGGTTCGGTCCCCAGCGCGCGCAGGAACCGCGGCAGCACGTCGACGGCGCTCAGCGGCGGGCCGGGGGCGTATCCGCGCAGGTTGACGTACAGCTGGCCGTCCGGGAAGTCCGCCCGCATCCGGTGCGCGGCGTGCACGGCCAGCGCCGTCTTGCCCACGCCCGGCGGTCCGGCCAGCGTCACGACCGGCACGCCCTGCGCGGTCCGCAGCAGGGCGATGATCAGGGAAACCGCCTCGTCGCGGCCGACGAAGTCCGGGATGTCGGCTGGCAGCTGCGACGGCACGACCCGTTCGGGCTTCGCGGCCACGACCGGCGCACCGGGCGACGCCGCGGCCACCGCGTCGATCGACCCGGACAGCACCTGGCTGTGCACGCGCCGCAGCTCGTCACCGGGGTCGATGCCCAGCTCGTCGCCCAGCAACCGGGAAACGCGCTGGTAGGCGGCCAGCGCCTCGCTCTGCCGGCCGGAGCGGTACAGCGCCACCATCAGCTGCGCCCAGAACCGCTCGCGCAGCGGATATTCGCTGGTCAGCCGGGACAGCTCCGCGACGAGCTCGCCGTGACGGCCCAGTTCGAGATCGACCTCGACCCGGCGTTCCAGCACGTGCAGACGGCGTTCGTCGAGGCGCGGCACCTCGTCGCGGTGCAGGATCTCCGACGGCACGTCGACCAGCGCCGGGCCTCGCCAGAGCCCCAGGGCGGCGGCGAACGCGGCCGAGGCGGCCTGCAGGTTTCCGGCAGCGCGCTCCTGCTCGCCCTGTTCGATCAACGGCTCGAAGCGCATCAGGTCGATGGTCTTCTCGTCGACGTCGATCAGGTAGCCGTCCGGGACGGTCCGGATGGGCACCGACGGCCCGAGGAGCTGTCTGAGACGCATCACGTACGTCTGAAGAGTGGCTCGCGCGCGGGCAGGGGGCTCGTCGCCCCACACGTTCCCGGCGAGCTCGTCCACGGACACCGAAGTGCCCGCACGCAGCAACAACGACACCAGCAGCGCCCGCTGGCGACCCGCGCGGACCAGCAGTGGTTCGGAGTCGATGAGGACCTGGAGGGGGCCGAGCACGCGGAACTCGACCTGCCTGTTCATGCGACCTCCTCCGCGTGTCGTTGTCGTTTCTACAGCCTAGGAGAGCGTTCGACGCATCTGACGTGCTCACGTTGGGTCAGCGGGCATGCGCCGGACGTATCAGAATGCCTGGTCTAGTGGCCGGATCGTGACCTGAGTAACCCCGGTGGGGGTATCTACAACGGTTATGGTCGGCGACCACACCGTGAGATGTGCGGATTGTCCAAGGGGTGTTTGATGGTCCACTCAGTAACGGCTCGCCGCCGTTGGGTTGCCGCGATCGGCTTCCTCAGCGTCAGCGCGCTCGCCCTGTCCGGTTGCGCGCAATCCCAGCGCGACTCAGGCGGCGGCGGCAAGGAAGGCGGCACGCTGACCTTCGGCGCCGCCGGCGCGCCGAAGCTCTTCGACCCGTTCTACGCGACTGACGGCGAGACCTTCCGCGTCGCCCGTCAGATGTACGAGGGCCTGGTCGGCTTCAAGCCGGGCACCGCAGAGGTCGAGCCCGCTCTGGCGAGCAAGTACGAGCCCAGCGCTGATGGCAAGACGTGGACCTTCACCCTCCGGGAGGGCGTGAAGTTCCACGACGGCACCGCCTTCAACGCCGAGGCCGTCTGCTTCAACTTCGAGCGCTGGTACAACCAGAAGGGTGCCGGGCAGAGCGACGCCGTCTCGCAGTACTGGCTGGACAACTTCGGCGGGTTCAAGGACACGCCGGACAAGCCCTCGCTGTACAAGTCCTGCACGGCCAAGGACGCCAAGACCGCGGTCATCGAGCTGAACGAGGTCACCTCGCAGTTCCCGTCGGTCCTCGGCTTCACGTCGTTCTCGATCTCCAGCCCCGAGGCGCTGAAGAAGTACGACGCCGACAACGTCGTGGCCGCCGGTGACGCGTTCACCTACCCGGCCTACGCGAACGAGCACCCGACCGGCACGGGCCCGTTCAAGTTCGGCAAGTACGACAAGGCCAACAACACGGTGGAACTCGTGCGCAACGAGGACTACTGGGGCAACAAGGCCAAGCTGGACAAGATCGTCTTCAAGATCATCCCGGACGAGACCGCCCGCAAGCAGGCGCTCAAGGCCGGCGACATCGACGGTTACGACCTGCCGAACGCGGCCGACTGGGCCGGTCTGAAGTCCGACGGCTTCAACGTCGCGATCCGTCCGGCGTTCAACGTGTTCTACCTGGGCATCAACCAGAAGAACAACCCGAAGCTCGCCGACCTCAAGGTCCGTCAGGCGATCATGTACGCGATCAACCGCGAGCAGCTGGTCAAGTCGCAGCTGCCCGAGGGCGCCAAGGTCGCGACGCAGTTCATGCCCGAGACCGTGAACGGCTACAACAAGGACATCAAGGCCGTCGGCTACGACCTCGAGAAGGCCAAGTCCCTGTTGAAGGAGGCCGGTGCGGAGAACCTCAAGCTGAAGTTCTACTGGCCGTCCGAGGTCACTCGCCCGTACATGCCGTCGCCGAAGGACCTCTTCGGTGCGATCTCCGGTGACCTGGAGAAGGCCGGCATCACGTTCGAGGTCGTCACCAAGCCGTGGAACGGTGGCTACCTGACCGACGTCGACAACAGCATCCCGGACCTGTTCCTGCTCGGCTGGACCGGTGACAACGGCACCGCGCACAACTGGGTCGGCACCTTCTTCGGCCGCACCGACAACCGCTTCAACACCGGTGTGTCGGCGTGGGGCGCCACTCTGAAGGACGACCTGGCCAAGGCCAACTCCGAGCCGGACGAGGGCAAGCGCACCAAGCTGTACGAGGACATCAACAAGCGGATCATGGACGAGTACCTGCCGGCCATCCCGATCTCGCACTCCCCGCCCGCTCTGGTGTTGAAGTCGGACATCAAGGGTGTCGTCCCGAGCCCGTTGACCGACGAGAAGTTCGGCCCGGCCTCCAAGGGCTGAGCTGAATAGCTCCCACCACAAGAGAACAACGGGGTAGCTCAAGTGCTCCGCTACACCATTCGACGGCTGATTCAGCTGGTCGGCGTGGTGCTGGTGCTCTCGCTGCTGCTCTTCGCGTGGTTGCGACTTCTCCCAGGAGGGCCGGTTTCGGCCCTCCTGGGAGAACGCGCTACGCCGGAGTCGCGCGCAGCCCTCACCAAGCAGCTCGGCCTCGACCAGCCGATCGTGGTCCAGTACTTCAAGTTCCTCGGTCGCGCGGCGACCGGTGACTTCGGCGTCTCCACCGGCGTTCAGCCCGGTGACTCGGCGCTCGACATCTTCCTCCAGCGGTTCCCCGCGACGCTCGAGCTGAGCTTCTTCGCGATCCTGATCGCGATCGCGATCGGCGTTCCGCTCGGGTACCTCGCCGCGAAGCGCCGCGGCAGCTGGTTCGACAACCTCAGCGTGGTCGGCTCGCTCATCGGCGTCGCCGTTCCGGTGTTCTTCCTGGCCTACGTGCTCAAGGACGTGGCGGCCTCCGGCCTCGGACTGCCGTCCAGCGGTCGTCAGGACGCCATCGACGCCACGCGCGTGACCGGGTTCTTCACACTCGACGGCATGATCACCGGTGAGTGGGACGCGACGTTCAACGCGCTGGAACACCTGATCCTGCCCGCGATCGCGCTGGCCACCATCCCGTTCGCGGTGATCTTCCGGATCACCCGCGCGGCCGTTCTCGACGTGCTCGACGAGGACTTCGTGCGCACGGCCGAGTCGAAGGGCCTCACCGCACCGGTGATCCGCCGCCGGCACGTGCTGCGCAACGCGATGCTGCCGGTCGTCACGACGATCGGTCTGCAGACGGGCGCGCTGCTGTCCGGCGCGGTGCTCACCGAGAAGGTGTTCTCGTTCGCCGGTGTCGGCGAGGCGCTCGCCATCGGGTTCGAACGCCGTGACTACCCGGTGCTGCTGTTGCTGATCATCATGGCCACCATCGTCTACGTCGTGGTCAACCTGCTGGTCGACCTGTCGTACGCGCTCATCGACCCGCGCATCAGGACGAGGTGAGCGCTGTGGTTCTCGGACTTTCCTCCAAGAAGGACAAGATCGACGGTCTCGCCGGGACCGCGGGTGTCTCGCTGGCCGCGAGCGCGTGGAAGAGGCTGCGGCGCAGCCCGGTGTTCCTCACCGGCGCGGTGATCATCGGCATCTTCATCGCGATCTCGCTGCTCTCGCCGTGGCTCGCCCCGCACAACCCCGCCGACCCGATGCTGATCGACCAGGTCGTGAAGGCGCGCAACGAGATCCCGCCCGCGCAGCCGGGCCACCCGCTCGGTGGTGACCTCCAGGGCCGCGACTTCCTGTCGCGACTGCTGGTCGGCTCGCAGCAGACGTTGATCGTCGGTGTGGGCGCGACGATCATCGGCCTGTCCGGCGGCCTGATCCTGGGCACGCTCGCGGGCGCCATCGGCGGCTGGGTCGACTCGGCCGTCATGCGTCTGGTCGACGTCATGCTCTCGCTGCCGTCGCTGCTGCTGGCGTTCTCGATCGCGGCGATGTTCGCGCGGCCGAGCCAGTTCACCGTGATCCTCGCGGTCGCGATCGTGCAGATCCCGGTGTTCGCCCGGTTGCTGCGCGGTTCGATGCTGGCGCAACGGCACAGCGACCACGTGCTGGCGGCGACGGCGCTCGGCGTGAAGAAGGGCGCGATCGTGTTCCGGCACATGCTGCCGAACTCGCTCGGCCCGGTGATCGTGCAGTCCACGCTGGTGCTCGCCACCGCGATCATCGAGGCGGCGGCGCTGTCGTTCCTCGGCCTCGGCAATCCGGACGACCGGGTGCCGGAGTGGGGCCAGATGCTCGGTGACGTGCAGAAGGTGTTCGACACCCACCCGCACCTCGCCGCGTGGCCCGCGATCTGCATCATCATCGTCGCGCTCGGCTTCACGCTCATGGGCGAGACGCTGCGCGAAGCCCTCGACCCGAAGAACAGGCGGTGAGTCGTCGTGGCACTGCTCGAAGTTCGTGACCTCACCGTCGTGTTCCAGCGCAAGGGCGAGGAGCCGTTCCGCGCGGTCGACGGCGTCAGCTTCGACGTCGAGCCCGGCCAGACGGTCGGTCTCGTCGGCGAGTCGGGCTGTGGCAAGTCGGTGACATCGTTGGCGATCATGGGTCTGCTGCCCAAGCGCGGCGCCAAGATCACCGGCACCGTCTCCTACGACGGCACGGACCTGCTGAAGCTCTCGGACAGGGAGATGCGCGACCGTCGTGGCCGCGATCTCGGCATGGTCTTCCAGGACCCGCTGTCCTCGCTCAACCCCGTCGTCCCGATCGGCCTGCAGGTCACCGAGGTGCTCGAACGGCACCGCGGCATGCCCCGCAAGGAGGCCATGATCGAGGCGAAGAACCTGCTCGACAAGGTGGGCATCCCGGACCCCAACCGCCGGCTCAAGGAGTACCCGCACCAGCTCTCCGGCGGCATGCGGCAGCGCGCGCTCATCGCGATCGCGCTGGCGTGCCGGCCGAAGCTGCTGATCGCGGACGAGCCGACGACGGCGCTGGACGTGACCATCCAGGCCCAGATCCTGTCGCTCATGAAGGAACTGGTGCAGGACCTCGGCACCGCACTCGTGATGATCACCCACGACCTGGGTGTCGTCGCGGGCCTGTGCGACGAGGTGAACGTGCTGTACGGCGGCAAGGTGGTCGAGAAGGCCATGCGGCACAAGCTCTTCGCCGAGCCGCGCCACCCGTACACGCACGGCCTGCTCGCGTCGATCCCGCGGCTGGACGCGGCGCCCGGCGAGAAGCTGACGCCGATCAAGGGTTCCGTCGCGGACAACATCCCGTGGTCGGAGGGGTGCGCGTTCGCACCCCGCTGCCCGAACGCACTGGACGTCTGCGTTCAGGTCACGCCCGCGGAAGAAGACCAGCTGGGTCGCCTGCTCCGCTGCCACAACCCGGTGGTGCCGGGAACTCCCGCCGCCGAGGAGGTGCCGGTATGAGCGAGACCCTGGTCTCGGTCCAGGACATGAAGGTGCACTTCCCGATCAAACGGGGCGTCTTCTTCGACAAGACCGTCGGCTACGTCTACGCGGTGGACGGCGTCGACCTGGAGATCAAGCGCGGCGAGACGTACGGCCTGGTCGGCGAGTCCGGCTGCGGCAAGTCCACCCTCGGGCGGGCGATGCTGCGGCTGAACGAGCCCACGGCCGGGAAGATGGTCTTCGACGGGCACGACTTCTCGACCCTGAAGGGCGAGGAGCTGCGCAAGATGCGGCGCCGGATCCAGATGGTCTTCCAGGACCCGCTGTCGTCGCTCGACCCGCGCCAGTCCGTGGAGTCGATCCTGGTCGAGGGCCTGCGGGCGCACGACCTGGACGAGGGCAAGGAATCCACGTCGAAGCGGCTCCGCGAGCTGCTGTCGGCCGTGGGCCTGCCGACGACGTCGCTGCGCAAGTACCCGCACGAGTTCTCCGGCGGTCAGCGGCAGCGCATCGGCATCGCCCGCGCACTGGCGCTCAACCCGGACCTGATCGTCGCCGACGAGCCGGTGTCCGCTCTGGACGTCTCGGTGCAGGCCCAGGTCGTGAACCTGCTGGAAGAGCTGCAGGAGCAGTTCGGCCTGACCTACCTGGTGATCGCGCACGACCTCGCCGTCGTGAAGCACATCTCCGACCGGGTCGGCGTGATGTACCTCGGCGGACTGGTCGAGGAGGCCACGTCCGAGGACCTCTACGCCGAACCGCTGCACCCGTACACGCGGGCGCTGCTGTCGGCGATCCCGGTGCCCGACCCCGTGGTCGAGGACCGGCGCGAACGGATCCTGCTCGCCGGCGACCTCCCGTCGCCCGCGAACCCGCCGAACGGCTGCCGGTTCCACACCCGGTGCCCGTGGCGCCAGCAGACCCGGTGCGACACCGAACGCCCGGCGCTGCGCGAGCTCAAGCCGGGTCACAAGGTGGCGTGCCACTGGGCCGAGCAGATCCAGTCCGGCGAGATCCAGCCGCACGAGGTGAAGCCGATCCTGGTCGAGGAGGACGACGGCATCTCCCCAGACGTCCCCTTGGTGGGCCCAGCCTCAGTAACCGAGGCCCTCAACCCCTGATCGGGTGAGCGATGAACGGCGCTTTTGTGCACCTCAGGTGCACAAAAGCGCCGTTCATCGTCAATTGGGGCTCTAGGGCGGGGTGGTCCAGTGGCGGGGTGGACAGTCGTGGGGCGATATTGGTGAGGGCTGCTGAGATCGCGTCCGTCGAGGGGCTCGAAGGAGTCACGATCGGGCGGCTCGCGGTCGAGCTCGGCATGAGCAAGAGCGGGGTGTTCTCGCACTTCGGCGCCAAGGAAGAACTGCAGATCGCGACCATCCACACGGCCGCGGAGATCTTCGCGCGCGAGGTCGTGACCGCCGGTGGCACCGCGCTGGACCTGTGCGAACGCTGGCTCGACTACTCGAAGCGCCGCGTGTTCCCCGGCGGCTGCTTCTTCGTGGTGACGCGCTCGGAGTTCGCCGCCCGCCCCGGCCGCGTGCGCGAGGTGCTGATGCTCTTCACCCTGCGCTGGTTCTCACTGCTGGAACGGCTGACCGGCGACGCGCAGCTGGCGTTCGAGCTCGACGCCCTCCTGTCCGCCGCGGACCGGTTCGCGGTGCTCTACGACGACGCTTCGGCGTACGAGAGGGTGCGGTTGGCGTTGCGCGCACGGATGGCCATGCCGACCGGGATGGAGATGAGCGTGGCCACGGCGAACGACAGCAGCATCGCGAGCCAGGCGTCGTCGATGATCTGACCGCCGATGTACCCGACGGTCGCGGGGTAGACGCTCCACAGCGTCGACCCGACCGCGGCGACCGGCACGAACCTGCGCAGCGGCCACTTCAGCGCACCCGCCAGCAACGCGCCGACGATCCCGCCCGCGGGCAGGAACCGCGCCGCGATGAGGATGGTCTCGCCCTTGGACGCGAGCTGGTCCGCGGTCCACACGACCATGGCCCGCGCCCTGGCGTTCTTGTTGACCTTGTCGAGCGCCTTCATGCCCATCCGCCGACCTGCGGTAAAGTTGATCATGTCGGCGATCAGGCAGCCGGCCGCGGCGACCGCGACCACGAGGTACAGCGGAACCTCACCGGACGCAGCCAGGACACCGGCGCCGATGAGCACGGCCTCCGTCGGTGCCAGTGGCACGACGGCGACCAGGAACAGCACGACGAGACTGGCGGCTGTGGTGCTCATGATCCGTGAACGTACGTGACGCAGATGAACAATCCCGACCTGGGTGTTTCTTCAGCGTGCCTACAGGATTGAAGTCGATCTAGCCTGGTCCTGTGCCCTTCACGCTCGCGCATCCGGCCGCCGTGCTGCCGTTGCGCCGGCACCTCTGGTTCCCCGGCCTCGTGGCGGGCGCCGTAGCCCCGGACGTGGGCTACTACCTGCCGTTCCTGCCGACCCACGACGTGCTCGGCGGATCCCTCGCCGCGGTGGTGTTGCTGCTGGCCGGACGGGTGATGCTGCCTTCGCTGATGGCGTTGGCGCCGACGTTCGTGCGGGACCGCGTGCAACGCCCCGGTGGCTTCCGTCAGCCGTTCGTGCGCGCGTTGTCCATCGTGGTGGGCGTGCTCACGCATCTGCTGTGGGACGCCTTCACACAGACGGACGGGTGGTTCGTTCAGCGGTGGGACTGGCTGAACGTGTCGGTCATCGGACCGCACCGCCTCTACAACGTGGTCGGGTACGTGTCGTCCCTCGGAGGCATGGCGCTGCTGGCCTGGACGGCACGCCGGGCTGCTCCGAACGGCCCCGCCCGCTGTTCGAACGGGCATGACTGGCCGTCACGCACCGGGAGTTCCCGGTACAAGTTCCGGATCTTCATCGGGCTCGCCGCCGTGGTCGGCGCCGTCGTTTCACTGTCCGATCCGGTCAGTCAGGTCAGCTCGTATGACTGGGTCCGCAGCCTTCTTCTGGGCGTGATCCAGGGCACGGTCGCCGGTTTGGTCGCGCACGCCGTTCTGTGGCGCTTCAACCAGTCAGCGCGTGACACGTGATGACTGCTCGGTTCTGCCGGTAGACCTCCGATCTGTCACGCGTTCCACCGTCAGTTCTGCCGTTGACCTGTGTCCTGGGCCACAACTAGCCTCCGAAATCAATAGGAAAGCTTCTTTACCAATACTTCGAGCCGCTGCCCTTGCCCAGGAGGACGAAGTGATCAGAAAACACACCAGAACAGGCGTCGTGGTGGCGGTGTTAGCGCTGGTGATACCGCCCCTCGCGGCATCAGGCACCGCCAACGCGGCCGACGTCCTGCTCTCCGCCAACAAGCCCACCAAGGTCTCGTCGGTCGAAGCTGCGACCTTCGGTGGTGCCAACGCCGTCGACGGCAACTCGACCACCCGCTGGGCGAGCCTCGAAGGCGTCGACCCGCAGTGGATCTCCGTCGACCTCGGCGGCAACGCCACCATCTCCCGGGTCAAGCTGAACTGGGAGGTCGCGTACGCGTCGGAGTACAAGATCCAGACGTCGGCCGACGGGTCGACGTGGAGCACGAAGAAGACGATGACCGGCCAGAACGGCGGCATCGACGACGTCGCCATCGCCACGTCCGGCCGCTACGTGCGGATCTACGGCACCAAGCGCGGTACGCCCTACGGCTACTCGCTGTGGGAAATGGAGGTCTACGGCAGCATCAGCAACGGTGACACCCAGCCGCCGACCGCTCCTGCCAACCTCACCAGCACGGGCACCACGTCGAGCTCGGTGAGTCTGCAGTGGACGGCCTCGAGCGACAACATCGGCGTGACCGGCTACGAGGTGCTGCGCAACGGCAGCGTTGTCGGGACGCCCACCGGTACGACGTTCACCGACACGGGCCTCGCGTCGGGCACCGCGTTCACCTACACCGTCCGGGCGCGCGACCTGGCAGGCAACCTGTCGCCGTCGAGCAACTCGGTGCAGGCGACCACGTTGCCGGCCGGTCCCGGTGACAGCATCACGATCGTCGTCGCCGGCGACATCGCGTCGCTGACGAACACCGAGCACTACGAGACCGCGAAGCTCATCGACCAGATCAAGCCGAACCACATCCTGACGGTCGGCGACAACCAGTACGACAGCGGCACGCTGACGGAGTTCCGCAACCACTACGACAAGTCGTGGGGCAAGTGGAAGAGCATCACCCATCCCGCGACCGGCAACCACGAGTGGTACGACAACCTCAACGGGTACAAGGCGTACTTCGGCACTCAGGCCTTCCCCGACGGCAAGCCGTACTACAGCTGGGAAGCGGGCGAGTTCCACTTCGTCTCGGTCGACTCCGACCCGATGGACAACGACGGTTCGGACTCGACGCAGCTGAACTGGCTCAAGGCCGACCTGGCCGCCAACACCAAGCCCTGCGTCGTCGGCTACATGCACCACCCGAGGTTCACCTCCGGCAAGTACGGCGACAACCCGAAGATCGCGCCGTACTGGAACGCGTTCGCGGACGTCAAGGCGGACCTGATGCTCGGTGGCCACAACCACCACTACGAGCGTCTCGCGCCGCTGAGCAAGACCGGTGCGGTCGACCCGACCAACGGCGTGCGGTCCGCGGTCGTCGGCATCGGCGGTGACTACCTCTACGACGAGCGCACCGACCGGGTGGGCGTGGAGAAGTACTTCTCCGACAGCCACGGCGTCATGAAGCTCACCATCTCCGGCCGCTCCTACTCCTGGGAGGTCATCGACACGGCCGGAACGGTGCGCGACAAGGCCGGTCCCTACACCTGTCGTTGATCCGGAGGCCGTCGTGTACATCGCAACCGCTCGACAAGCTCCTGCCGCGGGTGGCACCGGCAGGATCGCGGCGAACGTGCTCGCACTGGGCGCGGTGTCACTGCTCACGGACGTCTCGTCCGAGATGGTGACCGCGATCCTGCCGCTCTACCTCGTGCTGGGGCTCGGGTTCTCCCCGTTGCAGTTCGGTGTGCTCGACGGCATCTACACCGGTGTCACGGCACTGGTTCGTGTTGCCGGCGGTCATGCGGCTGACCGCTGGCAACGGCGCAAGCTCGTGGCCGGTCTGGGTTACGGGATCTCGGCGGTGGGCAAACTCGGACTGCTCGCCGCCGGGACCTCCGCCACCGCGATGGGGCTCGTGCTGGCCGGTGACCGGACCGGCAAGGGCTTGCGCACCGCGCCGAGGGACGCGCTGATCACGTTGAGCAGCGAGCCCTCCGCGCTCGGACGCGCCTTCGGTGTCCACCGCGCCATGGACACCGTGGGTGCGTTCCTCGGCCCGTTGGTGGCGTTCTGTCTCTTGTGGACGCTTCCAGCGCGTTACGACGTGGTGTTCGTCGTCAGCTTCTGCTTCGCGGCACTGGGTTTCCTGGTGCTCGTGCTCTTCGTTCGCGACCACCGGGACGTGTTGCCACGCGTCGCCGTGTCGTTGAGGAACGCCTTCGGGTTGCTGCGTTCCAGGCCGTTCCGGCGGGTCTGCCTGGTCGCGTGCGGACTCGGGTTCCTGACGCTGGGCGACGGGTTCATCTACCTGTTGCTGCAGAGGAAGCTGAACGTCGAGGTCGCCTACATCGCGTTGCTGCCCCTCGGCACGGCCGGCGTGTATCTGCTCGCCGCCGTGCCGATGGGAGCGCTCGCCGACCGGGTCGGGCGGTGGCGGATCTTCTTGTTCGGCCACCTCGCGTTGCTCGGGGCGTACGTGCTGCTCGCCGGCACGTCCGGGATCGCGTTGCTGGCAGGCGTGCTGCTGCTGCACGGGTTGTTCTACGCGTGCACCGACGGTGTGCTGATGGCTGTCGCAGGTCCGTTGATGCCCGACGAGTTGCGCACGTCCGGTCTGGCCCTGCTCCAGACCGGCCAGGTGCTGGCTCGTGCGTGTTCTTCTGTCCTGTTCGGCGCGCTTTGGACGTGGTTCGCTTGGTGAGGATCCTGGTCGTCGTCGCGGCTGTCATCGCGTTGGGCCTCGGTGCGACGGCGTACGCGTTGCGGGGGCCGGACGAGGTTTCTGTAGCGGTGGAGCAGGGCCCGGTCGAGCTGGCCGCGGGCCGGTTGTTCTTCGTCGACGATGCGAGCGGCAAGGTGGCCTCGGTGCCGCTGTCCGACCCCGCTGGCCCGCGCCGGGTGAGTCCGTTGTCCTGCAAGCGGTTCTACACCGCGGCGAAGCAGGGACTGTGCCTCGCGGACCGGACCGGCCCGTTCCCCGGCGCCGTCTCGATCTTCGTCGACCAGTCGCTGAAGGAGACGAGCCACGTCGACGTCGCGGGCGTGCCGAACCGCGCGAAGCTGTCGCCGGACGGCCGCATGGCGTCCTGGACGACCTTCGTCACCGGCGACTCGTACTCGCAGACCGGTGCGTTCTCCACCCGCACGGGCATCTACGACAGGGAGACGTTGCTGTACCAGAGCAACATCGAGGGCACCCGGATCGAAGGCATGAAGCGGGCGGAGGACATGAACTTCTGGGGCGTGACGTTCACCGAGGACGACCGCACCTACTTCGCGACGATGTCCACCGCGGGCAAGACCTACCTGATCAAGGGCGACGTGGAGGAAGTCTTCGCGAAACCGTTGCGGGAGAACGCCGAATGCCCGTCGCTCTCACCGGACGGCAAGCGCGTGGCGTTCAAGAAGCGGGTGCCTGGCGACGGCGCGCGACCGTGGCGCGAGCACGTGCTGGACCTGACCACGATGGTGGAGACGCCCCTGGCCGAGACGCGTGGGATCGACGACCAGGTGGTGTGGCTCGACAACGACACCATCGCCTACGGCCTGCCGGGAGAGGGCATCTGGGCCGTGCAGGCGAACGGGGAGGGCGCGCCGCGGCAACTGGTGCCGCACGCGTCCTCCCCGTCGCTCGCTATCGGTTAGCGCGGTTGACGGCGCTCACGATCGCGCGGAACGACGCCGCGACCGTGCTCGAGTCGATGCCCACGCCCCACAGGACGCGGTCGCCCACGGCGCACTCGAGGTAGGCGGCGGCGCGGGCGTCGTCACCGGCGGACAGCGCGTGCTCGGCGTAGTCCAGCACTCGCACGTCGTAGCCCACCGACGCCAGCGCATCGACGAACGCGGCGATCGGGCCGTTGCCGGACCCCGTGATCTCCTGCTGCTCGCCGTCGATCAGCAGCGTCGCGGTGATCTCCTCGTGGCCGCTGCCGTCCGACGACGCCCTGTGCTTCAGCAGGTACAGCGGCACCCGGCCGTGGAGGTACTCCTCCGCGAACGCGTCCCACATCTCCTTGGGGTTGATCTCGCCGCCCTGCGTGTCGGTGACCTCCTGGATCACCCGCGAGAACTCGATCTGCAGGCGCCGCGGCAGGTCGAGGTGGTGCTCCTGCTTCATCAGGTACGCCACGCCGCCCTTGCCGGACTGCGAGTTGACCCGGATGACGGCCTCGTAGTTGCGGCCGACGTCCTTCGGGTCGATCGGCAGGTACGGGACCTCCCACGGGAAGTCGTCGACGTGCTGGCCCGCGTCCTTGGCGTCGGCCTCCAGGGCCTCGAAGCCCTTCTTGATGGCGTCCTGGTGGCTGCCGGAGAACGCCGTGAAGACCAGGTCGCCGCCGTACGGGTGCCGCTCGGGCACCGGCAGCTGGTTGCAGTACTCGACGGTGCGGCGGATCTCGTCGATGTCGGAGAAGTCGATCTGCGGGTCGATGCCCTGGCTGAACATGTTCATCGCCAGCGTGACCAGGCAGACGTTGCCGGTGCGCTCGCCGTTGCCGAACAGGCAGCCCTCGATGCGGTCCGCGCCGGCCAGGTAGCCCAGCTCGGCCGCGGCGACGCCCGTGCCGCGGTCGTTGTGCGGGTGCAGGCTCAGGATGATCGAGTCGCGCTGGTCCAGGTTGCGGGACATCCACTCGATGCTGTCCGCGTAGACGTTCGGGGTGGCCATCTCGACGGTGGCCGGCAGGTTGATGATCAGCGGCTTCTCCGGGGTCGGCTGGATGACCTCGGTTACCGCGTTGCAGACCTCGAGTGCGTAGGTCAGCTCGGTGCCGGTGTAGGACTCGGGGGAGTACTCGTAGCGGAAGTCGGTTTCGGGGTAGTCGGCTTCCTGCTGCTTGGCGAACTTCGCGGCGTCCGTGGCGATCTTCTTGATGCCGTCCTTGTCGGACCGGAAGACCACTCGGCGCTGGAGGATCGACGTCGAGTTGTAGAAGTGGACGATCGCCTTGTTGGCTCCGCGCAGGGACTCGAAGGTCCTGGCGATCAGCTCTTCTCGGCACTGGGTGAGGACCTGGATCGTGACGTCGTCCGGGATTGCGCCGTCTTCGATGATCTCTCGTACGAAGTCGAAGTCGGTTTGGCTGGCTGCCGGGAAGCCGACCTCGATCTCCTTGAAGCCCATTCGGACCAGGAGGTCGAACATCTTGCGCTTGCGGGCCGGGGACATCGGGTCGATCAGGGCCTGGTTGCCGTCTCGCAGGTCTACTGCGCACCACTGGGGGGCGGTTTGTGCGCGTTTGGTGGGCCAGGTTCGGTCTGGGACGTCGATGGTTTCCACCAGCTCGTGGAACGGGCGGTAGCGGTGGAAGGGCATGCTGCTGCCGAGTTGACGGTTCCAGGTGGGCTGTTCCGCGGGGGCCTGGCGGGCGGGCTGGCGGATTCGGCTCGTGCCTGAGGTGTACGCGTCAGCTGAGGTGTAGGCGTCGCTTGGGGTCATTTTGGATCGGCTCCTGCGGGTCGTGTTGGAACGACCGGCGGCAACGCTGAGTCCCGCGACGGGGGGCCGGTCTGATCAGACCCCGTCACGGCAGCGAAGCAGGAGGGAACGCCACACGAGGGACAGGGTAGTCACAGATTGCTTCAGGATGGAACTGAGGTACCGGATCGTGGGATGTTTTGGGTCCGCTCCGGTTCCGCAAGTCGTGCCGAGGTCGCCCTCGGCCTCGGGGTGGTGGTCGGTCCGCAAGTTTTGCCGGGCTCGAATCCGGGAAAAGCTCATGTATGTCCAGATTACGTACGACCAGTGGCCGCGGCACGGCTTCCCGCGTGATCAGCGGCATCGGCGCGCTCTTCGCCCTCATCGAGGTCCTCTACATCCTGATGATCGTGCTTGGTGCTAACCAAGGCAACGCGTTCTTCAAGTTCATCCAGTCCCTCGCAGAGCCCCTCGCCCTGTTCTTCCCGGGGTTGTTCAACACCGGCAACTACAACGTCGACGTGTTCTTGAACTACGGTCTGGCCGCCGTGTTCTGGCTGGTCGTGACTGGTTTGCTTGCACGTGCGGTGTCTCGCTACTGAGTAGTAGATTCCTGACCTATGCGAACGCGCGTGGTCGGGATCGCCGCAGCGGTTGTCAGTTGGGTCGGCCTCGCGCTGGCGGTTGTGCTCGTCGTTCACGTCGTGCTGACCGTCGGCGGGGCCAACCCGGACAACCCCATCACCAGCACGGTCAAGGCCGTGGCTGAGCCTGTTGCGCTCGCGTTCAAGGATCTGTTCCCGCCTGCTGACGCCAAGTTGAGGGTCATCGTCAACTTCGGGCTCGCGGCGGTGTTCTGGTTGGTCGTTCGAGCGATCGTCCTGAGGCTCGTGAGGCGCCTGAACTAGGTTTTGACCATGGCGCGCGACGACTTCTGCAACAGCTGTGGCACGCGGTACGCGGAGAAGGACGGATACCCGCGGACGTGTGGTGGGTGTGGGCACGTGGTGTGGGCCAACCCGGTGCCTGTTGTGGTGCTGCTCGTGCCTGTCAAGGACGGGGAGCGGACTGGGCTGTTGACTGTGCGTCGGGCCATTCCGCCGGTGGGGGAGCTGGCGTTCGTCAGCGGGTTCATGGACTACGGGGAGTCGTGGCAGCAGAGTGCTGCTCGCGAGCTTGAGGAAGAGGCTGGGGTCCCGGTTGATCCCGACGGGTTGAGGCCCCTGCACTTCGTGTCCACGCCGGATGGTGGGACGGTGTTGTTGTTCGCTTCGGCGCCTGCGATTCGTGTTGAGGACCTGCCGCCGTTCGTGCCCAACGACGAGGCTTCTGAGCGCAAGGTCATCTTCGAGTGGGAGCCGTTGGCGTTTCCGCTGCACGACGATGTTGCGTCGCGGTACTTCTCAGCCGAACAGTGACTTGCCCCAGGTGTCGGTGAAGACAGTTTCCGAGAGTGGGTGGCGGCGGCGTTCTCGCTGTTCGCGGGCTTGAAGGTCCTCGGGGAGGTCTTCCAGGTCGCCGTGGCGGCCTATGGCCATGGCCACCAGTGGGCGGACGTCGTCCGGCATGGAGAAGGTGTCGTGGGCGGCCGTTTTGTCGAAGCCGCCCATCATGTGGGCGATGAGGCCCAGGTCCACTGCCTGCAGGGCGATGTTCTCCATGGCCAGGCCCAGGCCGAACTCGACGTTGGGGAGATCGCCCCGGTCGTCCCGGGTGATCACGCAGCCGATCAGGAGGACTGAGGCGCGGGTCGCCCAGGTCCTGTTGCCCGGGCGGAGGGTTTCGAAGATCTTCGTGAACGTGGCGGTGCCTCGGTGGCCGACTACGAAGCGGGCCGGCTGGCTGTTGCCGTGGGACGGGGCCCAGCGGGCTGCTTCCAGCAGGGTGCGGAGTTCGTGGTCGGAGACGGTGGCCTCTGGGTCGAAGGCTCGTGGGCTCCAGCGGCTCGAGATCAGTTCGTTCATCAGATCGCATACTGCCAAACGGCCAGGGAGTAGGCGCCGAACCAGGCGCTGAACAGGATGGCCATGCCCAGGACCGTCAGGACTGTGGACGGGCGGCGGCGGGCCAGGACCAGGGCCAGCGGGATCAGCAGGGTGAAGGCTGGGAGTAGAAGGCGGGCCTTCGAGTTCATCAGGCCGTTCGAGCCGATGTCCATGGCCAGGACGCCCAGGCCGTACGCGATCAGTGGCCACTCCAGGCGGCGCTGGAAGGCGTAGAAGACCAGGACGACGGCCAGGGCCAGGAGCCAGACGGTGCCGGTTTCGAGGACCGAGCGCGGGTTGCCGAGGTGGCTGAGGCTGAACTCCCAGGTGGCGGCGCCGCCGTCGAACTTCGAGTTCCAGCCGCGTTGCTGCACGCCGAACCAGCCCGCCAGGTCGCCGGTGCGGAACGAGACCCAGGCGAGGTAGCCGAGCATGCCCAGCGGGGCGATCAGGCCGCCTGCCCACGCGCGCCAGTCGCGGCGGTTGGCGATCACCGCTACCAGGACCGCCAGGCCCACGGCCGCGATGAGGGCCGCTGCCGTGGGGCGGACCAGGCCCGCTGCGGTGCAGCAGACGCCGGCGAGGATCCAGCGCTTCTTGACCACGCCCACGAGGGACCAGATGGCGAACGCGCAGAACGTCGCCTCGGAGTAGGTCATGGACAGGACCACGGCCATGGGGGAGGCGGCGAAGAGCGTGACCAGGATCAGGCCCGCGCGTGAGGAGCCGTCGCGGACCGTGCGGCCCAGGACGAACAGGCCGTAGGCGCAGAACAGGCCGCTGATCAGGCTGACTGCGAAGGCGGCGCCGACCAGGTCCACGCCCGGCAGGCCGTCCACCCACCTGATCAGGGCGGGGTAGCCGGGGAAGAACGCCAGCGGGGTCTCGGCCGTGCGGTGGCCCGCCGCGTCGGTCAGGCGTTGCGGCACGTCGTTGTAGCCGCCCTGGGCGATGCCGAGGAACCACTCGCCGTCCCACGACTTCAGGTTGTCGACGGACGTGTCGGTCCTGCCGGTGGTCTTGTTCTGGTACTCGACGACCAGCTGCAGCACGAAGAGACCGACCTGTCGCACGAACAGGTAGATCAGCGCCGGAGCCGTCCAGAGCGCGGCGGGGTGTCTGAGCGCCTCGGCCAGCCGTGTGCGCGCATTGCTCTCATGCACGGCTGCTGGGTCCTCCACGTCAAAGGCGATCGACGACACCCGGACAGAGTAGTCACGCGCGTCACGGCTCCAGAGTCTCACCAGGTGGTCCGGGTAGGCTGCCTACGACGTGGGGTTTTAGCTCGCGAAGGAGGTTGGGTCGGTGGCGCTCGTCGTCCAGAAGTACGGCGGTTCATCGGTTGAGAGTGCCGAGCGGATCAAACGCGTGGCCGAGCGCATCGTCGCGACCAAAAAAGCGGGGAACGACGTCGTGGTCGTCGTGTCCGCCATGGGTGACACGACCGACGAGCTGCTCGACCTCGCCCGCCAGGTGTCCCCGGTGCCGCCCGCACGTGAGCTCGACATGCTGCTCACCTCGGGCGAGCGGATCTCGATGTCGCTGCTCGCGATGGCGATCCACTCGCTCGGTGCCGAGGCGCGCTCGTACACGGGCTCGCAGGCAGGCGTGATCACCACGTCGGTGCACGGCAAAGCCCGGATCATCGACGTGACCCCGAGCCGGATCCAGGACGCGACGTCGGAAGGGGCCATCGCGATCGTCGCGGGCTTCCAGGGCGTTTCGCAGGACTCGAAGGAGATCACGACGCTCGGCCGTGGCGGCAGCGACACCACCGCGGTGGCGCTCGCGGCGGCGACCAAGGCCGACGTGTGCGAGATCTACACCGACGTGGACGGCGTCTACACCGCCGACCCGCGCATCGTGCCGAACGCGAAGAAGCTCGACACGATCACGTACGAGGAAATGCTCGAGATGGCCGCCTGTGGCGCCAAGGTGCTGATGCTCCGCTGCGTGGAGTACGCCCGGCGCTACAACGTCCCCGTGCACGTCCGCTCTTCGTTCAGCAACAAGACCGGAACCATCGTGTCCGGTTCAGTGGAGGACCTTCCCGTGGAACAGGCGATGATCACCGGCGTCGCGCACGACCGGTCTGAAGCCAAGATCACCGTGACCGCCGTCCCGGACCACCCCGGCATCGCGGCCAAGATCTTCCGGGTCGTGGCGCAGGCCGAGCTCGACATCGACATGGTCGTGCAGAACGTCTCGCAGGCCGCGTCCGGCCGCACCGACATCACGTTCACGCTGGCCAAGGTCGACGGCCCGCGTGCCGTGGCGGCGCTCGAGAAGGCGCGCGGCGAGATCGGCTTCGACCAGGTCCTCTACGACGAGCACGTCGGCAAGGTGTCGCTGATCGGCGCGGGCATGCGCTCGCACCCCGGCGTCACGGCGACGTTCTGCGAGGCGCTGGCCACGGCCGGCGTCAACATCGACATCATCTCCACCTCGGAGATCCGCATCTCGGTCATCTGCCGCGACACCCAGCTCGACGACGCCGTCCGTGCCCTGCACGACGCGTTCGAGCTCGGTGGCGACGAAGAGGCCGTCGTTTACGCAGGGACTGGACGATGACCGCGCCTGTACTCGCGCTGGTTGGCGCGACCGGTGCCGTTGGCACCGTGATGATCGACATCATGAACACCCGCTCCGACTTCCCGTGGGGCGAGGTCCGGCTGATCGCGTCGCCGCGTTCGGCGGGCAAGAAGATCAGCGTGCGCGGCCAGGAGCTGACGGTCATCGCGCTCTCGCCCGAGGCGTTCGACGGCGTCGACATCGCGATGTTCGACGTGCCGGACGAGGTCTCGGCCGAGTGGGCCCCGATCGCCGCTTCCCGCGGTGCCATCGCGATCGACAACTCCGGCGCGTTCCGGATGGACTCGGACGTGCCGCTGGTCGTGCCCGAGGTCAACGCGGACCAGATCGACAACCGTCCGCGCGGGATCATCTCGAACCCGAACTGCACGACGCTGTCGATGATGGCGTCGCTCGGTGCCCTGCACCGCGAGTTCGAGCTCAAGGAACTGGTCGTGGCCTCGTACCAGGCCGCGTCCGGCGCAGGGCAGTCCGGTGTCGACCGCCTGTACGCCGAGGTCAGCGCGCTGGCCGGCAAGGAGGCCGGTGTCGTCGCGGGTGACGTGGCGCAGGCGCTCGCCGCCGCCGGTCTGTCCGCAGAGGACTCGCCGTTCCCGGCTCCGCTGGTGCTCAACGTGGTGCCGTGGGCGGGTTCGCTGAAGGACGACGGCTGGTCGTCGGAGGAGCTCAAGGTCCGCAACGAGGCCCGCAAGATCCTCGGCATCCCGGACCTGAAGGTCTCCGCGACGTGCGTGCGCGTCCCGGTCGTCACCACGCACTCGCTGTCCGTCCACGCGACGTTCGCCCGCGAGGTCACGGTCGAGGCCGCTCACAAGATCTTCGAGGAGCAGCCGACCATCGTCCTCATCGACGACCCGGCCGCGAAGAAGTTCCCGACGCCCGCCGACGTGGTGGGCGGCGACCCGACGTACGTGGGCCGCGTGCGCCAGGCGCTGGACTTCCCGAACACGCTGGACTTCTTCGTGTGCGGTGACAACCTGCGCAAGGGTGCGGCGCTGAACACCTACGAGGTCGCGGAAGAACTCGCGAAGCGCCTCTGATCCGTCCCTGCGAAGGAAGCCTGGTCACTGCATGGTGGCCAGGCTTCTCTCATCTGTTCCTCAAGGAATTGGTCGTCTTGAGGGAGGGTCCAGACTGCGCGTGGATCGTTCGTTGACTTGCCGTTCCAGCGGATGATCCTCGAGAGCCTTGAGTCGCGTTTTTGTGGCGGGGCGGCTCAGTCCTAGTGTCCCGCGTCGTGAATCAACCACCAAAGTCGTGTCCTGTTGTTTGGCGGGGGG
>NZ_JBHRZI010000057.1:389206-454966 GCF_042649515.1 Lentzea rhizosphaerae | reverse complement strand
CCCCCCCGCCAAACAACAAGAGGCGACACGCCTGCGACACGCCGATGCTGCGCGCAAGACATCCAGTGCGCGCTGGCTTCCCTGGGGGAGCTTTGCGGCGATACGTGGATCCAGTCGCCTCGACCTCGTTGATCGTCACGACCCTTCTCCAAACTTCTTCAAGTAGGGTCGTGCGTCGCTGACGCATCTGGGTCGGCCGTGTCCTTGCCAGTAGGTTTCAAGTAGAACGTGAAGCAGCCTGTTTCTGCAGGTCACAAGCTTGCGGCTGTGCGAAGGGGAGTTGCAGGTAGTTTCGAGTAGCCAACTCCAGACCTTCCGGCGCACTCGGGCGGATCTGTTCCAGCCCATCGGCGAAGAAGTTCCCAACGCCCGCCGACAAGGGTGCGGCGCTGAACACCTACGAGGTCGCGGAAGAACTCGCGAAGCGCCTCTGATCCGTCCCGCTGTCGCCGCCCGGCCAGGTAGGGTCGGGCGGCGATGGGGGAGATCGAGTGGATCAGGCCGCCCCGCCTCACCGAGGTCGTGGCCGCCTATCAAGGGTTTGCCGCGGGTGCGGGTGTCCGAACAGGACTGGTCGACCAGCTGGTCGCGTGTTCTGCCGACGATCCCGCGAAGGCGCTGGCGGAGTGGGCCGCGAAGCCCGCCGTGCAGCCGGATCTGGTGTCCCGGCAGGGTGCCCGTGACCAGGTCGAGGTCCGCTACCGCGGCAAGATCAGGTCGCAGGGGCCCGGAGCGTTGATCTGGGCGCTGCCCGCCGCCGTCCAGCGTCTCGACGAGGACCGGATCCGCGAGCTCGTCGCGCTCACGCACGGCCCGGACTCCCCGGCCGTCGAAGCCGTGGTCCTGCTGGCCGACCACCTCTTCACGTCGTCGGAGCTCGACCCTCCCGACGCCGACCCGTTCACCGCCGCGGGTGCGCTGGCGCAGGCCGTGCGCGGTGAGGGCCGGGGTGTCGCGCGGGCGATCGCCGGTGCCTTGCAGGGTGGGCCGGAGCACGAGATCCGGCAGGTCGCCGAAGAGCTGTACCGGAGGTCGTGGTGAGCAGGCCGTTGACCCCGATGGAACACCTGCTGCAGAAGTACGAAGGCGACGTCAACGGCTTCGGCCACCACGCGGCGCACGGTGAGCTGCTCGTTCCCGGTGAGTCGCTGCTGACCGACGTCGAGGTGCTCGACGTCTACACGGACGAGTCGCGGATGCCGGCGGACGTCGAGCAGTGGAACCGCCTCCCGTTGCACACGATCCTGAGCAGGCTCGTCGAGAGCTCTCCGCAGCGGCTGCACGTGAATCCCGGTCAGCCGTTCGACACCGAGTTCGACTTCACCGAACTGGGTGACGCCGCCGCGCAGCACATGCGGACCTGCGGGTGCGGTGAACGGCCGTCCGCCGCGCGCGAGGCCCGCCGCTGGGCCGATGCCGCGGGCCGCAGGTTCTTCGTGGTGCGGCACAAGGACAACGCACGGCTGCGCGGGTGCCTGACCGCGGGTGCGATCGGTGACGCGCTCGGTGCGAACACCGAGAACCTGCCGATGGAGGTCATCCACGAACGGCACGGCCCGGACGGCATCACGGACCTGCCGGAGAAGCCGGACATCACCGACGACACCCAGATGACGCTGTTCACGTTCGAGGCGGTCATCAGGTGGCACGTCCTCGAACGACTCAGCGGTCCCGCGGATCTCACCGCCGTCACCCAGAACGCCTACCAGCGGTGGCTGCACACGCAGAAAACGCCGTGGGAGAAGGCACGCGGAGCTCTGTCCACTCTGGAGGAACCGGACGGCTGGCTGATCACGCACCGGGACCTCTTCCGGATGCGCGCACCCGGACTCACGTGCACGAGCGCGTTGCAGGAGTTCGCCCGCACCGGCGAGCAGGCCTCGATCACCAAGCCCGTCAACAACTCCAAGGGCTGCGGCGGAGCCATGAGGGTCGCACCGGTCGCGCTCGCCGACGAGGACCCGGCGATGGTGTTCGCGCTGGCGGCCGCCAACGCCGCGCTGACCCACGGCCACCCGAGCGGCTACCTGTCGGCCGGCGTGTTCGCCGTGCTGGTGCACCAGCTGTTGCGCGGCAGGGGTTTGCCGGAAGCGCTCGAGGTGGCGGTCGACTCGCTCGTCCGGCGCGAGGACCACGAAGAAGTCGTCGCCGCCATCGAGCACGCCGTCGAACTGGCCGCGCTGGGGGAGCCGAGCGTGGCGCGGGTCGAGGAGCTGGGGCGCGGCGGCGTCGGCGACACCGCGCTCGCGATCGCGCTGTACTCGGCGCTGGTGACCGACGACCCCAACGAGGCGTTGCTGATCTCGGTCAACCACGGCGGCGACAACGACTCGACGGCGTCGATGTGCGGCAACCTCGTCGGCGCGCTGCACGGCATCGGCAAGATCCGCCCGGACTGGGTCGAGCGCGTGCAGTTCCGGGACGTCATCGACCGGATGGTCGGGGACTGGGAGCTCGAGAACAGCCCGGCCGCGCCGGTGGCACAGGAGTGGTTCACCCGCTACCCACCGTCCTAGTGCCGTGACCGCTGACCTCTGCCGCGTCTTCGGCGCTCAGCAGGGCGCCTCGCGGCACCGGCCCCACGCCCACAGCCAACCAGGATGAGGACGTGGGGCCGGCACCGCGATGCACCCGTCTGACCACCGAATACGGGGCAAAGGTCAGCGGCCACGGCACTAGGGTGATGTTCATGGCGGAGAGCGACGAGCAGTACGACGCGCTGGGTGCGATCTACGAGCGCGCCAAGCACATCCCCACCGGGCTGGCCGAGCGCGCCACCCTGCTGTCCGCGGTCGGTGACCTGCGCGGCAAGTCGGTGCTGGACGTGGCCTGCGGCACCGGGTTCTACGCCAGGCTCTTCCACGACCTCGGCGCGACGACGGTCATGGGCGTCGACTCGGCCGGCGAGATGATCGGCTACGCCCGCCACGTCGAGAAGCGCGAGCGGCGCGGCATCACCTACGAGCAGCACGACGCGACCACCCTGCCGGTGCTCGGCGAGTTCGACGTGGTGACCGCGGTGTGGCTGCTCGGCTACGCGGACGACGTGCCCGCCCTCGACGCCATGGTCACGAACCTCATCACCAACCTCGCTCCCGGCGGACGGCTCGTGGTGCTCGTGCCGAACCCGGAACCGGACTGGGAGCTGTACGCGAAGTACGGCCGCTACGGCTACGAGATCATCCCGACCGGCCCGATGGACCTGAAGCAGCCGGTCAGGGTGCAGGTCCTCGGCGACCCGCCGTTCGACTTCGACTCCTTCTACTGGGAGCGCGGCGTGTTCGACGGCGCGCTCGCCCGTGCGGGCCTGACGGAGGTCACCCGCCAGCCCGTCGTGGTGCCGGACGAAGAGGAGTCCTGGGACGCGCTGCTGCAGTGCCCGAGCTTCGGCGTCTTCACCGCTGTGCGGTCCGCGTGATCGTCCTCGCGGTGGACCTCGGCACCACCGCCACCAAGGTCGTCGCGGTCGACGCGCAGGCTCGCGTCGTCGCCTCGACCGAGCGCACGTACCCGATGCGCACCAGCGGTCTCGAAGCCGCGCACGACCCTCAGCACGTGCTCGACGCCGCGTTCGACGCCCTGCGCGAGCTGGCGTCCGACGACGTCCGCGCCATCTCGCTGACCGGTGCCATGCACTCGATCATGGGTCTCGACGCCGACCTGCGTCCGGTCACCGAGTCGCTGAGCTGGGCCGACAACCGCGCGGTCGAGCAGACCGAACGCCTGCGCGGGACGGCGGAGGGCCGCGAGCTGCACCAGGCGACCGGTGCGCCGATCCACTCGTTCACGCCGCTGATGAAGCTCGCCTGGTTCCACGAGAACGGCGTCCGTGCCACGAAGTGGTGCGAGATCAAGGACTTCGTGCACCTGCACCTCACCGGTGAGCTGATCAACGAGCACTCGTGCGGCTCTGGCACGGGCCTGATGAACGTCAACACCCTGCAGTGGCACGAGCCGTCGCTGGAGTTCGCGGGCATCACCGCGGACCAGCTCCCGCCGCTCGTCGAACCCACCCACTCGACGCCCCTCAAAGCCGAGATCCCCGGTCTGCGCAAAGGCATTCCGGTCATCGTCGGCGGCGGTGACGGGCCGCTCGGCAACCTGGGCGTCGGTGCGGCCACGCCCGGCGCCGGCGCGGTCTCGCTCGGCACGTCGGGAGCACTCCGCGTGGCGCAGCAGGGGCCCGGGGTCGACGCGGAGGGCCGCACGTTCAGCTACGCGATCGCCGAGGGACTCTGGGTCCGCGGCGGCGCGATCAGCAACGGCGGTGTCGTCGCGCAGTGGGCGTCGGAGACGTTCGGCATCCCCATCGGCGATCTTCTCGACCAGGCTTCGACGGCCGACTCGGACGGTCTCGTCGCGCTGCCGTACCTGCTGGGGGAACGCGCGCCGTGGTGGGACCCGACCGCGCACGCCGCCCTGCTCGGCCTGCGTCGCGAACACACCCCGCAGCAGATCACCAAGGCCCTGGTCGAGGGCGTGTGCCAGCAGCTGGCGCTGGTGCTCGAAGCCGTCCCGCACGTGACGTCGTTGCGGATCACCGGCGGCGCCTTCCGCGCCCCGGTGTGGGCGCAGACGTTGGCGAACGCGCTCGGCATGCCGTTGCACCTCACCGAGGACACCGGCGGGTCGGCCGTGGGCGCGGCGCTGCTGGCGTGGCGCGCGCTCGACGAGATCCCGAGCCTGACCGTCGACCTCGTGCGGCCGATCCGGACGATCACGCCGGACGAGGACGCGATCAGGCGGTATGCGAAGGCACGGCCGTTCGTGGCGAAGGCGTACCGGGCGCTGGAGGAGCTGTACAGCGAGGACACCGGCCCCAGAACGTGACCTCGGCACGTTCGACGTGGAACCCGGCGAGCTCGACCGCCGGCTCGAAGACGCAGACCACGTCCTCGATCCGCCCGCATTCGCGACACACGAGGTGGTCCAGTGCTGGCACCCGACCACTCTAGTGCTGCGATCTTGAACACATCAAGAAAACGAAGGGTTAAACATTTTGCCATCCCGGTGAGGATGGACTTGTGGATCTCGCCCCCTTCAAACACGTTCTCATGCTGCCCAGGGTTCGTTCGCTCGCGTTGTTGATGTTCTTCGCGAGGATGCCTCCCGCAGCGACCGGCGTGATCCTCACGTTGCACGTCGCGGTCACGCTCGACCGGGGATACGGCGCTGCCGGACTGGTCGGCGCCGCGGGCACGATCGGCATGGGGCTCGGCGCTCCGATGATGGGCAGGCTGGTCGACGAACGCGGCCTGCGCGCGATGCTGAGGGTGAGCGTCACGGCGACCGCGGTGTTCTGGCTCACCGCGCCGTTGATGGGCTACTGGACGTTGCTGATCAGCTCGTTCGCCGTCGGTCTGCTCGGCGTGCCGATGATGTCGATCGGCCGGCAGGTCATCACCGCGCTCGTCCCGGACAGCCAGCGGCGGGTCGCGTTGTCGGTCGACTCGATCTCGGTCGAGCTGTCGTTCATGGGTGGGCCCGCGCTCGGCGTGTTCGTGGCGACGAAGTTCTCCACCAACGCCGCGTTGATGTTCATCGGCGCGTCGCTCCTGGTCGCGGGCGTGCTGCTGTACTGGGCGAACCCGCCGATGGTCCACGAGGACGAGGTCGTCGACGGACCGAAGCCGAGGATCGTGGAGTGGATGCGCGGCCGGATCGTCGGCGTGCTGGTCGTGTGCACGGGCGCGACCGTGTGTCTCGCCGGCATGGAGGTCTCGGCGATCGCGTCGCTGGAGCACATCGGCGAGCAGAGTTGGCTCGGCGCGGTGTTCTTCGCGATGTGCGCGGCGTCGATCGTGGGCGGTCTGGTCTACGGCGGCGTGAAGAGGGCGCCCAGCGTGCTGGTCCTGCTCGCGCTGATGGCGGCGTTCGAGATCCCGGTCGGACTGGGCGATGGCAACGTGCTGCTGCTGTGCCTGCTCCTCGTTCCGATGAACCTCATGTGCGCGCCGTTGATCGCGGCGTGCGGTGAGCAGATCAGCAGGCTCGCGCCGCCGACGGCCCGTGGGCTGGCGATGGGCTTGCAGGGGTCGGCGTTCACCGTCGGCGGCGCGATCGGCGCACCGCTCGCCGGTGTCGCGGTCGACCGCGGCGGCGCTCCTGCCGGGTTCGCGGTCGTCGGCGTGGCCGGGCTCGTGGTGGCGGGTGTCGCCTGGGCGCTCGCCCGGCAACGTAAACCCGTTGCCACCGGGGTGACGATGGCACCGTGAACCTCACCCCGTTCAAGTCCGTCCTGGCGCTGCCCGGGGTACGACCGCTGATGCTGCTGATGCTGTTCGCCAGGATCCCTCCGACGGCGGCCGGCGTCACGGTGACCCTGCACGTCGTCACCACGCTCGACGAGGGGTATGCGGCGGCAGGCTCGGTGGGTTTCGCGACCATGATCGGCCTTGGCCTCGGGTCGCCGCTGATGGGCAAGCTGGTCGACAGCAAGGGCCTGCGGATCACGTTGATGCTCAGCCTGCTGGAGGGCGTCTTCTGGGTCACCGCGCCGTTGATGGACTACTACGTGCTGCTCGTCCTCGCGTTCGCCAACGGTCTGGTGGCGGTGCCGGTGATGTCGATCGGCAGGCAGGCGCTCACGGCGATCGTGCCCGAACCGCAGCGCAGGCCGGCGTTCTCTCTGGACTCGATCTCGGTCGAGCTGTCGTTCATGGTCGGGCCCGCGGCGGGTGTGCTGATCGCGACGAAGTTCTCGTCCGGCATCGCGCTGGTCACGATCGGTGTGGCGATCCTGGTCGCGAGCGCGGTGCTCTTCGTCGTGAACCCGGTGCTGGTGCACGAGGACGAGGTCGCGGAAGGACCGCCGCCGAAGCTGCGGGAGTGGTTGCGCGGGCCGATGATCGCGGCGTTGATCATCCCGTTCGGCGCGACGATGTCGTTGTCGGGGATGGAGATCGCGTCCATCGCCTCGCTGGAGCACGCGGGGAAGCAGACCTGGCTCAGCCTGATCTTCGTGGTGATGTGCGCCGCGTCGGCGTTGGGCGGGCTCGTCTACGGCGGCCTGAAACGGGCGCCGGGAGGGCTGGCCCTGCTGGCGATCATGTCGGCGCTGCTGATCCCGGTCGGCATCGGCGACGGCAACGTGTGGCTGCTGGCGCTCGCGCTCGTTCCGGCGAACCTGGCGTGCGCCCCGACGATCGCCGCCTCGTCCGAGCAGATCGCCAAGATCGCGCCGCCGACGGCACGCGGGCTGGCGCTGGGACTGCAGGGCTCGGCGTTCACGTTCGGCGTCGCGGCCGGGCAGCCGCTCGCGGGGATCGCCGTGGACCACAGCGGACCCCCGCTCGGCTTCGTCGTCGCCGGTCTGGCCGGGCTGACGATCGCCGGACTGGGCTGGGTGCTGTCCCGCCAGCGTCAGGCGGTCTCGGTCACGTCCTGAGCGGAGTTGGCGAGGGCCAGGCCGGTCCGGAGCGCACCGACGGCTTCGGACACGGCCTCTCGGAAGATCCCGCCGACGCCGAGCACGTTCGCGAAGCCGTGGAAGAGGCCTTCGTGCCTGCGCAGCACGACCGGCACGCCCTCCGCGGCCAGTCGTTCCGCGAAGGCCTCGCCCTCGTCGCGCAACGGGTCGTAGCCCGCCGTCGCGATGTAGGTGGGCGGCAGGTTCGAGACGTCCTCGGCCAGCATGATCGACAGGCGCGGGTCGTGGCGGTCCTTGCCTCCGGCGCTGTACTGGTCGAGGAACCAGTCCATCTTCTCGTCGGTCAGGAAGAACCCGTTGCCGAAGATCTCACGTGACCGGCGGCGCACCGACGCGTCGACACCGGGGTAGAAGAGCAGCAGGAACGCGATGTCGACCTCGGCGCCGTGCGCGGTCACCGCGGCCAGGTTGCCGCCCGCGCTGTCGCCGCCCAGCGCGATCCGCTTCGGGTCGATGCCCAGGTCCTCCGCCTTCGCGACGGCGTACCGGAGCACCTCGGCGGCGTCGTCGGCCGCGGCGGGGAACGGCGCCTCGGGGGCCAGCCGGTAGTCGGCCGCCAGCACCCGGACACCGCCCTCCCTCGAGAGGAACCGGCACAGCTGGTCGTGGCTCTCCAGGCTTCCGGTGACCCAGCCACCACCGTGGTAGAAGATCAACAGCGGCGAGCCCTCAGCGAGGCCGTCCGGCGTGTAGAGACGACCGGCGAACTCCCCGATCGTGAGCTCCCGCGTGCTCAGTCCGGTGATCTTCGGACCGGCGACGAGCTTCGAACTCAACTCCAGGTCCAGTCGGCTCTCGGATGCTGACTTCGTGCGCCAATCGGTCCCGGACAACTGCTGGAGCCTCAGCAACAGCTGCGCCTCCGGGTGCAGGTCCTGGCCGTCCAGACGGATCGGGGTACCGGCGATGAGGCGGCGCACCGGACCGGGAAGACCGAACGCGAAGCGCAGTGCACCGGCCAGCACGGCCGCCTGGAAGTTCGACATGTGTTGCACGTTACTAGCGAGTAGCGCTGGATCTCCAGATAGCTGGAGGTGGAAGGATCGATGTCATGACGGTGACGGTGGTGGGCATCGGCGGCTCGATCAGGTCCGACTCGCAGTCCGAGCGGGCGCTGCGGGTGGCGCTCGACGGTGCTCGCGAGCTCGGTGCGCAGACGATCCAGTACAGCGGCCCTGAGCTGGTGCTGCCGTTCTACGACCCGTCCGTGCCGGAACGCACCGACGTCGCTCTTCGCATGGTGGAGGACCTGCGTCGCGCGGACGGCGTGATCCTCGTGTCGCCCGGCTACCACGGCACCGTGTCCGGCCTGGTCAAGAACGCTCTCGACTACATCGAGGACCTGCGCGACGACGAGCGCCCGTACCTCGACGGCCGCGCGGTGGGCACGATCACCGCCGCGTACGGCTGGCAGGCCGCGGTGAACACGCTGTCCGCGGTCCGGTCCATCGTGCACGCGCTGCGCGGCTGGCCGACGCCGCTCGGTGCCGCGATCAACTCCGCGCAGGTCAAGTTCGACGGTGACGGCGCCTGCTCGGACTCCGACGTCGACCGGAACCTGAGGGTGATCGGCCGCCAGGTGGTGGAGTTCGCGCTGCGCCACGCGTCTCAACTCGACGTGAACTGACTCACGATCGGGCAGACAAGTCGTGTGCGATCCGTTGGGTACCAGTGGGTAACAAACCACTGACTCAAGGGAGAGCGGAATGAACACGCTGTACACGGCCGAGGCGACTGCATACGGCGAAGGCCGCAACGGCGAGGTGCGCTCCTCCGACGGCGTGATCGACGAGGTGCTGTCGATCCCGAAGGAGATGGGCGGCCCCGGCGGTGACGCGACCAACCCGGAGCAGCTCTTCGCGGCCGGCTTCGCGGCGTGCTTCAACTCCGCCCTCGCCGCCGTCGCGCGCGCGGGCAAGATTCAACTCCCTTCTTCTGAGGTAACCGCCAAGGTGGGGATCGGCCCGAACGGGACCGGCGGCTTCCAGCTGGCCGTCGAGCTCGCCGTGCACGTCCCCGGTTTCGAACAGGCGGTCGCGGAGAAGCTCGTCGAGCAGGCCCACCAGGTCTGCCCGTACTCGAACGCGACGCGCGGCAACATCGAGGTGGCGCTCACCGTCACCGTCTGAGGAGGCGCGTTCAACCATGGCCAAGAACCCGATCACCAGCCCGCTCTCCGACGCTGATCGCGATGCAGTCGGCGCCGTGCTGCAGGCAGCACTGGTCGACCTCGTCGATCTGTCCCTGGTCGGGAAGCAGGCGCACTGGAACGTGATCGGCAAGAACTTCCGCAGCGTCCACCTGCAGCTGGACGAACTGGTCGTGCTGGCGCGGAACGCCGCCGACCAGGTCGCCGAGCGCGCGGCCGCTCTCGGCGTGACGCCGAACGGCACGGCGAAGACGATCGCCGCGTCGTCCGGCGTGCCCGAGATCGCGTCCGGCTGGCTGAAGGAGGACCAGGTCGTCACGGCGATCACGGCCTCGCTGGCCTCGCTGATCACCCGCATGCGTGCCCGCATCGACGAGACCGACAAGCCGGACCTCGTCACCCAGGACCTGCTGATCGGGATCACGCAGGAACTGGAGCAGGCGCACTGGATGTGGCAGGCGCAGGCCGCCTAGCGCACAGGTTCAGCGCATGAGTTGACGAACGGCCCGCTCCTCGACGGAGCGGGCCTCGTCGACTTTCCGGGCCAGCTCGTCGTAGTCGCCGCCTTCCGCGATCTCCGACCAGAGCCGGCCCGACAGCCGGAACTCCCGCGCCCCGGGAAGTCCCACCTCGTCGAGGAAGTCGGCGTAGAGCGGCCGGGTGGCACCGGGCGCGGTGTACTCGACCTCGAGGCAGTCGTGCAGCCGCTGCCGCACGAAGCCGGGATCGTCGGTCCACCGCTGGGCCCACCCCTTCTTCCCCTTGTCGCGCAACTGTTCGGCGAGCTTGCGCATGCCGGAGAACCCGAAGTTCACGTCGAAGTTGTTGCCCAGCACCGGCCCGGTGAGGTGCTCGCACGTCATCCGCACCGCAGCCGCCACGTCCGGCTCGCCGGTGCGCTCGCCGATGCTGATCATCTCGTGCTTGCCCTGCCCCCAGCCGGTCATGAACTCGGCGAGCGGCTGAACGTGCGTGCCGTGGTTGAGCACGGTGACCACGTCGTCGTCCACGCCGAGCACACCGACCGGGTGCTTCTCCTTGCCCAGCATGCAGATCACCGGCCCGCCGGCCGCCCGCAGCTGCTGTTCGGCCTTGCGCGCGGACGTCGTGGAAGTGACGTCGTGGGCGATGTTCGCGTGCACGAGCGCGGTCGGGATGAACGGCGCGGGGTGGTGCCGCGCGACGATCGTCATCGTGGGCGTGTGGCCCTTGTACTCGAAGACGAAGTACATGAACCCGATGCCGCCGGCGAGCCCGGCGAGCATCGCCTCCGACCACTCGTCGTCGAGCACCTCCCGCAGCAGCCAGGAGTCGTGCATCTCGCCCGTGGGCCGGGCGTCGGCGAGCACGTGGCGGCGTGCGGTGGTGTAGGACTCGCCGGTGCGCTCCATCCGGGCGCGAACCAGGCGCTTGAACGACTTCTGCTCGGTCATGGCGTGCCTTTCGCGGACGCGCACGAGCCGTTCCCCACGCCTCGCTCTGCTCGTCCGGTGGCTTCTCGTGCACACGCTGACCGGCGCCGGGAGGACAGGAATCCCCTTTGCCTCCGCGACGCCGGCCAGCGTGGGTGACCGATCAGGAGGTGAGGCGCTCCGGCAGCGCCGTCACCATCCTAACGTCCGCGAGGCGTGACCACCTGCACTTCCTGGTTCGCGACGTAGGGCGGGTAACCGGGCCGGTCCACCCGCCAGTCCCCGTCGTGGGAGAACATCAGACCTACCCGCACGACGACAGCGGGGTTGACCTTGCTCGTGAACAGCACCTCGTCGTTCTCGGTGATCGTGCCGGGCCCGGTGGGCACGAAGCGCAGGTGACCGGTCGGCAGCGCGGTGAGCGAGCCGGGGACACCCGAGTCGGTGTGCACCTCGCCGTGGGCGGCCCAGGTGGCGGCGCCGAAGCCGACGGCCAGCGGCGGTTCTTCGGGAAAGCTCACCGCGCGCACGAACATCTGATCGGTGCCGGGAGTGCCGGTGGTCGCCGGGCTGGTCACGAACGCCACGACCGGCCGGTCGTCGGCGGTGTGTGCGGTCATGACCACCAGGACCACGTTCACCGCCAGCGACGACGACCGCTCGGCGTACAGCGGGTCGACGTCGCCGTCCGGGGCGCCGGGGCCGCCGGACGCGCGCCAGACCTCCTCGGCGCGGTCGAACAACGCCTCGTCACTCGCCAGCGAACCCCTCAGCGACCAGTCGTCGATGTCGGGGTACGCGGAAGTGATCGTGTGCACGGCGAACCCGACGAGCACCGCGACGACCCCCACCAGGGCGAGTCCGGCCCACGCCGCCACCTGCACCGCGTCCCGGACCCACCCCTGCCCTGCCTGTCTCAACCGGCTGTCCGCTACTTCGCGAGGTGCCGCCGCGCGAAGTCCACCTCGGCCGCCGTCTGCCGCATGGTCTCGGCGACGACCAGCGAGCCGTGCCCGGCGTCGTAGCGGTACATCTCGTACGCGTGGCCGCGTGCCGCGAGTGCGTCCAGGTAGTTGTCGATCTGCCGGATCGGGCAGCGCGGGTCGTTCTCGCCCGCGAGGATCAGCACCGGGGCCGTGACCTGGTCGACGTACGTGAGCGGCGAGCACTCCTTGTACAGCTCGGGCAGTTCCTCCGGCGAGCCGCCGAACAGCGCCCGGTCGAACGCCCGCAGCGGTTCCATCTCGTCCTCGTACGCGGCGAAGTAGTCCGCGACCGGGACGCCCGCGACGCCGACGCTCCAGCGTTCGGGCTGCGTGCCGATGCCGAGCAGGGTCAGGTAGCCGCCCCACGACGCGCCGTTGAGGACCGATTTCGACGGGTCCGTGAGCCCGGACTCGACCGCCCAGTCGTGCACGGCGGCGATGTCCTCGAGCTCGGTGAGGCCCGGCCTGCCCTCGATGGCGTCACGCCACTTCGAGCCGTAGCCGCTGGAACCGCGGTAGTTCACGTGCACGGTGGCGAACCCGGCGTCCAGCCACACCGCGCGGTACGCGGAGAAGCGGTCCTCGTCGGAGGAGTGCGGGCCGCCGTGGATCAGGAAGACCGTCGGGAACGGTCCTTCGCCCTCCGGCTTCGAGACCAGCGCGTGCACGTCGCCGACGAAGACGTCCTCGAGCTTCGCCGACGTCGCGGGCTTCGCGCCCTGCGGCTCGACCAGCACGCTCTCGGTGCCGTCGGTGGCGAGCGCGCGGATGACCGTGGACCTCTCGGCCGACGACCACGAGTACTCGACGGTGCCGTCCGGTCGCACCCCGGCGGAGCCGATCACACCGGGCGCGGTGTCCAGAGTGGACAGTTCGCCGGTCGTGAGGTCGTAGCGGTGCACTGTGTTGCGGGCGTGGTGGGTGTGCACGATCAGCAACCCGGACGCGTCCGGGTACCAGTCGGCGGAGACCTCACCCGGCAGGTCGAGGACGATCTCGCGCTCGGTGTCGGCGGCGACGTCCCAGATCAGCAGCTCCTCGCGGCCGCGGCGCTCGTGCAGCACGAGCAGGCGCTGGTCGCCGCGCACCGGGCTGAACGTGACGGCGTCGAGCCCCTTGCCCTTGCCGTCCCACTTCTCGGCCTTGGTCTCGCCGGTCTCGGCGTCGAGCGCGCGCAGGGCCATGTGCCGGTTGTCGCCGTGCTCGGAGTGGGCGATCACGACCAGCGACTCGTCCTTGGACAGCGCGGACACGCCGGCGTCGTTGACGTGCTGGTAGAGCACCTCGGCCTTCCCGTTGCGGGACAACCAGACCGTGGTGCCGTCGTCGGTCGACGCGGCCACCGCCGTGACGTCGCGCCCGATCTCCAGTCCGGCCGGGTAACCAGGCGTGACGCCGGCAACCGCGGGCTCGGCCTTGCTCCCGTCAGCCTCGAACGGCTCGCGCACCCAGACGCCGAACTCGTCGCCGTCGTGGTCGTCGAACCACCAGATCTCGGTGCCGTCCGGGTTCAACGTGCCGTGCGACGTGCCGTTGGGCCGGTCGGTGACCCTGCGGTGTTCGTCCTTCGCGCGGTCCCAGGCGTAGATCTCCCACACGCCGCTCGCGTTGGAGACGTACAGCGTGCGGTCCGGCGCGTCGTCGGCCCAGCCGGGCAGGCTCATCCGGGGAGCGGTGAACCGCTCGCGCCACCGGGTCTCGGCGGCGGGATCTTCGAAGAGCTGGTCCGGAACGTTCGGAGAGGGGTGCGTCGTCACGCTTCAACACTAGAGTCAGTGGTCGTACTAGGGGGATTTGATATGACGCAACCACCACAACAGTGGGGCACTCGGCCGCCTTACCCACCACAGGCGTATCCGCAGCAGCCACCTCCGGCCCACCACCAGCAACCCTGGCCCGGCTGGCTGCCACCCAAGCCGCCGCACCTCACGATCCTCGCGATCCTCAACTGGATCCTGGCCGCCGGCCTGTTGGCCATCGCGGCGTTCGTGCTGATGAGCTTCCTGATGTCCGGCGCCACGCTGGTCGTCGGCATCCTGCTCGCGGCCGTGGTCGCCGGGTTCGGGGTGCTCAACGCCCTGGGCGCGCTGTCGGTGAACCACCCGCACTTCCCGAACACCGTCGCCTCGCAGATGGCGGGCATCTTCACCGCACTGGTGCTGGCGGTGGCGCTGTTCCGCTCGGTCAGCCGCGGCGTGGCCGAGCTCGTGCCGTCGATGGCCTCCGCGTTGCTGCTCGCGGTCTGCGTCTTCAGCCTGGTCCTGGCGACGCGCCCGGCCGTGAAGCGCTGGATCGTGGCGAAGCACCAGCTGTCGCTCTCGCAGGGGCACCGGCCGAGGAACCGCCGATGACCTTCGAACTGGCCCAGATCAACATCTCGCGGTTGCTCGCGCCGCTGGACAGCCCGCTGCTCAAGGCGTTCGTCGACGCCCTCGACCCGGTGAACGCGGTCGCGGACGCCGCACCCGGTTTCCGCTGGCGGTTGCAGAGCGAGGCGGGCGACGCGACCGCGATCCGCGTCTTCGACGACGACTGGCTGATCGTGAACATGTCCGTGTGGGAGTCGCCGGAGGCCTTGCTGGCCTACGTCTACGGCGACGCCCACCGGTCCGTCCTGCGGGACCGGCGCCAGTGGTTCCACCGCCCGGTCGAGGCCATGACCGCGCTGTGGTGGGTGCCCGCTGGTCACCGGCCGTCCGTCGCCGAGGCCGAGGAGCGTCTGACCCACCTGCGTGCTCACGGTCCGTCGGCCCACGTGTTCACGCTCAAGGATCAATTCGTCGCCGAAGGGAATGTCTAGGTACCCCGGCCGGGTGGGAGTTAATGTTGACGCATGTCCGAAACGATGGATCGCCTCGCCGGCGCTGCCACGTTGGAGGAAGTGCAGCGGATCGTGCGCACCACGGCCCGCTCCTCGCTGGCCGCCCACGGTGCCACGCTGGTGCTGCTCGACAGCGATCTCTGCTACTACGCGGACGAGGACTCGATGAGTCCTTTGTGGAAGGGTCAGCGCTTCCCGGCCGTGAACTGCATCAGCGGCTGGTCGATGCTGCACCGCCAGACCGTGGCGATCAGGGACATCCGCTTCGACGCGAGGATTCCTCAAGAGGCGTACCGGCCGACGTTCGTGCGAAGCCTGCTCATGGCCCCGATCCTGCGCCCAGAACCGCTCGGCGCCATCGGCTGCTACTGGGCCGTCCCCCACGCCGCGACACCTGCCGAGACCGAGACCCTGGAGGCTCTGGCGCTCGCGGCCGGTGAGGCGCTCGAACGCTTCCCCGAGGGCCTGCCCGCGCGGGGCTTCTTCAGCTGACGTCCTCGAAGTGCCGCAGCGTCAACGGCTGCTGCAGGTACTCGTCCTCGTCCGGAAAGGTCACCGGATCGGTGCGCCAGCCCGGTCCCGCGTAGTTCTCGAGTGCCTGCTCGTCCCGCCACCGGCTGACGTACTGCACCTTCCGCGGGTCGGCCAGGTCGACGAGCACCTCGTGCGCCACCAAGCCGTCGTAGGTGTCGGGGAACGTCCTCACCAGACTCCGCACCCGTTCGACGAACTCCTGCTCTCGTCCCGGCTTCACGAGCGCCTCGGACACACGCGTCAGCATGCGCACGATCCTATTGGCGGGTCAGCTCTTCCTCGAAGATCCGGTCGACCTGCCGCGACGCCCGCGTCAACGCCTTGACCGCGACGACGAGCGCCACGAAACCGGCCGCCACCGCAACGGTCACCCAGACCGACGTGAGCAGGTAAACGATCGCCAGCGACTGCGACACCACAATGGCCTTGGCCACCATGACGAGCCGAGACCTGTGGACGGGATTGACAGCGGAGGCGGAGTTCATCAGAACGTCTCCCGACTTTTCAACGAGTGCCGAACACGCAGTCCGTCTTTCGCGTTGATCTCGGAACCCGTTACTTACCGTGAGTTGAATGGTCAACCTTCACTCGAAGAGCTTAACGCTACGTGGGCGTTCCGTAAGGTTTGGTACGGAACGGTGGCGCTGCGTCATGCATCCACGGTGGCTTCCGCAGCCGCCCGTGTCGAGCCGCGTCACACGATCGAGTGGTGTATGAGAATGGCGGTGACTTTTCGCGCGAAAGTCACTGCCATTCGACCCTGGTCAAATTCAGCCGGTGCTCTTCTTGGGTTGCGCGCGGATGACGTTCAGGTCCGGGTCGAGCCACGTGCTCAGGGTTTCGTGGCAGATGACGCCCATCACGCAGCCGTTGCTCGTGCGGACCGCCGGCCAACCGGCGTCGTCATGGCACCCGGTGAACGAGACCGGGCCGCCGGGCTTCTTCGAGGCGTCCAGGCACAACTCGATCTCCAGGGCGAAATCCGGGCTCTCGGCCCTGTGCTCCCTCAGTGGGCGTTGACCACCAGGTCAGTGGTTGCGTAGCGGATCCGCGGCTCAGACAGGGCGATGTCCTCAACGAGCGCGGCGAGCAGACGGTTGTACTGGGCCCGGATGTGCGCGAGGTCCTGCTGGTCGATGTCGTGGGTTTCGTTGAGCGTGAACAACCTCTCCCACTCGGGATCCCACGAGTCAGGCTGCGTCTGGCGCCGGCGGACGAACCCGCTTCGAATCCGGGCGTCCAAGGCCCAGCCCGTGTACTCACTGAAGCAGGCTCCGACGAAATCCTGGTACGCGTCGAACGCTTGCTGGCTGAACAGCGGAGCGACGGAGAAGAACGCCCGATCCATGTCGCGCTTGATCTTGATCACCTCGGGCGGGGTGAGTTCCTTCCACCGCCCGACGAAGGTCAGGTAGCACATCACGTCGTTGATCATGGGAGCGAGCTGCCCGTAGTACTGCAAGCGTGCCTTGATCAGCTCCTGATTGCGCCATTGGCTGGCTTCCCACAACTTGAGCCGCCGGGTCAGCCGGTGGCCGACAACGGCGACTACCAACGGTACGGCGACGGCGGCGAGGGTCTTGACGACATCGAGCACCACGGTCATGTCAGCCACAGTTCGATCCTTGCACGGGCGCCCACCGTCGCGGGCCGAGTGAGGTCACAACGCGGACGTCCGCGGTCACGTCAGGCCGGGGTGGTATTGCTTGGAGAGCCCCGTTCCTGGAACCCGTCACCGGTGTTGACGAGTCGCTGGAGTTCAACGCCTCAGCGTGCCGGCCGTCCTGAGAGGGGTGCAAGATTTTCCCTCGATTCCCCCCGATACTCCCGGCAGAAACAAATCAGCCCCTGTCCACTTACTGTGGACAGGGGCTGATTTGTATCTATTTCAATCGGGGTGACAGGATTTGAACCTGCGACCTCTTCGTCCCGAACGAAGCGCGCTACCAAGCTGCGCCACACCCCGGCTGGGAACGAGTAGAACTCTACATCATGTCCGCGCCAGCTCCGAATCGGACCCCCTCATTTCGCCCCTGACCAGGCGTAACGGGCCGGGGAACGAGGGTCAGCAGCGAAGCCTCCGGAGGGCAGCAGAACCGCACCGGCGCGTACGGCGAAGTGCCCATGCCCGCGGACACGTTCATCCACATGTGCGAACCCCAGCGCGACACACCGCGGGCGCGCGAGCGGTCCAGTTCGCAGTTCGTCACCAGGGCGCCGTAGAACGGCACGCGCAGCTGGCCGCCGTGGGTGTGGCCGGCCATCACGAAGTCGTAGCCGTCGGCGGCGAACGGGTCGAGCACGCGCGGCTCCGGGGAGTGGGTGACTCCCAGGCGCAGCACGGCGTCGGGGTCCGGGGCGCCGGCGATGTCGGCGTAGCGGTCGCGCTTCAGGTGCGGGTCGTCGAGGCCCGCGCAGAAGATCGCCTGGCCGTTGACCATCACGGTCTTGCGCACGTGCGTCAGGTCTTCCCAGCCCCGCTCGACCATGCCGGCGCGGAGGTCGCGCCACGGCAGCGTCACGCCGTGGATGCGCTTGGTCTTGGAGGACGGCAGCAGGTAGCGCACCGGGTTCTTGAGCTTCGGCGCGTAGTAGTCGTTGCTGCCGAAGACGAACACGCCCGGCTTGTCGAGCAACGGGCCGAGCGCGCGCAGCACACCCGGGACGGCGTCCTTGTGCGCGAGGTTGTCGCCCGTGTTGACCACGAAGTCCGGGTTCAGGTCGGCCAGTGCGGCGACCCAGCGCTGCTTCGACACCTGGTTCGGCGTCATGTGCAGGTCTGAGATGTGCAGCACACGGATCGGCCTGGCTCCCGGCGACAGGACCGGCACGGTCGCCGTGCGCAGGGTCCAGTGCCTTCGTTCGATTCCGGCGGCGTACGCGATGGTGGCGGTGCCGACTGCGGCGGTGGCGAGGAGTGCGCGACCGAGCGTGTTCACGTGTCAAGGGTACGGAAGGCGGATAACTCGATCGGCGCGGCATCCGGCGGGCGGTACCGTTCTGCGCCATGGCGGAGTTGAAGACGCGGCTGCAGAACGACCTGACTGCGGCCATGAAGGCGCGGGAGACGGTCACGGCCGGCGCGCTGCGGATGGCGCTCACGGCGGTCACGAACGAGGAGGTCGCGGGCAAGCAGGCCCGTGAGCTCTCGGACGAGGACGTCGTGAAGGTCCTCACGCGCGAGGCGAAGAAGCGCAAGGAGGCCGCGGAGGCGTTCGACGGTGCCGGCCGGGCCGAGAAGGCCGAGCTGGAGCGCCAGGAGCTCGCCGTGCTGGAGGCCTACCTCCCCGCCCAGCTCGACGACTCCGCGCTCGCGTCCATTGTGGACAAGGCCGTCGAGGCCGTTGCCGCGCAGCTCGGTGAGGCGCCGGGGCCCAAGCAGATGGGCCAGGTGATGAAGGCCGTCAACGCCGAGGTCGCCGGGCGCGCCGAGGGTGGCCGGGTGGCCGCCGCGGTGAAGGCCAGGCTCACGAACTGACGGAGAGTGCCGCAGCGGAGGAACCCCGCTGCGGCACCCCTTTCTAAGCAGGTTGCCGAAAGTCCTGTCCGTTCCTGCTCCGTTTGGTGCGAAAAGCACGTTCGGGCGATCTAGCGGCCCGGACGTGCTTTTCGCGCCAAAACCAGCCAGCGCGGTTTCGGGCAAGACTTCCGGCCAGGTGTTCAGAACGCCTTGTCGACCGCGTCCGCGAACTCGCCCATCGACCCGAACTCCAGGTCGTAGCTGTACTCGCCGGACGGTTGCGGCGTCGCGCCCCAGCCCGGCCGGTCGCGCCGCCGGTTGATCCACACCGACGGCAGCCCCTCCCGCTTGGCCGGGACGTGGTCGTGGAAGAGGCTCTGCGCCACGTGCAGCAGGCCGGAACGGTCCACGCCCAACGAGTCGAGCGTGGTGTCCAGCGCCCGGAAGTGGTTCTCCGCGGGCTTGTACCCGCCGACGTCCTCCGCGGTGATGATCGCGGCGAAGTCCCCGCGCAGGTGCCGGTTGCTGCCCGCGAACCCCGCGCGGTGCACATTGGACAGAATGATCAACTGGTAGTGCGAAGCCAGCCGCGCCAACGCATCGGCGGAGTCGGGGAACGCCGGCCAGTCCGGCACCGACGAGCCCAGCCGCTGCGCCCACTCGTCGCTCACCTCGCGGCCCAGGGTGGCACCGGTCCGGCGGAACGCCGTGGCCAGCACGTCCGGGTACAGCCTGAACGGCGTCTCCGCCCCTACGGCTGCCTCGTGCGGGGCGTAGGCGAGCAGCAGCTCCTCGTCGGGAAGATCGAGCCCCTGTTCGCGTGCCCACGGCGAGAGCACGGTGGTGAGGCCTGCTTCCCAGTCGATGAGTGTGCCGTAGCAGTCGAAGCTGAGTGCCTGGAACTTCGTGAGGTCCATGGCTCGAACTGTAATACAGTTGAACTGTAGGGCAACCGGTTAAACTGGCCGCATGTCAGCACTGGACGGTCTCGAGGTGCGCCGCACGACGACGGCCCAGCAGCTCGCCGACGGCCTCGCCGAACGGATCATGGCCGGTGCCTTCGGCCCTGGTGACAGGCTCAGGGAGAGTGCGATCGCGGCCGAGCTGGGCGTCGCGCGCAACACCATCCGCGAGGCCGTCCGCATCCTCGAGCTCACCGGTCTGGTCCGCTACGAGGTCAACCGCGGCGCCGTCGTCATCGCCCCCACGCCGGAGAACGTCGAGGCGCTCTACACCGCCCGCGAACGGCTGGAGACCGCCGCGGTCGTCCGAACCCCACGTCCGGACCAGCTCGATGCGATCACGGCGGCGTTCGAGGAGCTGCGCGAAGCCGCGGAAGCCGGCGACCTGGGCGCGATCGTCGACCGCGACCTCGCCTTCCACCAGGCGATCGTCGCGTTGCTCGACAGCTCCCGGCTCGACGACTTCTTCGCCGCGATGACCAAGGAGCTGCGCTTCTACCTCACGGTCCTGACCAGGTCCGAGACGCCGGACGAGGTCGTCGCCGAGCACCAGGTGATCCTCGACGCCATCCGCCTCGGCGACCGCGACAGAGCGGTCGCCGAGATCCGCGCCCACGTCGACGCGAGCGTTCAGCGCCTCAGGGCGATGCTCTCCTGAGCCTCATCTGGGCTCACCCGGCTCGGTCGGCAGCGTGATCGGCGGTGGCTCGTTCGGATTGCCGGGATTGCCCGGCGTGCCCGGTGGGGCCGGCGGCTGGTTCGACGGTTCCGTCGCCACCGGCGGTGGCACGTACCCGGAGCTCACCGACAGCGTGATCACCGTGCCGCGCAACGCGTTGCCGCGCGGCGACTGGCTCACGACCGTCCCCTTCGGCTGTTCGGAGTTGACCGTCTGCTGGCTCACCTTGTAGCCGGCCTGCTCCAGGATCCGCACGGCGTCGTTGACCTGCCTGCCCACGACGTCGGGCACCTGGATCTCCCTGCCGCCCTTGAGGTAGCGCTGTTCGACCGGCGCCAGCTGCTTCACGGGCAACGACGCGTGCATCTTCGTCATCGTGTCGAACCACGTCCTGGCGGGGATCGTGCCGCCGAAGATGTTGCCGTTGCCGCACAACCGGGGTGCGCCCGCACCGGCCAGGCAGATCGGGCGCGGCGAGGTGCCGTCGTTGAACGTCTGCACGGCGCCCGCGAAGTCGGGCGTCGCGCCGATGAACGCGGCCGACTTGTACTCCTCGGTGGTGCCCGTCTTCCCGATCATCGGGCGGGTCCACTTGGCCGCGCGGGCGGCCGCGGCGGCGGTGCCGCTGCCCTGGTCGTCCTTGCTCATGCCGGCGGCGAGACCGTTCGCCAGGCCTTCGGCCACGACCTGCTCGCACGGCGCCTCGTTGACGGGGACGGCCTTGCCGTTGCGGTCGAGCACCTTGGCGATCGGGGTGGGCGGGCACCACTTGCCGCCGCTCACGATGGTCGCGACGACGTTCGCGAGCTCCAGAGTGGACACCGGCGCCGGCGACAGCGTGAACGACGCGTTGCCGCCGTTCTGCTTGTAGAACTCGGTCTGCGAGATGCGGTTCTGCTTGTCCTTGGCTTTCGGGTCCGGCCGGGTGCCCTGCAGGTTCGTCGCCATCGTCTCGCGCATGCCCAGACGCGACGCCATGTCGACGACGGCGTCCATGCCGGTCTGCTCCTCGAGGATCACGAAGCCGGTGTTCGGCGACGTCGCGAGGGCCTGCTGCAGCGACATCGACGACGGGTAGCTGCCGTCGAAGTTGGAGAGGCAGTACCAGCGCGTGCCGGGCTCACCGGTGCTCGGGCAGCGCTGGGCGCCACCCTTGAACACGCGGGAGACGTGGTGGGTCGGCGTTGCGATGGTGTTCTCGATGCCGAGTCCCTTCTCCAGCGCCGCCGCGGCCGTGAAGACCTTGTAGACCGAACCCGCGCCGAACTTGTTCTCGACACCGCTCGGCAGGTCGTACGTCGTCTGGCGCTGGTCGGCCTTCAGGCCGTAGTCGCGGTTCGCGACGAGCGCCAGCACCTCGTGGCGTTCCTTGCCGGGCCGGACGATCGCCATCGTGTTCGCGATGCCGTCGACGTTCTTGCCGACACCCGCCTCTGCCGCGGCCTTCGCCGTCGAGGTGGCTGCTCTGTCCAAAGTGGTCTGAATGGTGTAGCCACCGGTGCGGAGCTGTTCTTCGCTGAAGCCCGCGCGTTGCAAGTAATTCACAACGTACGAACAGAAGAAACCGTTTTCCGGACCGGCGCCGACACAACCGTTCGGTGGTGTGCGAACGGGGTTCGCGAGACCGAGTCCTTCCTTCTTCGCGGCCTCGCCCGCGTCGCGCGACAGCTTGTCGTTCTCGACCATCCTGTCGATCACTTTGTTGCGCCGGTCCAGCGCCTTGTCCGGATACGCTTCGGGGTCGAGCGCTGACGGACTGTTCACCATTCCCGCGAGCATCGCGGCCTGAGGAACCGTCAACTTGTCCGGCGTGGTGTTGAAGTAAGCCTGTGCCGCCGCCGCGATGCCGTAAATGGTGGAACCGAATGGCACGACGTTCAGGTACCTGGCGAGGATCTCCTCCTTGCCGAGCTTTCGCTCCAGCTGCAGGGAGATCCGGGCCTCGCGCATCTTGCGCGCGATGGTCTGCTCCTGGGCCTTGGCCTGCTCCAGCTTGTTGTTCCGCGCCACGACGTGGACCAGGTAGTTCTTGACGTACTGCTGCGTCAGCGTCGAGGCGCCCTGCGACACCGAGCCGCTGACCTGGTTCGTCAGGCCGGCGCGGATGGTGCCCTTCCAGTCCACGCCCTGGTGCTCGTAGAACCGGCGGTCCTCGACCGAGATCAGCGCCGCCTTCATGGTCGGCGAGATCTTCTCGGGAGGTGTCAGCACTCTGTACTGGTCGAACAGGTAGGCGATCGGCGCCCCGTCCTTGTCGGTGACCGTCGTGATCAGCGGGGGGTCCGTGGTCACGAGGTCGGCCGAGATGCTGTCCACCGTGTCGCTGGCGCGGTTGGACACGAGGCCCGTCGCGCCCACCACTGGGAACAGCATGCCGGCGAGGAGAACCCCAGCCAGCAGGCACAGGCCGAGCATCTTGAGCACGCCATTCCTGACTCGCACGCAGGTCAGCGTACGCCGTACACGAACGGGTGAAGGTGATCAGTAAGGCCCGTTACGCAGCATGAGTAGAAGTGCGCAAGACAGGTAACAGTCGGGTGACCCAGGGTTGGACGTGGAACCGAACGGCACTACAGTCCGTCAACGTCCAAGGAATGTTGCCGTAGCTCGAACGCTACGGCATCCGTGGCAGGGGTGTGGCGGATTTTCCACATTTGGACAGCACTGAGGAGTGGGGGATATGAACCAGGGGGATTGGCGTATCAACGCTTCGTGCCGAGATGAGGAGCCGGACCAGCTCTTCGTCCGAGGTGCGGAGCAGCGCAAGGCGAAGCTCGTGTGCCTGGGTTGCCCAGTTCGCATGGAATGCCTGGCCGAAGCGCTGGACAACAGGATCGAGTTCGGGGTCTGGGGAGGCATGACCGAGCGCGAACGCCGCGCTCTGCTGCGCCGCCGCCCGGACGTCGAATCGTGGCTCGAGCTCCTCGACAACGCACGTCAGGAGCACCTCGAGGACACGAGGGTCGGTTAGCAGCTCACTCCCCGGCGAGCCGCCGACCTATCTCCCGGAGGCCGTCCAGGTCGTGCACGTCCGCGGGCAACGCGGGCACGCCGACCAGCGAAACACCGGGGTGAGCACGTGTGAACCGGGCCAGCAGCCGCTTTTCCCGATCAGCGACTGCGACCCGGTCCGCATGCAGCCGGAGAACCGCCGCGGCGAGCGGCGCCTCACCGGAGCGGTCCAGGTCGTCCGCTGCGGCGAGCGCCTTCGCCGCGGGCAGGTCCGCCGCGAGCACGGGATGAGTCCTGTTCGCGACCAGCCCGCACAACGGCATGCCCTCGGAGCTGAGTCGTTCCACGAAATAGCTCGCTTCGCGCAACGCGTCCGGTTCCGCCGCCGCCACCACCACGAATCCGGTGCCCGGTGAGCGGAGCAGCTCGTACGTGCGCTGGGCGCGTTCGCGGAATCCGCCGAACATGCTGTCGAACGCCTGCACGAACGTCGACGCGTCCTGCAGCAGCTGACCGCCGACGATCGTGGACACCGCACGCGTGAAGAGGCTGAAGCCGGTACCGACGATCTTGAGCAGGCCGCGGCCGCTCGCACGCGCCGGTGCCGACAGCATCCTGATGAACTTGCCGTCGAGCACCGTCGACAGCCGCTGCGGCGCGTCCAGGAAGTCGAGCGCCGACCGCGACGGCGGGGTGTCGACGATGATCAGGTCCCACTCGTCCTGCGCGACCAGCTGACCCAGCTTCTCCATCGCCATGTACTCCTGCGTGCCGGAGAACGACGAGGAAATGGTCTGGTAGAAGGGGTTCGACAGGATCTGGTCGGCCCGGTCGCGGCCCGCGTGGGTCAGCACCATGTCGTCGAACGTGCGACGCATGTCCAGCATCATCGCGAACAGCTCGCCCTTGGGCTCGAAGCCCTCGACGACGACCTCGCGCGGGTGGTTGTCGAGCTCCCGCAGGCCGAGCGACTGCGCCAGTCTGCGCGCCGGGTCGATCGTCAGCACGACGACGCGCCGGCCCCGTTCCGCCGCTCGCAACGCCAGCGCCGCGGCCGTGGTCGTCTTGCCGACACCGCCGGACCCGCAGCACACCAGCACGCGGGTCTCCGGGTCGTCCAGCAACGGGTCGAACGCCAGTTGCGAAAATGAGCTGGTCACCGCACACCCGCCGCGACCAGCACCTCGGCCAGCTCGTACAGCGCGGCCACGTCCACCCCGTCCGTCAGCTCCGGCAGCTCCAGCGTCGGCAGGTCCGACTCGCTGAGCAGCTCCATCGCTTCCTTCTCCGACTGCACGCGGATGGCGTGCTCCACCGTCTCGTCGACCAGACCTTCGAGCGTGAACTCGTCGAGGTCGAGACCCGCGGCCTGCAACCCGGCGCGCACCCGTGACTCGTCGACCCTGCCTTCGGCGGCGACCGAGATCGAACGGGCGGGCAGCCGGATCGGGTTGACCCGGTTGACCAGCACCGCACCCGGTCGCAGATCCGCCGCGTCCAGCTCGGCGACCGCGTCCAGGGTCTCGCGCACGGGCATCTCCTCCAGCAGCGCCACCAGGTGCACCGCGGTGTCACCGGAGTGCAGCAGCCGCACCACGCCCTCGCTCTGCCCCTTGATCGGCCCGACCTTCGCCAGGTCGGCCATGGCCTTGGTGACGTCGAGGAACTTCACCACGCGGCCCGTCGGCGGCGCGTCCAGCACGACGGCGTCGTAGAGGTGGCGTCCGTCGGGACCCGTCCGGTTCACGCACTCCTTGACCTTGCCGGTCAGCAGGACGTCCCGCAGGCCGGGCGCGAGCGTGGTGGCGAACTCGATGGCGCCCATCTTGCGCAACGTCCGGCCCGCGAAGCCGAGGTTGTAGAACATCGCCAGGTACTCGAGCAGCGCGGCCTCCGCGTCGACCGCGAGCGCGTGCACCTCACCGCCGCCCGGCGCGGACGCGATCCGTTCCTCGGAGTAGGGCAGCGGGGGGCGGTCGAAGAGCTGGGCGATGCCCTGCCGGCCCTCGACCTCCACCAGCAGCACCCGGCGGCCACCGGTGGCGAGCGCGAGCGCCAGCGCGGCCGCGATCGTGGTCTTGCCGGTGCCGCCCTTGCCGGAGACCACGTGCAGACGGGCTCGGGTCAGCTCCTCGGTCCACGACGTCACACCTCCAGACTAGGTGCGAAATCGGTCAGGCGTGGACCGGTCGGTCAATCAACCATGGTGAGGAAGAGAACGGCCATGGCGGTGGCGGCGACCAGCGCCCAGGCCACGACCGACGGCAGCCACAGCGCGATGCTGGCCGTGATGACGACCACGACCGCCAGTCCGATCAACCCGGCCTGCACCACCGCCGCGCGCTGGCTGTGCTTGCGGTCACGCACCTGCGCCATGGCGACGAGCACCATCACCAGCCCGCCCACGGCGAACAGGCTGGTGGCGACGATCCGCCAGGTCTCCATGTGATCAAGGTAGCCCGAACGGCCGGAACCACGCATAGGTCGATCGGGTGGCGCGTTAGGCTCGGCGCATGACGAAGTGGGAGTACGCGACCGTGCCGTTGTTGATCCACGCCACGAAGCAGATCCTCGACCAGTGGGGCGAGGACGGCTGGGAGCTGGTCACCGTGCTGACGAACCCGACCGGTGAGCAGCACGTCGCGTACCTGAAGCGGGTGAAGGGATGACCTGGAGCACGCGCCTGAAGGAGCTCGGCGTCGAGCTCCCCGGAGTCGCCGCCCCGCTCGCCGCCTACGTGCCCGCCACGCAGAGCGGTCCCTGGGTCTTCACCTCGGGCCAGCTGCCGTTCGTCGACGGCAAACTGCCCGCCACCGGCAAGGTCGGCGCCGAGGTCTCCCCGGAGGAGGCCAAGCAGTACGCCGCGACCTGCATCCTCAACGCGCTGGCCGCGGTCCACGCGCTCGTGGGGATTGACTCGATCAAGCGAGTCGTGAAGGTTGTCGGCTTTGTGGCCTCCGCTGACGGCTTCACCGGTCAGCCGGGCGTCGTGAACGGTGCCTCGGAGCTGCTCGGCGAGATCTTCGGCGACGCGGGCAAGCACGCCCGGTCGGCCGTGGGGGTGGCCGAGCTGCCGATCGGCGCTCCGGTGGAGATCGAACTCATCGTCGAGGTGTGACATGTCGGACACGTGCCACGAACTGCTGCTGCGACTCGCCGGCCGGCTGCCGGACGAGCTGCTGTGGCGGTACCGGGACTGGGCGGCCTCGGACGCGTATGCGGTGCTAGCGCGGTCGTTGCCGCGCACTCTGCTGCACGGACGCATCCCTCTGACGGATCACGAGATGCGCCTTTTGCAGGACGCGCTCGTGCCCTACGGGGCCGAACCGGGTGCTGTCAGTTCGGTCAAAGGGCTGGACGAACTGCCCCCCACCGACTACACCTTTTCCCCGGAGTCACCCGATCGGGTGCCGATGGGGGATTCCGCGACCGTCGTACTCGGTGCCACGCTGCGAGGCCGGCACGGGGTCGGTGAGGTTCGCTCCTGCTGGCGCATCGGTCCGTCCGGGGTCAACCGCGTCCTGCTGGTCGCGGCGACCACCGGCCACGCCAGGCTGACCGGTGAGCTGCAGCGAGTTCTGCGGGCGTTGGGCGAACACGACCCGTGTGTCGAGGTCGTGCCGTCCGGTCTGGACCTGCCGCCCTACCACCGGGCGGCGTTGGCGGCATCGGAGCCGGTCTGCGCCGGCGCCGAGTCCGATGAGCACCTGGTGCTCAGCTAAGGAGAGTTGACGTGACGAACGACGGTGTCGGCCTGCCGGTCCGTCTCCACGATCTCCTGCTGTCGATGGCCGGGCGCGTCGACGACGACGCCCTGTCGCTGGCCCGCGAGTTCCTCGCGGTCGGAGAACTGGACCGCTCGATCGAGCTGCTCGTCGGCACGCTCCTCGCCGGCAGCATCCCGGTGCTGCCGGATGAAAGGGCGGCCATCACGTGGGTCCTCCACGAGGTCCGCTCAGACGCATCCCTGACCGACCGCCTGCCGGTCGTCGAGATGCTGCCGTTCCTGCGCCACCGCTTCACCTCCGAGACCGACCCGGCCTCGGACGTCGCGAGCCTGTTGACGCGCGCGGTGTCGGTGCTGCCCGACGTCCGTTCGGTGCGGTGCGTCTGGCGTTCGTCGCCGGCCGGTGCCACGCCTGGCCCGTTGCCGCAGCGCATGGTTCTCGTGGACATCGGTCCGCAGGGCTTCGCGCCAGCGACGGCCTACCGGGTCGACGCGGTGCTGCGGAAGGCCGGCGTCCGCGCCTCGGTCGAGGTGCTGACCACCGGCACGCAGCTCAGCGACTACCACGCGTCGGCGGTGACGTCCTCGCGGGCGGTGCCGATCTCCGGCGCACCGGTGACTCCGGCCCCTCCAGCCCCTCCAGCACAGCCGGCCATGGCTCATGAGCCGGCGGCGACCTGGTTCGACCAGTCGGAAGAACTTCCCGCTCCGGCGCCGGTGGCAGAGCCGACACCGGCGCCGGAGCCCGTGGAAGAGACCGGCTCACGTCGCACGCGTTCGTCTTCGTCGAATCTCGAAGGCTCGCAGCCCTTTCCTCCCAAGCCCGTGAAGCGCATCCCGATCGTGCCGACCGAGGCCGGGATCGAACTGCTCCCGGGACCCTCGCCGATCGACCGGGCCGAGATGCTCCCCGAGCCCACGCCGATCAACAGGGCCGAGGTGACCACCGAGCTCAAGGCCGACGAGCTGGCGGCGCTGCAGGCCGCGCTGGCCGAGTCGCCCGCGGAGCCGTCGTCCGTGGACGCGAACCTCAGCGAGCGCGAGCGTGCCCTGTTGCAGCAGCTGCACGAGGAGCTGGCGCAGCGGGAGCAGACCGGTGCCAAGACGACCGACTCCGGTCGCTGGCAGATCGACAGGTCCTCGTCGCGTCAGTCGGCGTTCGGGGTGGCGAACAACGGGCACCAGCCTCAGTAGCCGGTGCGCAGGTACTCCAGCTGGGCCCGCACCGACCACTCGGCGGCGGGCCACAGCACCCTGTCCACGTCCGCGTAGACGACCTCGACGACCTGGCGCGGTGTCGGTGCGCCACCCAGGTCCTCGACCGCCCTGCGGACCTGTTCCAGCCGCAGCCTCCGGTGGGCGAGGTACATCCGCGCGGCTTCTCCGGCGTCCGCGAGCTCGGGGCCGTGGCCGGGCAGCACCGCGGTGTTCTCCGGCAGTTCGGCGAGCAGCCTGAGGGACTCGAGGTAGTCGCCGAGCTTGCCGTCGGGGTGGGCCACGATCGTCGTGCCGCGGCCGAGGACCGTGTCGCCGGTCAGGACGGCCTCGCCGTCGATCACGAAGCACAGCGAGTCGCTGGTGTGGCCGGGCGTGCCCAGGACGCGCAGCTCCAGACCGGCGCTGGTGATCACGTCGCCGTCTACGAGCCCTTCGGAGCCGTAGGTGAACGTCGGGTCGAGCGCGCGCACCGGGGCGTTCACGAGCTCTGCGAACTGACGGGCGCCCTCGGAGTGATCGGGGTGTCCGTGCGTCAGCAGGATTTCCGCGATCGGGCCGAACGACGCGATGCGCTCGAGGTGGGCCTCGTCGAGAGGGCCGGGGTCGATGACGACGTACTCCTCGGCGTCCGGTGCCTTGAGCAGCCACGTGTTGGTGCCGTCGAGCGTCATCGGTGACGGGTTGTCGGCGAGCAGCACGGCGGCGTGCGGCGTGACCTGGCGCAGCTCGCCGTACCGCGGGTGCGCGGCGCGGGCGCCGATCAGCGGGAAGCCGCTCACGGGAGCACCACCCGGATGACGTCGCCGTCGCGGATGAGCTTCGGGATGATCTTCTCGACGCTGCGCTGCTCGGCCATGACCTTCTCAACGCTGCCGAGGGCGCCGACCTCGTCGAGGGTGCGCCAGGTGGGCGGCATGAGCATCCGGCGGCCTTCCTGGGCGTCCTGGACGGCTTCCGCGGGGGTCTGCCACGACGCGTCGGAGGCCTCGGTCGTCTCGCCGTCGGCGCGTTGCCCGGCCGGCAGCGCGGCGACGAAGAACCGGGTGTCGTAGCGGCGCGGTTCCTCGTACGGGGTGACCCAGTTCGCCCACGGCCTCAGCAGGTCCGCGCGCAGCACGAGGCCGTGGGCGGTGAGGAACTGGGCCAGGGAGATCTCGCGGTCGACGAGCTGCCGCCGTGCCTCGCTGAAGATCGACGTGTCGGCGACGACGGAGGTGGCGTCGGGGCCCGCGAGCAGGACACCGGACTCCTCGAACGTCTCGCGGACGGCGGCGCACACGAAGGCGCGGGCAGTCGCCTCGTCCACCCCGAAGATGTCGGCCCACCACTGCGGCGGCGGACCGGCCCAGGCGACGGACGTGTCGGCGTCGCGCTGGTCGACACCGCCACCGGGGAAGACGGTCATGCCGCCCGCGAACGCCATGCCCTTCACACGGCGCAGGAGGAAGGCCTCCACGCCCTGGTCGCCGTCCCGCAGCAGCACGACGGTGACGGCGTCGCGGGCCTGCGCGGGTTGGGAAGCGGGCGAGCTGGGTACCAGGTTCCCCGGCAAGGTCATGTCGTCGGGCATCCTCCGAGCGTACGACCGCGCTTACCCGAGGATGGTGTGATGGCGACGAAGGTCTCCGGTTGTCTGGTGCAGATCCTGTTGTTCCTGCTCGGCGCGGTGCTGGGCACCGGCCTGACCGCGGTGGCGGGCGTGGTGATGTTCGTTCCCGATCGCACGACCGTGATCAGCGTGGACCCGACGTCCACCGATCCTGGCGTGTACGTGAAGAAGGTCGAACGGCTCGTTGGCGGCACCTACTACGAGATCTGGCTCGGCCCGACGCCGGACCGCGGCCACGTCGTCACCGTGCCCGCCGGCTGGGACCACGACCCGAAGCGGGAGACGACGAGCGACGGCATGCGCCTGAAGTTCGGCAACGGCGGCGAGATCTTCGTCCCCGAGGCCAGTTACTCCTGAGGCAGGATGTGCGAGTGGACGAACAGCTGCGCGTAGGACTTGTCGGCGCCGGACCGTGGGCGGAGATGATCCACGCCCCCGGCATCGCGAACCACCCGGGAACCGCGCTGACCGGCGTGTGGGCGCGCCGCCCGGAAGCCGCCGCGGAACTGGCCGGCCGCTACGGCGCCGAGCCGTTCGAGGACTACGCCTCGATGCTGTCCACAGTGGACGCCGTGGCGTTCTGCGTGCCGCCGGGCGTGCAGGGCCCGATGGCGATCGAGGCGGCACGGGCGGGCAAGCACCTGGTGCTGGAGAAGCCGATCGCGGAAACCGTCGAGGTGGCTTCCGCGTTGGCTTCGGCGGTTGCCGAGGCCGGCGTCGCGTCCCTGGTCGTGCTGACCCGCCGGTACGCCCCGGAGACCAAGGAGATGCTGGCCCAGCTGCACCGCACGGGCGGCTGGACCGGCGCCGACAGCCGCTGGATCTCGGGCGCGCTGCTGGACGGCCCGTTCTCGAACTCCCCGTGGCGCCACGACAAGGGCGCGCTGGACGACGTGGGCCCGCACGCGTTGGACCTGCTCGACGCGGCACTGGGCGAGATCACCGACGTGATCGCGGCGAACGTCTCGTCGACGGGGCTGTGGCAGCTGATCCTGCAGCACGCCGGCGGCGCAACGAGCACGGTCTCGCTGTGCCTGTCGCTGCCCCTGCAACCGCCGTTCGCGGACTTCACGGTGTTCGGGGTGAACGGCGCGCGCACGCTGACGAACCGGGACACGCCCGCGCTGGAGTGCTTCACGAACCTGCTCGACGACTTCGTGGCGATGGTGGACAGCGGCACCACCGCGCACGAGTGTGACGTGCGACGCGGACTGCACCTGCAGCGGATCATCGACCTGGCGCGGAGCAAGGCCGGGGCGTGACCGCTGGGCCGATCGGCGGGCACCCGTCCGTCACCCGCTGAGACGAGACGCTTCCGCTCCGTGTGCACACCGGCTACCTTGCCTCGGGTCGAGGCGATCCAAAATTGTCAGGGGTCGTCGCTAACGTCCCCGGCATGGACCTCACCGCCACGACAGCCGAGCTCGCCGGCGCCGCCGCCGAGGTGGCGCGGCTGCTGCCCACGCGCGTGCTCGACCCGGTGCTGGCTGGGCTTCGCCTGAAGGCCGGCACGGACGTCGAGATCGCGGGCAGCGACCAGGAGCACGGGGTGCGCCTGACCGTGCCCGCCACCGTCCACACCCAAGGCGAGGTGCTCGTGCCCGCGAAGCCGCTGGCCGCGACCCTCCAGGCGCTCGACGACCCGCAGGTGAGGCTGAAGGTCGAGGGCCAGCGGCTGGCCGTCCGCACGCCGAGCTCGAGGTTCGCGATCCCGTTGCTCGACCTGCACAACCACCCCGGCGTCCCGGAACTGCCGCCGAGGCAGGGCCACATCGACGCCGAGAAGCTCAAGACCATCGCCGTGGTGGCGGGCGCGGCGAGCAAGGACGACGCGTTGCCGATCTTCACCGGCATCCGCATCCAGTCCGACGAGCAGAAGCTGCACGTGATCGCCACCGACCGCTACCGCATCGCCTACGCGACCCTGCCGTGGGAACAAGAAGGTCAACTGGACCTGTTGGTCCCGGCGAAGCCCGTCGCCGAAGCCGCCCGGCAGGCCGCGGGCAGGGTCGCCCTGCACGCGAACGAAGACCGCCTGGGCCTCTCCTGGCACAACAACTCGATCTCCACCGCACTCCTGGCCGCTCCGTTCCCGGACGCCAGGGCGCGCCGACTCCTGGAGGAAGTCATCGACAGCACGGTGCTCGTGGACGCGGACGCGTTGGCCCGCGCCGTCCGCAGAGCAACTCCCTACGGCGGCCCGCACCAGGCGGTGACCATCCAGGTGGAGGACAGCGAGGTCCGAGTCAAGGGCAGCGACCCGCAACAGGGCGAGTCCGAGGAGTTCGTCAAGGCCACGGTCGAGGGCGACCGCGTGACGAAGACGTTCCAAGCCCGCTACCTCGCGGACGCGCTGAAGGCCTTCGCGGGCCGCCGGATCGAGCTGAAGATCCAGGACGGCCTCCGCTCGACGGTGCTGACGTCGACGCCGGGCGAGGACGGGGTGGAGCTGACCTACCTGGTCGTGCCGATGCGCTCGGTGGCCTGAGCGGTCCGCGAGCACGGGCGTGGCGCGCACGGCGTTCCAGGCCCTTGCTGTCGGTTGGGGTGCCGGGGCGGTGTCGGGCTGACCTACTGCGTCGTGCCCGCGTGCTTCGTGACCTGGAGGGCCGCGAAGCACGCCGAGGGCGACCAGGCATCCGGACCTTCTACGCCATCTCAGCCGAAAGGCCGTTCGCACCGCCCAACCGAGTCCCAGAACGCCCGCAGGGCCCCTCCGCACCGTCACCCGGCGCGAAAGGGCCCTGCGTTGCAACTCAACGAGCCGCGAGCTCCATCTCCGACCGAGCCGGCAGCGACTCGGAGCGCGGCACCCCACGCCGCACGGTGCCGCGCAGCAGCCACACCGCCAGCGCGATCAGCAGCCCCGCGACGCCCGACGCGACGAACGCCGGCCGCGTGCCGAAGTGCTCGATCAACTGGCCGGACAGGCCCTGGCCGATAGCGAGGCCGACGGTCACCGAGGTGATCACCCAGCCGAACGCCTCCGCGGCCATGCCGTTCGGCGTGACCTGCTCGATCGCGGCGGAGTGCGCGGTCGACTGCGGCGTGATCAGCGTGCCGACCACGAACAGCGCCAGCCCGAGACCCACCAGAGACGCAGGGATCGCCAGCAGCAGCGACAGCAACCCGAACCCGCCCAGCAGCACCGGCAGGCGCAGGTGCATCGGGCGCGGCCACGGGCGCATGCCGTAGAGCACGCCGAAGATCACCGAGCTGATCGACCACAGCGACAGCATCAGGCCACCCATCGAGGCGTGGCCCGCGGCCTTCGCGAACGCCGGCACGGCCACCTCGACGAACCCGATCGTCACGCCGAAGCCCAGCGCCGCCAGTGCGACGGTCCGCATGCCGGGGTAGGCGAACGCGCCCAGCAGTGGCCGGGGCGTTGCAACAACAGCGCCCCAGGCGCGCACCACGGGGTTGAACGCGAACCACAGCGCGCCCACGACCATCAGCACGGCTCCGGTCACGACACCGGTGCCCGCCCACGGCGCCGCCAGCAGCAGGCCGGCGAGACCCGGTCCGAGGATGAAGAAGACCTCCATGCTGATCGACTCGTAGGCGTAGGCCGCCATCCGCGTCGGGCCCGAGGGCACCATCCGCTCCCACAGCGCGCGGGACGCCGAGCCCACCATCGGCTCGGTTGCTCCGACGCCGAGGGCCAGCGGGACCAGCGTGAACACCGAGGCCGAAGCCTCGACGGAGATCACAGAGACCGTGACGAACAGGGCGAACAACCCGGTCGTGAAGACGAGCGGGCGGGTCGGGCCGAAGCGGTCCATCAGGCGGCCCTGGACGACGGAGCCGAGAGCCACGCCCACCAACGCCGCCGCCGAGACCATGCCGGCGACCGCGAACGAGCCCGTTGCGCGCTCGACGTAGAGCAGCAGCGAGAGGCCGACCATCGCGATCGGCAGGCGGGCGAGCAGCGACGCGACCACGGGGCCGCGCATGCCGGGGGTCGTCAGAGCAGCACGGTAGTCGGAGAGACGGGCGGAGTGGGACATGTGTACCAGTATGCCAAACCTGGTACGGATGTACCAGATCGGGTGCGCGGCGTCACGATGGTTGCGATTTGGTCACGGCAATGGGATGACCGGGTGAAACATGCAACGAATCAGGCGCAGACGAGGTCCTTGAGGGTGAAAGGGCTTGAGCGGTCGGGGTGGAGACGTGCGAAAGTTGACTCATCCACCGAGACCAACCTCTGGCTTGAGGGTCGGGGCCTGCGCGCCAGAGGGATGGAAGGCACGGTTCGTCGGGGGATGGGCCGTGCAACACAAAGGACCGGTGCGCCACGTCGGGGGTGGCGCCCGGTCCTTTGTGTTTTCGACGTTCTCGGAAGAGCTTCCGAACCTAGCGGGCCCGGCGAGCCAGCCGCTCGGGGTCCAGGATCAGCACGCTCTTGCCTTCCAGTCGCAGCCAGCCGCGGTGCGCGAAGTCGGCGAGCGCCTTGTTCACGGTCTCGCGGGACGCGCCGACGAACTGGGCGATCTCCTCCTGCGTCAGGTCGTGCGTGACGCGGAGCAGACCGGCTTCCTGCGAACCGAAGCGCTGTGCGAGCTGCAGCAACGCCTTGGCCACGCGGCCGGGCACGTCCGTGAAGATCAGGTCGGCCAGCATCGAGTTCGTCCGGCGCAGCCTGCGGGCGAGCGCCCTCAGCAACTGCTCGGCGATCTCCGGCCGGTTGGTGATCCACTGACGGAGCGCGGGGCGGTCCATGGACACCGCGCGCACCTCGGTCACCGTCGTCGCAGTCGACGTGCGGGGGCCGGGATCGAAAATGGACAGTTCACCGAACATGTCGGAGGGTCCGAAGATCCCCAACAGGTTCTCGCGGCCGTCCGGCGACTTGCGGCCGATCTTCACCTTGCCGGACTGGATGATGTACAGGCGATCGCCCGGCTCACCCTCCGCGAAGATCACGTGGCCACGCGGGAACTCCACCGTCTCCAGGGTCTGCGCCAGCGCCTCTGCGGCTGCCGGATCAACCCCTTGGAAGATGCCCGCTCGCGCCAGGGTCTCGTCCACCTCATCCCTCCTAATCGACGCGACGGCACGCCTACCACCATCTTTGGTGGAGTCAGCGCCGTGCCGCCGATCACTGCGTTGCAGTCTAAGGGCTGTGTTGTGGATCGCCGCTCGGCTCGCCGTCTTAGTAGGAACAACCCAACTGACTCGATCCAGCCCGACGGGCCAGTCTACGCCATTCAGCGCACGCGCTTGCGGGCACCTCCGCGGCCGCGGCGACGCAGGCGGAACAACTCCAGTGCGCGACCGATGCCGTGTCCGTAGAGCGCCTTGACCTCATCGGGCCGGGCGGACTCCAGGAACTCCTCGACCTCGTTCTCCTGCACGGCAACGTGCCGGAGCTTCGCTTCGACGCGCTCCATGAAGAGCGCGAAGAACATGATCACGATCGGGACGACGATCACAAGCCAGGCAGTCATGATGCTCCGCAGTGTGGCGCATGTGGGATTCGAGTACGCGTCTAGGGGGTCGGTCCGGCGTGTTGACTACGCTGAATCAGTGCCCGCTACCAAGAAACCGGAAACCAAACTCGGCCTGACCCGCAGGGCCCGCCGGATGGTGCGCGTGCTGGCCGAGGGATACCCCGACGCGCACTGCGAGCTGGACTTCACGACGCCGCTCGAGCTGCTCGTGGCGGTCGTGCTGTCCGCGCAGTGCACCGACAAGAAGGTCAACGAGGTCACTCCCGCGCTCTTCGCGAAGTACCCGACGGCCGCCGACTACGCCGGCGCCGACAGGGTCGAACTCGAAGAGATGATCCGCCCGACCGGTTTCTACCGGAACAAGGCAACGTCTCTGATGGGTCTCGGTGCTGCTCTTGTGGAGCAGTACGACGGTGTGGTTCCGGGCACTTTGGAGCAGCTGGTCAAGCTCCCCGGTGTAGGACGCAAGACCGCCAACGTGGTTCTCGGCAACGCGTTCGATGTGCCCGGCATCACAGTCGACACCCACTTCGGCCGCCTCGTCCGCCGCTGGGGCTGGACCGAGCTCGAGGACGCCGTCAAGGTCGAGCACGCGATCGGCGAGCTCATCGAGAAGCGCGACTGGACGATGGCCTCGCACTGGATCATCTTCCACGGCCGCCGCGTCTGCCACGCCAAAACGCCCGCGTGCGGCGCCTGCCTGCTGATGAAGGACTGCCCGTCGTACGGCCTCGGCCCCGAGGATCCGGTCAAGGCGGCCAAGCTCGTGAAGGGTGACGAGAAGCCCCACCTGCTCGAGCTCGCCGAACGGGTCCGGGCCGGTGAGAAGCTGGTTCGGTGAACAACCGCACCCGCTGGCTGATTCTCGTGCTCGTCCTCGGCGTGGCGGGTGTCGTGGCGCTGTGGCCCCGTGACAGGTCACCGGAACCGCCCACGTCGAACCGCCCGGCGCAGGACGTGGCCGCGTTGCGCGCGCAGGCCCAGCTGCGGCCGTGCGTGCCCGGAGGAGAGGGCGGCGTCGACGTGACGTGCCTCGGCGACGGCACCCGGACGGCCCTCGCGCTGAAGGGGCCGATCCTGATCAACTTCTGGGCGACCTGGTGCCAGCCGTGCCAGGAGGAGCTGCCGGTGCTGGAAACGTATGCGAAGCAACCAGGTGCGGTCCCGGTCGTCCCAGTTCTCGTGGAGAGCAGGGAAGCCGACGGCCTGGAGCTGCTCGCGCGGCTCGGCGTGCGGCTGCCGTCGGTCTTCGACGGGGCTGACGAGCTGCGCAAGCAGATGAAGGCGCCGATGAGGCTGCCCACCACGTATTACGTAGCAGCGGACGGTCAAGCTCGGCTGATCACGGACCCGCTGTACTTCAGCACGCCCGAGCAGGTCGAGAAGGCGGTGCGATGACGGAGGCAACCGAGCCACCCGACTGGATGCAGCGCCTGGCCAAGGCCACCGAGCAGATCGACGCGCGGACGTTCATGCGGGTCCCGCGGGCGCCGGAGGACGGGGTCCGCAAGGCGTCCGTGCTGATGTTGTTCGGCGAGGACGAGAACCACGGTCCGGACGTGCTGCTGCTGCGCCGTGCGGACACGCTGGGCTCGCATCCGGGTCAGGTCGCGTTCCCCGGCGGGGCTGCCGACGAGACCGACGACGGGCCTGTCGCCACGGCATTACGCGAGGCTTACGAGGAGACAGGTGTACTTGAGTCAGGAGTGAGACCGCTCGCCCTGTTGCCGGAGCTGTACGTGCCGGTGTCCGGGTTCGTGGTCACGCCCGTGCTCGCCTACTGGGAACAGCCGAGCCCCGTCGCACCTGTCGACCCGGCGGAGACCGCCGCCGTCGCACGGGTGCCCGTCGCGCACCTCGCGGATCCTGCGAACCGGTTCCGGGTGCGTCACCCTGCGGGTTACGTCGGAGCGGCCTTCTCCGCGCCGGGCATGCTGGTGTGGGGTTTCACCGCGGGGTTGATCAACGGCCTGATCGCACTCGGCGGCTGGGAACAGCCGTGGGATGCGACCGATGTGCGTGACCTTGAACTAGCGTTGCGCGCTACACAGTGAGGCGGAGGTTCTGGGTTGAACTGGGTTGACCTGCTGGTGCTGGGCCTGGCCGCGATAGCCGCGGTGTCCGGGGCCAGGCAGGGCATGGTCGTCGCGCTGCCCGCGTTCGTCGGTGTGCTCGTCGGCCTGATCCTCGGCACGCAGATCGCACCGTTGCTGGTGTCCCAGTTCGAGAACGTCGTGACCAAGGTCGTGTTCGCGGTCGGCATCGTGGTGCTGCTCGTGGCGCTCGGCGAGACGATCGGCGTCTACATCGGCAGGACGATCAAGGCTCGGGTCAACGCGTCGCCGTTGCGCGGCGCGGACAACGCGCTGGGCGCGATCGTGCAGGGCATCGTCGTCTTCGTCGTGGCGTGGATGATCGCCCTCCCGCTGACCTCGGTCGTCGGGCTGCCGGACCTCACGTCGTCGCTCAGGCAGTCGGTGATCCTCGGCAAGGTCGACGAGACCATGCCGCAGGCCGCCCGCGTGCTGTCCGGCGATCTGCAGAAGCTCTTCGACGTCTCCGGCTTCCCGCAGGCGATGGACCCGTTCAACCGGACGCCGCTCAAGGCGGTCGAGCCGCCGAACAGCGAGCTCGCGAACTCCCCGGTTGCGACCAAGCTGAAGTCCTCGGTCCTCAAGGTCCGCGGCCGTGCGCCGTCGTGCTCGCGTGCGCTGGAAGGCACAGGCTTCGTCATCGCGCCGGAACGCGTCATGACCAACGCGCACGTCGTCGCCGGCACCAACGAGGTGACGGTCGAGGTCGGCCGCGGCCAGTTCGACGCGACCGTGGTGGCCTACGACCCGCGGGTCGACATCGCTGTGCTCGCGGTGCCGGACCTGGAGGCCACGCCGCTGCAGTTCCGTTCCGACGAGGTGCAGCCGGGCGAGGACGGCATCGTGCTCGGCTACCCGCTGGACGGCCCGTACAAGTCTTCTCCCGCCCGCGTGCGTGAGCGGATCCCGCTGCTGCGCGGTCCGGACATCTACGACGCGCAGACGGTGACGCGTGACGTCTACACGGTTCGTGCCGAGGTTCGATCCGGCAACTCGGGTGGTCCGCTGGTCGACCCGAACGGCCGGGTGATGGGCGTGGTGTTCGGTGCCGCGGTCGACGACCCGGAGACCGGCTTCGTGCTCACCGCCCAGCAGGTGCAGCAGATGGTGCAGAAGGCGCCGACCCTCACCCGCCGGGCATCGACGCAGGGCTGTGCCTCGTAGCGATGCCGTCGAGCAGGTAGTCGAGGCCTGAGTCGAACCTCTGCACCGGGTCGGGGTGACTGCCCTCGTAGATGAACCTGGCCAGCGTCGGGTACCGGCCCGTGGCGAGCATCCGCTCGATGTACGGGCCGGACGCCCGCTGCCACTGCTCCTCGGTCAGGCCGCTGGACCGTTCCGCGCGGATCTCGGTGATCTCGTTGCGCACGGCTCCGTGGACGTACGCCATCACCGCGGCGACCGCGCTCATCACCTCGTCGATGGTCTCGAACCCGACCGCGCCGAGCGTGCTCTCCATGAACGCGAGTGAGTTCGGGCCCCGGTTCGGCCTGCCGCCGATCAGGTCGATCAACCACTCGTGCCGCTTCGTCGCGTCCCGGATCTCGTGGGCGATGTGCCGCAGCGCGGCCCGCCAGTCCGCCGACGGATCCGGTGGCGTGATCTCTCCGTAGACCTCGTCGACCATCAGGTCGAGCAGCTCGTCCTTGGTCTCGATGTAGCCGTAGAGACGCATCGGGCCCGCGTTCAGCGCGGCGGCGACCTTCCGCAACGACACCTCGTCGAGCCCGCCCCCGTCGGCGAGCGTGATCGCGGCGCGCACGATCAGCTCCCTGCTCAACGGGGTCGGTGACGGCCTGCTCGGCGGCTCCGGGCGGTCCCACACCAGTTCGTTCGTCATCGAGGTGGACAATACAGCGTCTGTCGGCGATACAGTGTATTGAGAAATACGGTGTATCGAGGGGATGAGATGAAGACTTCGGTGTTGGTGGTCGGAAGTGGGGTCGCAGGGACGTCGGCCGCGTTGTTCCTCGCGTGGCACGGGGTGCCCGTGACGTTGGTCGAGAAGCATCCGGGCAGCTCACCGCACCCGCGCGCGGTCGGCTTCACGGCGCGAACCGGTGAGCTGCTGAGGGCGGTCGGTCTGGAGGGCGAGCTGCCACCGAGCAGGGTGACCAAGGGCTTCGGCATCCGGCGGGTGCGGTGCGCGAGCCTGGTCGGGGAGCGGTTCGAGGAGACGTTCTGGTCGCCGCCCGCGGAGGTGTCGGACGTCGAGTACTCGCCCAGCAAGGGCGTGGCGCTGGCCCAGGACAGGATGGAGCCGATGCTGCGGGACAAGGCCCGCGAACTCGGCGCGGACATCCGCATGAGCACTCGGATGCTGGAGTTCTCCCAGGACGACGACGGCGTCACGGCGATCGTGCAGGGTGACGGCGAACCGTACGAGATCCGGGCCGACTACCTGATCGCGGCGGATGGCCACCGGAGCCCGGTCCGGGAGGCGCTCGGCATCACCCGCAGCGGGCGCGGGTACATGCACACGTCCCGCAGCGTGCTGTTCCGCGCGCCGCTGGAGGAGTACCTGAAGGACGGCGTCGGCCAGTTCGTGGTGGACGGGGTGGGGTTCCTGACCACCTACGGCGACGGCCGCTGGGTCCTGATGCTCGAGGACCGCGAGTACGACGAGCCCGAGCTGCGGCAGAAGATCTTCCAGGCGATCGGCCGGGACGACCTGGAGGTCGAGATCATCACGACCGGCCGCTGGACGATCACCGCGGCGGTCGCGGACGAGTTCTCCCGCGGCCGGATCTTCCTGGCCGGCGACTCCGCGCACACGTTGCCGCCGAGCCGCGGCGGGTTCGGCGCGAACGTCGGCATCGAGGACGTGTACAACCTGGCGTGGAAGCTCGCCGCCGTGCTGAACGGCGAGTCACGACCGTCCCTGTTGGACACCTACGACGCGGAACGGCGCCCGGTCGCGTTGCTGTGCCACCAGCAGATCTTCGCGCGCAACGACGGCCACAACCGCGACGGTGAGCCGGAGGACGCGCCGTTGATCGACAACAACGCCATGCACTACGGCGTCCTCTACCGCTCGGACGCGGTGCTCGGCGCGGGTCCGGAACTGCCGCCGGCCCAGGTCCCCGAGCTGTGGAACGGCCAGCCCGGCACGCGGGCCCCACACGTGTGGATCGAGCCCGGCAGGTCCACTGTGGACCTGTTCGGACGCGGCTGGGTGCTCGTCGCGGACCACCCGCAGTGGGAGGAAGCCGCTGCACGGGCAGGCGTCCGGTACGAACGGATCGAGCAGCTGGACGTCTTCGGACTGTCCGAAAAGGGCGCCTCGCTGGTGCGGCCGGACGGTCACGTCGCGTGGCGCTCGGTCGACCTGCCGGACGACCCGGCGGCGGCGCTCGAGGCCGCGTTCAGCTCAGCTTCTGCAGGAACTCGGTGATCAACCTGCTGGTGGTGTGGGGTGCCTCCTGGTTCGGGAAGTGCCCCACCTCCGGCAGGTACCGGAACTCCGAGGAGGGCCCGAGCCACGGCAGCGAGTCGCGGGCCGAGGACTCCAGCGTGATCGGGTCCAGCGCACCGTGGATCTGCAGCACCGGCACCTGCATCGGCTTGTTGACGGCCTCGGCGAACCGGCGGCCGTCGCTGCGCAGTTGCGAGCGCACCGCCCAGCGGTAGTACTCCATCGCGCTGTGGGCGACGCCGGGCACCGTCATGGCCTGCCGGCAGCGGCGGATGACCTCGTCGAACTCGGGCGCCGAACGCCACTTCGGACCGGACCACGCGGACAGCAGCTTGGCGACCTGCAACGCGTTCTCGCTGGTCAGCCACCGTTCCGGGTAGAGCGGCAGCTGGAAGCGCAGCACGTGGGAGTTCACGCGGGGATGCCTGCGGAACGCCCGGCGCGTCACGAGCGGGTGCGGTGCGGCCAGCACCGAGATCGACGAGACCACGCGCGGGTGCATGGCACCGACCGTCCACGCCGTGGCGCCGCCCCACGCGTGACCCACCAGGTGTGCACGCGGGGCGCCGAGCGCCTTGATCAGGCCCGCGACGTCACCGGAGAGCGTGAAGCCGTCGTAGCCGCGCGGTGGCTTGTCCGAGTCGCCGTAGCCGCGCAGGTCGACCGCGACCGCGCGGTAGCCGGCCTCGGCGAGCGCGGTCAGCTGGTGCCGCCACGACCACCAGAACTCGGGGAACCCGTGCAGGAGCAGCACGAGCGGGCCCTCGCCGAGCTCGGCGACGTGCAGGCGGATGCCGTTGGCCGAGACGTCGCGGTGCGTCCACGGACCCGCGACCCGCACCACCGACGGGTCGGGTTTGCGGCTCAGTTGTCGTCGCCCCTGCGCGTGAGGGCCGCGACGGTGTCCTTCGCGGCCGCGATCGACTTCTCCGGCGCCTTGATCTTCTTCACCTTGCGCCAGCCCAGCAGGCCGAACAGGCCCGCGGTCAGCAGCATCAGGAAGAAGACGATCCCGAAGCCGACCGAGTACCACCAGCCGAAGATCTCCGAGATCAGGAACCCGAGCGCCATGAACAGGAAGAACAGGCTGAAGCACAGCACCGTCAGCGCGACGATGAAGAAGACGCTGCCCTTGACGCCCTTCTTGACCGACGCCGCGATCTCGCCCTTGGCGAGCTCGACCTCTGCTCTGACGAGCGTCGACACGTGGGCGGTCGCATCACGGACGAGCCCGCCGATCGAGGCCTCGGCCGCCGGGTCGTCTGCGGTCAGCGGAATCGACGCGATGTGCTCCCTGGTGGTCACTCGGACATGGTGCCATGAGCCCGGCTGCGACGAATGAGCAACACCGCGGCGAGCAGCGACGCGATCATCGAGGCGAGCAGCACGGCCGCCTTCGCGGTCTCGGGCTCGGCGAGGGAGAGCTCGGCGATCAACAGGCTGACCGTGAACCCGACACCGCCCAGCACCGCCACCGCGACGATGTCCCGCGGCCCCGCACCCGACGGCCACACGGCGGCCTTGAACCACACCGCCAGAGCCGAGGCGCCGACGATCCCGATCACCTTACCGACCACGAGCCCGACGATCACGCCGATCGCGATCTTGTCCGCGAAGAGCTTCCCGATCGCCTCTGCCCCCACCGGCACACCCGCCGCGAACAGCGCGAACACCGGGACCGCGACCCCGGCCGACCACGGCTGGAGCCGGTGTTCGAGCCGCACCGCCGGCGCCTCCTGCTCGTACGGGTCGCGCTTCACCCGCGTGAGCAACGCCAGCGCGACACCCGCGATCGTCGCGTGGATGCCCGACTCGTGCATGAACCACCAGGTGCCGAGCGCGATCGGCACGTACACGAATGGCGTGGTGACCCTCTTGTGCTGCAGGAACCAGTACAGCGCCAGCAGCAGCACGACGGCACCGCCGGCGAGCAGGTTGAACTTCGCGGTGAACAGAACCGCGATCACGATGATCGCGCCGAGGTCGTCCACGACGGCCAGGCTGAGCAGGAACACCCGCAGGCTCGACGGCAACCCGGACGCCGTCAGCGCCAGCACTCCCAGCGCGAACGCGATGTCCGTCGCGACCGGAATGGCCCAGGCCTTCTCGATCCCCGGCTGCCCCCAGCCGATCGACAACGCGATCAACGCGGGCACGATCATCCCGCCGATCGCCGCGGCCACCGGCAGGATCGCGGCCTTGAACTCCGACAGCTCTCCGACGACGAGTTCGCGCTTCAGCTCAAGACCGGCCACGAAGAAGAAGAGGGCGAGCAGTCCGTCCGTGGCCCACTCACCGACGGACAGCGGTCCAACATGGACGTCCCGCAGCCCGAAGTAGGCGGGGGACAACGGTGAATTGGCCCAGATCAACGCGATGGCCGTCGCTCCGAGCAGCACGGTGCCACCGACGGTTTCCGTGCGGAGGTAGCGGGCGAACTCGGCGACAACGGCCTTCTTGCGCGACAAAAGGGCTCCCGGGGCGGTCAGCAGGTACACGAAATCCTCGTGCCGACCAGACTTCCCGGCTCACCCTGATGCAACCTTAACGCGAACGGGCGCCCTCCACCGAGGACGCCCGTCACGTTTGCCGCAGGATCAGTCCTCGGACTTGCCCGACTGCAGGCCCGCCGAGATCAGGTCCATCACCGACGAGTCGGCCAGCGTCGTCACGTCGCCGACCGTGCGGTTCTCCGCGACGTCGCGCAGCAGGCGGCGCATGATCTTGCCCGAGCGCGTCTTCGGCAGCTCCGGCACGACCATGATCTGACGCGGCTTCGCGATCGGGCCGATCTCCTTGGCCACGTGGTCGCGCAGGGCCTTGATCGCCTCGGCACCGCCGGCCTCGTCACCCGCGCCACCGCGCAGGATCACGAACGCCACGATGCCCTGGCCCGTGGTCGCGTCGGACGCGCCCACGACCGCCGCCTCGGCCACGGTCGGGTGCGAGACCAGTGCGGACTCGACCTCGGTGGTGGAGATGCGGTGGCCAGACACGTTCATCACGTCGTCGACGCGGCCGAGCAGCCACAGGTCGCCGTCGTTGTCGTACTTCGCGCCGTCACCGGCGAAGTAGAAGCCCTGGTCCTTGAAACGCGACCAGTACGTGTCCCGGTAGCGCTCGTCGTCGCCCCAGATGCCGCGCAGCATCGACGGCCACGGCTCGTCGAGCACCAGGTAGCCACCGCCACCGTGCGGGACCTCGACGCCCTCGTCGTTGACGACCTTCGCGCCGATGCCGGGCAGCGGGCGCTGCGCGGAACCGGGCTTGGTCGACACGACACCGGGCAGCGGCGAGATCATGATCGCGCCGGTCTCGGTCTGCCACCACGTGTCGACGATCGGGGCCTTCCCTCCACCGACGTTGTCGCGGTACCAGATCCACGCCTCGGGGTTGATCGGCTCGCCGACCGAACCCAGCACGCGCAACGAGCTGAGGTCGTACTTGGCCGGGATGTCCGCGCCCCACTTCATGAAGGTGCGGATCAGCGTCGGCGCCGTGTAGTAGATCGAGACGCCGTACTTCTGGATGATCTCCCAGTGGCGGCCCTCGTGCGGGGTGTTCGGCGTGCCTTCGTAGACGACCTGCGTCACGCGGTTCGACAGCGGGCCGTAGACGATGTAGCTGTGGCCGGTGACCCAGCCGATGTCCGCGGTGCACCAGTACACGTCGGTGTCCGGCTTGAGGTCGAACACGTTGTAGTGCGTGTACGACGCCTGCGTGAGGTAGCCGCCGGACGTGTGCAGGATGCCCTTCGGCTTACCCGTGGTGCCCGAGGTGTAGAGGATGAAGAGCGGGTGCTCCGAGTCGAACGCCTCGGGGGTGTGCACGTCGGACTGGCTGTCCACCAGTTCGTGCCACCACACGTCCTTGTCGGTCCACGCGACCTCGGAGTCGGTGCGCTTGACGACGATGACCTTCTCCACGGACGGCGCGCCGGCGACGGCCTCGTCCACGGCGGGCTTGAGCGGAGCCGGGTTGCCGCGGCGGTACTGGCCGTCGGTCGTGATCACGAGCTTGCACGAGGAGTCCTCGATGCGGGTGCGCAGCGCCTCGGCGGAGAAGCCGCCGAACACCACGCTGTGCATCGCGCCGACGCGGGCGCAGGCGAGCATCGCGAAGATCGCCTCGGGAACCATCGGCATGTAGATCGCGACGCGGTCCTCGGCGCCGATTCCCAGCGACACCAACGCGTTGGCGGCCTTGGAGACCTCGCGCTGGAGCTCGGCGTAGGTGATGGCGCGGGAGTCACCGGGCTCGCCCTCCCAGTGGATCGCGACCTGCTCGCCGTGGCCGGACTCGACGTGCCGGTCGACGCAGTTGTAGGCGACGTTGAGCTTTCCGCCCACGAACCACTTGGCGAACGGCGCGTCCGACCAGTCGAGCACCTGCGACCACTTGGTGTCCCAGTGCAGCCGCTCCGCCTGCTTCGCCCAGAACGCCTCGCGGTCGGCCTTCGCCTCCTCGTACAGCTCGGGCTTCGCGTTCGCCTGTGCCGCGAACTCGTCGGAGGGCGGGAACGTCCTGCTCTCCGTGAGCAGGTTGTCCAGAGCTTGGCCCTGGCCTGGCGACTGCGTCATGGTGCGAGACCTCCTGGAAAATCCAGACCGGTTGGGGATGCGGGTACTGACCGTAGTGCGAGCCAGTTCACTTCCAACAGGCTCCTCCCTCAAAAGGTTCAGACCAATATTGGGAGGTTGGTTACACGGCTGTCACTGTGTAACCCGTTTTGTCTGGTTGAAGCACGTGTGGCGCGATGAACGGACCAAGTTGCGCGCTCAACGGTCTCCCTAGTGAGCTGGATCACGCGTTTCACCTGGTCAGGTACTCTGCGCGACCGTGACCGATCCGCTTGCTCCGCTGCTTTCCTTGCCCGGTGTGGCCGACGCCGCCAACGCGGCCAAGGACGCCGTCTTCCAGGTGCACCGCCATCGGGTGAACTTGCGCGGCTGGGCCACGACCGCGGCCGAGGCGTCCGTGCGCGCGGCCCGTGCGTCGGCGGCGCTGGAGGGCGGGCCGACCGAGATCCCGTCGTCCGGCGAGGTCTCGGATCCCGTGCTGGCGGGGTCGTTGCGGGTCGCCGAGGCGTTGGGCGGTCTCGTCGGCACGTGGCAGCGCGCGCCGTTGCAGGCTCTCGCGCGGTTGCACGTTCTCGCCGCCGCAGACCTCGCATCGGACGTTGGTCGTCCACGGGTCTCGGCGGACGTGTCGCAGCGACTCGACCTGCTCGGGTCGTTGGTCACCGGTGGAACGTCGGTGCCGGCCCCGGTCGTGGTCGCGGTGGTGCACGGCGAACTGCTCGGCCTCGCGCCGTTCGAGGTCGCCAACGGCGTGGTGGCGCGTGCGGCTTCGAGGCTGACGTCGATCTCCACCGGCCTGGACCCCAAGGGGCTCGGCGTGCCAGAGGTGGCCTGCCTGCGCCGTTCGTCCGAGTACGAGGCCGCGTCCGTGGCGTTCGCGTCCGGTGAGCTCGAAGGCCTCGCTCAGTGGATCCTGTTCGTCTGCTCGGCGTTGGAGGCGGGCGCCCGCGAGGCGAAGAGCATCGCGGACGCCGCACTCACCGGGTGATTTCCGCGAGGGTTTCCGCTGCCTTGATCGCGTCCTCGTCGGTCACGTAGAGCGGCGCGAACCCGAACCGCAGGACGTCCGGCGGCCGGTGGTCGCCGATGACGCCCCGCGCGATCAGCTCGTCCATGACGGCCTTCGCGTCCGGGCAGCGCACGGAGATCTGGTTGCCGCGCACCTCCGGGGTGATGACCTCCAACGAGGTCAGCTTCTCGACGTGCTCGCGGAACAACGCGGTCAGCTTCAGGCCGCGCTCACGCAGTTCGGCCAGGTCGACGTCGTCCCAGACGTCCAGCGCCGCGTCGAGCGCCAGCATCGACAGGATGTCCGGCGTGCCGACGCGCGCCCGCACGATGCCGGGGTCTGGCTCGTAGCTCGGCTCCATGGCGAACGGCTCGCGGTGCCCGTTCCAGCCCGACAACGGGTTCTCGAACGTGCTCTGCCTGTGCTTCGGCACGTAGATGAACGCAGGCGAACCCGGGCCACCGTTGAGGAACTTGTACGTGCAGCCGATGGCGAAGTCGACGTTCAGCGCGTCGAGCTCGATCGGCAGCACGCCCGCGCTGTGGCAGAGGTCCCAGACCACCTGCGCGCCAACGGAGTGCGCCTGCTCGGTGAGCTCCTTCATGTCGTTGAGCGCGCCGGTCCGGTAGTCGACGTGGTTGAGCAGCACCACGGCGGTGTCCTCGGTGAGCTCCATTGAGGACGGATGCGCGGCCCGGATCTTCAGCCCCGTCAACGACGCCACGGACTGTGCGATGTAGCCGTCGGTCGGGAACGTCGACTCGTCGCACACGATCTCGGTGCGGCTGGTGCCCTTCACCGCGCCCGTCAACGCCTTGAAGACGTTGACCGACGTCGAGTCGCCGACCACCACCTGACCTTCAGCGGCCCCGATCAGCCGGCCGATCCGGTCACCGATCCGTTGCGGCGCCTCCCACCAGCCCTCGCTCCACGACCGGATGAGCCGCGTGCCCCACTGGTGCTTCACGACCTCCTGCATCCGTTCGGCGACGTGCTTCGGCGGTGCGCCGAGGGAGTTGCCGTCGAGGTAGATGACGCCTTCGGGAATGTCGAACAGCTCGCGCTTCACACGTAGCTCCTGGCAGTCCACAGCTCGGGGAACACCGCTCGTTGGGTGCGCTTCTCCAGCCATGCAACACCAGCGGACCCACCGGTGCCCACCTTCGCGCCCATCGACCGACGGGTCGCGAGCAGGTGGTCGTAGCGCCAGCGCGCGAACTCCTCGGCGATGTCGGTCAGCGCCTCGCCGAGCTCGAGCAGGTCGCGGTCGTCGCCGCGGTAGATCTCCGCCCACACCTGTTCGACCTCGGACGACGCCTCGTAGGCCTTGGTGAGGTCGCGGTCGAGGATCTCCTGCGGGATGGCGAACCCGCGGCGCTTCAAGGCAGCCAGCACGTCGTCGTACAGCGAGGGCTTCGCGAGCGACTCCTCCAGCTGCGCGTGCATCGCCGGCACCGCGCGGTGCGGCACGAGCATCGACGCGGACTTCTCGCCGAGCAGGAACTCCATCTCGCGGTACATGCCCGACTGGAAGCCGGAACCCTCGCCGAGCGCGTCGCGGAACGAGTTGAACTCGGTCGGCGTCATGCGCGCGATCGGCCGCCACGCCGCGGACAGCGCCTGCAGGTGCAGGTCGGAACGTCGCAGCGTGCGGACGGCTGCGCGCAGGTCGTCGGCGCGGAGCTCGGTCTGGGCCTGCCGCCACTCGAAGCAGAGCAGGCCGAAGTACAGCTCCATCACCTGCGTGATGACCAGGAACGACATCTCACGCGGATCTTTGGACCACTGCTGTTGAAGGGTGTGCAGCACCGACGCGTGCACGTAGTCCTCGTACGGCGTGGTGCCGCCGAAATCCAGCTTGGGGGACACGGGGCAGCTCATGCCTTCAATCCTCGCTGGAACCGTCGCTCACCTGAATGGATGACGAAAGGCGTTCGGCCCGAACTTCTTCTGATCGCAAATCAGATCGCCAGGTAGCTTTGCGTTCATGTTGGACGAGGTCGACAAGGCCCTGTTGGAGGCGCTCCAAGAGGATGCGCGCCTGTCGTACAACGAGCTCGCACGGCGAGTGCACGTCTCACCGCCGACGGTCGCGCAACGGGTCCGTCGGCTGGAGAACATGGGGGCCATCACCGGCTATCGCGCCGTGGTCGACCCCACCGTCGTAGGGCGTCCTGTCGTCGCGTTGGTGCGCATGAAGTGCTACGGCCCGAGGTGCATCACGGTGCATCCCGAACTGCTCGACGACCTGCCCGAGGTGGTCGAGGTGGTGCGGCTGACCGGCGACATCTGCTCGGTGGTGAAGGTCGTGACGACGTCGATCACGGAGCTGGAACGGCTTCTGGTGCGGCTCGCGAGCCACGGGGAGACGTCGAGCGCGATGGTCCTCAGCACCCCGATCCCGTGGCGCCCAATCCTCCCCAGCTAACCCTCACCCATCCGTGTTTGCTGACTGAACGCGGGGGTCCCACGTTCCCTCCAGGGACACGCGGGGCCCCCGCGTTCCAGTAAAAGCAGGGGGAGATTCAGCCGGCCAGGCGATCGAGGGCGTTGCGGACGTGGCCCTTCGTGTCCTCCAGGGCTGCGGCCGCACGTTCGGTCGGCACGCCGGACAGCAGGTGCACCAACGCCACCTTGAGGTCGCCGGAAGCGTCCGCCAGCGCCTGCTCGCAGTCGCCCGCGGGCAGGCCCGTGGCCTCGTGCAGGATCCGGATCGTCCGCCCGCGCAGCTTCGCGTTGGTGGCCCGCATGCTGACCATCAGGTTCGAGTAGGTGCGGCCGAGCTTGACCATCACGGCCGTGGAGAACGACGTCAGCACCAGCTTCTGCGCCGACCCGGCCTTCATCCTGGTCGAGCCGGCGATCGCCTCGGGGCCGGTGTTCAACGCGACCAGGACGTCCGGCTCGAACGGCACCGACGCGTTGTTCGACACCAGCACGGTGCGGGCGCCAAGCGCTTGCGCCTCCTGCAGCGCGCCGATCACGAACGGTGTGCGTCCGGACGCCGTCACGCCCACGACCAGGTCTTTCGGGGTCGCGTGGCGGCGGATCTGGGTCGCGCCGGAGTGGTCCTCGACCTCCTCGACCGCGCGGACGAGGGCCTCGGGGCCGCCCGCGTGGTGGGCGACGAACCAGTCGGCGGGGGCGTTGAACGTGGGCACCAGCTCGGCGGCGTCCAGCGTGGCCAGACGCCCGGAGGTGCCGGCGCCGACGTAGTGGACGCGGCCGCCGGACATGATCGCGGTGACGCCGAGGTCGACCGCGAGGGCCAGCTCCGGCAGTGCCTGGGCGACCGCCGACGGGACCGTGCGGTCCTCGTCGTTGATCATGCGCAGCACTTCGATCGTGGGGACCCGGTCGATGTCCGTGGTGCGAGGGTTCCGTTGCTCGGTCGGAGAGTCCACGCGCACCACCACACCGTTCCGGGGGGAGATCATTTAGTCGTCTCCCGCGGCCGCCTGCGACCGTCTGGTCTCGCGCCCAGCCGGTGGCCGGACACCGCTTCGTAGGTCGCCTCCAGCGCCGTCTTCGCCGTGTCGACGTGGTGCTGGGCGACGCCGATGAACAGACAGTCGATCACGGTCAGCTGCGCGATGCGGCTGGCCATGGCGCCAGAGCGGAACGTGGTCTCGCGTGCGGCCGTGGTCAGCACGAGGTCGGCGACCTCGGTGATGGGCGAGCGAGGGAAGTTCGTCAGCGCCACCGTCGTGGCGCCGGCTTCGCGCGCGACCCGCAGCGCCTCGACGGTCTCCACGGTCGAGCCGGTGTGGGAGATGCCGACGGCGACGTCCTCGCCGGTCAGCACGGCCGCCGACGTCAACGCGACGTGCGTGTCGTTCCACGCGAAGCAGGTGAGGCCGATGCGGTGCAGCTTCTGCTGCAGGTCGAACGCGACGAACGCGCTCGCGCCGAAGCCGTACGCGTCGACGCGGCGTGCGCCCGCGACGGCCTCGACGACCTTCGCGAGCGACTCCACGTCGAGCTGTTCGGCGGTCTCCTCGACCGCGCGGGCGTCGGCGAACGCGACCTTGCCGACGACCTGCTTGAGGTCGTCGCCGGGGCCGATGTCGCCGCCCATGTCGTGGTTGGCCCTGGCCTGGCTGCGGGCGGTGTCCGCGGCGAGCGCGATGCGCAGCTCCGGGTACCCGCCCACGCCGATGGCCTTGCAGAACCGCGTCACCGTCGTCTCACTGGTGCCCGCCTGCTCGGCGACCTCCGTGATGCTGCGGTGCGCGACCGTCGCCGGGTTCTCCAGCACCACCTTCGCGACGCGCTGCTCGGCGCGCGCGAGACCCGGCAGCAACGACCGGATCTTCACCAGTGGACTCGACTCGGCACTGCTTTCAGTGGACACGTGGGAAACTTACTAACCGCCATGGCGAGGGTCAACGCACTGTGTCCGAAAGTCACCCTCTCGGCGCTCGCTCAGCGGACGTCGGGGCGCTTCCTGGTCGAGACGGCGATCCGGTTCCACGAGTTGATCGTGAAGATCAGGGCGATGAGCTGCGCGAGCTCCTCCTCGTCGAAGTGCTTCGCGGCCCGCTCGTAGACCTCGTCGCTGACGTACTCGTGGCTGCTCAGGACGGTGATGGCCTCGGTCAGCCGCAGCGCGGCCTGCTCCTTCTCGGTGTACAGGTCACCTGCTTCCTCCCACGCGCTGAGCAGGTAGATGCGGGCCTCGGTCTCGCCGCCCTTGCGGGCGTCGACGGTGTGCATGTTGAGGCAGTAGGCGCAGTGGTTGAGCTGGGAGGCGCGGATGCGGACGAGCTCGGCGAGCTGCTCGTCGAGACCTTCGCGGGCGGCGGCGTCGAGGGCGATCATGGCGCGGTAGACCTTCGGGGCCTTCTTGGCGAGGTCGATGCGGTTCGTCATGCCGTTGAACCTATGCCGCTGATTGGCCCTGGGCATGGTGCAATCTGATCGTGGAATCGTGGGCCAATCTTGACTTCCACCTGGACCTGTCCGGTCCGGGTGGCCTGCGGCACCGGTTGACGGCGTCGCTGCGGGAGGCGGTCCGGTCGGCGCGGCTGCCTCCTGGGACCCGCCTGCCGGCCTCGCGGTCGCTCGCCGCAGACCTGGGGATCGCGCGGAACACCGTCGCCGAGGCGTACGCGGAACTGGTGGCCGAAGGGTGGCTGACCGCCCGTCAAGGTTCGGGAACCGTTGTCGCGCAACGGGTCGCGCCACCTCCTCCGGTGACGCGCCGGACCGCGGACGCGGACGTGCGGTTCGACCTGACGGTGTCCACACCGGACATCACCGAGTTCCCGCGCACGGAGTGGGTCCGCTCGACGCGGCGGGCGTTGATGGCGGCGCCGTCCGAGGCGTTCGGGCCGGGTGACCCGCAGGGCCGGATCGAGCTGCGGACGGCACTGGCCGAGTACCTGGCGCGGGCACGTGGCGTGCGGGCCGACCCCGAGCGGATCGTGGTGTGCTCGGGGTTCGCGGACGCCGTGCGGATGTTCAACCGGCTGCTCAAAGGTCCTGTGGTGGTCGAGGAGTACGGGCTCGACTTCCACCGGTCGTTGTGGAGGTCGACCGTGCCGTTGGCGGTGGACGACCACGGCGCGAACACCGAGCAGTTGCCGGACGACCGTCGTGCGTGTGTGCTCACGCCGGCGCACCAGTTCCCGCTGGGAGGGCCTCTGCACCCGTTGCGGCGCGCGTCGGCGGTGGAGTGGGCACGGCGCGTGGGTGGCGTTGTGCTGGAGGACGACTACGACGGCGAGTTCCGCTACGACCGGCAGCCCGTGGGAGCCGTGCAAGGGCTGGATCCCGAGCACGTGGTCTACCTGGGGACGTCGAGCAAGGCGTTGTCGCCGGCGTTGCGGATCGCGTGGATGGTGCTGCCCGACCGGTTCGTCGATCCGGTCCTGGCGTTGAAGACCGATCGTGAGCAGTACATCAGCATGCTCGACCAGCTGACGTTGGCCGACTTCTTGTCGTCGGGTGCGTACGACAGCCATGTGCGGCGCATGCGGTTGAAGTACCAACGGCGGCGCGACCGGCTCGTGGAAGCTGTCTCGCCGTACGCGTCGGTGTCCGGTATCGCGGCCGGTATGCACGCCGTGCTCGACACACCGCACGAGAGCGCCATCGTGCAGACGGCGCGCGAACGCGGGATTGAGGTCAGTGCTCTCTCGTCGTTCCGGCACGAGCTGAGCGACGACGACCGCACAGGGATCGTGGTGAGTTTTGGAGCGCCCGCGTTTCCACGGGCGCTCCAGCCGTTCGCCGCGGTGCTAGCGGCTTGCTGCTGACCAGCCTTCTGCCGTGACGTTTCCGCGTGCGTGCACGTAGACGCCACGGCCGTTGTACTGGCCTGCCTTCGTGTAGACGAAGCGGGTCTTGACGGGTTCTGTCGGCACCCAGCGGCGGCTCGTCGTCGTGATCGCGCGGACGTCCTGCCACTGCGTTCCGTCCCAGTGCTGGATCGTCAGCTTGTCGCCCTTGTCGACGTCGACGAAGACCTCGACCGGGCGGTCCGCGGTGAGGGTGCCGCCGGAAGTCGTTGCGCGCCACTGCCTCCCGTTCGCCTTCACGGCGAGCGCGTTGGCCAGACCGTCGGCGACGACCCGGCGCGCGGGGTTCACGCTGCCCCAGTCGCGGCTGGGGTGCACGCGGTTGGTCAGCAGGATCGCGATCGACCGTGAAGCCTTGTCGATCACGAACGACGTGCCGGTGTAGCCGGTGTGGCCAGCTGTGCCCATGCCGCTCAGCCCGCCCATGTACCAGCGCTGGTCGAGCTCGAAGCCGAGGCCGTGGGCGTTGTCGGGGAACTGCTGGTTGAAGTTCGTGAGCATCAGCTCGACGGAGTGCTCGCTCAGGATCCTGCGGCCCTGGTAGGTGCCGCCGTTGAGGATCGTCTGGCCGAGGATGGCGAGGTCTTTGGCCGTGCCGAACACACCGGCGTGTCCGGCGACTCCTCCGAGGGACCACGCGTTCTCGTCGTGCACCTCGCCGCGGACCATGCCGCGTGGTGGCGCGGACTGGAACTCCGTGGCGGCGGTGCGGGCTTTGGCCTTCGGGTTGTAGCCGGTGTCCTTCATGTTGAGCGGCTTGGTGATGCCGTCTCTCACGGCCTGGTCGAGCGTCTTGCCGCTGACGCGGTGGACGAGCTCGCCGAGCGTGATCAGGTTCAGGTCGGAGTAGACGTACGTGGTGCCGGGGGTGGATTTCGGCTTCACGTCCATGACGGCTTTGATGCGTGACGGGACGTCTGGGTACAGCTTCCACAACGCGATGAACGGTTCGAGGCCGCTCGTGTGTGTGAGGAGCTGCTTGACGGTGATGTTCTCTTTGCCGTTCACGCCGAACTCAGGCAGATAGGTGGCGACGCGTTCGTCGATGTCGACCTTGTTCTGCTCGACCTGCTGGATCACCGCGATCGACGTGAAGAGCTTGGAGATCGAGGCGAAGTCGAAGATCGTGTCCTTCTGCATCGGGACGCGTTCTCGTTCTGGCAGCTGGGTTTCCTGGTCCTTGTAGAGCACCGCGTAACCCGTGCGGTCGTGCGTGACGATCTTGCCGTCGTGCACGTACATCGTGACGGCGCCGGCGAAGAGCGGTTTGCCGTTCGCCTGGGGCTTCTGGAACTCGCGGAGCTGCCGCAGCGCCGTGTTGATCGGCGCCGGGTCGAGGTTCGCCCAGTACGGGTTGGACTCGCGCAGTGTCGTCCAGGGGTTCGCGAAACCGTCCTGGGGCTGGTCGAAGTGGCCGGGGATCGCGGCCGTCACGAGTGCGACGGCCAGTGCAGGGATGAGCATGGCGTCCTCACCGGTAGCGCAGGTAGGGCAGGCGGGTGCGGCGGAACTGCTGGAGCTCCTGCTGCCACGCGCCGACGATCTCGTCCAGTCCGGCTCGGGCGTCGATCATCCTGCGCAGCCGGTCGGAGCCGCTGAGCTTGTCGATCCAGTTGTCGGGCCGCCACGCGAACACACCGGGGTACAGCGACTTCGCGGTGATCAGCATGGCGACGGCGGCCTTGATGGCGTCGAAGGAGTGCGGATCGGTGACGTGCAGGCTGACACCGCCGCAGGTCTTGCCCTGGAACTTGTTGAACGTCGGCGAGAAGTAGGTCTCGCGGAACCGGACGCCCTTGAGGTTGAGCGCGTTGAGCTGCTCGGCCCAGCGCCAGTCGATCCCCGGTGCGCCCACGGTTTCGAACGGGCGGGTGGTGCCGCGGCCCTCCGAGAGCACGGTGCCCTCGAACAGGCACGTGCCGGGGTAGACCAGCGCGGTGTCCTGGGTGGGCATGTTCGGGCTCGGCGGCACCCACGGCAGTCCGGTGTCGAGGTCGTTGCGGCGCCAGTGCTTCACGTTGACCACTTCGAGGTTGGTCCTGACGTCGAACTCGCCTCGGAAGAAGCGCGCCAGTTCGCCGACGGTCATGCCGTGCTGCTGCACGATCGGCTTGAGGCCGACGAAGGTGGCGTAGGCGGGGTCGAGCTGCGGGCCGTTCGCGGTGCCACCGACGGGGTTCGGTCGGTCCAGGACGATGAAGTCGAGGTTCGGTGCGGCCTGCATCGCCGTGTACATCGTCCAGATGTACGTGTAGAAGCGCGCGCCTACGTCCGCGATGTCGAACACGAGCGTGTCGATGCCTGCTTTCGTGAACATCGCTTGGATCTTCGCGGCGTTGGCGCCGTACGTGTCGTACACCGGGATACCGGTGCGTGGGTCCGCGTAGTCGCCCTCGGAGCCGCCTGCTTGCGCGGTGCCGCGGAAGCCGTGTTCAGGACCGAAGACGGCGAGCGGTTTGGCGTCGTGGGCGACCATCGAGTCGACGATGTGGGTCTGGTCTTCGAGGACGCCCGTCGGGTTCGTGAGCACACCGACCTTGCGGCCCTTCAGCTTGCGCCAGCCGTCGCGCGCGAGTTGCTCCGCGCCGGTGGCGAGCTTCGGGGCCGCGATGGCGGTGCCGGTGGTGACGAGGGGGACGGACAGTGCGCTTGCCGTGAGGAAGCTCCGCCTTCTCACCAGGTCACTCCGTGTCCGAACGGGTAGGGGGTCGGGCCGGGCACGTCGACGGGGAGCTTGCCCTGCGGCTTGGTCTCGCCGAGCAGGATCTTCGCCAGCGCCTCCATGGAGACGGTCGTGGTGGAGTAGGTGGCGAGCCACGTCTTGGCGTTGCCGTACGCGACGTCGTACGGGTTGCCGGTGGCGGCCGCGATGACCGGTTTGCCGGTGGCGACCAGCTGGTTGAGCAGGTCGAGCTGCGCGGGCCTGGTGCTCAGGTTGTTGGTCAGGACGACGATCTTGTCGGCGTTCGCCGCCGCTGCCAGCGCCTGTTGGGTCTGCGCCGGCGTGGGGCTGGTCGCCGTGACGACCTTGGTGCCCTTGATCCTGGTGGCGAGAGCCGTCACCGGGGCGTCCGCGGTGCCGACGACCAGTGCAGCGGTGGCGTTCAGCGGGATCGCCTGGGCGTCGTTGCGGACGGCCGTGATGGTGCGGTCGGCGATGGCCTGGGCTCGTTGCCCGTTCGACCCGACGATCTGGTCGACCTTGCCCTCGTCGGCCTCGGTGGTCAGCATGACGCCGCGCAGGAGCTTCATCTTGAGGATGCGCAGGACGCTCTGGTCGATGCGCTGCTCGGAGATCTCACCGCTGCGGACGGCCTTGACGACGCTGTCGATCGCGAGGCCCAGGTTCGGCGGCATCAGCAGCTGGTCGACACCCGCCTTGATGGCGAGCACCGGGATCTCGGCGTCGGAGTGGAGCTTGCGGACGCCGGCCATCTCCAGCGAGTCGGTGATGACGACGCCGTCGTACTTCAGCTCCTCGCGCAGCAGACCGGTGATGATCTTCGGGCTGAGCGTGGCCGGGTTGCCCGACGGGTCGATCTGCGGCACCTGGATGTGCGCGGTCATGATCGAGTCGATCTTGGCGGCGACGGCGGCCTTGAACGGCGGTGCGTCGATCTGACGCCACTGGTCGAGGCTGCGGTTCGAGACCGGCAGGGCGGTGTGGCTGTCCTCGGACGTGTCGCCGTGGCCGGGGAAGTGCTTGGCGGTCGAGGTGACCGAGTTCGGGTCGAACCAGCGCCGGCCCTCGTAGCCCTGGATCTGGGCGGTGAGCATGTCGGCCGCGAGCTTCGGGTCGCTCGAGAAGCTGCGCACGCCGATGATCGGGTTGGCCGGGTTGGAGTTGACGTCGGCGTCCGGTGCGAAGTTCTGGTTGATGCCCATCGCCCGCAGCTCCTGGGCGGTGATGCGGGCGGCCTCCTCCGCGTCCTGCGTGCTGCGGCCGGCGCCCAGCGCCATGTTGCCGGGCAGCTGCGTGGCCGGCGGGCCGATGCGCGTGACGAGACCCATCTCCTGATCGGTCGAGATGAGCAGGGGGATGCGGCTGGCCTTCTGCAGGCCGTTGGAGAGCTGCGCGATCTGCTTGGGGGTGTCGATGTTGTCGCGCGTGGAGTTGTTGAAGTAGATGACACCGCCGGGCTGGTACTTGCGCACCACGTCCGCGGCGGTGGCCACTCCGAAGTCGGTCTGGTTCTTGGGGTGCGGGACGTCGGCGGCCTGGCCGTTGACGTACGTGACGAAGAGCTGGCCGACCTTCTGTTCCAGCGACATCCCGCGCAGCGTGGTCACAGCGGCGTCCGCTCTCGCCACCGGCGTGAGGGCGACCATTGCTGTGACCAGCGTCAACGCGGCGAACTTCCGCACTGTCCGAGCCTCCCGGTGATGTTCCCACAGGTAACTGGCGTATTTCGCAAGTTACTCACGGCAGCGTGGTGGGTCAACGGGCGGACATTCTGCCTTTCGGGGGGTTTCGTTGCCGTAACAAGCAGACGGGGCACCCTCGAAAGGGTGCCCCGTCTTCAGCGCGGGCTTGCGAGTTACCAAGCGTGCAACTCGTGTCGTACAACCCTGGCCTCGGCGTCCGGCGTCCCGGTACGCAGGCCCTAGACGACAAGCCTCCCGCGGCGTGCTGCGCGTGGGTACTCGAAGTCCGCGCACGGAGCCCTGCCGGGGTGGAGTCTGGCTTCTCTTCGCCAGGTCCCTGGCCGACCCGAGGTCCGCACCACCATTTAAGTGCGTGCGGGCGGTCACAGCAAGGGCTCGGAAGGGTGCACCGTTCAAGCCACGTTCAGTAGTGAAAGTACTGGCGTTTCTGGATTTGTGAGCGTTTGTTCGCGTTCGGGTACCGCCACCAGGGCGGCTCCGTGCACTCACGCGGGCACCACGTGTGCGCGGTGTTGCCGCTACTCGCCGGTACGTGTCTCGAAGGGTGCGTATGTCCATCACGGACTTGACTAGTCGCGGTTCCGCTTGCGCCGCAGGCCGTACCAGGCGGCGCCGGCCGCGGCGACCGCGCCGAGGCTGATCGCCGTGACCGCGACTGCCTTGCCCGACGGGGTGGGGATGCGGGCGCGCAGGCTCACCGGGTCGACGAACTGCTGCACCGGCCAGTCCTTCTCGAGCGCGATGCGACGCAGGCCCCGGTCGGGGTTCACGACCATCGGGTGGCCGACGACCTCCAGCATCGGCAGGTCGGTGACGCTGTCCGAGTAGGCGTAGCTCCGGGAGAGGTCGTAGCCGTGCTCGGCGGCGAGCTGCTTGATCGCGACGGCCTTGTTGTCGGCCGCGCAGTAGAAGTCGATGTCGCCGGTGTAGCGGCCGTTCTGGATCACCATCTTCGTGCCGACGCTGTAGTCCGCGCCGATCATCTGCGCGATGGGGGCGACGAGCTCCGCCCCGGACGCGCTCACGATGACGACGTCGTGGCCCTGCTCCTTGTGGTCGGCGATCAACTGTGTCGCTTCCTTGTAGACGAGTGGATCGACGATGTCGTGCAGCGTCTCGCTCACGATGCTGCGGATCTGCTCGACGTCCCAGCCCGCGGCCAGCGCGGTGATGTGCGCGCGCATGCGGTCCATCTGGTCCGCGTCCGCCCCGGCGAGCATGAACACGAACTGCGCGTAGGCGCTCTTCAGCACCGCGCGGCGGTTGATCAGACCCTCCTGGAAGAAGGGACGACTGAACGCCAGCGTGCTCGACTTCGCGATCACGGTCTTGTCGAGGTCGAAGAAGGCGGCGATCCGACTCATGTACCTCAGCTTAGGTGTACTCGTCAGTAGGCCGTTCGGGCGGCATTTCGTTCGTGTACGAAACCGTTGTGCGCCACGGTTACCGAAACTTGCTCCGCAGCAGTTGCCGAAGTTGCGCGCAGGACTGGCGCATGGGGATACAGTAGGAGAGTCCGGTTCGACGGACGGGTTCAGTCCGACCCCCCGGGACTGAACCATTGACGACCCCCGTCCCTCCCCCCTGGCGGGGGTCGTCCCATATCCAGAGCCCGTTTCCTCGTGGCATCGACTGGACCTCTGCCGCCCTTTCCCAGCAACCCCTCAGAGTCGCACGCATCCCCGACAGTCCCGGTGTCCGAGGGCTCTCAAGATCGCGACTTGTCCACACCCGCCGATTTGTCCACATCTGGATCTTCCCTCGTTGTGTCGTTCATCACGACAGTCGACGGTGGACCCCATGACCCACCCCATCGCCCTCCTGACCGACGACACGCTGCTGGACGAGGTCCTCCGCGTGGCCGCAGCAGCCGACTGCCAGCTCACCTGCGCCCCGGACGTGACGTCCCTGCGCGCCCAGTGGCACACCGCCCCCTTGGTCCTGCTCGACCCGCCGTCGGTGTCCGCGTGCCTGGACGCAGGCTTCCCCCGCCGCGCGGGCGTGCTCGTCATCCACGGCGGCGACCCGCCGTGGGCACCAGCCGTGGCCCTGGGCGCCGACGCCGTCCTGGAACTGCCCACCGAGGGCCGCTCCCTGGTGAGCGCTCTCAGCGACCTCGGCGAGGGCCCACCGTCAGACCGAGGCCGCGTGGTCTCCTTCGTCGGCGGCAGAGGCGGCGCAGGAGCCTCGATCCTGGCCGTAGCCTGCGGCCGCGAGGCCGTGGTGGCCGGAGGCGAAGCGATGCTCGTCGACTGCGACCCGCTGGGCGGCGGCCTGGACCTGGCTCTGGGCACCGAGTCCGAAGAGGGAGCCCGCTGGCCAGGCGTGCACTGCACAGGCGGCCGAGTCCCGATGTCGGCCCTGCGAGCGGCCCTCCCCACCTCCGGCAGCCTGAGCGTCCTGGCCTGCGACAGAGCAGGCCCAGACCCAGAACCAGCAGCCGTGGCAGCAGTCCTGGACGCAGGCCGCCGAGCCGGCAACACCGTGGTCTGCGACCTCCCCCGCCACCCCACAGCAGCAGCCTCGGCAGCCCTGGACCGCACAGACCTGACCATCCTGGTGGTCCCAGCCGAAGTCCGAGCCACAGCCGCCGCCACCCGTCTGGCCACCCACCTCCTCACCCAGGGCCGAACCATCCGCCTGGTGGTCCGAGGCCCGTCCCCAGGCAACCTCCAAGCCACCGAAATGGCCGACGTCATAGGCATCCCCCTCCTGACCCAAATGCGCCCGGAACCGGGCCTGCCCGAGGCACTGGAACGCGGCCGCTTCCCCCGCAACCCCAAGGGCCCACTGGCCACAGCAGCCCGCCTGGTCCTGAAAGAACTCCGCCCATAACCACCTCGCCCGTGCGCACAGACAGGCGATCCTCCGCATCGCGCCGGTCCACACACCGGCCAGGAAGAGGCCGCCGCCATGGCTGATGTCGTTGTGCGCCAATCCCACGGCTCGCCTAGATAACTTCCTGCGCCATCCCGCACGGCCCGACTCTCCGCTCGGCTGATCTCCCCACGCGGTCCTTTCGGCCCTCGCTCGAGGCTCGCCCATCCAGACGGATCCGCTCCCTCTCCGCCGGCCACCCTCCCGCCTGGGCTGTTGGTCAACCCACTCCAACCGTTGCCGCGAAAGGAATCCAGCCCGTGACCCGCCTCCGAATCTGGTGCCGGATGTTGCTCAACCTCATCCACTACGGCCGCCCCACCCCACCTCCGTACATCTTCAGGGAGCCCCCGAAATGACCCGCTTCCTCGCCTGGTGCCACGAAACCTGGCTCCGCGCCACCCGCCGAGAAATCCCCCGGGGCCGCCACGCCCGCCACCCCAACCACGACCGACCCACCCAATGCCACCCAGAGGCCGCGACATGACAACCCGCGCCCACCGCACCCCGAGCGCGCGCCCCAACCACCCCACGCCCACCTCACCCGGAGCGCGCGACACAACTGCCCCCAAGCCACCCGCGCTCGCCCGGAATCCGTGCCATGACGGCAGTCCGGATCACCCGCGTTCACCTGGAGACGCGCCATGACCACGATCCGCATCGCCTGCACTCGCCCGGAGGCAGCGCCATGACCACGCCTCTGACCACCCGTGCCCACCACCCCAAGGGTCGCGCGACACAACCGCCCTCAGGCCACCCGCGCCCACCGCCCCCGAGTGCGCGACGCAACTGGCCCGGCCACCCGCGCCCACCCGGAGTCCGTGCCCCCAAGACAGTCCTGACTGCTCGCACCCACCTGGAGGCGTGCGATGACCGCAGTCTGAATTGTTCGCGCTCACCGGGAGGCGCGTCATGACCGCTGCCGGTGCCCGCCCGGAGTCGGCGTCGTGGTCGCAGTCGTGCTCACCCGCGCCCGCCCGAAATCGGCGTTGTGGCCGCAGCCCTCCTCACCACCCACTCGAAATCTCGCGCCGCGACCGCAGTCCCGCTCACCCCGCCCGCCCGGGAGCCGGCGACATCACCGTCCGCATCCCCAGACCACCCGCACCCGACGCCGAGCCCGCACCCCGCCGACCCATCCCAGAGGCCGCAACATGACCGCCGCCCTCATCGACCGAGTCCGCCACCGCCTGGCAGGCGCCGACATCGAATTGACCGCCGCCGTAGTAGCCCACGCAGTCCGCTCAGAAGCCGGCGGCGTCCTAGCCGACTCAGACGTCCTGGAAGCACTCCAGGTCCTCCGCCAAGAGTTCAGCGGCACCGGCCCCCTGGACCCTCTCCTCGCAGACCCCGGCACCACCGACGTCCTCGTCACCGCACCGGACCAGGTCTGGGTCGACGGCCCCGACGGCCTGCACCGCACCACGATCACCTTCCCCGACGAGGACGCGGTCCGCCGCCTCGCCCAACGTCTCGCGGTGGCCGCCGGCCGTCGCCTCGACGACGCCTCGCCGTGCGTCGACGGGTGGTTGCCCGGCAGCGGGGTCAGGCTGCACGCCGTTCTGCCGCCCATCGCCCACAGCACGTGCTTGTCGCTGAGAGTCCTCCGCCAGGCCACCCACGACCTGAAAGCGTTGCAGCGGCTCGGAACGTTCGACGCCGAGATCGCCGACGTGCTCAGCCAAATCGTCCGCGAACGCCTGGCGTTCCTGGTCACCGGCGGCACCGGGTCGGGGAAGACGTCGTTGTTGTCGGCGCTGATCGCATGTGTCCCGCACACCGAACGGGTCGTGTGCGTCGAGGACGCCGGTGAGCTGCACCCCGACCATCCGCAGTTCGTGCGGTTGCTGGCGCGGCCCGCGAACGTCGAGGGGGCCGGCGAGATCACCGTCAGGAACCTCGTGCGGGAGGCGTTGCGGATGCGGCCCGACCGGATCGTCGTCGGTGAGGTGCGGGGTGCGGAGGTTCGCGAACTGCTCATGTCCCTCAACACCGGGCACGAAGGTGGCTCCGGGACGCTGCACGCCAACTCTTCGGCCGAGGTGCCGGCGAGGCTCGAAGCGTTGGGGGCGTTGGGCGGGCTCGACCAGCAGGCGTTGCACAGTCAGGTTGCTGCTGCTGTGAGGCTGGTGCTGCACATGCGGCGGGACGGCAACTCGCGCTACCTCAACGAGATCGGGGCGTTCGTCCGCAACGGGAACACGCTCGAAGTTCGTCCTGTCTGGACGAGGAAAGGCGGCTGGCAACAGAAGGAGCTGTTGTGGTGAGCCTTCTGCTGCTGGCAACGGCGCTGCTGGTCTGGCCCCAGCTCAAGCCACTCCGCAGGCTCAGGCCCAGAACCAAGCGAGAAGTCGTTGTGCCGCCGTACATCTGGCTGGCATCGGCAGTCGTCGTCACGTACCTGGCGGCTGGCGTTGGTGGACTGATCGCCGGAGCCGTGCTCACGACGGTGATCTACCGGATCCTCAAGCACGGCAAGCGGAACAAGGCTCTCCGAGCGGCGACTGAAGCGCTCAGCAACGGGCTGGGCGGCGTGATCGACGAGCTGCGCGCCGGGGCCCATCCCGCGGCGGCGGCCGAAGGTGCGGCGCAGGACACGCCTGCTCCGGCGGCGGAGGTGTTGAAGGCCGCTGCGGCCACGGCGCGGCTGGGTGGTGATGTGGAGCGGACGTTGCGGGAGTTGCGTCAGCCGTTGCTGAGGTCGGCGGTGGATCAGCTGGCCAGGGCGTGGCGCGTTTCGGCGAAGCACGGGGTGGCGTTGGCCGATGTTCTGGACGCCACCAGGCGTGACCTCGACCAGCGGGCGGCGTTCGCGCGGCAGGTGCACGCGCGCATGGCCGGGCCGCGGGCCAGTGCGGCGGTGCTGGCCGGGCTGCCGGTGTTCGGGGTGTTGCTGGGTGAGCTCAGTGGTGCCAGGCCGTTGCACGTCCTCGTCGGGACGACGGCGGGGCAGGTTCTGCTGGTCCTCGGCGCCGTGTTCCTGGCCGGCGGGCTGTGGTGGACGAAGCGGATCACGGGGGTGGAGCCGTGACGTTCCTCCTCCTCGCGTTGGCGGTTCTCGCGCTACCGGTGTCGCCACGAGCGATCGCACGGTTGAGGCCCCGAGCGCACGATCCGCCGCCTGCCACCAAGAAGAGCGACGGTCCGTTCGAACGGGCCGCCGCGTGGGACCTGCTGGCCGCCTGCCTGCGGGCCGGGCTGCCGGTGCCCACGGCGATCCAGGCGGTCGGCATCGAAGAGCTGAGTCGAGTCGCCGAGCTCCTGCGGCTCGGGGCCGACCCGGTTACGGCGTGGGCACCCGCGCTGGAGTTGCCCGCCACGGCGAAGCTCGCGAGGGCCGCCAGGAGGACCGCGCGGTCTGGTGCGGCGCTTGCCGGGCAGACCGCCGAGCTCGCCGCGCGGACCAGGGCCGACGCGGCTGACCGGGCGGAGGCGAAGGCGCAGAAGGCCGCGGTCGCGGTGGCGGCGCCGCTCGCGCTGTGTTTTCTGCCGGCGTTCCTCTGCCTCGGCGTGGTGCCGGTGGTGCTGGGGCTCGCCGGTCAATTCCTCAACTGAAGGAGACGAGAGATGGAACTGCTCAAGGACGACAGCGGCATGAGCACCGTGGAGTACGCCATCGGGACGTTGGCCGCGGCCGCGTTCGCCGGGGTGCTGTACGTGCTGGCCACCAGCGACTTCGTCCACAACCTGTTGCAAGGGCTGATACAGCGTGCGCTGTCTTCGGTCTGACGACCGGGGGATGGTCACGGTCGAGGCGGCCATCGCGGTGTGTGCGCTGCTGGTGGTCATGGGGCTGGCGGTCGCCGGGCTGACGGCGGTCGTCGAGCAGATGCGGTGCACCGACGCGGCTCGGGAGGCGGCGCGGCTCACTGCGCGCGGTGAACGGCAGCGCGGAGAGGCGGCCGTCGGGCAGATCGCGCCCGGTGCCGGTGTCGTGATCCACGACCAGGTGGACGCGGTGAAGGTCGTCGTGCACAAGAGAGGTCCGCTGGGCCTGCCGCTCAGCGCGGAGGCGTTCGCCGTGCTGGAGCCGCGATGAACGGTGAAGCGGCAGCCGGCGAGCGCGGATCGGCTGCGGTGAGCGGTGTGGTGGCGATGTTGCTGCTGATCATCGTCACGGTGGCCGGTGCGCAGGTCGGCGCGGCGGTCGTCGCGCGGCACCGGGTGACCGGTGCGGCCGATTTGGCGGCACTCGCGGCCGCCGCTCGTCTCACCGATGGCGACGAAAGTGCTTGTGAGCAGGCGAAACGAGTGGCGCGGGCCAACAGGGCCGAGCTGGTCGGCTGCGCGGTGAGCGGTTGGGAGGTGGTTGTGGAGCTGTCGGCGATTACGCCGTTCGGCCCGGTGAACGCACGTTCCAGGGCAGGTCCGGCTGAAGATCGAAGCGTTTGGAGCGCGACGAGCGGTCGCCTCCGGGCGGTGAGCGGACTCACACCGGTGCCTGGGAATGCTGAACGGTGATCGAACCAAACGCCCGGAGTTCAGTGGCTCGTTCTCGCGAAGGGCGTTCGTCGTCTCGTAGCTACCAGTTGTCGAGCGGGGGTTACGGAGGCCGGTGCCGGTGTCGTTAGTTGTAGAGGCGGCACCGACGCGGTGTCCTACGAACACCGGCACCACGTCGATGTCGAAGCGCAGAGCCTAGGAAGAAGGCGACGGAAGATGGATTGGTCGGACAGCTGGCGCGGGGCCTTCCGCATCGAACTGCGTGCCGAGGCCGTCAGCCTCGCGTACCGCGGTTGGCCCGTGCTGCCCGGCACCTACCCGGCCGGTTCTGAGCAGGGTGTCACCCAGTGGGCGGGCCGCAGCGGGCTCGAGCTCCACGGCCCGATCCCCGTGCACCGCGACTGGGTCGACCGCATCGGGACGCGTCCCGACCAGGTCGCCACGTGGTGGGCGGGTCGCTCCTACAGCCTTCTCGTCGCCACCGGTCACGTGGTGGACGCGATCGAGGTCGGCACCGACCTCGGCCGCCGCGCCGCCGTCGCCCTGCGGTCGATCGGCGTTCCCGTGCCGATCGCCGCGACCCCGTCCGGCCGGTGGATGTTCCTCGTGAAGTCCGGCTCGAAGCTCAACGCCGAGCTGGCCGACAACAGGGACGTGCACCACTACGCCCAGGGCGAGTACATCCCTCTGCCGCCCACCCCGATGGCGCACGGTGTCGTGCACTGGCGGGTCAAGCCGTCGATCTGCGGCTGGAACCTGCCGGACGCGCACGTCGTGCAGGACGCACTCGTCGAGGCGCTGCACGCCCCGGCCGTTCGTCAGCTCGAAGTCGTCTAACCACAACTACAAAGCCCGGCCGCGCTGGGTGTCGTCGTGGACTCTCCCCGACAACCCCGAAGACGATGCCCTGCGCGGCCGTTCCAACCCCAGCCCGATCCGATGATCGGCCCTCGTACCCCGCACTTCGGGGGCCGCGGAGGACCGGGCGAAAAGCCGAACACGCACCCCGAAGGACAGCCTCCCGCACCAGCGACCGGGCCGAGGAACGTTAGTGGCAGAGCGCCAGCTCTGCCGCGGTCGGCGAAGCCGGCTCCTCCCCGGAGTTCGTCACACAGCAGTCGACACCGACGCCTCCCGCGTGTCCTGTTGAGACGAACACACCAGATTCCGCCGATGTTCCAAGGGATCCGGTCGCGAAGCGGTAGCAGGCGGGAAAACAGTGTTCGGCACGTGGAGAGCGCGCGCCGCGGGTACCCGTGAG
>NZ_JBHRZI010000057.1:372061-389174 GCF_042649515.1 Lentzea rhizosphaerae | reverse complement strand
TGTGAGCCCGCGGCCCGCGCCCAGCGTCCAGCGTCCTCAGCCCGACCCTGCTCGCGCTACGCGCTCGCCGGGTCGGACGCCGTGTCTTCTGGGGGACGACCCCCAGACCCCCGCGGGTTCGGGCGCGAAGCGCCCTCACGACAACGAGCAGCCTCGCTGTTCTGCATAGGCCGCGAATGCCTCGGTCTGCTCCATGCTTCCCGGACGCGGCACCGCGTCGGCGTCCCAGCCGAGGTCCCGGTCCCCCAAGACCTGCTCGATCAGCGGGTGCCACCGCTGATCGAGCATTTTCAGCCCCCAGAGCAGGGCGCCGCGCTTCGACTCCACCTCTCCCGTGTGGATGGTGTAGAGCATCCGGCAGTACGTCGCGACGATGTAGCGCTGAGTCCAGGCGACGTTCATCGGCGCCCACCCCTTGATGCCCTCCCACACGAGCGGCAGCTCGGCACACATCGCAGAACGCAGAGCCTCAGGTGGCACCTCGTCGACCAGTGAGGTGATCGGGGGGCCATCCAGCACGATGCCGCGGTTGCGCAGGATCCAGCGGGCGTGCGGGTTGTTGCAGTGGGTGTCCCAGATCAGCGTGCGGTGACCGTGGTCGTTGAACAGCCACGGAACCCCCATGCCCGCCACCGAGCGCAGTGAGCCGATGTCGGCGTACGAGCCTTCGATCTCGGTCGACCAGTGGCCGGGACGCGTCGGGATCTCGTCGTGCAGGGCGCGAAGCCCGGCTTCGCGGTCGCCCGAAGGCAGTTCGGTGCAGGCGACGATGAAGTCGCAGTCGCTGTGGATGTCGCCGGCTCCCAGGGCGAACGAGCCCTGGACGTAGGTGCCGACGTAGGTGGGGCCGAGGATCTCGCGGACGGAGGAGACGAGGTCGGCGAGCAGGGCGTCCAGATCAGAAAAGGGCGTGAACAAGGCAAACTCCAGGTACCCGAGGCCGGTGGGGGACGGGCGCGGCGGGACGTTCGACGCCCTGCGCTGTGGGGCGGCGAGGCAGTCGGGTCGGCCGCGAGAGGGCACGACGGAGCGATCAACGCCGCCGCGTCATCGGCGCGGCGAAGCGTCCTGGCTCGGCCGCGCTAGGCGCTACGGGTCCGGGTGGCGTTGCAGCAGCATGCGTTCACACCGCCACCGTAACCAGGCGAGGCCGGACTAGTCAGGCGATTTTGCCCAGCACCACGTCCAGCACCAGCACGGCACCGGCCTTGTCCAGCGGGTCGTTGCCGTTGCCGCACTTCGGCGACTGCACGCACGACGGGCAGCCCATCGGGCACGAGCACGCGCTGATCGCCGCCCGCGTCGCCGAGAGCCAGGCCCGCAGCGCCTCGAAACCGCGGTCCGCGAAGCCCGCGCCGCCGGGGTGGCCGTCGTGCACGAACACCGTGGGCATCCCCGTGTCCGGGTGTGCGGCCGTCGACACGCCGCCGATGTCCCACCTGTCGCACGTCGCGAACAGGGGGAGCAGGCCGATCGCCGCGTGCTCGGCGGCGTGCAGGGCGCCGGGGATCCGTTTGGCCTCCACGCCGGCGTCGAACAGCAGCGACTCGTCGACCGTGTACCAGACGGCGCGGGTGTGCAGGGTCTGTTCGGGCAGGTCGAGCGGGATCTGGTCGAGCACCACGCCGGACGGCAGCCTGCGCAGGTAACCGACGACCTGCGTGGTCACCTCCACCTCGCCCAGCGACACGGAGACGCCGTCGAAGTCGGTGCGTTCGACCTCGCGCACCACGGTGATGTCCACGCAGTCGCGCGGCTGCGTCGTCCACTCCGGGTCCTCGCGGTGCACCATCGCGAGGCCGCTCTCCAGGTCGAGCTCGTCGACCACGTACGCCCGGCCCTGGTGCAGGTACACGGCACCCGGATGCACCTGCCACGAAGCGGAGCCGGGGTCGACGGTGCCGAGCATGCGGCCCGAGTCCGACTCGACGACCGCCACCTGCTCGCCGCCGGAGCCGCGGATGTCCACGCCGGCGTGCGGGCGGTCGTGCGACGCCCAGTACCACCCCGCCGGCCTGCGACGCAGCAGCTTCTCCGCCACCAGGTCGGCGAGCACGGCCTCGGCCAGCGGGCCGCCGAAGTCGTCCAGGCACGCCGGGGTCAACGGCATCTCGGCCGCCGCGCACGCCAGCTGCGGGCCCAGCACGTACGGGTTCAACGGGTCCAGCACCGTGGCCTCGACCGGCCGGTCCAGGACCGCGGCCGGGTTGTGCACCAGGTACGTGTCCAACGGGTCGTCGCGCGCCACGAACACCACCAGCGCGCTGTCGCCCGACCTGCCCGCACGGCCCGCCTGCTGCCAGAACGACGCCAGCGTGCCGGGAAAACCGGCCACCACCACCGCGTCCAGCCCGGCGATGTCGACGCCGAGCTCCAGCGCGTTCGTCGTCGCCACGCCCAGCAGATCGCCTGTGGACAGCGCCTTCTCCAACGCCCGCCGCTCCTCCGGCAGGAACCCGCCCCGGTACGCGGCCACCCGTGAGGGCAGCTCACTGTCCACTTCGGACAGAATGCGCTGGGTGCCGATGGCGGTCAGCTCCGCACCACGCCGGGAGCGCACGAAGGCGAGCGACCGCGCCCCCTCGACCACGAGGTCGGCGAGGATCCGCGAGGTCTCCGCACCCGCCGAACGCCGGACCGGAGCGCCGTTCTCACCCTCCAGCGACGTCAGCGGTGGCTCCCACAACGCAACGGTCCGCGAGGCGCGCGGTGAGAAATCGTCCACGACGGCGGAAACCGGGACGCCCAGCAAACGTTCGGCGGAAGAAGAAGGATCAGCCACAGTGGCCGATGCCAGAACGAAGATCGGATCCGCGCCGTATTTGCGGGCGATCCGCCGCAACCGTCGCATCAACAGTGCCACGTGCGAACCGAAAACACCGCGGTAGGAATGGCACTCGTCGATCACCACGTACTTCAGCCTGCGGAAGAACCGCAGCCATTTCGGGTGCTGCGGCAGGATTCCGCGGTGCAGCATGTCCGGGTTCGTGAAGACCCAGTTCGCGTGCGCCTTGACCCAGTCGCGTTCGGCCATCGGGGTGTCACCGTCGTAGGCCGACGCGCGCACTCCCTTGATCCCCAGCTCGTCGAGCGCGCGGAGCTGGTCCGCCCCAAGGGCTTTGGTCGGTGAGAGGTACAGCGCCGTTGCCTTCGTGTCCGCCAAAAGAGTGGAAAGCACCGGCAGCTGGTAGGCGAGCGACTTGCCGGACGCGGTGCCCGTCGCGAGCACCACGTGTGATCCAGACCACGCAAGCGAAGCCGCTTCCACCTGATGCCGCCACGGCTCGCGCACGCCGATCTCGGTGAACGCCTCGACGACCTGCGAGGCGGCCCAGGAGGGCCATTCGACGTGATCAGCCTGCCGCAACGGAAGATCGCGTGCGTGTGTGAGAGGTGACTCCCCGGCGGGTACTCCCGCCAGCACGCGGTCCAGCAACCGCCGTCCCTGATCCACCACGAGGCGAGCTTTGCACACGACACCGACAGTTCCGGCCGGGCCGTGCTCCACTTCCTGCGCGGATAACGGTGTGTGCACGGATCGGGACAGTTCGTTGCCTCGTTGCAACCACCCCCTAGACTCCCCGCTCATCGCATCCAATGAGGGATGCGTCACGTCGCGCTGGGCGGCTGGTCTGCCTTGGCGCTGCACATGGCAACTCACCAGGAGGACGGATGTCCCGGCAATTCCTCGCGGAGAGCCTTGAGCTCTCCCCTGGGGATCGCGGCGTCGTAGCCGTGGTCGCCGTGGTCGCCCTGGCTGCCCTCGCCGTCGGGTACGTGCTGCTCAAGGAGGTGCTGGCCGCCGGCCAGGGCACCCCGAAGATGCAGGACATCGCCAAGGCGGTTCAGGAGGGCGCAGCGGCCTACCTCAACCGGCAGTTCCGCACGCTCGGCATTTTTGTCGTGATCGTGTTCGTGCTGCTGTTCGCGCTACCGGCGGATGATCTGGCCGAACGAATCGGTCGATCTTTGTTCTTCATCGTCGGTGCCGCGTTCTCGGCGACTATCGGCTACCTGGGCATGTGGTTGTCCACGCGCGCCAACGTGCGTGTCGCCGCCGCCGCGAACGAAGAAGGCGGTCGCGAAAAGGCGACGCGCATCGCGTTCCGCACCGGTGGTGTGGTCGGCATGACCACGGTCGGTCTCGGCCTCTTCGGCGCCGCGCTGGTCGTGTTCGTGTACACGGGTCAGGCCCCGAAGGTCCTGGAGGGCTTCGGTTTCGGCGCCGCGCTGCTCGCAATGTTCATGCGTGTCGGTGGCGGCATCTTCACCAAGGCCGCCGACGTCGGCGCCGACCTGGTCGGCAAGGTCGAGCAGAACATCCCCGAGGACGACCCCCGCAACGCCGCCACCATCGCGGACAACGTGGGCGACAACGTCGGTGACTGCGCCGGCATGGCCGCGGACCTCTTCGAGTCCTACGCCGTCACCCTGGTGGCGTCGCTGATCCTCGGCACCGTCGCGTTCGGTGTGCAGGGCCTGCTGTTCCCGCTGATCGTCCCGGCGATCGGTGTGCTGACCGCGATCATCGGCGTGTACACGACGAGGGCGAAGGTGGGCGAGAACGGCCTCACGGCCATCAACCGCTCCTTCTACATCTCCGCGGTCATCTCCGCGGTGCTGTGCACGGTCGCCGCCTTCTCGTACCTGCCCAGCTCCTTCGCGGACCTCAGGGGCGTCGGCGACGCGGTCAAGGCCACCAGCGGCAACCCGCAGCTGATCGCGGCAGTCGCGGTGATCATCGGCATCGTGCTGGCCGGCGTCATCCTGTGGCTGACCGGCTACTACACCGGCACCGAGCACAAGCCGGTGCAGGAGGTCGGCAAGACCTCGCTGACCGGTGCGGCCACGGTGATCCTGTCCGGCATCTCGGTCGGTTTCGAGTCGGCCGTCTACACCGCGCTCGTCATCGGTGCGGCCGTGTACGGCGCGTTCCTGCTCTCCGGCTCGGTCGTCGTCGCGCTGTTCGCGATCGCCCTGGCCGGTTGTGGTCTGCTCACCACCGTCGGCGTCATCGTCGCGATGGACACCTTCGGCCCGGTCTCCGACAACGCGCAGGGCATCGCCGAGATGTCCGGTGACGTGCACGGCGAGGGCGCGCAGATCCTCACCGAGCTCGACGCGGTCGGCAACACCACCAAGGCCATCACCAAGGGCATCGCGATCGCGACGGCCGTGCTCGCCGCGACGGCGCTGTTCGGCTCCTACCAGGACGCGATCACGCAGGCGCTGGTCAAGGTCGGCAACGTCGCGGGCGACCTGCCCGTGTCGTTCAGCAACCTGGTGTTCAGCCCGAACGTGCTCGTCGGCGTCGCGATCGGTGCGGCCGTCGTCTTCATGTTCTCGGGTCTCGCGGTCAACGCCGTGACGCGCGCCGCCGGTGCCATCGTGTTCGAGGTGCGCCGCCAGTTCCGCGACAACCCCGGCATCATGGACTACTCGGTGAAGCCGGAGTACGGCAAGGTCGTCGACATCTGCACCAGGGACTCGCTGCGCGAGCTCGCGACTCCGGGTCTGATGGCCGTGCTCGCCCCGATCGCCGTCGGCTTCGGCCTCGGCGTCGGCCCGCTGGCGGGTTACCTCGCCGGCGCGATCGCGACCGGCACGCTCATGGCGGTCTTCCTGGCCAACTCTGGTGGTGCCTGGGACAACGCCAAGAAGCTGGTCGAGGACGGCAACCACGGCGGCAAGGGCTCCGACGCCCACGCCGCGACGGTCATCGGCGACACCGTCGGCGACCCGTTCAAGGACACCGCCGGCCCCGCCATCAACCCGCTGATCAAGGTCATGAACCTGGTCTCGGTGCTGATCGCGCCCGCCATCGTCACCTTCTCCATCGGTGACAACGCGTCCGACCCGATCCGCATCGCGATCGCCGTGGTCGCGGCACTGATCATCGTCGGTGCGGTGGTCGTGTCCAAGCGTCGCGGTACCGCCATCGCGGACACCCCCGCGGAGACCGTGAGCAACGGCGCCGCGTAGTTCCTGGCCCGGTCGGGGTACGTTCGGGTATCCCCCCCGACGTACCCCGACCGAGGAGTTAGGACATGAGGCGCAGCCTCGTCGCCACTGCCGCTGTTGCCGCCCTGGCGCTGACCGGGTGCACCAACGGCGGCAACTCCGGCACTTCATCGACGCCCACCAGCGGCGCGGCCAGCCCCGAGGCCGTCGCCTACATGGACAAGGTGTGCGGCGCCGCGTCCGAGTTCGCCAAGATCGAGAAGAGCGCCCCGAAGCTCGACTCCGGCGACTCCGCCAAGCTCAAGGCCGACATGGCCGCCTACATGGGCCAGCTCGCCGACGCCTTCACCAAGTCCGCGGACGGCCTCAAGAACGTCGGCCCGTCGCCCGTCGCGGGCGGTGAGGAGGCCGTCAACAAGATGGCCGAGGCGTTCACCTCCCTGGGCACGGTCTTCACCGACGCCAAGACCAAGATCGAGCAGGCCGACGCGAACAACGCCACCGGAGGCATCCAGGCCGCCGGGGAGGCCATCGCCAAGCTCTCGGAGCTCGCCGACCCGCTGCGGGACATCAAGGCCGTCCCCGAGCTGCAGAAGGCCACCCAGACGGCGCCGAAGTGCCAGGAGATGCAGCGGCTCAACGTCACGCCAACGAGCTGAGCGAGGCCGTTCGGAGTAGCTTCCGCCCCATGCGTCGCACAGTCATCGCGCTCATGACGAGCTGTCTGCTCGTGGTCACCGCGTGCAGCAGCGGAGGTTCTTCCACCTCGACGTCGCCCACGGCCAGTGAGGCCGATGTCGTGGCCTGGATGGACAAGGTCTGCGGTGCCGTCGGCGGCACCGTGACGGCCATGTCGGACGAGCCCAACATCGACATGAGCGACCCGTCGAAGCTCAAGACGGGTCTGTCGGAGTGGCTCGGCACCAAGGTCGGCGCCGTCGACAAGTCGATCGCGGACCTCAAGGGGCTCGAGAACGGCCCGCACCCGAAGTCCAAGGAGCTGGTCACCGCCGCCGAGCAGGGCATGGGCCAGATCAAGACCCTGCTCGCCGACACCAAGGCCAAGCTCGACTCGGCGACCGACCCGACCCAGGTCGTCTCGGCCTTCACCGACATGATCGCGAAGGCGGCCGATCTGGAGAAGGCGGGCGCCGACGTGCAGAAGAAGATGGACGAGACGGGTCTCGCGGACGCCTCGAAGAAGGCGGCCAACTGCAAGGCGCTGGAGGCTTCGACGGCACCGACCCCCACCTCCTGACGTGGAGAAAGCCGGCTGACCGGATCGCCCGAACGTGTACTGTTCGGCGGTCCGGTTAGACGTTTCTGGGGGAAATCACCGTGAACGCACGTTTGTCGATCCTTGCTGCCTGCGCCGGGGCCGCTCTGGCCCTCACCGGGTGCGCCACCACCGCCGCGCCGTCCACGCCGACGCCGGCGCCCGCGACGACCAGCAGCACGACCCCGCCCGCCGCCGACCCGGTCAAGTGGGCCGGCGCGTTCTGCAGCGGCACCACGCCGGTGCTGACGGGAGCGGTCGAGCTCATCACCGTCGCCGCGGCCAACGCGGGCAACCCGGTCGCGCTCAAGGAGGGCATGCTCAAGATCCTCGAGACGGGCTCCAAGTCGCTGGCCGACGCCGAGAAGAAGCTCAAGGAGATCGGCGCGCCCGGTCCCGAGGCCAAGGCTCTGCACGACGAGCTCGTGAAGATGTTCGGCGACGGCGCCAAGGAGTACGTGACGATCGCCGAGCAGGTCCGCAAGATCGACGCGAACGCGCCGGACTTCCTGGACCAGGTCGAGAAGCTGGGCGGCGAGTCCGCCGACCCGTCGAAGCTCTCCGAGCAGGTCAAGAAGCTCGACGCCGACCCGAAGTACAAGGACGCCATCGCGAAGGCGCCCGAGTGCACCGAGATGCGGACCAAGCTCGGGAAGCTGCTCGGCCAGTGACGACGTTTCGCCTGATCGCGGCCGTGCTGAGCGCGGCCGCGATCGCCGCGTGCAGCACGCCGCCGGCACCGGTCCAGCCGCCGGCCGCACCTCCCGCCACCACCACGACGCCGGACGTGCCCGGCGCCGATCCGGTGGCGTGGTTCGAGGCCTACTGCGGTCCCCTTGGCGTCACGGAGATCGCACGAGGCGACATCCAGGCCAAGGTGCCGCAGGGCATGGCCGCCGTGAAGGACGCGGTGGTGCGCTGGGCGTCGACGGCCGCGGCGTCCGACCGCAAGATCGCGGACGACCTGGAGAAGCTCGGCCCGCTGAGCTCCGACGTGCAGAACCCGCACGAACGCCTGATCAAGGCGCTGCGCCAGTCCGCGACCGGCTTCGACGACGCGTCCGGGCGGTTGCGGGCACTGGCCGCCGACGACGTGTTCCCGGAGCGGTACGCGCAGGTCATGGCGACCAGCGGGGGTCCTGCGCGGGAGAACGCCACGTTGATGTTCAAGCAGATCGTGGACGTCCCGAAGTACGGCGAGGTGTTCCGCGCGAACAAGGTCTGTGCGGACTGGCAGGCCCTGGCGAAACAGGGCCAGGGAAAATAGGGCTCTCCTCGAATTGCGCAGCTAGCTCCGCACAACCCGGAAAATCGGCGATGTGGATCCCCCGAATGGGTACTTTTCGGCGGTCCCGTCAGCCCTTTCTGGGAGTCTTCCGTGAACGCACGTTTGTCGGTCATCGCTGTCTGCGCCGGCGCCGCTCTCGCTGTCACCGGCTGCTCGAGCAGCGCCACGCCGTCCACGCAGAGCGCGGCGCCGACCACGACCACCGCCGCCGCGCCCGCCGCCGATGCCGTCAAGTGGGCCGGCACGTTCTGCGGCGGCATCACGCCGGTCCTCGCGGGCGGCGGTGAGCTCACCTCCCTCGTCGCGGCGAACGCCGGCAACCCGGCGGCGCTCAAGGAGGGCGTGCTCAAGGTTCTCGACGCCGGCTCGAAGTCGCTGGCGGACGCCGAGAAGAAGCTCACGGACGTCGGCGCGCCCGCTCCTGACGCGAAGCCGCTGCACGACGAGCTCGTCAAGACGGTCGGCGACGGCGCCAAGGAGTACCAGGCGGCGGCCGTGCAGCTGCGCGCTCTCGACCCCAACGCGCCCGACTTCACGGCCCAGATCCAGAAGCTCGGCGCCGCGGCGACCGGTCCGGCGAAGCTCTCCGCCGAGATCGCGAAGCTCAACGCCAACCCGCTGACCAAGGACGCCCTCGGCAAGGCGCCGGAGTGCGTCGACATGAGCGCGAAGCTGGGCAAGCTGATCGGTCAGTGACGTCGTTGCGATGATGAGGTCGTGCGAACACGCCTCATCGCGACTGTCCTGGCCACGGCGGTACTGACCGTTTCCTGCGCGTCCGACGAGGAGAAACCCCTCACGGACGCGCAGGGCCAGTGGGTCGACGCGTTCTGCGGCGGCCTGCTGCCCGGTGTGAAGGCGGGCGCGGAACTGCGGGCGCAGGACTCCGCCGACCCGGCCGCGGTGAAGGCGGCCTACCTCAAGCTCGTCACGGCTAACGCGACCTCGCTCGCCGACGCCGAGAAGAAGCTGAAGGAGCTGGGTCCGCCGTCGGACGAGCTGAAGGACGTGCACGAACGCACGGTCGCGTACCTCGGCGAGTCGGCGAAGTCGTACGCCGCTGCCCAGGCGCCCGTTGCGGCGCTGCAGCCGGACGCGCAGTTCTGGGACGGCGCGGAGAAGGTGCTGGCGGACACGTCGCAGGTCAAGAGCCCCGAACAGCTGCGGGCCACGTTCGACGCGCTGGAGAAGTCGCCCAAGTACGCCGCGGCGATGGGGAAGTCCGCGCCGTGCGGTGACGTGAAGAGCGCCGGTCGTTAACACCTGTCCCACTGGCCACAGTCGAACGTCTGTTCTACCCTGTGGGCCGTGGTGGGGCAGTTGTCCTTCTTCTCGGCCGAGGCGCGCACGCCGGCCAAAGCGGACCTCGCCGGCTTCCTCTGCGGGCCGGGCCAGGCCGTCAGCTTCGCGCGCGGTACGGCCGCCCGCGTCTACGTCGAGCTGCGCGACGAGTGGCGCCACCGCCCGCTCAAGCAGGCCTGCGACGAGCGCGGCGTGACGTCCGAGCTGTGCGTCGACGAGGAGGGCACGCGGTTCGTCCGCACCCCGTTCCGCACCGATCTCACCCCTCTGGCCGCCCGCTGGCTGGACGGATCAGTCAAGAAGGTGCCGGACGACTTCGAGCTGAACGGCGCAGTGCTGCGGGTCTGGGCGCTGGCCGCGGGCAGCTGGATGGAGTCGGCGTACCTGCTCGGTTTGGACCCCAACGCACCGCAGACACACCTTCCGTTGCAAAATGCCCTGCTCGCATCCGGACTTCCGTGCACCCTGGTAGGGGCTCCGGCGTTGCGGGTAACCGGCCGACGAAGGCTGGCACGGCTCGCTGAGCTGGTCGGAAGCCCTCCGCACGGGGTGGCGTGCAGCACCTGGCCGGCGGCCTGAGCGGGCGGTCCGGCAAGGTTGTGTCACGCTGTCTCGTCGTACAGGCGTCGCGGATGGTGTGCTTTTCGGCCGACGCTGGGCAACACTGGCGGGCCTGGGAACCGGGTTTGGAAGAGAGCGGGACGGCGAGTGGCTGGATCGACACGGACGAGAAAGAGCAGCGGAGGCGCGGGTAGCACCCGACGGTTGGTGATCGTCGAGTCGCCCACGAAGGCGCGCAAGATCGCGTCCTACCTCGGCAGCAACTTCGTCGTGGAGTCCTCCAGGGGACACATCCGGGACCTGCCGCGCGGTGCCGCCGACGTTCCCGCGAAGTTCAAGGGCCAGGCCTGGGCCAGGCTCGGCGTGGACGTCGACCACGACTTCGAACCGCTCTACGTGATCTCCGCCGACAAGAAGTCGCTGGTCACCGAGCTCAAGGAAGCGTTGAAGGACGTCGACGAGCTCTATCTCGCGACAGACGGTGACCGCGAGGGCGAGGCCATCGCGTGGCACCTGCTGGAGACGCTCAAGCCCAAGGTCCCGGTCCGCCGGATGGTGTTCCACGAGATCACCGAGTCCGCGATCCAGGCCGCCGCCGCCAACCCGCGCGACCTCGACCAGGACCTGGTCGACGCCCAGGAGACCCGCCGCATCCTCGACCGCCTCTACGGCTACGAGGTCAGCCCGGTGCTGTGGAAGAAGGTCATGCCGAAACTCTCGGCTGGCCGCGTGCAGTCCGTAGCGACGCGTCTGGTCGTGGAGCGCGAACGCGAGCGGATGAAGTTCGTCTCGGCGAGCTACTGGGACATCTCCGCGCAGATGGACGCCGGTGCGGACGCCACGCCGCGTCAGTTCGGCGCGCGTCTCGTGGCCGTCGACGGCACGCGTCTCGCCACGGGCCGTGACTTCGGCTCGGACGGCAAGCTGACCGGCAAGGCCGACGTCGTCGTGCTGGACGAGGCGCAGGCACGCGCCATCGCCGCCGGTCTGGAGAACGCACCGGTCAAGGTCTCCTCGGTCGAGGAGAAGCCGTACTCGCGCAAGCCGTACGCGCCGTTCATGACCTCGACGCTGCAGCAGGAGGCGGGCCGCAAGCTGCGGTTCTCCGCCGACCGCACGATGCGCACGGCGCAGAAGCTGTACGAGAACGGTTACATCACCTACATGCGTACCGACAGCACGACGCTGTCGGAGACCGCGATCAACGCCGCCCGCACGCAGGCGACCGACCTCTACGGCGCGCAGTACGTCTCGGACAAGCCCCGCCAGTACACGCGCAAGGTCAAGAACGCGCAGGAGGCGCACGAGGCGATCAGGCCGGCAGGAGAGGTCTTCCGCACGCCGGGTCAGGTGGCCGCCGAGCTCGACTCCGACGAGTTCAAGCTCTACGAGATGATCTGGCAGCGCACGATCGCGTCCCAGATGGCCGACGCGCGGGGCAACACGACCAGCGTCCGCATCCAGGGCCGTGCCGCGACGGGCCAGGAGGTCACGTTCGCCGCGTCGGGCCGCACGATCACGTTCGCCGGCTTCCTCAAGGCCTACGTCGAGAGCATCGACGCCGAGGCCGGTGGCGAGTCGGACGACGCGGAGTCGCGCCTGCCGCAGCTGGTCAAGGACCAGGACCTGACGATCGCGGAGCTGTCCGCGGACGGCCACACCACCTCGCCGCCCTCGCGCTTCACCGAACCGTCGCTGATCAAGACGATGGAGGAGCTCGGCATCGGCCGTCCCTCCACGTACTCGTCGATCATCAGCACCATCCAGGACCGCGGCTACGTGTGGAAGAAGGGCGCCGCGCTGGTCCCGTCGTGGGTGGCGTTCGCCGTGGTCGGGCTGCTGGAGAACCACTTCGGCCGCCTGGTCGACTACGACTTCACCGCGGCGCTGGAAGACGAGCTGGACGGCATCGCCGCAGGTCGTCAGGGCCGCACGACGTGGCTGTCCGGGTTCTACTTCGGCGGCAGCATCGGCCCGGACGGCTCGATCGGCCGGTCCGGTGGCCTGAAGAAGCTCGTCGGCACGGGTGTCGAGGACATCGACCCGCGCGAGGTCAACTCGATCCCGCTGTTCAGCGACGACGAGGGCCGCACGGTCGTGGTGCGCGTCGGCCGCTTCGGCCCGTACCTGGAGCGCGAGGTCGACGGTGCCGCGCAGCGCGCGAACCTGCCGGACGACCTGCCGCCGGACGAGCTGACGAACGAGATCGCCGAGAAGCTCTTCTCGACGCCGCAGGAAGGCCGTTCGCTGGGCACCGACCCGGTCTCCGGCAACGAGATCGTGGCCAAGGAGGGCCGCTTCGGCCCGTACGTGACCGAGGTGCTGCCCGAGCTCGAGGAGGGCACGCCGAAGTCGAAGGCGCCGAAGCCGCGCACCGGCTCGCTGTTCAAGTCGATGTCGCTGGACACGGTCACGCTGGACGACGCGCTGAAGCTGCTCTCGCTGCCGCGCGTGGTCGGCAAGGACCCGGAGACGGGCGCCGAGATCACCGCGCAGAACGGCCGCTACGGCCCGTACCTGAAGAAGGGCACGGACTCGCGGTCGCTGGTCGACGAGGGCCAGATCTTCACGGTCACGCTCGAAGAGGCGTTGAAGATCTACTCCGAGCCGAAGAAGCGTGGCCGGGCGGCCGCCGCGCCGCCGTTGCGGGAGCTGGGCAACGACCCGGTGTCCGGCAAGCCGATGGTGATCAAGGAGGGCCGCTTCGGCCCGTACGTCACCGACGGTGAGGCGAACGCGTCGCTGCGCAAGTCGGACAGCGTCGAGACGATCACCGACGAGCGTGCGGCCGAGCTGCTGGCCGAGAAGCGCGCCAAGGGACCGGTCAAGAAGAAGGCTCCGGCCAAGAAGCCGGCCGCCAAGAAGCCCGCGGCGGCGAAGAAAGCTCCGGCCAAGTCGAAGAGCTGAGCTGGTAGGAGGTGGCGGTGCCGACGAACGAGTTCGGTCCGGACGGGACTCAGGCCCCGCCGCCTCCCAGGCTGTTCCCCGACCCGTTGGCCGGGCTGGTGACCGCCGGCACCTGGATCGCTCCCCAATGGACGTCTTCCACGTCACGTGTGTCGGTGCCGACACCGCCTGAGCCGACCGAAGAGATGCGCCAGGCGATCTTCGCGCAGATGGAACGGGAGCGGCGCCGCCCGCGCGGCCGGGTCCAGCGACCTCCCCACCAGCAGCCTCAGCCGTTCGTGCCGACGTACCAAATCCCTGTGGCGCAACAACAGCAGCCCGCCAGGCAGACCGGCGGAGTGGGTGCGTTCATCGGCTGTCTGGTGGTGCTCGCGTTCTTCGTGCTGGTCCTGATCAACATTCTCGCGTCGATCTTCAGCTAGTCGTGCTGAGAGTCCGGCGTGCTGACTCACCTCATCCGGTTACGCTGATCGCACGGAGTGGGCCGATTTTGGGGTGACGAACATTCAGGACGCGGACACAGGAGTGACCGAGGCAGGCCAGTCGGGGCAGGCCCAGTCCAGCGTGTCCACGGTCCACCGGCTGCGCTCGGTGCTCGCGATCCGGCCGTTCCGCAGGCTGTGGCTCGTCACCTATCTGTGCAGCGTTGGTGACTGGCTGTCACTGCTCGCGTTGACCGGTCTGGTCTCCGAGATGATGAACAGCTACCAGTGGCAGTCGTTCGCGTTGTCCCTGGTCGTGCTCACGCAGCTGCTGCCGGGCATCCTGTTCGCGCCCATCGGTGGCGTGCTCGCGGACAAGTTCGACCGCCGCAAGGTGATGGTGATCTGCGACGTCCTGCGCGGGTCGTTGTTCATCTCGATCGCCCTCATCGGCTCGCCGATCTGGCTGTTCGTGGCGAACTTCCTGGTCGGCTGCTGCGCGATGCTGTGGATCCCGGCCAAGGAGTCGGCGGTCCCGAACCTGCTGCGCCGGCCCGACCAGGTGGAGTCGGCGAACCAGCTCGGCCTGGTGATGACCTACGGCATCTCCACGATCAGCGGTTTCGGCCTGTACTCCCTGATCGCGGGCATCCCCGGCTACCTGAACCTGCAGGGCGGGAACCTCGAGTTCCGCATCGCGACGATCGCCGTGATGATCAACGGCCTGCTGTACTTCACCTCGGCGGTCCTGGTCGCGACCAGGCTGCCCGAGCTGTCCGGCCGTGTCGCGTCGGCCCCCAAGAAGGACGCGGACAAGCCCGGTTTCGTCGCGATGTTCCGCGACGGCCTGCGGTTCGCCGCCGCGACGCCGCTGGTCCGCGGCCTGGTGATCGGCATGATCGGCGCGTTCGCCGCGGCCGGTGTGGTGATCGCGACCGCGAAGCTCTACGCGCAGTCGCTGCTGGGCGGCGCCTCGACGTTCGGCCTGCTGTTCGTGGCCGTGTTCGTGGGCCTCGCGATCGGCATGGCGACCGCGCCCAGGCTGGCCCAGCGCCTCGCCTACAACCGGTTGTTCGGCGTGACGATCGTGGGTGCCGGCATCACGCTGGTGCTGGTCGCGCTCGCGCCGCACCTGTGGATCGCGCTGCTGACGGTGGCGCTGGTCGGCTCGTGCGCCGGCGTGGCGTTCCTGACCGGCCTGACGATCGTCGGCTCGCAGGTCGAGGACGAGATGCGCGGCCGCACGGTGGCATTGATCCAGTCGTTGCTCAAGATCGTGCTGTTCGGTGCGTCCGCCGGTGCTCCGCTGCTGGTCGCGCTGCTGCAGAAGCGGACGGTCAGCGTCTTCGGCCACCCGATGGAGGTCGACGCGACCCGTCCGGTGATGCTCGGCGGCGCCGCGATCGCGATCGTCCTGGGCCTGGTCGCGTACCGGCAGATGGACGACCGCCGCGAGGAGCCGGTGCTGTCGTCGCTGTTCGCGGCGATCCGCGGCCGCCGCAACACCAAGGGGCTGCTGATCGCGGTCGAGGGCGACACCCGCGAGGACACGTCCGTGCAGGCCCGCCGCCTGGCCGCCGCGTTGCGCGCCGAGGGCCTCGACGTGCTGCTGGCCGCCGATCCCGAGCACGACGAACGCCGTCTGCGCACGATGCTGTCCTCCGCCGAACTGGCCGGCGTGCGCGCGCAGGCACTCGTTGCCGCCGCCGTACGCGCTGATGTCGTTGAACGGCAGGTGCGCCCCGCACTGGACGAGGGCTCCGTCGTGGTGATGGAGCGCTATGTCGACTCACCGCTGGCACACTTCACGGCCACGAGCTCGCTGGAGCACCAGGAGCTCGAAGGCCTGGTCGACTGGGCCACCGGACGCCTGCGCCCGGACCTGACGATCCTGCTGGACCGCCCGGTCGCCGACGGCAAGGCGATCGGCCTGGAGCACCACTGGCGGGTCCAGCGGCTGCTGAGCGAGATGGCCGCCGCCGATCCGGACCGCTACGTCGTGGTCGAGGCCGACGGCGACGCGGACGCCGTGGCCGAGCGAGTCCGTTCGGCCGTGGTGCCGCTGCTCGCGACCCGCAAGCGAGCGGTCCCCGAAGCCGCCGTCTGACGGCCCGCTGGAAGACTGCACCCATGAGCGTGTGGGACGAGGTGGTCGGCCAGCCGGACGCGGTGGCAACCCTGTCCGCGGCCGCAGAAGCCGCGGCCACGATCGTCGCGGGCGGCACTCCGGCACCTGGCGTGATGACGCACGCCTGGCTGTTCACCGGCCCACCCGGATCCGGTCGTTCGTCCACGGCCCGCGCGTTCGCCGGCGCTCTGCAGTGCGTCGTGACGGACGACCGCCCCGGCTGCGGCGTGTGCACCGGCTGCCGGACCACCCTGCACGGCACCCACGCCGACGTGCGCGTGGTGACGCCGGAGGGCCTGTCGATCTCGGTCGCCGAGATGCGGGCACTGGTCCAGATCTCCGCCCGCCGCCCCACGTCGGGCCGGTGGCAGGTCGTGATCATCGAGGACGCCGACCGCCTGACCGAGGGCGCCGCCAACGCCCTGCTGAAGGCCGTCGAGGAACCGCCGGAGCGCACGGTCTTCCTGCTCTGCGCCCCTTCCGACCACCCCGACGACGTGTCGGTGACCATCCGCTCGCGCTGCCGCCTCGTGTCCCTGGGTTCACCGCGCCCCGCCGCCATCGCCTCGGCCCTGGAGTCGGTCGACGGAGTTCCGCCCGAGATGGCGCAGTGGGCGGCGTCGGTCTGCGGCGGCCACGTGGGCCGCGCACGCCGGTTGGCCGTCGACGAACAGGCCCGCGGCCGCCGAGAGTCCGTACTGCGCATCCCCTTGGCGCTGCGCAAGCCCGCCGACGTCTTCACCTGCGCCGACGAGCTGATCAAGGCCGCGGAGGAGGACGCCACCACGGCCAACGAGGCCCGCAACGAGGCAGAGCGCGAGGCCCTCGAAACGGCGATGGGCGCGGGCGGCACCGGAAAGGGCACCGCGGCCGCGACCCGTGGCGCCAAGGGTGCGTTGAAGGACCTGGAGAAGCGCCAGAAGTCCCGCGCCACCCGAACCCAGCGCGACTCGCTGGACATGGCCCTGGTGGACCTGGCCGGCTTCTACCGCGACGCCCTGGTGACCAAGACGGGTTCCGAGGCAGCGCTGATGCACCCGGACCGCGCCGGCGACTCGCGGACGGCGGCGGCGCAGTGGTCGCAGGAGTCGATCCTGCGGCGGCTGGAGGCGGTGCTGGCGTGCCGTGAGGCGATCGAGGTGAACGTGAAGCCGCGGATCGCGATCGAGGCGATGGTGACCACGCTGCACCGCGGCTAGGCCCTGTATCGAACCCGAGCGTCTCAGGACATTATTTTTTGGCGCGAAAAGCACGTTCGGGCCATCTAT
>NZ_JBHRZI010000057.1:305225-372018 GCF_042649515.1 Lentzea rhizosphaerae | reverse complement strand
GCCGACTTCGACATTGGATCTAGACCCAGCCGAGCGCCGCTGACACCTCGTCCGCCGCCCGCAACACCCGCGGCCCCAACGCGATCAACTCCGGCAACGAGTGCTCCATCGCGAGCGACGACGCGGACAACCCGCCGATCACCACCCCCGCGTGGTCCCGCACGGCCGCGCCCACGCAGCGAACCCCGACCTCGTTCTCCTCGTCGTCCAACGCGAAGCGCGACCGCCGCACCCGCGTCAGCTGTGCCTTGAGCCGCGGCCCGGACGTGATCGTCTTCGGCGTCCGTCCCGGCAGTCCGGTGCGCCCGAGGAACGCGTCCAGCTCGGCGGGCGGGAGCGAGGCCAGCACCGCCTTGCCGATGGCGGTCCCGTGGGCCGGCAGGGACATGCCCAGACGGGACGCCATCCGGTAGGGCTTGTTGGCCTCGATCTTGTCGACGTAGACCAGTTCGTCGCCGTACAGCACGGCCAGGTGCACGGTGCACCCCGTCGATTCCTGCAGCGAGCGCAGGAACGGCCGTGCCCGCTCCACCGTGTCGACGGGCCGGAGAACCTTGCCCGCGAGGGCGAGGACTCGCGGGCCGGTCAGGTAGCCGTCCGCTGCCGGCGTGGCGAAGCCCCGGTCCACCATCGTCTGCAGGAGTCGGTGGACCGTGGACTTCGGCAGGCCCGTGACCCGCGCGATGTCCGTGATGCGCGTGTGGTCGGCGAGGGCCTCCAGCACGGCGAGCGTCTTTTCGACGGCGGTATCGGTCATCTCGCCAGCCAGCCTCCATCGACCACCAGTACGTGTCCGGTCACATAATCGGACGCCGTGGACGAAAGGAACACCGCCGGGCCCACGAGATCTTCCGGTGTGCCCCAGCGGCCCGCCGGGATGCGGGTGCGGATGGTCGGCTCGCGGTCGGGGTCGGCGCGGAGAGGAGCCGTGTTGCCGGTTTCGATGTAACCGGGGGCGATCGCGTTGACCTGCACGTTGGACGCGGCCCACTCGTTGGCGAGCAGCTTCGTCATGCCGACGAGCGCGTGCTTCGAGGCCGTGTAGGCCGAGACCAGGATTCCGCCCTGGAACGACAGCAGCGACGCGATGTTCACGACCTTGCCGCTGCCCTGCGCCACCATCTGACGGCCGCAGAGCTTGGAGATCTCGAACGCCGAGTCGAGGTTGACCGCCATGACCCGTTGCCAGTCCGCCAGCGAGACGTCGACGGCAGGGCCGCGGTGGATCGTGCCGGCGTTGTTGACCAGGACGTCCACCCGGTGCTCCGCCAGGACCGGTGCCAGCGCGGGTTCGATCGACGCCGGATCCGCCAGGTCGATCGACACCGTGGCCACGGCCGGTGCCACGTCGGACAGGTCGCCGCGTCCCACCAGGATCAACGACGCTCCGGCCTCGTGCAGGCCGCGGGCGATGGCGCGGCCGATGCCGGTGCGGGCGCCGGTCACCACTGCCGTCTTGCCGGCGAGGGAGAAGTTCACCGCAGCTCCGTCACGGCGACCGGGTCCATGTCGTCGTAGGCCTGGTTCTCGCCGCCCATGGCCCAGACGAACGTGTACGAGTGCGTTCCCACTCCACTGTGGACTGACCACGACGGCGAGATCACGGCTTCCTCGTTGCGCACCACGATGTTCCGGGTGTTCTGCGGTTCGCCGCAGAGGTGGATCACGCGGTGGTCCTCAGGCAGGTCGAAGTAGAGGTAGCACTCGGTGCGGCGGTCGTGGGTGTGCGGCGGCATGGTGTTCCAGACGCTGCCGGGAGCGAGCGACGTGACGCCGAGGACCAGCTGCGACGAGCGGATGCCGTCGGCGTGCACGAACTTGCGGATCTCGCGGACGTTCGCGGTGCTCTGGTCGCCGAGCTTCAGCACGTCGACCTCGTCGAAACGGGCCACGGCGGTGGGGAACGAGGCGTGCGAGGGCGTGGAGAACAGGTAGAAGCGGGTGTCCTCGTCGGCAGCGCGGAACTCGATGTCCACTGCGCCCTGGCCGATGTACAGACAGTCGCGCGTACCGAGTTCGTGCTCGGTTCCGTCCACGGTCACTGTTCCGGAATTTCGGACGGCGAGCACGGCGAGCTCACGCCGTTCGCAGAAATGCGCTGAACGCAGCGGGGAAGCGCTCTCCAGCTCGAGTGGCCGACCGGGTGACGGGGACGCTCCGCCGAGCACGATGCGGTCTTCGTGGGTGTAGACGGTCCGGATCTCGCCCGGTACGAACAGATCGTCCACCAGATAGTGCCGCCGCAGCCCGTCCGTGTCGAAGCCCGGCAACTGAGCCGGATGGGTCGAGTGCCTGATTTGCATCTGAGGATGCCTTCCGATCGGGGCGGCGGAATGACACGATGCGAGCACCATGGAACTACGTTCCGTTGAACGGAACAAGCCTCTCGTCTCCACGCCGCCGGAGACCTGTTCGGGCACATGAAAGGCGGCCTTGGTGTACCACCAGAACCCTGCTCGGCCAGGCGCTCCATTCGGGTGTTCGGCGCCTCGAACAGCTCGGGCGGCGTGATGACGAAGATGATCTCGCCGCAGTCCACTCCCGTGCTCGGATGGATGGTGCCATGACTTTCACTCGCAGAACCCTGCTCGGCGCGGCCGCGGCAGGAGCTGTCGCAGGACTTCCGGGAGAGGCGTCGGCTTCGGGGCGGCTCTTCCGCGAGTCGCTGGACTACGCGCTCGGGAAGCTGAGGCAGGTGGCGCCGAACGTCACCTCGTTCCCGGAGGAGACGAAGTTCGAGAAGTGGATCTACGTCAACTCCGGCGGCTGGGTCGGCGGTTTCTGGCCAGGCATGCACTGGCTCGCGTTCCTGGACAGCGGCGACGAGCAGTTCAAGACGTGGGCCGTGGAGTCGGCGCTGCGGCTGTCCCCGCGGCGCACCGACACGTCGATCCACGACCTGGGCTTCCTGTTCTACCCGTCGTGGGTGACCGCGTACCGGCTGACCGGGGACGCGTCCTGGCGTGACGGCGCGGTGCAGGCCGCGTCGTCGTTGATCCAGCGCTACAACGAGAAGGGCCGCTTCATCAGGGCGTGGGGAGCGCTCGGGACGCCCGCGAACGCCGGCCGCGCGATCATGGACACGATGATGAACCTCGACCTGCTGACGTTCGCGTCCGAGCAGACGGGGGAGTCGCGGTTCCTGGACGTCGCGGTGGCGCACGCTTTGACGACTCGCGCGAAGTTCATCCGGCCGGACGGCTCCACGCCGCACGTCTTCGACTTCAACCCGGACACGGGAGAGGACATCGGGCCCAACACGAACCAGGGCTACAGCCCGACGTCGTGCTGGTCGCGCGGTCAGGCGTGGGGCATCTACGGGTTCACGACGATGTACCGGCGTACTCGGCGACGTGAGTTCCTTGAGGCTGCTCGAAAACTCGCCGACTTCGCCCTGGACGCCCTGACACCGGACCACATCCCGGTGTGGGACTACCGCTCACCGTTGGCGCCCAACGACGTCAAGGACTCGTCGGCGGGCGCCATCATGGCGTGCGGTCTGCTGGACCTGGCTGTCGCTTCTGGCCGGTTGTCGTACCGGGTCGCCGCACTGCGCATCCTGGATGCGTTGTGCCGCACGTGTTTGACGACCCGGTCCGAACGGCACGAGGCGATCCTGGCGCGCGGCACCCGCAACCGCCGCATCGAGGTCGGCATCGAAGTCTCGTTGCCCTACGGCGACTACTACCTCATGGAAGCGCTGCTCAGGGTTCTGAAACCTCGGGAGATTTCGCACGCGATCGGCCTCTGACCGGCAGCGCCGCGAAGATCACGACACCCGCGAGCAGCAGCCCCGTGCCGGTCCAGAACAGCGGAACCGACTGGTACGCGGCGTTGGTGTAGGCGAGCGGCGGTGCCTTCTCGGGAGGTGCCGCCGGTCCGCCCGGCTCCTGCGTCTGGGGAGGCTGCGCGGTTCCGCAGACCACGCCGCCCTGCGGTGCCGCGGCCCGCACGATCTGCTCGCCCAGCGAGATCTGCGCGAGCGCCGTCGGCAGGTTCGGCAGCTTCAGCTTGTCCGTCGGCAGCAGCTGGACGTCCAGCATCCGCGCCGTCGCCCCGAGCTGGAACCCGCTGAACCCGTTGCCGCTGAAGCTCGCCTTCTTCTCGTTGAGCCCGGCGACCTGCAGCCTGACGACGGCCAGGTCCAGCAGCAGCGGCACGTCCAGCGCCGGATGCGCGGCGTCGAGTGTGCCGAGCTCCTTGCCGTTCTGGCTGACCTTCAGCACCGGCGCGGTGTAGGTGATCTTCGACGTCTTCTCGTCCCCGGTGGCCGTCGCCGTGAGCGTGGGCGGGCTGGCGACGTCGATCTTGATCCCACCCGCGATCTCGACGCTCACCGCACGCATGGTCGACGTCGACTCGACGGCCTTGTTCTTCGAGCCGGGCAGATCCACCAGCCGGACCTGCGAGTTCGCCTCGAACGTGTCAGGGATGCTGATCAGGCTCTTGGACGGCAACGGCACCTCGGCCGGCAACGCGCTCAGCACCTCGAGTCCCGCGAGGGAGGTCTTCGCCGTCGCGAGCGGACTGACGCACGGCCCGAGCTTCTCGTCCCACCGCGCGTGCACGCTGCCGTTGAGCAGCCGGAGCTTCCCGAGCGGTGTCTCGGGAATCGGCAGCCCACCGTTGGCCGGCTGCGGGTTGTCCGGAATGGCCGTCTGCACGAGCGTGCCCGGCGACTGCGGCGACCGCCCGCCCACCGCGAACCCGAACGGACTGGCCTGCGTGACCACCCGCTCGGTGCTGAGGAACGCCTCGGTGTTGACCTGCGCGCTGGCGAGCCCCAGCCCGAACTCGGTGACCGACTGCTTGGGCAGCTGCTCGCTCAGCCCGGGAAGGATCGTGTTGGTGGGCACCCCCTGCGGCCCGAGCCGGACCACGCTGAGCCCGGTCCCCGCATCACCCACCGCGTGCGCGAGCGACTGAGGCCCGTTCGGCGCCGACGCGGGCGGCTGGTTCGGGTCACGCGGCCCCGGCACCGGTGTGGTCGGAGGCTGCGCGAGCGCGGGCGCTGCGACGAGCGCGAGCATCAACCCTGCCAGCGGCACGGACAACGATCGGCGCATGAACCACTCCTCGGCGGTCAGGACGTGGTGACATCGGTCACGGTCCGTACAACGAAGGCGACCCCCGTGAGTGACGGGTCTTCGGACCCGCTATAGTTATCGCGTCTCGCCGCCTTAGCTCAGTCGGCCAGAGCGGCTCACTCGTAATGAGCAGGTCGTCGGTTCGATTCCGACAGGCGGCTCGGTGAGACGGAAGGGCCAGGTCACTCGCTGACCTGGCCCTTCCTCTGTTTAGCGTTCGCCAAGCCTGCGCGTGAACGGCGGACTAAGCTCGCGCGTATCCAGTGGAAGACGCAGTCACCAGGCGCTTCCGCGGGGTCACCTGAGGTGAGTTCGGACCGCATGGATAACATCGCCGACCTTCGTGCGATCAGTCCACCGAGGGCCGGGCGAGCTTCCACTGTCGTCTGGTGCGGTGGTGACCGGATTGCGCTTCACCTCGTGGCCAGAAGGAGGAACGCACACCATGTCGTACATGGGCGGCGAGAACGGCGACAAGTGAGTCGCTGACCTGGGCTTTGTGCCCCGTCAAGGGGGCCTGCACGGTCAGACGAGGCTTGTGCAGGCCGTTTTACCTCTGAAGTTCCAGCAGCATGCCGGCCCGGCGGTTCGCCGGCAGGTTGTTGATGGCCAGCTTGATCTCGACGCGGCCCGCGTCGGTCCGCCTGGTGATTTCGAAGTCGTCCCGGATCCGGTTGAGCGCGATCACGTCCCAGTGGACGTCGACTCCCGGCGGCAGGACGATTGTGTAGGTCGCGCGTTCGACCGGTTGCCGGAAGTAGAACGTGAACGGGTCCGGTTTCTTGGCGACCATCAGCGGAACGCACTTCTTGGGCCAGGTCCACTCCATTTTCAGGCGTATTTCGCTGTCCACTTCGGCGGGGGAGTGGAAATGGGACACCATGTCGAGCTTGCCGTCCGCACTCCAATGTGACGTGACCAGGAAGCTCGGGCCCATCGTTCCGTCCACCAACAGGCTGCGCACTTTCGCGTTGACCAGCTTCTGGATCGACTTGGGCTGGTTCCAGCCCGGACCGAACCGCAGCCGGAAGAACCTCGCCTCGGCGTTGCGGATCATGGCGTTCACCGTGATGAACTCCTGCGTGTCCCCGTTGGCCTCGATCACGGCCACCTGCTCCCAGACCTTGATGTCGAACTGGCTGGGCTGCAGTTCCATCAGCATGTAGGAGTACTTGGACAGCAGTGCGCGGTACTCGCGCGACTCCGAGTCGAGCTTCGCGACGCGGCCCGTCAGATACCCCAGCAGCAGGAGCGTCAGCACGATCGCGCCGATCACGAACGTCGTGCGAATGGCCACCGAGCCGAACAGCGTGGACAATACGGCGCCGAACGCGACCAGGCCGAGCAGTCCCTTGACGAAGCCGACCGCTCCTTCTTCCTGCAGGAATTTCTCCAGCCACTGCGCGAACGACTTCAGCAACCCGTCCACCCCTCTTGCTCGGCCGCACGTGCCGGACTGATCAGGGTAGCTCCGGTCTGTCGGCGTCGTCATCGAAGTTGGTACGAATGGGTGGAGAGGCTCAATTGTCAATCAATTGGCATTGTTTCCCGGGTTATGTCGCAGGGGGTGTGTCACAGGTGGCGAGCGCCTTCTCCAGCGCCGACCGTTCCGCTGGCGCCACGCTCAACCCGTACGCCGCCTTCACCGTCACGTAGATCCGCCCGTACGAACACGCGTACGCCGCACTGGGCGGCATCCACTCGTCCGGTGTCTTGTCGCCCTTCGACTGGTTCACGCTGCCAGTCACCGCCACCAGATTCCGCAGGTCGTTCGCCGCCGTCACCCGCTTCTCCTGCGGCCACCCGGCGGCTCCGCTGCGCCACATCTCGGCGAGCGGCACCACGTGGTCGATCTGGATCTTCGACACGCTGGTCACCCGCGAGCCGGTGTAGGGGTCGTCGAGCGTGCCCGACTGCACGCCGCACCGTCCCGGCTTGCGCTGCACGTCCGCCAGGTCGCGGGCCAGCACCTGGCTGCGCTGGTCGCAGCCGTCGCCGTCGGTGTCGAACCACGGCTGCCCGAACACGCACGCGCCCTTGTCGCAGTCGCGCGAGTACCCGTCGAGGCGGCCCGGCGCGGCGAGGGGGAGCGCGGCGAGCGAGGTGCGCGCGGCCGGGGCGTCGAGGGTTCCCTCCGGCACGCGGTTCAGTTGCGGGCCAGGGGAAAGAGGTATCGCGGAACAGCCGGTCAGCAGGATGATCAGCAACAACCACCGCATGGAAAGGGCTTACCCGCCGCAACCCGCCGTCATGGCCGCCCAACGGCGCAACTCGTGGAGGACAGATGTCGCAACTCGACGCGCTCGCTGACCGCAGCGAGGCGGAAGCCGAGAGCTCCAGACTCGGACTGCTGGCGCCGCGCGAGCTCGCCGAGGCCGAGGCCGACCGCTACCTCGCCCAGCCGGGCCAGGCTCTGGCGTACGCGGTGGGCCGCCTCAGGTTCGACGAGCTGCGCGCGAAAGCGGAGCAAGCCCTAGGCACGGCGTTCGACGTCCGCGACTTCCACGAGGTCGTCCTCGGCCGCGGCAGGCTCACCCTCGGCCTGCTCGACGACGTGGTCACCGCCTGGCTGGCCGAGCGCTGACCGCATCTGGCCGACGTCGAGCATGCCCTCCCACCGCGACACCACGAACGTCGCCACGCAGTTGCCCAGCAGGTTCGTGAAGACGCGCATGGAGTCCATGATCCGGTCGGCGCCCAGCAGCAAGGCGACCGCCGCGGCCGGGATCGAGCCGACGGCGGCGACGGTGGCGGACAGCGCGAGGAACGCCGAGCCCGGCACGCCCGCCATGCCCTTCGAGGTCAGCACGAGCACCAGCACGATCGTGAGCTGGTCGCCGAGGTCGAGCGGGATGTTCAACGCCTGCGCCAGGAACACCGTCGCGAGCGACAGGTAGATCGACGCGCCGTCCAGGTTGAACGAGTAACCGGTGGGCAGCACCAGTCCGACGGACGTGGGCGCGCAGCCCGCACGTTGCAGCTTCGCCATCATCCGCGGCAGCACGGCCTCCGACGACGCCGTGCCGAGCGCCAGCAGGAACTCCTCCTTGGTGTAGCGCAGGAACTTCAGGAGGTTGACCCGCGCGAACGCCCAGGCGATCACACCGAGCAGCGCGCAGAACAGCAGCGCCGCGCCGTAGGAGGCGAGGATCAGCCACAGGTACGTGCGCAACGACCCCAGTCCGTACTGACCGACGAGGAACGCCATCGCGCCGAACGCACCGAGCGGCGCCAGCTTCATCACGTACCCCAGCACCGTGAAGAACGCCAGGTTGACGCGTTCCAGGAGGTCCACGACGGGCGTCGCGCGCTCGCCGAGCTGGGCCAGTGCGCAGCCGAACAGCACGGCGAACAACAGCACCTGAAGCAACGCGTTGCGCGCCAACGCGTCCACCACACTGGAAGGGATGAGATCGAGCAGGAACTGGACGACGCCCGGGAGGTGACCGCCCTGCGTCTTCGCCTCCACGGCGGAGGTGTCCAAGGTGGACGGATCGATGTTCATGCCGGCGCCCGGCCGCACGACGTTGCCGACCAGCAGCCCGAACGCGAGCGCCGCGGTCGAGACGACCTCGAAGTAGATCAGGGCCTTGACCCCGATCCTGCCGACCGCGCGCAGGTCGCCGACCTTGGCGATGCCCGTCGCCACCACGCAGAAGATCAGTGGCGCGATCACCATCTTGATCAGCTTGATGAAGCCGTCCCCGATCGGCTTGAGATCAGCGCCGAACGACCGGAAGTAGTGGCCCACGAGCACGCCGGCGACCACCGCGAGGAGGAGCTGCACGAACAGCGACCGAGTTTTCACCTGGCGGAAAGTAGTTCTCATTCATGAGCAATGGAGTGCCTTCGTGTTACGTCCGCGTCATCTCATCGCTGGCACACTGCCGCGCATGAAGCCAGTCGCGGCGCTCGCCGCCCTGCTCCTGCTCGTCGCCTCCTGCAGCACGAGCGAACCTGAACCGCCCTCGGTCGAACTGCCGCCGAGCGGCGCGAAGTTCGACTACCAGATCGGCGGGGTGTACCAGCCGGACGCGCGCGTCAAGATCGTGGTGCGGGACCGCAGCAAGCTGCCCGTCGGCGACCGCTACAACATCTGCTACCTCAACGCCCTGCAGACCCAGCCGGACCCGATGGAGGGCAGCCTGAGCTGGTGGCAGCAGAACCACGGCGACCTGCTGGTGAAGAAGCCGGACGGCCAGCCGGTGATCGTCCCCCAGTGGGAGGAGGGCGTCCTCGACATCTCCACCCCCGAGAAGCGCGGGAGGATCCTGGACATCCAGAAGAAGTGGATCGAGGGCTGCAAGACCTCGCGCTTCCAGGCGATCGAGGCGGACAACCTCGACTCGCACACGTGGGCCGGCGGGGCGTTCGACATCAACGCCACCAAGGAGTTCATGAAGTCGTTCGTGCGCCACGCCCACGAGAAGGGGCTCGCGGTCGCGCAGAAGAACGGCGGTGAGCTGGGCGACTCGGGCAAGAAGTACGTCGGCTTCGACTTCGCCATCACCGAGGACTGCCAGGCCCACGACGAGTGCAAGCCCTACGCCGACGCGTTCGGCGACAACGTCTTCCAGATCGAGTACACCGACGAGGCGTTCCAGAGCTCCTGCGCCGACCGCGGCGGACGGGTGTCGGTCATCCGCCGCGACCGGAACGTGGTGCCGTACGGGCACCCGGACTACGTCTACGAGGCCTGCCCGCTCAAGCCCTGATCGCGGTCTCCAGGAACGCCTGCCACTTCTCGGCCTGGCCGGTCGCGTCGCCGAAGAGGTGGTGGCCGACGGCACGGGTGCCGTGGAACCGGTACAGGCCATCGGTTCCGCGCACGCTGAGGAACACCCCCGGCAGGTCGTAGGCGAAGTCGACGACCCCGGTGATGCCGAAGGGCTCCAGCGTGACCTCGTCGCCGACCTCGGGGTCGGCGGGCACGCCGAGCGCTGCGAGCAGCCGGGGCCACGCGTCGTCGGGCTGTTCCTGGGGCGCCTGGGCGAACACGTACGTGCCGCGGCGGCCGGGGAAGTGCTTGACGTACTGGCCCAGTGTGGCGAGGTACATGTCCCAGCCGTACGACGTCTGGTCGAGGTACTCGTCGCTCCAGCCGTCGCCGAGGATGCCGCTGTGCACGAACCGGAGCACGGTCGAGCCGCCGTTACGCGCCTCGATCAGGTACTCCATCGCGTGGATCGTGCCGTCGTCGGCCTTGTCGCTCTCGTAGGCGAACCGCTTGCCCGGCTCCCAGGCGGTGATCGTCGACGCCTCCTGGAAGAAGCCCAGGTCGAGCGTCATGCGGCCGCCGAGTCGTCCGTCGACGGTGTGCGGGCCCATGAACCACGAGTCGATGCCGGGCCCCGTCGCGATGGCGTCCCACACCTGCGACGGGGTGCCCTCGACCTCGACTTCCTTCTTGATCTCGAACTCGCGGGTCACGACTCTTCCTCCTTGGCGGTGACGCTCGGGTGCAGGGCGACGACGACTCGGTGCGCACGCCCTCCTTCTGCCTGTTCGTCGTGGTACTTGGCGACGAGGTGCGTTACGCACGTGGCGAGCTCTTCGGCGAATGCCGCGCGGTCCGCCGCGGTGGCGAAACGCACCTCGCCGTCCAGGGCGAACGTCGCCAGCCGCTTCTTCGCCCTGGTCGCGCCCGTGATCAACGTCCCGACGTCGCGCACCAGCCTGGCCGAAACCGCCAGCAGCCACCGCGCGGACAACCGGTCGGGTGAACGCGCCGGGTCCGGCTGCACGGCCGCGAGCGCGGTCGGGGAGATCACGTAGGACGCCGCGGTCGCCTGCAGCAGGCGCTCGTTCACGTTGCCCTTGCGCCGTTCCTCGACCAGCTCCACCAGGCCGTGCTGCTCCAGCGTGCGCAGGTGGTAGTTCACCTTCTGCCTGGGCAGGCCCACCTTCGCGGCGAGCATCGTCGCCGATCCCGGCTCTGCCAGCTCCGCGAGCAACCGCGCCCGCACGGGGTCCAGCGACACCTCGGCCGCTGCCGGATCCTCGATCACCGCCACTTCGAACATGGCTCCACCGTCGCACCGAAAACAAAATTAGTCAAGAACTGACTTGCTGTCGGTGACTTTGCTCCACCTGGGTGGCTTTGGACCCGGTACCGTAAGCGCTGTCTCGATTGGTCGTTGCTTGTTCGCAACCCCTGAGGAGACAGAATGATCACGATGCTGGTCCTGACCCTGCTCGCTCTGCCGTTCGCTCTCACCGCCGCCAACGTGGGCAGACGCCGGTGGGTCCGCAAGAGGGGCGTCGCCAGAGTGCGCGCCGAGCTCGACGCTTTCCACGCCGAGCTCGCACGTCAGGGCCTCAGTCACTTCTCCGGTCGGTGAAGGACGTTCCCCGACGGTGAGATCCGGGTGACCACGTCGCCGTAGCGCTCCAGGAGTGAGGCCGTGACGGTCTCCGGCGAGCCGACGACGGCGAAGGTGTTCAGCACCTCGTCCGTGATCAACCCGCTCATCTCGGTCCACTGCTGCCGCCGCGACATCCGGTGCAGCTCCTCGTGCAGCGTTCCCCAGCCGTGCAGCTCCAGCACCGGCCGGTAGGCGGGCGTCGACCCGTAGAACGCGATCTGCCGCTTGACGTCGGCGATCTCCTCGTCGTTCGTCGCGGCGAACACCGGGCCGCTGATCTCGAAGCCCTCCAACGTCTTCCCCGCCTTCGCGCGGCCGCGTTCGAGCGCCGGCAGCGTCACCTCGCGCAGGTACCGCTCCGTCGTGAAGTTGTGGCACAGGAAGCCGTCCGCGACCTCGCCCGCGACCTCGGTCATCAGCTCACCGACGCCCGCGAGGTAGATCGGCGCGTTGCCGTGCGGGTTCGGTCCCGGGTCGAAGAACGGTGTCATCAGCGTGTGCTTGTAGAACTCGCCGCGGAACGCCAGCCGCTCGCCGGTCTCCCACGCGTGCCAGATCGCCCGGATCGCCAGCACGAACTCGCGCATCCTCGCGGCGGGTTTGCTCCACGGCATCGAGAACCGCTTGGTGATGTGTGCTTCGACCTGCGAGCCCAGCCCGAGGTTGAAGCGGCCCTTCGAGAGCAGCCGCAGGTCGTTCGCCGTGGTCGCGATGGTCATCGGGTTGCGCGCGAACGCCACCGCGATCGCCGTGCCGAGCTCGATCCGTTCGGTCGCCGCGGCGGCACCGGCCAGCGCCAGGAACGGGTCGTGCTTGGTCTCCGCGAGCCAGAACCCGTCGTAGCCGCCGTCCTCGGCCCGTTTCGCGATGGCCCCGGCGTCGCCTGGGGTGTAGTCGACGGCACTCCTGTCCAGCTTCATGCCGCTGAGGCTATGAGGGCTATGAGGTCACCGGCGCGGCGGCTCGCAGGCGATGCCGTTGCGGTTGTAGTCGAGTTCGACCCGGTACCCCGGCTGGCCCCAGTAGATCGGAGCCGCGCCGGCCCGCCAGGCGTCGTCGCACGTCGCGAAGAAAACGGGCTTCGGCGTCGGCTTCGTCGTGGTGGTCGGCTTGGGCGGGGTCGTGGTGGGCGGTGGTGGAGGCGGAGGCGGCGGAGTGGGGGTCACGGTGGCGTCCTTGCCGCCGCACGGTGCTCCCCACAGCCCGATCGGGACGCGTTGCGCGGCCCCCTCGGCTTCCTTCTGCGCGGGCGACGGGGCGCCCGCAGTGCGCCCAGCGCCGTTGCCCAGCGCGAGCAACGCGTAGTCCGTGCCGTCGGCGAGGGTCAGCGCGCCGGTGGCACGGTCGTAGCGCACCTGCTGGTTCAGCAGCATGCTCCGCGCGAAGCCCGCGGCGGCCTCCGCCCAGCACGGTCCCGGCTGGGCGAGGCCGCTGACCTCTGCCTTCGACCCGTCGGACAGCATCACGGCGCGCCCGTCGACGACCGACACCACGCTGATGCCCAGCATGGCCGGTGGCACCGACGGCGACGTCGTGACCTGCGTCTCCCCGGCTCGTTTCTCCACCGCAACGGGAGTCGACTGCTGTGCCTGCGCGGTGCACCCCGCGCTCAACAAGGCCAGCAGGACACCGCCCACAGTTCTCCACCCCGACATGACACCGAATGGTCCTACTCGGGCGGGGTGTGGCCAAGGTTACGTATTTGGCCCAGATCGGTTCACGGGTATTCCGAACTGAAATACGGAGATGCGCAGTTCAGCGCGCGGGCTTCAACGTCCAGACGACGGTCATCTCGCCGGTGGTCACTCCCTCGGCGTTGGTGATCGTGATCGTCACCGGGAACTCGGGCCGCGTACCGGACTCCAGCTCGGCCAGAACCTCGTCCGCGGAACGGCCCAGAACGGCCTCGGCACGCAGAACGCCGAGCGCGACCTTCTTGTACGCGATGTCGGCACGGGCGACCAGCGGCGTGGCCTTGCCCAGGTGAGCGGCGAACGCGGCCATCACCACGGCGCCCGACGCGGTCTCGGCGAGACCGAACATCATCGCGGCGTGCGGGCCGCCGACGTGGTTGCGCAGCGTCTCGTCGTCGGGCAGCGACGCGACGACACGGCTGGCGGAGACCTCCTCGAACTCGATGCCGGTGGTCTTCACCCACGGCACGGCCTGCTTCATGGCGTCAGCGACGAAAGACACGTCTTGGCTCATGAGACGGATGCTACCGGCGGGTAACCAGCGAAGCTACCCGTCGGTAACCACTACTCCTCGCAGCCTCACCACTCCTCTGTGGAGTGAGACTTGAAACCCACTTGCGTTCCGGTCGACCGAGATGGATGCTTGTAGCGAGCAACTAGTTGGGTGATACAAGCAACGGGGTGTGGGATGGTCGAACCGGGCAGCTGCCACGTCGATCCCGAGCAGGGGCTCGCCGATCGCGTGAGCATGGCGATGACGCGCCTGAACAAGATGCACGCCCAGGTCACACACCAGATGTCGAAGCAGGGCTTCGACAAGTCGGCGTTCATCCTCCTGCTGACGATCGCGGGTCTCGGCGAATGCCGGTCCAGCGCTCTCGCGGAGGCGGTGTTCTCCGACCCGTCCACGGTCAGCAGGCAGGTCGCCGCGCTGGTGAAGGACGGGCTCGTCGAGCGCCGTGCTGATCCGGCGGACGGCCGGGCCAGCGTGCTGGCGGTCACCCGGGCGGGACGCGAGTTGCTCGTTGAACGACGCCGGATGCGCATCGAAGCGTTCGAGCGGGTGTTCGCGGGCTGGTCTGAAGAGGAACTCAAGGTGTTCGCGGACCAGTTCGAACGCTTTGTCCAGGACTACGAGTGCACCATTCCGGCGCTTCTGACCGAACGCGGACTGGGGATCCGCGCAGGAGGGGAAAAGTAGAGATGTCACAAACAACCGAGGCGACACCCTCAGGGGTCTCGTTGACGCACCGCCAGATCATGACGGTGCTGTCCGGCCTTCTGCTGGGCATGTTCCTCGCTGCGCTGGACCAGATGATCGTCGCCAGCGCCATGAAGACCATCGCGGACCAGCTGCACGGCCAGACGCTGCAGGCGTGGGCGACCACCGCCTACCTGATCACCGCGACCATCACGACCCCGTTGTACGGCAAGCTGTCGGACATCTACGGGCGCAAGCCGATGTACCTCGCGGCGATCTCGCTGTTCCTGCTCGGCTCGCTGCTCTCGGGCATCGCGACGTCGATGTACGAGCTGGCCGCGTTCCGCGCGGTGCAGGGCCTGGGCGCCGGCGGTCTGATGTCGCTCGCGTTCGCGATCATGGCCGACATCATCTCGCCGCGTGAGCGCAACAAGTACTCGGCGTACTTCATGGCCGTGTTCGGTTCGGCGAGCGTGCTCGGACCGGTCATCGGCGGTGTGTTCGCCGGTCTGGACTCGTTCCTCGGCGTCACCGGCTGGCGCTGGGTGTTCCTCGTGAACGTCCCGATCGCGCTGCTCGCGCTGTTCGTCGTCGGCCGCGTGCTGAACATCCCGCACAACCGCGTCGACCACCGCATCGACTTCGGTGGCGCCGCCGCGCTGACCATCGGCCTGGTGCCGCTGCTGATCGTGGCGGAGCAGGGCCGCGAGTGGGGCTGGGCGTCCGGCACGTCGATCGCGATGTACGTGATCGGTGTGCTCGGCCTGATCGCCTTCGTGTGGGTCGAGAACCGCATGGGCGACGAGGCGCTGCTGCCGATCCGGATGTTCCGCAACCACACGTTCGCGCTCGGCAACACGATCAACTTCGTGCTCGGCATCGGCATGTTCGGCGGCATGGTCTCCATCCCGCTGTACCTGCAGATCGTGAAGGGCGTCTCGCCGACCGTGTCGGGTCTGATGCTGCTGCCGATGACGTTCGGCATCATGTCGGCCACGGCGATCGCGGGCCGCATCACGTCGAAGACCGGCCGCTACAAGGTCTTCCCGATCATCGGCGCCGGGCTGATGGCGACCGCGCTGTTCCTGTTCAGCACCATCGGCACGGACACGCCGAACTGGCTGACCATGGTCTACATGTTCGTCATGGGTGCCGGTCTGGGCCAGTGCATGCAGACGCTGCTGCTGGCGATCCAGAACGACGCCGAGCCGCGTGACATGGGTGTGGCGACCGCTTCGGCGACGTTCTTCCGCCAGATCGGTGGCACTGTCGGTACCGCGGTGTTCCTGTCGATCCTGTTCACCACGGTGGGCGACAAGATCGCGGAAGGCCTCAAGGCCGCCATGCAGACCGAGGCGTTCAAGGTCGCGCTGAGCCACAACCCGGAGTTCGCCAAGTCGCTGCAGGCGGGTGGCGGGTCCGGCGTGGACATCAACAACACCGAGTTCCTCAACCACCTCGACCCGGTGCTGGCCAAGCCGTTCCTCGACGGGTTCTCCAGCGCGATCGACCTGGTCTTCATGACCGGCGGCATCGTGATGATCGCGGCGTTCGTCCTCGTGTGGTTCCTGCGCGAGAAGCCGCTGTCGACCAAGTCGGGTCTGGAGCGGGTCGCGGACGCCGAGTCGATCGCGGTCTGACTTTCAAACGATGAACGGCGCTTTTGTCCACCTCAGGTGAACAAAAGCGCCGTTCGTCGTTGTCAGCTCAGTGCAGCGTTTCGCCGCGCGCCTCGGCGTCCTTCAGGCGCTGGTAGGAACGCTTGATCTCGGCCTCGGCCTCGGTGCGGCCGACCCAGGTCGCGCCCTCGACGCTCTTGCCGGGCTCGAGGTCCTTGTAGACCTCGAAGAAGTGCTGGATCTCCAGGCGGTCGAACTCCGCCAGGTGGTGGATGTCGCGCAGGTGCTCGTGCCGCGGGTCGAAGGCCGGAACACACAGAACCTTGTCGTCGCCGCCCTTCTCGTCGGTCATGCGGAACATGCCGATGGCACGGGCCGCGATCAGGCAGCCGGGGAACGTCGGCTCCTGGACGAGGACGAGGGCGTCCAGCGGGTCGCCGTCCTCACCCAGGGTGTTCTCGATGAACCCGTAGTCAGCCGGGTACTGCGTCGACGTGAACAACGTGCGGTCGAGGCGGATGCGGCCACTCTTGTGGTCCACCTCGTACTTGTTGCGCACGCCCTTGGGGATCTCGATCAGGACGTCGAACTCCACTGGTCCTCGCTCATGTAGCCCATTCGTGACGCCACTAGTGTGGACCACGACGCCCTGTCAACCCTCATCGGAGCGGCGGCTGGAGGGTGTGAGATTGCCCGTACCGAGCTGACGGAGGTCGCTTTGCCGGACGAGCCCATGTGGCCGACCGAGGACGACGACACCGAGCTCGACTCGGCGCCTTCCGAGCCAACTGTGCAGGTCAGCCGCCCGTCCGTCGACCAGCCGACGATGCGTTTCCCCCTCGCCTCCGTGCTGGCCACACCGTCCACTGAGGAGCCGTTGCGCTCGTCGCCGGTCGGTGGCGCCTCGAGCGGGGCGGGCAGCGGTTCCGGTGGCCCGAGTGTGCCTTTGAACGGTTCCGGCGGGTCGGCGGGCGGATCTTCGGGTGGGAAGTCTCACGGCACGATTGGTCCAGGTGGCGGCCAACCGCAGCCGGTCTCGGAGCGCACGACCGCGGATCTCTCCAAGACGGAGCCACCGCGGGCGGCGCCGGTGCGGATCGAGCCGCGGGGTGAGCAGACCCGCGTGGTGCCGAAGCCCGACCTCGTCCACAAGCCCGACGCCGCTCACAAGCCCGAGGTCGCTCACAAGCCGGAAGTTGTCCACAAGCCCGAGGTTGTCCACAGGGCGGAGCAGAAGACGGCGGAACTGTCGGTCCCGCCTGGCAAAATTGAAAACGGGGGACCCCAGGGAGGGGACCCTCGCGCCAGCATGGCCGCCAACGCCAAGACGGCGCGCGTCGACCAGCTGCCGATGTCCGAGCCGTCGTGGTTCGACCAGCCGGTCAGACCGGACCAGCAGCCCTCGCGCGAGCAGCCGCAACGTCCCGAACAGCAGCGTCCTGAGCCGCAGCGGCCCGAACCTCAGCGTCCTGAGCAGACCATGCGCGTCGACCAGCTCCAGCGCCAGGAACCTCCGCGCCAAGAGCCTCCGCGCCAAGAACCTCCCCGCCAAGAACCGCCGCGCCAAGAACCTCCCCGCCAGGAGCCCCCGCGCCAGGAACCGCCGCGCCCCGAAACGGCCCGCTTCGACCAGCCGCAACGCCCCGAACCGCCCAAGCCCAAGGACCCGGTCCGCGAAACCCTCCCCGTCTCCGGCTACGACGAGGAGCCGCAAGACCGCCTCACCGACGAGCCGAAGAAGGGCCGCAAGTCCCTCGTCGTGGTGATCGGCCTCCTGGTCGTCGCGGCGCTGGCCGGCGCCACCGTCTACGCGGTCAAGGAGTTCGGCGGCGCCAAGGCGATCGAGACCAGGCCTCCCGCCGCACCGGCCGTCGTCCAGCCGCTCGTCAAACCGGCCGGCGCGGGCTCCCCGGCGCCGTCCGCGGCGGGGGTGAAAGGCGTTCTCACCGGACCGGCCGGCAACAGCGCGCTCGGCACGCTCACCGGCAGCGTCGTCGACCCCGCCAACGGCGCCGCGCTGTGGCAGCAGGGCGACACCACGCCCGCTACGCCGGCGTCGAGTCTCAAGATCCTCACGGCGGCCGCCGCCCTGCTGAGCCTCGAGAAGACCGACCAGCTGTCCACCAAGGTCGTCCAGGGTGCCGAGCCCGGCACCGTGGTGATCGTCGGCGGCGGTGACCCGACGATCTCCGGCACGCCCGGCAGCTCCGTCTACCCCGGCGCGGCCTCCCTCGACGACCTGGTCAACCAGGTCAAGCAGAAGGGCACGGTCACCAAGGTCGTCTTCGACCTCGGCCGGTACGCGGGCGAGGCGCTCGGGCCGCAGTGGGAGTCGGCGGACATCGGCGGCGGCTCGGTCGCGCCGATCGTGCCGTTCATGCTCGACGGCGGACGTGTCGACCCGAAGAACGTCAACGGCGCGCGCACCGGCAGCCCGGCTCAGGCTGCGGCGGACGCGTTCGCGCAACGCATCGGGGCTCCTGGCGCGACCGTCGGCACGGCTCCGCAGGGCGCGCAGGTGCTCGGCGAGATCAAGTCGGCGCCGATCGAGCAGCTCGTCGACAACATGATGCAGATCTCGGACAACGTCCTCACCGAGGCGATCGCCCGCGAGATCGCGATCAAGAGCGGCAACGAGCCGTCGTTCGCGGGCGGGGTCAAGGCCGTGCGGGACGTGCTGACCAAGAACGGGTTCGACCTCACCGGGGCGAACTTCGTGGACGGCAGCGGGCTGTCCGCGAGCAACAGGATCCCCGCCAAGCTGCTCACCGACGTGCTCTCCCAGGCGGCGAAGCCCTCGCTGGACGACCCGCGCACCGCGAAGCTCCGGCCGTTGCTGACGGCGTTGCCGGTGGCGGGCGGCAGCGGCACCCTCGCCGGTCGTTACGGCGGGAACGCCGCGCAGGGCAGGGGCTGGGTGCGGGCCAAGACCGGCACGCTCACCGGGGTCAACGCGCTCGCCGGCACGGTCGTCGACGTGGACGGGCGGGTGCTGGTCTTCGCGTTCATGTCGGCCAGCAACCGCAACGCCGAGACCGAGGTGCGGCCCGCGCTGGACGTGATGGCCGCTGCGTTGCGGGGTTGCGGCTGTTCGTAGCGGGGCGTGCGCAGGTAACTTCGGCAGGGTGAACGGCGCGACGGAGGCAGAGCTCGGCCCGGTGGACTGGGAGCTGGCGGTGGCGACCGCGGTGCGGCTCGTGCGACCAGGCCCGGTGATCGGGAAGGACGAGGCCGACCACGTCGTCGGCAGACTTCGCGAGCTCGCGCCGCAGGCGGAGGTGCACGTCCGCGAGCTGACCGGCCTCGGCCAGGGGCTGCCGCTGCTGCCCGGCGAGGTCGTCGACCGGCCCGCCTGGGTCAGAGCCGCCGCGCAGGGTCTCGCCGCGCTGACGGCGCCCGCCATGCCGCGTCAGTCCGGTGCGATGGCGGGCATCCTCGCGGGCACGGCCGGCGTGCAGGCCGGTGTGGTCATGGCGTTCCTGTCCTCGCGGGTGCTCGGCCAGTTCGACCCGTTCGGCCCGGACGACCAGCTCGCCGGACGGTTGCTGCTCGTCGCGCCGAACATCGTTGGCGCACAACAGGCCCTCGACGTGCCCGCGGACGACTTCCGGATGTGGGTGTGCCTGCACGAGTGCACGCACCGCCTGCAGTTCACCGGCGTGCCGTGGCTGCGGAAGTACTTCTCCGACCAGGTCACCGCGCTGCTGTCCGCAATGGACGAAGACAGGGCGCCGCTGTCCGAGGTGATCCGCGACTTCCGGCACAAGCTGCGCGAGGGCGACGGCCCGATCGGGCTGATCGAGCTCATCCAGTCGCCGCAGCAGAAAGCCGTGCTGGACCGGTTGATCGCACTGTCCACTTTGCTCGAAGGCCACGCCGACCACGTGATGGACGCGGTCGGCCCGTCCGTCGTGCCGTCCGTCGGGACCATCCGCAGCCGCTTCACCGCGCGGCGCAAGGGCGGCGGTCTGCTCGACCGGATCCTGCGCACGGTGCTCGGCGTCGAGGCGAAGGTGCGCCAGTACGCGGAGGGCGCGGAGTTCACCGAGTACGTCGTGGAGCGCGTGGGCATGGACGGCTTCAACGCGATCTGGACGTCCGCCGAGACCCTGCCGACCCGCGCGGAGATCGCCGAACCGATGACCTGGCTGCGCCGCGTGGCACCGTGAACGGCCCGGTCGCCGAGATCAGGACGGCGGTCCGCAGGTTCCTCGACGACGTCCGCCCGGACGCGGTGACGGTCGCGGTGTCGGGCGGCGCCGACTCGCTCGCGCTGGCGGCCTGCGTGGCACGGCTGGTGCCCGACGCGTCCGCCGTGGTCGTCGACCACCAGCTCCAGCCCGGTTCCGCCGAGGTGGCCGCCCGCGCGGCCCGGCAGTGCGCCGAGTTCGGTCTCGTGGCGCGGGTGGAGACCGTCACGGTCGACGGCGCCGGTGGGCCGGAGGCGGCGGCCCGCAAGGCCCGCTACGCGGCTCTGAGGCCGGCGGAGGGCGTGGTGCTGCTCGGCCACACGCTGGACGACCAGGCCGAGACGGTGTTGCTCGGTCTGGGCCGCGGGTCCGGTCCGCGGTCGATCGCGGGCATGCGCGCGTACGACCCGCCGTGGGGCCGTCCGCTGCTCGGCGTCTCACGATCGATCACCCGTGCCGCGTGTGTGGAGCAGGGCATCGAGACGTGGGAGGACCCGCACAACGATGACCCGTCGTTCACGCGTGTGCGTCTCCGCAACGAAGTCCTGCCGTTGTTGGAGAACATCTTGCAGGGCGGTGTCGCGTCGTCGTTGGCGCGCACGGCCGCACAGTTGCGTGAGGACTGTGACGCACTCGACTCTCTCGCGGAAGCCTTCGCCGGCGACTGCTGCGCGGTCGACGACATCGACGAGTTGCCCGTCGCACTGCGACGCAGAGTGCTCAGGTCGTGGCTCATCGGCGAAGGTGTGCCGGAACTGTCCGATTCGCATCTGCGTCGTGTTGACGCACTGGTGAGTGAATGGCGCGGTCAGGGCGGTGTTTGGCTACCCGGCGGCTTTGTCGTGCGGCGCGCGCATGGCAGGCTCGTTGTGGAACCACAGTCTTAAGCAGAGGGGACCTGTCCGTGTACGACGGCGACATCGCATCCGTGCTCATCACCGAGCAGGAGATCAGCGACAAGGTCACCGAGCTCGCCAAGCAGGTCGCGGATGATCACCCAGAAGGTGACTCCGACCTCGTGCTGATCACCGTGCTCAAGGGCGCTGTGATGTTCATGGCCGACCTCGCCCGTGCGCTGCCCGTTCCGGTGCAGCTCGAGTTCATGGCCGTTTCGTCCTACGGCTCCTCCACGTCGTCTTCTGGCGTGGTGCGGATCCTGAAGGACCTGGACCGCGACATCGCCGACCGCAACGTGGTGATCGTCGAGGACATCATCGACTCGGGCCTGACGCTGTCGTGGCTGCTCAAGAACCTGCAGTCGCGCAGGCCGCGCTCGCTCGAGGTGTGCACGCTGCTGCGCAAGCCCGACGCGGTGAAGGTCGAGGTGCCGGTGAAGTACGTCGGCTTCGACATCCCCAACGAGTTCGTCGTCGGCTACGGCCTCGACTACGCCGAGCGGTACCGGGACCTGCCGTACATCGGCACGCTGGACCCGAAGGTCTACTCCAGCTGAGTTGTCCACAGATCTGCGAACGGTCGTTTCCGCAGGTCAAAGAGCAATAGAATGGCCAAGGGGCCGTCCCCCCGGGAGGGTGGGGGCTGCCCCTTGGCCGTTTCGATCAGCAGTTCGGGCGGCACCGCCGCTGCGACACCGCGTCCAGCAGCACGCCGCGGATGTCCTCCGGGTTCTTCGCCTGGTACGCCTTGCCGCCGGTGGCAGCCGAGATGGAGCGCAGCGCGTCCATGTCGACCTCGTCACCGAGGCCGACCATGATGATCGGCACCGGCTTGGCGGGGTCGGCCTCCCGCTTCAGGGTCTCGATCAACGCGTTCGTGTCGATCGACGAGCCGGTGTCGTCGTTGCGGCCGTCGGTCATCAGCACGACCGAGTTGACCTTCGACGCGTCGTACCCGGCCAGCACGTGCCGGAACGCGGCCAGGGTCGTGTCGTTCAGCGCCGTGCCGCCGCCGACCAGGCCCGGCAGCTGCGACGCGCCGGCCTCCAGACGCTTGCGGCGGGTCACGCCTGCGATGGGCTCGCCGAGCGGGCCGATCGGGACGAGCTCGATCCAGTCGTTCGGCGGCTTCTTGTTCGTCGAGAACGCCCACAGGCCGATCTGCGTGGTGTCCGGCAGCATCGACAGCGCGGTCATGGACGCCTCGGTGGCGGACTCGACGCGGGTCTTGCCGTTGCCGCTCTTCTCGATCATCGAGCCGGAGACGTCGATGACGGTCAGCATGCGCATGTCCAGGCTGATGGCGCCCCACGTGCGCAGCAGCTCGGACACCTGGTCCGCGGACGGGGTCTCGATCAGCTTCACGTCGCCGGCCTGCACGCCCTCGACGTCGGTCGACCACTTGGCGGGCGCGGCGCCCTGGACGGTGCGGAAGCCCGCCTCGCCGAAGCGCTTGGACGTCTCGGCCGAGCGCAGGGCCTTCTCGAACTCCGCGGCGGCCTCGCCGATGCCCTCCGGCTCGTTCGGGCGGGAGACCCGGACCAGCGGGTAGTCGAAGGAGAGCGTGCCCTCCTTGGGCGGGGCGCCCAGGACGGCGTTGTCCTTGGCCGCGCGGTTGTTGGCGACGACGGACTGCTCGGTGGCGGCGAACAGCGGTGCCTTCGCCGCGTCCGTGCTGACCTTGCCGAACGAGTCGCGCACCGACGGCACGGCGCTGCGGCCCACGCGCAGCAGGGTGCCGACCAGCTCGGGCTTGGGCGTTCCGTCCGCGTTGCCGAGCAGCGTCCTGATCACGAACAGCGCGGCGAGACCCTCCGAGGTCATCGTCGGGTCGCTCATCGAGACCTGGACCTTGGGGTCGACGACCTTGGACCAGGAGACGGGCGAGACCGGGAAGCCGATCTTGGACATCGCCGACTCCGAGCCCGCCATCACGAGCGGACTGGACGCCAGCGACGGCTTGATGTCCAGCTTCGGGGCCTCCGGACCGGTCTCGGCGGCCTGGCGCTGGGCCTCGGCCGCCCACATCGACGAGTCGGGGATCCACAGCGAATGGGGGTTGATCTGCGCGGTGGGGAGCTCGTTCGCCACGTCGGCTGCGTTGCGCGACTCGACCTGGACCTGAACGCACCGGCCGTTCACGACCGGTTGTGACCGCTGGTAGTCCTGTGCCGCCGCGTTCACCACGTCTAACGCGGCGGGGGTGACGGCGACCTTCAACGGAAGTGCGCCTGAGCAGTCGGCACCGCTGGTGACACGCAGTGCCACGACCGTGACGCCCGCCGCCGCGACCACTCCGAGCAGGGCTGCCACGGGGACGGCCACCCGCCGGAACAATCCGGGGGACGTGTGACGTGCTGACATACAGTTACATACCTTCGGTCACGTGTTCACTCTTTCGAGTGGCGGGGGAACACTCGGGGGACGAATGAGGATGACATGTGACCCCCAAACGTAATGAGATGGCGTGACCTGCGTCACTCGTCTGGACGGCCGTATTTGTTCCGGATGAACCAAACTGCGTGAACGTGCGTGGCAGGGGTCACCCGCGGGAACCCGGAACCGCCCCCGGCCGTTGGTTGCTCAGTACCCGACCAGCGGGCGGTAGGCTGGTCGGACGCGGTATGTGGGTCTTCCACTGCCCGACGCGCAAGTCAGGGAGGGTCGAGGCCGCCCGCCGGCCGTAAGTGCATGGACCGCAAGCGCCTGCTTCGCAACCCGCTGCTGTGGATCGCTGCGGTGTTGCTGCTCTACTTCGTCTTCACCGTGCTCTTCGACGACTCACGGGGTTACCACCAGGTCAAGACCTCTCAGGCACTCCAGCAAGTGCGGGAGGGCAACGTCAAGGAAGCCACGATCGAGGACAAGGAGCAGCGTCTCCGACTCACCCTCGTCGACGGCAAGAACTTCGAGGGCAGCAACCGCCTGATCACGCAGTTCCCGGCCAGCTCGACGGACGAGATCTTCAACGTCCTCGACCAGGCCTCCAACAAGCCGGTCGTCGAGACCAAGGTCAGCCAGGAGTCCATCCTGATGCAGATCTTGATCTACCTCGTGCCGCTCGGCCTGTTGCTGCTGCTGCTCATGTGGATGATGAACAACGCCCAGGGCGGCGGCAACCGCGTCCTGAACTTCGGCAAGTCCAAGGCCAAGCAGCTCTCCAAGGACATGCCCAAGACGACGTTCGCCGACGTCGCGGGTGCCGAGGAGGCCGTCGAGGAGCTCGAGGAGATCAAGGACTTCCTCCAGAACCCCGGCCGCTACCAGGCGCTCGGCGCCAAGATCCCCAAGGGCGTGCTGCTGTACGGCCCGCCGGGAACCGGTAAGACGCTGCTCGCCCGAGCAGTCGCCGGTGAGGCGGGCGTGCCGTTCTACTCGATCTCCGGTTCGGACTTCGTCGAGATGTTCGTCGGTGTCGGTGCCTCCCGCGTGCGTGACCTGTTCGAGCAGGCCAAGCAGAACGCGCCGTGCATCATCTTCGTCGACGAGATCGACGCGGTGGGCCGCCACCGCGGTGCCGGTCTCGGCGGCGGTCACGACGAGCGCGAGCAGACGCTGAACCAGCTGCTCGTCGAGATGGACGGCTTCGACTCGCGCGGCGGGATCATCCTGATCGCGGCCACGAACCGTCCCGACATCCTCGACCCCGCCCTGCTGCGTCCCGGCCGCTTCGACCGCCAGATCCCGGTCTCCGCGCCGGACCTGAAGGGCCGCAAGCAGATCCTGCGGGTGCACTCGAAGGGCAAGCCGCTCGCCGCGGACGCCGACCTCGACGGCCTCGCGAAGCGCACCGTCGGGTTCTCCGGCGCCGACCTCGCGAACGTCATCAACGAGGCCGCACTGCTCACCGCCCGCCAGAACGGCCACGTCATCACGGCCGGTGCGCTGGAGGAGTCGGTGGACCGCGTGATCGGCGGTCCGGCCCGCAAGAGCCGGATCATCTCCGAGAAGGAGAAGAAGATCACCGCGTACCACGAGGCCGGGCACGCCCTGGCCGCGTGGGCGATGCCGGACATCGACCCGGTCTACAAGGTCACGATCCTCGCCCGCGGCCGCACCGGCGGCCACACCCTCTCGGTGCCAGAAGAGGACAAGGACCTGATGACCAGGTCCGAGATGATCGCGCGACTGGTGTTCGCACTGGGTGGCCGTTCCGCGGAGGAGCTCGTCTTCCACGAGCCCACGACCGGTGCGTCCAACGACATCGAGCAGGCGACCAAGATCGCCCGCGCGATGGTCACCGAGTACGGCATGAGCGCGCGGCTGGGTGCCGTGAAGTACGGCCAGGAGCAGGGCGAGCCGTTCCTCGGCCGCTCGGCCGGTCGTCAGGCGGACTACTCGCTCGAGGTCGCGCACGAGATCGACGAGGAGGTGCGCAAGCTCATCGAGGCGGCGCACACCGAGGCGTACGAGGTGCTGGTCACCTACCGCGACGTCCTCGACGACCTCACGCTCGAGCTCATCGAGAAGGAGACCCTGCACCAGAAGGAACTGGAGCGGATCTTCGCCCGCGTCGAGAAGCGGCCGCGCATCACCCAGTTCAACGACTTCGGTGACCGCACGCCGTCCGACATCCCGCCGGTCAAGACCCCCGGCGAGCTCGCCAAGGAACGCGGCGAGCCGTGGCCGCCCGTCGTCGAGGACACCCTGGACGACGAGCCGGACCAGCCGGCGCCCGCGGCCGCGGAGCCGACCGAGGAGCTGCCGTCGCCGAACGGGTCGAACGGTGTGCACCAGCCGGGTCAGCCGGTGAACCAGGCGGGTCCGCCGAACTACGGCGCCCCGCCCGGATGGACCCCGGCGACCGTGCCCGGCGGCAAGCCGCACAACGTCTGGGAGCCGAAGAAGCAGCAGCCAGACCAGGACGAGCGGCAGTGACAGAGCAACACCAGCTCGACGCAGACGCCGGCCTCACCCGCAACGGGGAGGCCGGCGTCTCCGCGCGGCGGGCCTTCGACCAGGCCCGCGCCGAGGCAGCGGTGCGCGAGTTGTTGATCGCGTGCGGTGAGGATCCGGAGCGCGAAGGCCTGCGCGAGACACCCGCACGGGTGGCGCGGGCCTACCGGGAGTTGTTCGCCGGTCTCTACACCGACGCGGACAGCGTGCTCGCGAAGACGTTCGACGAGAGCCACGAGGAGCTCGTCCTCGTCACGGACATCCCGATGTTCAGCTTCTGCGAGCACCACCTGCTGCCGTTCCACGGCGTCGCGCACGTCGGGTACATCCCGAACGAGCACGGCCGCGTGACGGGCCTGTCGAAGCTCGCGCGGCTGGTCGACCTGTACTCGAAGCGGCCGCAGGTGCAGGAGCGCCTGACGTCCCAGGTCGCGGACGCGCTGGTGCGCAGGCTGGAACCGCGCGGCGTGATCGTGGTCGTCGAGGCCGAGCACCTGTGCATGGGCATGCGCGGCGTGCGCAAGCCCGGTTCCCGCACGACGACCTCCGCGGTGCGCGGGCTGCTGCGCACGTCGGCGTCCTCGCGGGCGGAGGCGATCGAGCTGATCAGAGGCCGGACCCGGTGACAGGTCTGCCGAAGCCCGGCCGCTGCGTCGTGATGGGCGTGCTGAACGTGACGCCCGACTCGTTCTCCGACGGCGGTCGCTACCTCGACCGCCGGGAGGCCGTGCAGCACGGCGTCGAGATGCACCAGCGCGGCGCCGACCTGATCGACGTGGGCGGCGAGTCGACGCGGCCCGGCGCCCAGCGCGTCGAGCCCGCCGAGGAGATCGCCCGCGTGGTGCCCGTCATCCGCGCGTTGGTCGCCGAGGGCGTGCCGGTCAGCGTCGACACGATGCGCGCGGCCGTCGCGTCGGCGGCGTTGGAGGCCGGCGCGTCGATCGTGAACGATGTGTCCGGTGGTCTGGCGGACCCGGAGATGGCTTCGGTGGTGGCCGCTGCCGGCGTGCCGTACGTGCTGATGCACTGGCGTGGGCACAGCACGGAGATGGACTCTCTCGCGCAGTACGACGACGTCGTGGTGGACGTGCGCTCCGAACTGCTGGAGCGCGTCGAGGCAGCGATGGCCGCGGGTGTCGCGGAGTCGTCGATCGTGCTCGACCCGGGACTGGGCTTCGCGAAGCTCGGCGACCACAACTGGGAGCTGTTGCAGCGCCTGGACGAGCTGGTCGAGCTGGGCTTCCCGGTGCTGGTGGGAGCGTCGCGCAAACGCTTCCTCGGCACGTTGCTCGGCAACCGTCCACCGGACGGCAGGGAGGACGCGACCGCGGCGGTGTCTGCTTTGGCGGCGTTCAACGGAGCGTGGGGTGTGCGGGTGCACGACGTCGACCGGACCTTGGACGCGGTCGCCGTCGCCGGGGCGTGGAGGCGGGGACATGGCTGACCGGATCGCGTTGACGGGCCTGAGGGTTCGCGGCAACCACGGGGTCTTCGAGCACGAGAAGCGCGACGGGCAGGAGTTCGTCGTCGACATCACGCTGTGGCTGGACCTGAGCTCGGCTTCGAAGACGGACGACCTGACGCAGACCGTCCACTACGGCGAGCTCGCCGAGATGGCCGCCGGGATCATCGGCGGCGAACCGTGCGACCTGATCGAGACCGTCGCCGGCCGGATCGCCGACACGGCCATGCAGGACACGCGGCTGCACGCGGTCGAGGTGACGGTGCACAAGCCGTCCGCGCCGATCCCGCTGACCTTCGACGACGTGTCGGTGACGATCCGCCGATCGCGCAGGCTCGCCGCACCGCTGCCCAAGGAAGCCCGGTGACCCGCGCCGTTCTGTCGATCGGCTCGAACCTCGGCGACCGCCTGGCCTTCCTGCAGTCCGTGGTGGACGGGTTGAAGCCCTTCGTCGTCGCCGTGTCGCCGGTCTACGAAACGGCGGCGTGGGGCGTCGAGGACCAGCCGGACTTCCTCAACGCCGTGGTGATCGTGTCGGCTGACGACGTCGACGAGTGGGGCTGGCTGCGGCGCGGTCAGGCGTTGGAGAACGCCGCCGGACGCGTGCGGGAGAAGCGCTGGGGACCGCGCACGTTGGACGTGGACGTGGTTTCGGTGGACGGGGTGACGTCGGACCACCCGGAGCTGCTTCTGCCGCATCCTGGGGCGTTTGAGCGCGCAACAGTTCTCGTGCCGTGGCTGGACGTGGAACCGGACGCGGTGCTCGCGGGTCACGGACCCGTTGCGGCGCTGGAGTTCTCGGCCGAGGGCGTGCGGCGGCGTGACGATCTCACGCTTTCGGGTTGGATGGACTCGTGAGGTTCACCCGTCCCCGCGACCTGACGGCCGTTGCGATCATCGCCGGCCTGCTCGCACATCTGCTGCTGCGCCTGTCCTACGACTCGTTGCCGCCCATGCCCGCGCTGGCCGGGTCGACGTTGTTCGTCATCGCGGTCGTGGAGGTCGTGCTCGCGTTCTCGTTGCGCTCCAGGATCCAGCGCCGTCCTGGCGCGCGTCCGGTGCAGCCGCTGACCGCCGCCCGCGCCGTCGCGCTGGCGAAGGCGTCGTCGGTTCTGGGCGCGTTGATGTTCGGTGCCTGGACCGGGTTGCTGATCTACGTGATCCCCGTCCGCGACTCGTTCCCCGCCGCCTCGAACGACCTGGTGGCGGCTGCCGTCGGGATGATTTCGGCCGTGGCGCTCACGGCTGCGGCGCTGTGGCTCGAGCACTGTTGCAAGACGCCCACCGAGGGTTCCGGGAACGAATAGATACCCGGCCGTAGGTCTCAGTCACATAACTACGCGGTACCGTAGGGCCCATGACCGGGCGAGGCGCGTCGATCGACGACGAGCAGGAAGATCACGGTCGTGGCTCCGGGCGATTGCTGTTGGTAGCGGCACTGGCTCTTGCTCTGGTGGCCGCGGCGGTGCTCGTGCTGAGTGACAGCGCCCGAATGCTGCGCCTGGCCGTGGTGGCCGCGCTGTGGGCGGCACTGGTGGGAGCCTTCCTGGCCGCCAAGTACCGCAAGCAGGTCACCGAGCGCGACGACGAGGTGGCCGACCTCCAGTCCGTGTACGAACTGGAGCTGGAGCGCGAGGTCGCCGCGCGCCGCGAGTACGAGCTCGAGGTCGAGGCCGAGACCCGCAAGCGCATCGAGGAGGAGTCGCGCGCGGACATCGAGGCCCTGCGCGCCGACCTGCACGCGTTGCGCGACAACCTCCAGGCGTTGCTGGGCGGCGACGTCCTGGTCGAACGCGTGGCGTTGCGCGCGGAGTCGACCCGCCTGCGCTCCCTGGCCTCGGACGCGGCCCGCCTGACCGCGGGCCCCGAGAAGCGGATCATCAATGCGAAGCCCGCTGTGACCACCACGTCGTCGGTGGAGAAGCCGTCCGAGCGCACCGAGCTGATCGAACGCGTCGCGCACGAGGCCAAGGTGCAGCCGCCGCGCCGCGAGCCCGCGAGGCCGGAGCCCGCACGCCCCGAGCCGACCAGGACCTCACCCCGCCCGCAGCCCGCCGTGGTGCGCCGCGAGCCCGTGAAGGCCGCGAAGCCGGAACCGGCCCGCCAGCAGCCCAGGCCCGCCGCCGCAGGGGTGGCGGCGCGTCCAGGTGCCACTACGGGCTCGCAGCCCGTTCCGCCTGTCCAGGCGGTCCAGGCCCAGGTGCAGCGGACCGAGCGCGTGCCGAGGCCGCAGCAGCCGCCGGCCCGCACCGAAGCGGTGCAGCGCCCCGAGCAGCCCCCGAAGGCGCCCGCGGCCGTCGCGAAGGCCGTGGAGACCCGCAAGCCCGAACCGCGGTCCCGCGTGGCCGAGCGCACCGAGATGATCGACCCGAAGGCGTTGCAGGCCTCCACCGGCCGCCGGCGCACCGACGACCGCCCGGCTCCGGCCCAGGACAGCGGCTCGTGGGAGACGCTGAAGCCGGAAAGCCCGTCCGGTGGCCGCAGGCGCGCCGACGACCAGCCCTCGCGCCGCACGGCGTCCGAGGACTCCCTGGTGTCGCTGTCGCCGCCGAGCCGCCGTCCCGCCGAACAGTCGTCGACGAGGCTGCCCGCGGTCTCCCCAGGCCGACGCTCTGATGAGCCGTCGGTGTCGGGCCGCCGGGTGGCCGAGGACTCGTCCACCCGCCTGCCCGCGGTCTCGACGGGCCGCCGAGCCGCCCCGGAAGACCCGTCGGGCGCCCACGCGGACGGCAAGTCGGTCAGCGAACTGCTGGCGTCCCTGGGCGGAGGCGACGCTCCTCGCCGCCGTCGCCGCCGTGACGACTAGCCCTACTTGTCGATGTCGCCGACGATGACGGCGAAACTGCTCAGCACGGCCGGCAGGTCGTCCACCTTGGTGCCGGGCAACAGCGCTCCGAGCGCCTGAACGTTGTTGAACGACGGCGTCCGCAGCTTGAGGCGCCACGGCGTCTTCTCACCGCGCGACGACAGGTGCACCCCCGACGTGCCGAGCGGTGCCTCGACGCGCGTGTAGACCGAGCCCTCGGGAGCCTTGATGGCCTTGGGCAGCCGAACGTTCACGGGCCCCTGCGGCAGACGATCGAGGCACTGCCTCGCCAACTCGACCGACTTCTGGATCTCGTCCTGGAGACACCGCACGCGCGCCGCAGCATCGCCCCCGGTCCGCACGACGGGCGTGAAGTCCAGTTCCTTGTACGCAGGCAGCGGATCGTCGCGCCGCAGATCGAAGTCCACCCCGCTGGCCCGCCCGATCGGCCCGGTGACGCCGAACGCCAACGCGTCCTCGTGCGACAGAACCCCGAGGCCTTCCAGCTTGGTGAAGTCGATGTGCGGGATGTCCACAGTGGACAAGAAGTCGGCGGTTCTGGACGTCCAGCCCGCCGGCACGTCCTCGCGGAGGCCACCGATCCGGTTGAACATGAAGTGGATGCGGCCCCCGGAAGCCTCTTCCATCAGCGCTTGGACGCCCTCGCGGTAGGCGGCGGCCTCGGGCGCCAGCGGCGTCAGGAAAACCATGTGCGCCAACAGCCTGTTGAGCTCGCAGAGGAGAGCGCGAAGCCACTGGGCGCGTGCGGGAACGTCCATGCCGGTCATGCGCTCGACGGCCAGCGCGACAGCAAGCTCGTTGCAGAACGCGGAAAGCCAGTCGTGCCGATTGGCCAGCGTCAGCACCTGCCGGTAGTCGCGAACCTCGAAGAGCTTCTCGGCCCCGCGGTGCAGATGCCCGACGAGGGGCTCGGCAGCGGTGATCACCAGGTCCGGCGTGACCGTCAGCCGAAGACGGTAGGCGCCGTGGGCCGACGGGTGAAGTGGCCCCAGGTCGATCACGCGGTCCACGCCCAGGTACTGGGCGCCTGCTCCTACGCCGACGGTGATCTGCTCGCTCACCGGAGCATGGTTTCACGGCGCCGGGAAGCCGCTCGGACGCGGTTCGCGGCCTGGTGGGCGCCGGGGTGCTCGGGGGCTCGTCGTGGTGTTGGGGGCGCGTGCGTTGGTGGTGCGTGGGTTGGCGGTGCGGCTCGCGTGCCGACGGGCCTGGCTCGTGTCCTGGTCGGGGGTGCTGGTCGGTTTGCGCTGCCTTGGTTGGGGCATTGGTGCGGCCAACGCTCGTGGCGGGCTCGATCGATGGCGGGCGTGACGGATGGCGAGCGTGACGGATGGCGAGCGTGATGGATGGCGAGCGTGATGGATGGCGAGCGTGATGGATGGCGAGCGTGATGGATGGCGGGCCTGAGCGATGACGGACGCGATCGATGCGGCTCGTGCCTGGTGCGTGCTGGGCTGGGTCAGCGTGGCTCACACGGTGGCGGCCCGGTCGGGGTCCGCACACGCTGGCGGGTCCGCCAGGTCCCTGGCACCTTGGTCGGCCAGCCAGGTGCCTCGCACTTCGGCGGGACGACTTCAGACCGCCTCCGGTCTGTCGCTCACGAGTTCATTGCGCAGCTCAACCCGACCGCTCGCGCCTCGCCGTGCCGCTCGACCTCGGCCGCTCACGCACTCCGCCGTGTCGCTCAACCCCGCCGCTCACGCCATCGCCCAGCCGCCCAATCTCGCCGGACCGCTCACATCGCCCAGCCGCTGAACCCCAGAGCCTCGTCGAGCTGCCCGCCCCAGCCGCTGAACCCCCGCCGCCCACGCCCAGCCGCCCGCCTCAGCCGACCGGCCCAGCTGCCCGCCCCGCCCACTCGTCCCACCCACTCGCCCCAACTCACCCATCCAGGCCAGGCGATCACGCCCTCGTCACGCCGAAGTAGAAGCACCCGTGCGACAAGCTCCGAACCTGCACCGCCTCAATCGAAGGATCGTTGAACAATCCTTCGATCACACGATCGAACGATCCCGGCTCCACCACCTCCCCATCCACGATCTGACCTGCGGCGTTGTAGGAACGTAGAATCCGGGTATTGTTCAACAATTCAACAGGGAGACGATCCAACGACGGTGCCCCCGCGCACTCCACGTGCGTGAAAACCGGCCCGACCTCCGAGTAAGGCCCTTTCCCGAACGGCGGCGAGTACCGGAACAACCACACCGGCTCGTCGGCCAGCGACTTCCGCAGACAGCACCGCAAAGGCACATCTGGTTCGGACGCCCGGTACTCCCGGCCAGGATCGGACAGAGCGGCGGAAGGCAGAACGTTGTGGATTCGCATACCGCAGAACGATCGTCGTCAGACCACGGAAAAGCTGGCGGGATTCGGACGCCAGGGCGGCAACTCGGGCAGCAGGTCCGAAACAGCCACCCCGCACCCGTGCAGCAACCAGCCGAACGACCCCAGCCCGCGAGGATCACGCAGCTCGGCAACCCGCCCAGCCCGAGCAGCCGACTCCAGCCACTCCCACCCAGAGCCGGAAACCGCACCGGTCACCCCGAGAGCGGCCAGCGCATCCCGTTGTGACACCAGCACGAACGGCTCACCGGCCGCCGCCGCGCACGAGTCGAAGGCCACGTGGGCCGTGATGTCGCACGACCCGTCGAACACCGGCGGCACCTGGCGCCCGTCGCGGTACCCGGTCAGGGTGAAGCGGCGGGACGACACGAGGTGGCCGTAGTCGATCGCCAGGGCCGCGCCGCGCACCGACGACACGGCAAAGGCCCAGGCGGCGTCACGCGGGGCGCCCACCTCTGCTTGCTCACCAGGGCGCAGAGTTGGCCACCACCGGGTGATCCACGGGTCGGCAGAAGGTCCGGTCACGACGGGGCACGGGATCGAGTCGAGCCACTCGTGCCCGACCAGCAGCCCGACGCACGAAGGCACCGAAGAAGTCCAGTGAACTCCAGGCAGCTCAACGGGTGGGCCGAGTTCGACGGCCGTCACGCGCAGGCGGGAGGCCAGCGAGCCCGAGGCCAGGGAACGGACTGCGAAGGCCAGTTCGCCTCCTCCTGCGCCGACGTCCACGAAGTCCACTACCGGGGGAAATCCGAGGGCCGCGTCCACCCGCGACAACAGCTCCAGAAGCGCCGAGGCCAGTTCCGGTCCAACCAGTGGTGACGTGCGGAAGTGCGAGGAAGGCTTCTCACCGCGTGCGAAGAAGCCCGACGGGCCGTACAGGGCGGCGTGCCAAGCGGCTTCCCAGTCGAACACCGGACAAGTGTGCATCTAAGGTCATTTCCCGTGAACGACCACACGCCGACGCCACCAACGGTGCCGACGCCAACGCCAGCATCAACGCCGACGCCGGCACCGACGCCGACGAAGAAGCGCATCGAGCAGCGCCGCTGGACCGTCCTGTTCCCGGTCGTGGCGCTCATCGCGCTCGCCGCGGCGGGACTGGTGCTGTTCGCGCTCGGCACGTCGAGCATCGGCATCGAGCCGTTGCTGGTCGGGGCCGCCGCGGCGTTGATTCCCGTCGCGTTCGTGGTGAGCGCGTTCCTGTGGATCGACCGGTGGGAGCCGGAGCCCGCGAAGATGCTGCTCTTCGCGTTCGTGTGGGGTGCTTGCGGGGCGACGATCAGCTCGCTCGCGTTCAACCAGACCGCGCGTGTGCTCGGCGACCTCCTCACCAACGACGGCACGACGTTCACCGCGGTGGTCGGGGCGCCGATCGTCGAGGAGGCGACCAAGGCCGCGTTCCTGCTCGCGGTGTTCCTCCGGCGACGTCACGAGTTCGACGGGGTCGTGGACGGCATGGTCTACGCGGGCATCACGGCCGCGGGCTTCGCGTTCACCGAGAACATCTGGTACTTCGGCCGGGTCTTCCTCCAGGACGGCCTCGGCAACATGGGCGGCGGGGTGATCGCCCTGTTCGTGCTGCGCGGGGTGCTGTCGCCGTTCGCGCACCCGCTGTTCACGGCCATGACCGGGATCGGCGTCGGCATCGCGGCGAGCACCAGCAACGCCACGGTCCGGATCTTCGCGCCGATCGGCGGCTACCTCACCGCGGTCGGGCTGCACTCGCTCTGGAACTTCTCGACGACCGTCGGCACCGGGTCGGACTTCATCAACCTGTACTTCCTGATCATGGTGCCGGTGTTCGCGGGAGCGGTCGCGATCGTGGTCTGGCAGCGGCGCAGGGAGCAGCGGATCGTCGCCGGGCAACTGGCGGCGATGGCGCAGAACCGGTGGATCGCCACCAGCGAGGTGGCCCTGCTGGCCAGCCTCAACGGGCGCAGGAACTGGCTGCGGGCGGTCAAGCGCAAGTCCGGTGACTCGGCGGTCAGGGCCGTGAAGAGCTACCAGATCGCGGTCACCGAGCTGGCCTTCCTGCGGCACCGCATCGAACAGGGAACGGCGGGCCAGAGCGCCGAGCAGCGCCACGGGGTGCTGCTCGACACCCTGCACGCCGCCAGGGCCGCCGCGCGCCGGTGAGTCCCGTCACCGACCGGGCACAGGCCCGGAAGTGCGGATTACGCTCGGCGGCGTCGTCTGGTACCCGCACTTGGGACTGGAACGTCAGAAGGAGTTAGTCGCATGGACGCGACCCCACGTCCGGCCAGGCTCGCCGTCGGTGTCATCTCGGCAGGCCGGGTCGGCTCGGTGCTGGGCGCCGCGCTGGCCAGGACGGGCCACGTGGTGGTCGGCACGTCCGCCGTCTCCCAGGCCTCCCGCAACCGCGCGGAGGAGCTGCTGCCCGGTGTCCCGGTCGAGGACCCGACCGAAGTCGCCCAACGCGCCGACCTCGTGCTGCTGGCGGTGCCGGACGACGAGCTGGAAGGCCTGGTCAAGGGCCTGATCGCCACCGAAAGCCTGCGTGCGGGCCAGATCGTCGTGCACACCAGCGGCGCTCAGGGCGTCAAGGTTCTCGAACCCGCTGCCCAGCTCGGTGCGCTCACCCTCGCCCTGCACCCCGTCATGACGTTCACCGGCCGCCCCGAGGACCTCCAGCGGATGAGCTCCGCGTGTGTCGGCGTCACGGCCGCGGACGGTGACGAGGTCGCCTGGAGCGTCGGCGAGGCGCTGGTCGTGGAGATGGACGCCGAGCCGATCAGGGTCCCCGAGGCCGTCCGCCCGCTCTACCACGCGGCACTGGCCCACGGCGCGAACCACCTGATCACGCTGGTCCGCGACGCCGCCGACCTGCTCACGAACGCCGGCGTCGCCAACGCCGAACGCCTGCTCGGCCCGTTGCTGTCCGCCGCGCTCGACAACGCGCTGCGCCACGGCGACCGGGCCCTCACCGGTCCGGTCGCGCGAGGCGACACGGGTACCTTGCGCAAGCACCTCGGCGTGCTGGCCGAGCAGGCGCCCGAGACCCTGCCCAGCTACCGCGTGCTCGCCCGGCGCACCGCCGACCGGGCCGAACGCTCCGGGCTGCTCAAGCCCGACGCGGCCGACGACGTTCGCACCACTCTTGAGGACTGACGTGACCAAGCCATTGACCAAGGACGACTACCGCCCGGACGACGTCACGGTGCACCGCGACCCGCAGCGGATCAACCGCGTGGTCAGGGCGCTGCGGGGCGCCGGCCGCAACGTCGCGCTGGTGCCCACGATGGGCGCCCTGCACGCGGGCCACCGGCAGCTGATCCGCGAGGCGCAGGTCATGCAGAACACGGTGGTCGTGGTGTCGATCTTCGTGAACCCCTTGCAGTTCGGGCCGAACGAGGACCTCGCGAAGTACCCGCGGCAGTTCGAGTCCGACCTGGACATCTGCCGCGAGGAGCGCGTGGGCCTGGTCTTCGCGCCGTCCGTCGAGGACATGTACCCCGAGGGCGCGCAGGTCACCGTGCACCCCGGCCCGCTGGGCGACGACCTGGAGGGCGCGTCCCGCCCCGGTCACTTCGCCGGCGTGCTGACCGTGGTGTCGAAGCTGTTCAACATCGTGCAGCCCACGTACGCGGTGTTCGGGCAGAAGGACTACCAACAGCTGCAGCTCATCCACAAGATGGCGCGGGACCTGAACTTCCCGCTCGACGTCGTCGGCGTGCCGACCGTCCGCGAGCACGACGGCCTGGCGCTGTCGTCCCGCAACGCCTACCTGACGCCGGAGCAGCGCCACCACGCCGTGACGCTGTCGGCCGCGCTCACCGCCGGTGCACACGTGTCGTCGCAGGGCGCGGACGCGGTGCTCAAGGCCGCGCACGACGTCCTCGCGCAGGTGCCCGAGGTCGAACTCGACTACCTCGAGCTGCGCGGGGTCGACCTCGGTCCCGCACCGGAGAACGGCGACGCCAGGCTGCTCGTGGCGGCCAGGGTCGGTTCCACCCGTCTGATCGACAACATCGCGGTGTTGCTCGGCGAAGGCGACGAGTAGGGGGAATGACATGTTCCGCACGATGCTGAAGTCCAAGATCCACCGCGCCACCGTGACGCAGGCGGACCTGCACTACGTCGGCTCGGTGACGGTGGACGAGGACCTGATGGAGGCCGCCGACCTGCTGGCGGGCGAGCAGGTCGCCATCGTCGACGTCACCAACGGCGCGCGCCTGGAGACCTACGTCATCCCCGGCGAGCGCGGGTCCGGCGTGCTGGGCATCAACGGCGCGGCCGCGCACCTCGTGCACCCCGGCGACATCGTGATCCTCATCGCCTACGGGCAGATGGACGACGCCGAGTCCCGCACCTACCAGCCGCGGGTCGTCTTCGTGGACGCCGACAACAAGGTCGTCGACCTCGGTGCCGACCCCGCGCACGCCCCCGAGGGCTCCGGTCTGGTGAACGGCTCCACGAGCGCACCTTCGTCCGAGACCGTTGAGGCGACCGCGCTCGACGCGCTGATCCAAGCCGAGAACTGAGGAAACGCACAGTGCTGCTCGCCATCGACGTCGGCAACACCAACATCGTGCTCGGCCTGTACGACGGGGTCGGCGACACGGCCCCGCTCGTGCGCGACTGGCGGATGCGCACCGACGCGCGCATGACCGCCGACGAGCTCGCGCTGACCATGCGCGGCCTGCTCGGCGAGTACGCGGACAAGATCACCGGCATCTCCGCGCTGTCCACCGTGCCCGCGGTGCTGCGCGAGCTGCGGGTCATGCTCGGCCGCTACTACGACACCGTGCCGAAGGTGCTGGTGGAGCCGGGTGTGAAGACCGGCGTGCCGCTGCTCGTCGACAACCCGAAGGAGGTGGGCTCGGACCGCGTGATCAACACGCTGGCCGCGCACCACCTCTACTCGACCTCGTGCATCGTCGTCGACTTCGGCACGTCCACGAACCTCGACGTGATCTCGTCGCGCGGCGAGTTCCTCGGCGGTGCGCTGGCGCCCGGCATCGAGATCTCGGTCGACGCCCTGGCCGCGCGCGCCGCCCAGCTGCGCAAGGTCGAGCTGGTCAGGCCGCGCAACGTGATCGGCAAGAACACCGTGGAGTGCCTGCAGTCCGGCATCGTCTACGGGTTCGTCGGGCAGGTGGACGGGCTGGTGCGCAAGATCACCGAGGAGCTCCAGCAGACCGATCCCGGCCCTGTGACGGTGATCGCCACGGGCGGGCTCGCTCCACTGGTCGTCTCGGAGTCGTCGACGATCGCGCACCACGTGCCCGACCTGACCCTGCTGGGGTTGCGGCTCGTCTTCGAGCGCAACATGTCTACTCGCTGACGCGAACCGTCCGGAAGACCTCGCTGCGCAAGGGGACGTCGAACGGACCGTTCGACGTCTCCGGGCGTTCGCGCAGGAACTCGAGCATCTTGTCGTTGACCGCGGCTCGCTCCTCGTCGTCGATGACGAGCATGCGCGAGTGCGTGTTGATCCAGGCGACCGTCGCTTCCGGCGAGTCCCGGCGGTGGACGTGCGGGAACACCGCGTGCTCCGCCGGCCCGAACGACGGGTGCGCCATGACCTCCACCGGATCGTGGCGCTGCGACTCGACGCTCGTGTTGGACAGCTGTTGGAACTCCTCGAGCCACGCGACGTCCGGGTCCGTGTCCAGCCACATGGCCGCCAGCACCCCGCCGGGCCGCAGCACGCGGGCGATCTCCGGCAGTGCCTTCTCCTGGTCGAACCAGTGGAACGCGGTGCCGACGAACACGGCGTCGATGGTCTGGTCGGGGACCGGGATGTGCTCGGCGTGACCGGGCAGCGCGCGCACGTCGTGCACACGGCGCACCAGCTCGGACAGCATCTGCTCGTTGGGCTCCACGGCCGTCACGCGGTGGCCTTCCGCGACCAGGCCCGCGGTCAGCTTGCCGGTGCCGGCGGCGAGGTCGAGCACGTCCAACCGCTCGGTAGTGCCTAGTGGCTCCAGTGCCCACCGGATCGCCGCCACGGGATAGTCAGGCCGGTGTTCGGCGTAGGCCTCTGCCTGCGCGCCGAACGAGTCCGCTCGCCTCGCGTGTAGATCCATCCGTCCAACTTAGGCTGTCGCTGATCGGGCGGGGTATCCGGTTCGCTTTGACCAAACGCCGAACCGTACTCTTCTCGGCGTGAGTGAGCAGCCGAAGCAAAACCTCGTGACCAGCGAAGAAGACCTGCCAGAGCAGATGCGCGTGCGCCGGGAGAAGCGTGCGCGGCTGCTCGCTTCCGGCAAGGAGCCGTATCCCGTCGAAGTCGCGCGCACGCACACGTTGCGCGAGATTCGCGACGCGCACCCCGAACTCGAACCCGACACGCAGACCGGCGAGCTCGTCGGCGTGACCGGGCGCGTGATGTTCATGCGCAACACCGGAAAGCTGTGCTTCGCGACGTTGCGCGAAGGCGACGGCACCGAACTGCAGGCGATGCTGAGCCTCGCCGGTGTGGGGGAAGAAGCGCTTTCCGAGTGGAAGACCGACGTCGACCTCGGTGACCACGTTTTCATCCACGGCGAGGTCATCAGCTCGCGCCGCGGTGAGCTTTCCGTGATGGCCGACGCGTGGCAGCTGACGTCGAAGTCGTTGCGCCCGTTGCCGGTCGCGCACAAGGAACTCGGCGAGGAAACCCGCATTCGCCAGCGTTACGTCGACCTGATCCTGCGGCCGACCGCTCGCGACACTGTTCGGACCCGTGCGAACGTGGTTCGTTCGCTGCGCGACTCGTTCCACCGGCGCGGATTCCTCGAAGTCGAGACGCCGATGTTGCAGACGCTGCAGGGCGGTGCGAGCGCGCGTCCCTTCATCACGCACTCGAACGCGCTCGACATCGATCTGTACCTCCGCATCGCGCCCGAGCTGTACTTGAAGCGCTGCGTGGTCGGTGGCATCGAGAAGGTCTTCGAGATCAACCGCAACTTCCGCAACGAGGGCGTGGACTCGTCTCATTCGCCCGAGTTTTCGATGGTGGAGTACTACGAGGCGTACGCGACGTACGACTCGAACGCAGCACTCACCCGCGAGCTGATCCAGGAAGCCGCGGAAGCGGTGTCGGGTTCTCAGATCGTCACCTTGGCGGACGGCAGCGAGTACGACCTCTCGGGTGAATGGGCGACGCTCAGCATCTACGAGTCGTTGTCCGGAGCGGTCGGTGAGGAAATCACCCCCGAGACGCCTGCCGAGGTGCTGCGCAAGCTTTGCGACCGGCACGAACTCGAGGTCAACCCGAAGTTCGGGCACGGCAAGCTGGTCGAGGAGCTGTGGGAGCACCTGGTGTGCGACTCGCTCTACGCCCCGACGTTCGTGCGCGACTACCCGGTGGAGACGTCCCCGCTGACCAGGCAGCACCGCACCAAGCCCGGTGTCGCCGAAAAGTGGGATCTGTACATCCGCGGATTCGAACTCGGAACCGGTTACTCCGAACTGGTGGACCCGGTGATCGAACGGGAACGTCTCGAAGCGCAGGCGCGGCTCGCCGCGGCCGGTGACGTCGAGGCCATGCCGATCGATGAGGACTTTCTGCGATCACTGGAGTACGGAATGCCACCGAGTGGTGGCGTCGGAATGGGTATCGATCGGCTGCTGATGGCCCTCACCGGCCTGGGTATCCGGGAGACCATCTTGTTCCCGCTCGTTCGCCCTGAATGAGTAACTTTCCGGGATGTCGATAGGTGCAATGTGGCACCCGTGCGCTAACCTGCCTCGCAGAAGGCTTTAGTTGGCGACGCGGGTGACCGCGCATTCGGGGTCCAGGAGGATACGCATGGCGCAGAAGGTCACGGTGACCCTCGTCGACGATCTGGACGGTTCCACCGCTGAGGAGACCGTCGAGTTCGGACTGGATGGGGTCAGCTACACGATCGACCTTTCCTCGGGCAATGCGGGCAAACTGCGGGACGCTCTTGCCGACTTCGTCGGAAGTGCACGTCGTGCGGGTGGCCGCAAGCGCGTTGGGCCTGGTCGTCCTGCGAGTGTGAAGGCACGTCCGGCATCAGCGGATCGTGAGCAGAACCAGGCCATTCGCGAGTGGGCCCGCAAGCAGGGCATGAAGGTGTCGGACCGCGGCCGCATCCCGGCCGAGGTGCTCGACGCGTACCACCAGCAGGGCTGAAATTCGGTAAAACACGAAGGGGTTCCGGGAATCTTCCCGGAACCCCGAGGCGGGCCACATTGCTCGGTGCTGCGCACCTTCGCTGTGGCCCGCAGTGCTTTTCGGGGAGATCCCCGAACCTCTGGGGCGTTTTTTAGGTGACTGTTCAACTACGCGCTGGATCGACGTTGAAACCCTTCGCGAGGTCGTCCAGCATCGCGTGCGCGCCCTGAAGGCTGACCGATGAGACCCAAACGACATCGGAGATGTCCTGCTTCTGGCCCTTTAGTTGACCCCACAACGGGTTGGCCAAATATTGCTGCTTGATCTTCTCGGTTTCACCCTTGGGGTCGGTCCAGGCCGAGACGAGGATCCGTTCGGCGTCGAGCGAGGAGATCTGCTCCTGGCTGAGGTCGACGGCGATCTTGTCCGAAGTCGGCTGGCCCTGCGGCCTCGCGAGGCCCGCGTCGGCGAACAGGACGCCGCCGGGGAACGACTTCTCCGTGTAGAGCCGCACGGTCTGCTCACCGGCGACGAACCGGGCCAGTGAGATCGACGGGTTGTGGCCGGCCTTGGCGCGGATGGCGTCGCCGATCTTCTTGGCCCGCGCCTCGTAGGCGGCGATCTTCTCGTTGGCCAGCTGCTCCTTGCCCAGCGCCTTGCCGAGCAGGCGGATGTTGTCCTTCCACGTCGGCCCGGTCGTCACGCTGAACACCGTGGGGCCGATCTTGGACAGCTTGTCGTAGATCTGCTCGTGCCTGACCTTCGCGGACACGATCAGGTCAGGGCCGATCGTGGCGAGCTCCTCGAGGTTCGGGCTGGCCAGCTCGCCGACGGCCTTGGCGTTCTTCGCGTACTTGGCCGCGTCCTGCGCCAGGTAGTCCGGCAGGCCGTCGGTGCGGTAGCGGGTGTACGCGACGACCTCGGTCTCCAGTGCGAGCGCGGCGTCGACGTAGCTGCTGTCGAGCGCGGCGATCCTCTTCGGCCGGTCCTTGATCTCCGTCTTGCCCATGGCGTGCTCGATCGTCACCGGCGTCCAGCCCTGGTCGGCGGGCGCACTCGGGCTCGTCGTGGTCGCCTGACCACAGGCGGTGAGCGCGAGTAGCGCCACACTCATCAGAGCTGTTCTTCGCATCGGGGACTCCAGAGATTCGGTTAGGCTTACCTGGCTTTCCGTGAGCATAAGTCGGGCATTTGGAGGGGTGGGCGTTGGGCCGTAAGAGGTTGGTCGGCCTGCTCTTCCTGCTGCTCGCGCTGGTCGCCGTGTGTCTGGCCAGCATCGCGATCGGCTCCAAGGAGATCCCGCTGTCAGGGGTCTGGCACGGCCTCTTCACGCCGACCGGCGTCGAGGACGACGTGGTGATCCGCCAGCTGCGGATCCCGCGGACGTTGATCGGCATCGCGGTGGGCGTCGCTCTCGGCGTCGGTGGCGCGCTGATGCAGGGCCACACGCGCAACCCGCTGGCCGACCCCGGCATCCTCGGCGTCACGCACGGCGCCGCGCTCGCGGTCGTGCTCTCGATCTTCCTGCTCGGCGTCTCGTCGCTGGTCGGCTACATCTGGTTCGCGTTCGCCGGCGCGATGATCGCGAGCGTGGTGGTGTTCCTGCTCGGGTCCGCTGGGCGTGGCGGTCCGTCGCCGGTGACGCTGGCGCTGGCCGGTGCCGCGGTCTCCGCGCTGATGCACGGCCTGGTGTCCGCGATCGTGCTGCTCGACCAGCAGTCGCTCGACGCGTTCCGGTTCTGGCAGGTCGGCGCCATCGCGGGCCGCGACATGTCGGTGCTGACGCAGGTGCTGCCGTTCCTGGTCGTCGGGCTGGTCCTCGCGGCGTTCAACGCGCCGGGGCTCAACGCGTTGTCGCTGGGCGAAGACGTGGCTCGTTCGCTGGGCGTGCGGGTCGGGATGACGAGGTCGTTGGGCATCCTGGCGATCACGCTGCTGGTGGGCGGGGCTGTCGCGGCGTGCGGGCCCATCGGGTTCCTCGGCCTTGTGGTGCCGCACGTGGCGCGCGCGTTCACCGGCCCCGACTACCGCTGGTTGCTGCCGTTCTCCGCCGTGCTGGGCGCGATCCTGCTGCTGTTCGCCGACGTCGTGGGCAGGGTGGTGGCTCGTCCGTCCGAGGTGGAGGTCGGCGTGATGCTGGCGCTGCTCGGCGCGCCGTTCTTCATCTACCTGGTGCGTCGCAAGAAGCTGGTGAGGATTTGACCGCGCTCAGGGTCGGGGCGACCTCGTTCAAGCTGCGCCGGCGGCCGCTGGTGGTGGTCGCGGTGGCGCTCGTGCTGCTGGCCGTCGTCCTGGTCGTCGACATCATGATCGGCGACTTCCCGCTGACCGCCTCGCAGGTCGTCGACACCTTGCTGGGCGCAGGCACGCGCCGCGACCAGTTCGTGGTGATGGAGCTGCGGATGCCGCGAGCGCTGACGGGCCTGCTCGTCGGCGGTGCGCTCGGACTGTCGGGCGCGATCTTCCAGGCGATCGTGCGCAACCCGCTGGCGTCGCCGGACATCCTCGGCGTGACCTGGGGCGCCGGCGCCGGAGCGGTCTCGGTGATCACGTTCGCCGGGTCGCTGGGCGTGGTGACCGGCGGTGCGGCGTCGATCGGGCTGCCGCTGGCCGGGCTCGCGGGTGGTTTGGCCGCGGGCCTGCTGGTGTACGCGCTGGCGTGGCGGCAGGGCATCGAGGGCTTCCGGATGGTGCTGGTCGGCATCGGCATCACCGCGGTGGCCGGCAACTTCACGCACTACCTGCTGACCGTCGGCGACGTGCAGGACGCCGGGCGCGCGATGGTGTGGATCACCGGGTCGCTGAACGGGCGCGGGTGGGAGCACGTCGTGCCGGTCGCACTGGCGCTTGTCGTGCTGGTTCCCGTGGCGTTGATCGGTGGGCACGTGCTCGGGGCGCTGCAGTTCGGGGACGAGACTTCGCGCGGGCTCGGGGTGCGGGTCAACCTGGCACGGTCTTTCCTGATCGTGGTGGCGATCGTGCTGGCGTCTGTGGCAACGGCTGCGGCTGGACCGATCGCGTTCGTTGCGCTTGCCACGCCGCAGATCGCCTTGCGGTTGGCGGGGACCGCGCAGCCGCCGTTGTTCGGGTCCGTGGTGGTCGGCGGGGTGCTGGTCATGTTGTCGGACCTGGTGGCGCGGACGGTTTATCGGCTCGAGCTGCCGGTCGGGGTGGTCACGGCTGTGCTCGGGGCGCCCTATCTGATGTATCTGCTGGTTCGTAGCCGTCGGGAGGCTCGGGTATGAGTGTTCGGCTTGAGGCCTCTTCGTTGTGCGTCGGGTACGGGGAGCGGCTGGTCGTCGATTCGTTGGACCTGTCGATCGTTGGTGGGACCGTCACTGCCGTTATCGGGCCGAACGGGTGTGGGAAGTCGACGCTGTTGCGGGCGTTGGGGCGGTTGTTGCCTGCTCGTTCTGGGGCTGTTCTGTTGGACGGCAAGCAGATCGATCGGATGGCCACTCGGGACGTGGCTCGGGTGTTGGGGTTGCTGCCTCAGGCTCCGTCTGCTCCTGAGGGGCTGACTGTTGCCGATCTGGTGGCTCGGGGGCGCCATCCGCATCAGGCCTGGTATCGGCAGTGGTCGTCTGATGATGCTGCGGCTGTGTCTGCCGCGATGGCGATGACCGGGGTTTCGGATCTTGCCGACCGGACTGTGGACGAGTTGTCTGGTGGGCAGCGGCAGCGCGCGTGGATCTCGATGGCTCTTGCCCAGGGCACGGATCTGCTGTTGCTGGATGAGCCGACTACCTACTTGGACCTCGCGCATCAGATTGATGTGTTGGATCTGGTGCAGGAGTTGCACTCGTCCATGGGGCGGACTGTCGTGATGGTGTTGCACGACTTGAACTTGGCTGCTCGGTATGCGGACACGATCGTTGCCATGCGCGATGGGCGGATCGTGGCTCAGGGTTCGCCGGCTGAGGTGTTGACCGAGGCGATGTTGTCGGACGTGTTCGGGCTGGATGCTCGGGTTGTCGAGGATCCGGTTTCCGGGACACCGTTGGTGGTGCCGGTGGGGTCTCGGCATCGGGTGTCCGGTCCGTAGGTGGTCTTGTTGGGTGGGTCCGTTCCTGTTTCAGGCTTCCGGGCTCGCCGGCCCAGGCCCCGACGTGGATGAACGGCGCTTTTGTCCACCTGAGGTGGACAAAAGCGCCGTTCATCCACCTGAGATCGCTCGCTTCGGCTCGGGCCGTTGGCCCTCGTTCAGTTGCTGGAGCAGGTGCGCGGGCAGGCCGTGCAGGGCTCTGCGTCCGGGAGGACGTAGTGGAAGCAGCAGCTGTTTCGCTTGCGCTTCCAGCCCTCGTCGGTGAGGTGCAGGGTTGAGGCGGAGACGAAAGGTTCGAGCTTTTCGGGGAGGATCAGTGCTGCCTCGGTGACGCCTGCGTTCTCGTCGCCGCACACTCGGCCTGCGGCCCAGGGGCCGTATTCGAGCATGTCGGTGGCTGCTGCCCAGAGTTGGCGGCGGCCGAAGCGGACCACCTGGCCGAATGAGGCGACGAACTGGGCCGCGTGGGCCGCGTAGCGGGCGCGCAGGAGGGCGGCCAGGGCGGCTTCTGAGGGGACGACTGTTGCGGCTGGGTGGTTCGAGGCCGGGTCGTCTGGGAGGCAGGCGAATTCGTCGCTGAGGATCGCCATGCCGTCCGGGTGGGGGCGGCCGTCCTGGGCGATTCTGAACGCGGTGTCGCAGGGCTTGAGGGTGGGGACTCGGCGGGCCGTGTGGAAGAGGAGGCCTGCGAGGTAGCCGGGGACGTGGAGGTACCAACCCATGATGTAGCCGGCGGTGGCTCGGTCGTCGGACTCGCCGTATTGCTCCACCAGCCATTCGGCGAGGTCTTTGCGCCACAGGTCGAACTTGGTGGGCTCGGACAGGAGGTCGGAGCAGATCGTCCAGTCGCTGGGCTGGGTGCCGAACCTGATGTCGGTGTCCAGGTTCAGGCGGGCGATGGATTCGGCCAGAGGCGTGAGCGCACGCGGGTTCTTCTGTGAGACCCTCGCCGGTACGGTCAACGCGCATGTCCTATCTCATGGGTATGAGGCTTGCCTAACCTTACCCAAAGATGACCAAATTGCGCCCGGCGAGGTGGGCCCGGTCACAGGAGTATGGCTCAACTCGGCGGTGTTCGCGCTGAGCGGACATCGCCCGATCTGTGGAATCCGTTGCCTTCGACCTGCGTTGATGCTGATGTCACTGTTCTCCGGACGCCGATGGGCGCTTGTGGGAACCACGGGTCTCGGGGCCGCCCACTACAGTGGAGCCACGGTGCCGCGCTCACCAGGGTAGATCGGTGGAGCCGAGGACCGCCGACGCAGCAGTCAGGGAGTGCGAATGTTCGAAAGGTTCACCGACCGCGCGAGGCGGGTGGTTGTCCTTGCCCAAGAAGAGGCACGGATGCTCAACCACAACTACATCGGCACCGAGCACATCCTCCTGGGTCTGATCCACGAGGGTGAAGGTGTCGCCGCCAAGGCGCTCGAGTCGTTGGGGATTGCGCTGGAGGGCGTCCGCCAGCAGGTCGAAGAGATCATCGGCCAGGGCCAGCAGGCTCCGAGTGGACACATCCCCTTCACCCCCCGTGCGAAGAAGGTCCTGGAGCTCTCGCTGCGCGAGGCGCTTCAGCTCGGCCACAACTACATCGGCACCGAGCACATCCTGCTCGGGTTGATTCGCGAGGGCGAAGGCGTCGCGGCGCAGGTCCTCGTGAAGCTCGGCGCCGACCTGAACAGGGTGCGGCAGCAGGTGCTGCAGCTGCTGTCCGGCTACTCGACGGAGAAGGGTTCGTCGGAGTCGCCAGGGCGTGGCGAGGGCACCCCGTCTTCGTCCCTGGTCCTCGACCAGTTCGGGCGCAACCTCACGGCTTCGGCCCGTGAGGGGAAGCTCGACCCGGTGATCGGGCGCACCAAGGAGATCGAGCGGGTCATGCAGGTGCTGTCCCGCCGCACCAAGAACAACCCGGTCCTCATCGGCGAGCCCGGCGTCGGCAAGACGGCCGTCGTCGAGGGGCTGGCGCAGATGGTCGTCAAGGGCGAGGTGCCCGAGACGCTCAAGGACAAGCAGCTCTACACGCTCGACCTCGGCTCGCTGGTCGCGGGCTCGCGCTACCGCGGTGACTTCGAAGAGCGCCTGAAGAAGGTCCTCAAGGAGATCCGCACGCGCGGCGACATCATCCTGTTCATCGACGAGATCCACACGCTCGTCGGTGCGGGTGCCGCCGAGGGCGCGATCGACGCGGCTTCGATCCTGAAGCCGATGCTCGCGCGCGGTGAGCTGCAGACGATCGGTGCCACCACGCTCGACGAGTACCGCAAGCACGTCGAGAAGGACCCCGCGCTGGAGCGCCGCTTCCAGCCGATCCAGGTGGGCGAGCCGTCGCTCGAGCACACCATCGAGATCCTCAAGGGCCTGCGCGACCGGTACGAGGCGCACCACCGCGTCTCGATCACCGACTCCGCGCTGGTCGCCGCCGCCACGCTGGCCGACCGGTACATCAACGACCGGTTCCTGCCGGACAAGGCGATCGACCTCATCGACGAGGCCGGCGCGCGCATGCGCATCCGCCGCATGACCGCTCCGCCGGACCTGCGCGAGTTCGACGAGAAGATCGCGGACGTCCGTCGCGACAAGGAGTCCGCGATCGACGCGCAGGACTTCGAGCGCGCGGCGAAGCTGCGTGACGCGGAGAAGCAGCTCCTGGGCCAGAAGGCCGAGCGGGAGAAGCAGTGGAAGGACGGTGACCTGGACGTCGTCGCGGAGGTCGACGACGAGCAGATCGCCGAGGTCCTCGCCAACTGGACCGGCATCCCGGTGTTCAAGCTCACCGAGGAGGAGACCACGCGTCTGCTCCGCATGGAGGACGAGCTGCACAAGCGGATCATCGGCCAGGTCGACGCGGTCAAGGCCGTGTCGCAGGCGATCCGCCGCACCCGCGCCGGCCTGAAGGACCCGAAGCGCCCCTCCGGCTCGTTCATCTTCGCCGGCCCGTCCGGTGTCGGTAAGACCGAGCTCTCGAAGGCGCTCGCGAACTTCCTGTTCGGCGAGGACGACGCGCTCATCCAGATCGACATGGGCGAGTTCCACGACCGGTACACCGCGTCGCGGCTCTTCGGTGCCCCTCCCGGTTACGTCGGCTACGAAGAGGGCGGCCAGCTCACCGAGAAGGTGCGCCGCAAGCCGTTCTCCGTCGTGCTCTTCGACGAGATCGAGAAGGCCCACCAGGAGGTCTACAACACGCTGCTCCAGGTGCTGGAGGACGGCCGCCTGACCGACGGTCAGGGCCGGACGGTGGACTTCAAGAACACCGTCATCATCTTCACGTCGAACCTGGGCACGTCGGACATCAGCAAGGCCGTCGGCCTCGGCTTCACCTCGGGTCAGGACACCGCGTCCAACTACGAGCGCATGAAGAACAAGGTCAACGACGAGCTGAAGAAGCACTTCCGCCCCGAGTTCCTCAACCGCATCGACGACATCATCGTCTTCCACCAGCTGACTCAGGACGAGATCATCAAGATGGTGGACCTGATGATCGCCCGCGTCGAGGCGCAGTTGAAGAACAAGGACATGGCGATCGAGCTCACCGATCGTGCCAAGGCCCTGCTCGCGAAGCGCGGCTTCGACCCGGTGCTGGGCGCCCGCCCGCTGCGCCGGACGATCCAGCGCGAGATCGAGGACACCCTGTCGGAGAAGATCCTGTTCGGCGAGATCCAGCCGGGCCAGATCATCATCACCGACGTCGAGGGCTGGGACGGCGAGTCGGACCAGCACGACAAGGCGAAGTTCGTGTTCCGCGGCGAGGCCAAGCCGAACCGCGTGCCGGACGCCCCGCCGGTCGACCTCACGGCCAACGCGGCCGCCGAGTCGCAGGACGCTCCGGCGACCGAGACCGAGTGATCTAGCCGCATGTCAGAACGGCCCCCAGGCTTTCTGGGGGCCGTTCTCGTCTGTCCGTTCAACAATCTGCGCCCTCGGCGACTCCTGAGGTGAGACGCTTCCGCCGGAGGGCACGTGGACGTGCCGGCGTTCCTGCTGAACCCGTTGGTCGCGTTGAGGCCTTGGCAGCGTGGCCCGCGCTCACGCCGTCGCCGAGCAGACCCCGCCCTGAGCGAGCTGGCTGCGAAGCTGGGTGGTTTCGTTTCCGGCCCCGGTGAAGCGGCTGCGTGGACTCTTCGCCTCCATCGCTCGAGGCTCGAGCCAGAACTGACGCTGAGCTTCCAGCGCGGGCCGTGGCACGTCCGAGTTCTTCGAACTGTCCTTTGAGGATGGTTTCGTGCACGCGGTGTGCGGAGGTCAGGTGCGGGCCAACGAGATGGAGAGCCGCGCGACCCCACCGCCGTCCTCTGAGGATCACATCACCTCACTGACCTGATTTGCCCGTTTCGCCGCGAACCGGAAACCCGTCCTGCGACTATTACGGCCGCTCGCGTGATCTTGCCCGAGCGGAGTTCCTGCGGGAGGTTCTTGTGCCATCGGCGGCGTTCGAGCAGCTGGTCGCTCAGTTCGAGCGGTTCCAGTCGCAGATGCAGCGCGTTGACCAGCAGTTCGCCAACATCGGCGAGATGCAGCAGCAGCTGACCGAGATGGAGGCGGTGGCCACCTCGGCCGACCGCGCCGTGACGGTGGTCGCGGGCCCGTCCGGCAGCATCAAGGCCATCAGGCTCACCGACCTCGCCATGCGCAGACCGCCCAACGCCCTGGCCGCCGAGCTGATGTCGACCCTCCAGCAGGCCGTGGCCGAAGCCGCCCGCCGCCAGGCGGGCATCGTCGAGGGTGCGATCGGCGACGACATGAAGCTGTCCGACCAGGTCCTGGAAACTCAGTCGCAGCTCTTCGGATTGTCCAAAGAGGAACTCCGCACCGTTCGCTCAGAAGACACCGCACCGCAACCGCCGGCGCCTCAGCGTCCTCCGATGCCACCGCCGCCCGCGCCGCCGGTGCAGAACGCCGGCCCGGTCCGTCAGCCCGCACCGCCCCGCAGGCCCGCACCCGAGCCGCACGACGACTTCTCCGACCAGAACATCATGCGCGGTGACGGGTGGAACGCGCGTTCGCCGCAGCCGCCCGCCGCTCCGTCCAAACAGGACGGCAAGTTCCTGAACCTCTTCGACGACGAGGACGGCCGATGAGCGGGTTCAGCGTCAACCCTGAAGAGCTGCGCGAGTACGCGGGCAAGCTCGACGGGCACCGCACCACGGCGAGCGCCATCAAGGGCCTCGTGGACAAGGCGGACGTGTCGAACAAGTCGTGGGGCGTCGTGGGCCTGTTCGTCTTCGACACCTACAAGGATCTGCTGAGCGACCTCAAGGACACGTTCCAGGCGATGGAAGAAGGCCTGGAGTCCGGTGCGGGCAAGTTCCGCGACACGGCTCAGGGCTATGCGGACCAGGAAGCGGCCCTGAAGACGATTCTCGACGGCATCCAGGTCGACAGGGGGTAGATCGCGTGGCCGAGGAGGAGATCAGCGCTGGTGGCGTCGACATCAAGGTCGGCGAGAAGACCACCGGGGAGAAGGCCGTCGAGGCGATCCCGATCTACGGGAACTTCGTCAAGGCGAAGGACGCGATGGGCGACTCCGGTGAGACCGGTGGTGCGTCCGCGCTGTCGTCCGAAGGCAGTGCGCTGATCAGCGGGCTGACCGAGGCCGGGCAGGGTCTCGTGATGGATCCGCTCGGCTGGCTGGTCGGGCAGGGCCTCAACTTCCTGATCAGCGTGGTGCAGCCGCTCGAGGACGCGATCCACTTCGTCAGCGGCGACGGTCCCGCGTTGCAGCAGGCGGGAGAGAACTTCGGCGCCATTGCTGAGGGCATCGCCGAGCTGCGCACCACGTTCGCCGACGACCTGCAGAGCACCGTGCAGACCTGGGGCGGCAGCGCTTCCGAGGCGGCGGGAACCAAGCTCGGGGAGTTCGCCCACGGCATCGACGGAGTTGCCGGGCAGGCCGGTGAACTGGCCGAACTGTTGTTGATGTCGTCGATGATCATGCAGGTGATCGAGGACGTCATCAAGGCGATCCTCACCGAGCTGATCACGTGGCTGATCATGATCTGGATTCCGGCACTCGCCGCCGCGGTGCCGAGCTGTGGCGCCTCGACGGCCGCGGCGGGTGCGGCGACCGGAGTTCGCGTCGCCAGCACGGCCGGCCGGGTGTCGCGGATCGTCGCGAAGCTGCGTCAGCTGCTGACCAAGATCATGGACTTCCTGCGCACGCTGGCGAGCAAGGCCAAGAGCCTCGGGACCGGCTTCAAGAAGGCCATGGCGGACAAGAAGGTCACCAGCCAGCAGGCGACCGACGCGCTCGCGGGCAAGTCGAAGTGGGAGAGGTTCAAGAGCAACCCCGTCACCAGGCTGAACAGTCATGACGGTGTGGTCGGCGAGCGTGTGCACCAGGGCTTCGGGAAGTCGATGCTGGACGCGGTCGGCAACGAGGCCCTGGCGCAGGTGAACCCGGCTCACGAGAAGGGTCTTCGCAACACGTCGATCCAGGAGAAGGCCGCTGAGTCCCGCGAGACCGGCACGGATCATTCGAAGCAGCGCATCGAAGGGTTTTTGGACATCTGACCATGGACATCCTGCTGAAGATCCTTCACAACGTGATCCTGACGCCCTACTTCCTGGCTTGGACCGCCGCGGCGATCGTGTTCCTGGTCGTCCGGCGCTGGTGGCACTTCCGCGGCCACGCGAAACGGCGCGAGGCGCAGATTGCCGCGCTGACGCCGTTGGCGCAGCGCATCGGCGGCAGGGTGCTCGGCCCCGACGAAGCGGCCATGTGGACGGCCGAGCTCTGCAAGCCCTTCTGGAACGAGTTCTCGGTCGCGCTTCGATCGAAGCGGCAGTTCGACCTGTCGCTGGACTTCCAACGCGGTCCGTGGCACGTCAGGGTGACCGAAGCATCGGTCAGGTACGACTCGCGCGGATTCGGTGTGCGCTGGCTGCAAGAGCACCGCATCGAGATCGCCACCGCTCGCCTCGCGCCGCTGAAGGTCAGGCGGCCGACCAGGTACAACGTCAACAACGGACAGCCGTTGTCTCCGGGCCAGCTCGAGTCCGAGTGGACGCAGATCGTCGGCCACAAAGCGGAGACGGCGAAGCAGGCTGACGCCCAGTGGGTGCCGGTTCCGCTGCTGCCTCCGATGGACCAGGAGTTCTCGGCGTACGCCAGCGACCCGGCCGCGGCGGCCAGGGAGCTGAACTTCGACGCGTTGCACTGGATCATCGACCAGGACGGGAGATTGCCCGCCTTCGCCAAGGGGCTGCCGCTGACCTTCGAGTCGGGCTTCGTCTACCTGGTGGTGCACGACCACATCTACCCCGACGACCTGATGGGCGTGGTCGACACGATCTGCGGGCTGCTCGACAGGATGCCCGGCGCACGGCCGAGGCACCCCGCGGCAGCGGTCTGAGTCAGCGTGGTGTGACGACGTAGCCCGCCAGCACGATCTCCTCCAGATCAGGGTCGTCGTCCTCGATCACACCTTCGTAGTTGAAGCCGAACAACGCGCGCAGCGCCGCCTCTCCCAGGTCGAGCGGGTGGAAGCGGAACGGGTACTCGTCCTCGTCGTCGAGGCTTTCGAGGAACTCCGGATCGCCCGCCAGGTACTTCTCCTCGAACGGCAGGGGAGTGCCGACGTCGGAGATCACGCCGCTGTCCGGGGAGAGGCTGAACGAACGCCGCAGGGTGCCGTCCGGCTCCCAGATCGCGTACGCGAAGAAGTCCACGACGCTGTGCATGGCGTGCAGGTACAGGGTGCGGCCGGCGGCTTCGCGGATGAAGCGCGCGTCGAGTTCGGTCGGGGCGTCGCCTGCGGCGTCCTGGGTGCAGACGATCGACAGGCCGGGGAAGACTGCGGCGTAGACCTCGCCCTTCGGCGGGTTGGACGAGTAGAGGGAGCCGTCGGCGATCGGACGGATGTCGCACGACGGGTAGAGCCGCGCTACCAGCGCCGCGGTGGCTTCGCGGTCGATCTTCGGTGACGAGCGCAGCACCTCGCTGACCTCGCCGGATGCGTAGAAGAGCATCCAGTCCTTGGTTCCCATGAGGTCAGCATGCCGGACAGGTCTGACACATTCCGACGCAACGGGAGCCCGCCGCCAACCGTCCTCAGGCTGTGGGGACCACACCGGAGACTGACGCGCACTCGGGCACGCTGCACGGCGTGGTCACCACCGAGGTGAAGCCGCCCAAGAGCGGTTTCACCACGTTCCTGCTGGTCGTGTGCGCGATGGCGTTCGTCGCGGCGGCGATGCTCAGGCTGCTCGGCATCGACGGCACCCGGTACATGATCGCCACGACCTCGCTGACCCCGTACGTCACCGTCGCGGGGCTGCTGATCGGCCTGTTCGCGCTGCTCCGCAGGAGGTGGGTCGTCGGGCTGACGATGACCCTCGTGGCGATCGTGATGGTCGCGAACGTCGCGCCGAGGGCGTTCCCCGACTCGCGGCCGAACGGCGTGGGACAACCGGTCCGGGTGATGACCTCGAACCTCCTCGTCGGCATGGCGGACGCCGAGGCGATCGTCAGGGAGGTCAGGGCGCGCAAGATCGACATTTTGGCGATGCAGGAGCTGACGCCGGAGATGGTGCGCGACCTAGAACGTGCGGGCCTCGACCAGGTGCTGCCCAACCGCGTCTTCCTGGACGAGCCGGGCGGGTCCGGCAGCGGCATCGCCTCGAAGTACCCGCTCACACAGCGAAACCTGACCCCGCCGGGCACGTTGCAGCAGGCCGGTGCGGTCGTGGACCTGCCGGGCAAGGACATCGAGGTCGTCTCGGTGCACCCGCTGCCGCCGGTCGTCACGGCCGGTCCCGAGGCGTGGCAACGAGAGCTGGCCGGGCTGCCCAGCCCCGACTCGACCGGCGCGATCAGGGTGCTCGCGGGCGACTTCAACGCCACCCTCGACCACGTCGGCATCACGCGCCTGCTGAACAAGGGTTACGTCGACGCCGCCGACCAGGTGGGCAAGGGCCTGATCCACACCTGGCCGAGCGACAGCGGCATCTGGCCGCCGCCGGTCACCATCGACCACGTGCTGGTCGACCAGCGCTGCCCGGTCGACACGACGGACGTGTTCGACGTGCCCGGCAGCGACCACCGGGCCGTCGTCACGCAGTTCGTCGTGCCAAAGTTCTGAGCGCCTCCGCGGCCCCGGCGGGCAGCGAGACACCACGGCCGTGCCGGACCTCGGGCTCGCGGGTGTTGATCCGGATCAGCGAACCGGAGGCGGCGCTCGCCAGCTCGGCCTGACGCCGCACGGTGGGAACCGCGGTGCCCGCGCCGATCTCGATCACGACCAGCCGTTGCTGCGCCCGCCGCCACTCGGTGAGCGCGTCGAGCTGCGCCTGGCTGCGGTGCGGCACCCAGCCCCAGTCGCCGAACATGAGGATGTTGGGCCTGGCCAGCCCGCCGCAGTTCGGGCACGACGGCAGCTCACCGACGGCCCGCATCGACTCGGGGTCGACGGTGACGTCGAACGAGCACTCCCAGACCTCGTCGGTGCACGGTTCCACGCACTGGACGTGGTGGATCGACCCGTGGACCTCGGCGACGTCGGTGAAGCCGGCCTTCTGGAACTGTCCGTCCACGTTGGACGTGAAGACGCGGGCGCCCCACCCGCGCAGGATCTCGAAGCCCTCGTGCGGCACGGTGGCGCGGTAGAGGTGCAACCGGTGGCCGTAGAAACCCCACGCCAGCGCGGGATCGTCGGCGAAGTGCACAGGATCCGCGATCTCCTCGAACTTCAGCCCGAGCCGCTCGTACGGCGGATAAGCCCGCCAGAAGCCCTCGGTGCCGCGGAAGTCCGGCAGACCGGAGTCGACCCCCATGCCGGCACCGGCGCAGACGAGCAACGCGTCCGCACCGGCGATCAGCTCGGCGGCTCTGTCGTAGGCCTGGTCGATCACTGCTTGGGCTTGCTCCCCAGCACGACCTCGAACTCCAGCAGGTCGGCACCGGTCGACACGGGCTTCGCGCGCTCACCCGAGTGCGCCGCCGCACCGGCCTGCCCGTCGCGCCAGGCCACGAAGTCCTCGTCCGTCTCCCAGTGCGTGACGACGAAGTAGCGGTCCTCGCCCGCGACCGGCCGCAGGAGCTCGAAGCCGAGGAAGCCCGGCTGGTCGTCGACCGCGCCGAGGCGGGCGGCGAACCGCTTCTCCAGCTCGGGGCCTGCGCCCTCGGGAACCTTGATCGCGTTGATCTTCACGACTGCCATGACACCCACACTAGCGGCGCACTCCGGCAGGCAGCAGGTACTGATCTTCCGGAATGCCCGAGTCGCGGAACCAGGCCTTGAAGAAGCCGTCCAGCTGCTGCCCGGACGCCTCCTTGAAGTGGTTCTCGAACTCGGGCCAGGTGGCGTTGCCGTCCCGGTGCTTCGCGGCCCACGACTGCAGGGCCTTGAAGAACACGTCGTCCCCGACCTGCTTGCGCAGCGCGTGCATTCCCATGAGGCCCTTGTCGTAGACGCCCCTGAACTCGTTGCCCTTGCCCATGTCGTAGAGCTTCGGCGCCCAGAACGACGTCCGGCTGCGCAGCTCCTGGACGCGGGAGCGGTAGCGGTCGTCGAGGTTCGTGCCCTCCTTCTCCAGCCACAGCCACTGCGAGTAGGAGGCGAGGCACTCGTTCAGGCAGATGTCCGCCCAGTTCTCGATCGACACCGAGTCGCCGAACCACTGGTGGGCGTTCTCGTGCACGACGGTTTCGAGGTCCGCCCACGACGCGTAGATCGGGCGGGTCTGGGTCTCCAGGGAGAACCCGATCTGGTCGGCCACCCAGATGCTGCCCGCCGCGCGTTGCGGGTACGGGCCGAACTTCGTCTCCAGGTACGCGAGGATCTCCGGCACCCGCGCCTGGATCGGCTTCTTCTGCGCCGACGTGCCGGGGGCGTAGGCGTCGAGGACAGGGGTGCCGCTCGGCAGCTTCGAACGCACGACCTCGAACTTGTCGATCGCCACGGTGGCCACGTAGGTCGCGAGCGGCGTCTCCTCGGACCAGTTGAACGTCGTCCAGCCGCCGTCGCGCGTGACCGGGCCCTCCTGGCCGTTCGAGACCGCCGTCCAGCCGTCCGGGACGCGGGCGGCGATCTTCAGGGCCGCCTTGTCGCGCGGGGTGTCGTTGGCCGGGAACCACGTCGTCGCGGAGTGCGGCTGGCCCGCGGCGAACGCGCCGCCCGTCGACGAGATCTGCCAGCCGCTGCGGCCCAGCGAGGAGTCGTTGATCGTCGTGGGCTCGCCGCCGTAGGTGACGACGGCGGTGAACTGCTTGCCCTTCGCGAGCGGCGCGGCGGGCGTGATGACCAGCTCGTGGTCGCCCTCCTGCGCGAACTTCGCGGGCCGGCCGCCCACCTTCACGTCGCTGACCTTCAGACCCTCGAGGTCCAGGTTGAAGCGCGAGAGGTCCTGCGACGCGGTGGCGGTGATCGTCGCGACGCCGTCCAGCTTCTTCGAGCCGGGGTCGTAGGTGATCGCGAGGTCGTAGAGGCCGACGTCGTAGCCGCTGTTGCCGTCCGTCGGGTAGTAGGCGTCGCCCGCGCCCGCACCGGCCTCCACGGCGGCCTCCGGTGACGTCTCCTGGCGTGGCTGCCGCGCGGGATCGCTGCCCGGCGTGCGGAACACGACGAGCAGACCTGCGACGAGCACGATCAGCACCAGGGCGATCAGGTACGGGCGGGCCTTCATGCGTTAATCATCCCTGTGTCGGTGGTGGAGTTCGGCGGAACGGGCCAAGGCGTGCTGCTCCTGCACGGCCTGATGAGCAGGGCCGCGGCCTGGTGGCCGGTGGCGCAGTGGCTCAGGCCGTTCGGCCGCGTCGTCGGGATCGACCAGCGCGGGCACGGCCGAAACCCGCAGCGGGGACCATTTCGCACCGAGGACTTCGTCGCCGATGCCGCTGCCGCCATCGAGGACCTCGGCCTCGGACCCGCCGTGGTGATCGGGCACTCCATGGGCGGGCTGCACGCGTGGTGTCTCGCGGCGACCCGTCCGGACCTGGTCAGCGCGATTGTGGTCGAGGACTTCGCCCCGGACAACAGGGGCAGGACGATCGACGAGTGGAAGTGGCTCTTCGACGCGTGGCCGGTGCCGTTCCAGTCGGTCGCGCACGTGACGTCGTACTTCGGCGATTCGGTGTTCGCCGAGTACTTCGAGGAACGCGCTGACGGCTGGCACCTGATCGCGTCGATGGACGACCTCTACGAGATCGCCGCCCACTGGGGCACGCGGGCGTACTGGGATCTCATCTCTGAGGTCCGCTGCCCGTCACTGGTCATCGAGGCAGGCCGGGGCGGCCAGCTGCCGGGGCAGATGGAGGAGGCGGCGCGGCTTTCTCGTGGGCAGTACCTGTACGTGCCGGAAGCCGGCCACGTCGTGCACGCGAGTGCGCCTTGGGTTTACCGCGGGGCTGTGGAGGCCTTCTTGAGCACGTCGATCTCGCCGGTCTGAGTGTCGACGATGGAGACCTCGCGGACCTTCGCTCGGATGGGTTCGACGGGGAAGACCTTGGCGAACGCGGCCTTGGTCGCTTCGTCGTCGATGTCCGCCGCGAGCGTGCAGTGCGGCACCCAGTTGCCCGGCAGGTAGTACGCGCTCGGGTTCTTCACCTTGCTCGCCAGCACGTCGTGGATGGCGGAGTGGACCGCGAGCAGCTCGTTGTCGACCACGGCACCGAGCATCAGGACGTTGTCGACGGTCGAGAACGTGCCGAGCGTGTGCAGCCAGAGGTCCGGCATCCAGAGGCGTTCGAGGTCTTCCCGCAACTCCTTGCGCACCTTCGGGCCGATGGTGCCCGCGACGGCGTACGTGAGGTGCGGTGCCTGCTCGTGACGGGCGCCGATCTGCCGCCAGAGGTCGCGGACCTTCTTGTCCGCCTCGTCGTCGAAGAACGCCACCAGCGCGTGCATCAGTGCTCTCCCGGCAGCGCGAACAGCCCGTCCCGAGTCTGCTCGACCAGGCCGTCGTCGAGCAGCGAGACCAGGCACTTCTCCCGCTGAGTGATGTCGTTCCAGACGATGTCGAGCTGAGCCTTCGGCACCGGCCCCGGCGCCCCGCGCAACACGTCGAGCAGCTTGCCCCGCACCTGCCGATCCGTCCCGGCGAACTTCTGCACCTTCTTCTCCGGCCCCGCATACGCAGGACGCCCGGCGAGCTGCCACGCGCACACGTCGTACAGCGGGCAGTCGGCGCACTTCTGGTTCTTCGCCGTGCAGATCAACGCCCCGAGCTCCATCAACGCCGCCGAGAACACCGCGGCGTCGTCCTGGGCCTCCGGGAGTATCGCCTCGACGTCGCGAAGATCGCGCTTGGTCGACGGCGGCCCGGCATCCCCAGCACCGTGCACAGCGCGCGCGACGACCCGTCGGACGTTCGTGTCGACGACAGCGCACTTCTGCCCGTACGCGAACGTGGCCACCGCACGAGCCGTGTAGCTGCCAATGCCCGGCAACGACTCCAGCGTTTCAACATCTGACGGCACAACGTCGCCGTGGTCTCGCGCGATCGCGGTAGCGGCCTCGTGCAGCCGCAGGGCGCGCCGGGGATAGCCGAGCTTTCCCCACATTCGCAGCACTTCACCCTGGGACGAGGCGGCCATCGCCGACGGCACAGGCCACTTCGCCAGCCACTCGTGCCAGATCGGTTCGACGCGCGACACGGGCGTCTGCTGCAGCATGATCTCGCTGACCAGCACGCCCCAGGCGGTGCACGAAGGGCGGCGCCACGGCAGGTCGCGCGCGGCGGTGTCCCACCAGCCAAGCAACAACTCGTGATTCATCGCGCGCCATTCTCGCATCGCGAAAGTCACGCGGGGCCCCCGCGTGCGGAGAAAATCAGGCGGCGGCGGTCTCCGCGGCGTCGACCTCGCGCAGCTCGCCCGTGTGCACGTCGTAGACGAAGCCGCGGATCTTGTCGGTGTGCGGGATGAACGGGCTGCGCCGCAGCCGCGCCATCGAGCCGCGCACGCTCTGCTCGACCACCTTGAACGCCTCGACCGCCCAGGTCGGGCGCAGGCCGGTGTCGGTCTCCAGCTCGTCCTTGAAGTCGTCCTCGGTCACCATCTCGAGGCCGCAGTTCGTGTGGTGCACCAGCAGCACCTCGCGCGTGCCCAGTTTGCGCTGGCTCAGCGCGAGCGAACGGATCATGTCGTCGGTGACGACTCCGCCCGCGTTGCGCAGCACGTGCGCCTCACCCTGCTTCAACCCGAAGATCTCGAACACCCGGATGCGCGAGTCCATGCAGGTCAGAATGGCCACCTGCAGGGACGGCTTCGCGGACGAACGGTCTCCTGGAACCACGTTCCCGAGCTCGTAGTTCCGCTTGAGCAGTTCGTCGATCGCGGTCATGACAACCTCCATGGCCTACCGGCGGACACCCCGCGTCGATTGGAACTCGCGTTAGCAGCCGTTCACAAGGGGAAGAGGGTCAATATCACGTTCACCGGATCGAGCGATGCTCGCCTACCGCTGGATTCCACCTGGTCGGGCTAGTTTCGGGCCGTGATCGAGCCCACAGGACCGCTGCCGTCCACGGTGTACTGGCGCCGCCGCATCGCCGCGATCGGTGCCGCGCTGGCCACACTGGTGCTCGTGATCTGGATCGTCGGGATGTTCGGCTCGAACGACGAGACCTCCCAGCCGACGAACGCGGCCGCGGCGTCGTCGTCGAACCCGCCGCCGAGCATGTCCGAGGCGGCCGCCGCGTCGTCCTCCTCGACCACGCCGCCGCCCACCGAGACCACGCCTCCGCCTCCTCCGCCCGGACCGCCGCAGCCCTGCCCGGACGACGTGATCGGGGTCGTCGCGAAGGCCAACAAGCCCTTCTACACCATCGGTGACCAGCCGGAACTGTCGATGGACGTGGTGAACAACGGGACCGTGCCGTGCATCAGGGACATCGGCCGGCAGCACCGCGAGCTCACGGTCATGACCGCCGACGGCGCGACTCTGCTGTGGTCCAGCAACCACTGCCTGGCGACCGCGGGCACCGAGGTGCGGGTCATGCAGCCGAAGGAGATCTTCAACTACGGCACGAAGTGGGCGGGCTCCACCTCGAAGCCGGGGTGCGGTGCGCACACCCGGCTCGGGCCCGGCGACTACCTGCTGGTGGCGAAGCTGGCCGGGAAGGCCAGCTCACCAGTGGTGTTCAGGCTCGAGTACTGAGCCTCGGAGCACTGGGCCTCACGGCCCGAACCAACGCTCCTCGGCACCGCCGCGCGGCGCCCCCGACGTCTTGCCGATGATCAGCTCCGTGGCGAGGTTGACCGACCGCGGCCGCGACCGCTCGTTCGCGTCGAGCAGCAGCTTGCCCGCCGCCCGGCCCTTCTCCATCACCGGCTGACGGACCGTCGTGAGCCCGGCCTCCTCGCCGGCGCGGATGCCGTCGAAGCCGGTCACCGTGATGTCGTGCGGCACGCGCAGGCCGCGGCGGGCGGCCTCGGTCAGCGCGCCGAGCGCCAGCACGTCCGAGGTGCAGATCAACGCGGTCACCTGCGGGTCGCGGTCGAGGACCTGGGCCGCGCCGGACGCGCCGGAGGCCATGTTGTGGTCGAAGCGCTCGACCACGGGCACCTGCGACCAGTCGACGCCCGCCTCGCTGAACGCCTCGGCCAGGCCGGACAGGCGGTTGCGCTGCACGTGGAAGTGCGCGGCGTGCTGGCGGTCCGCGGTCACGAAGCCGTCGTTGCGGTCGCGTGCGAGACGCATGCAGACGACGCCGATCCTGCGGTGCCCCAACGAGATCAGGTGCTTCGCGAGCTCGTACATCGCGCCGCGGTCGTCGATGCCGACCCGGTCGACCGTGCCGAGGTCCGGCTGGTCGCAGACCACGGTGGGCACCGGGCGCTCCAGCACGGCGGCGAGGTGCGGGTCGTCGTCAGGGACCGAGTAGACGACGAAGCCGTCGACGCCCGCGCGGTGCACCGACGCGACGTCCTCGCGCTCAGGGTTCGCGGGGACCAGCAAGAGGCCCGTGCCGGCGTCTTCACACGCCAGTGCGAGGCCCTCGAGGAAGCCGATCGCGGCCGGGTCGCGGAACGCGTAGGAGAGGTTCTCGGTGAGCAGCAGGCCCACCGCCCCGGCCTTGCGCGTGCGCAACGAGCGCGCCACAGGGTCCGGGCCGGGATAACCCAGCCTTCGGGCCGTGTCCAACACCCGCCGCCTCAGCTCGGGGGAGAGCTGGTCGGGACGGTTGTAGGCGTTGGACACCGTTGTCCGGGAAACGCCCAGCTCAGCGGCCAGAGAGGCCAACGTTGCCGGACGTCGCACATGCATCGACCGCGCCATGAAAGGACCGTAACGGTTCAGAACCAATTCGTGAAGCGAGGGTGACCTGTGTCCCTCAAATGACGCATCCGCCCTGGTTGACCCATCTGCCTTGTTCAGAATTTGGTCCAGACCACTAAGCGTCTCACTTCGGCGGGGCCGTCGACTCCCTGACGACCAGTCGCGGCCGGAACACGCGGGTGTAGTTGTCAGTGCCCTGCCTGCGGCGATCCGGGTCCAGACGCAGCACGAGCTCGTCGATCGCGGCCGCCGCCATCTCCTCGATCGGCTGCGCGAGCGTGGTCAGAGCGGGCGACGAATAGGCGGCCAATGGAATGTCGTCGAATCCCACGACGGACAGGTCGTCCGGTACGGAAATCCCTCGTTGGTGTGCTTCGCGCATGACGCCGAGCGCCATGTGGTCCGACGAGCAGATCACCGCGGTCGGCGTCACCGTGTCGAGCAACCGGGCCAGTGCCTGGCCGCCGCCCTCCGCGCTGAACGGCGCGTGCGAGACGTACTCGGAGCCCGCCGGCAGGTGGTTCTCCTCCAGTGCGGCCGCCCAGCCGGCGCGCTTCAGGCGGGAGGGCAACGAGCGTGCCGGGCCCGAGACGAACCCGATCCGCTCGTGGCCGAGCTCGATCAGGTGCTTCGTGGCCGTGTAGCCCGCGAGCTGCTCGTCCACCGTCACGTCGGGCACGTCCAGCGCGGGCGTGGCACCGTTCAGGAAGACCATGTGGACGCCGTCCGCGACGAGCTTCGCGTAGTAGCTCGGCCGGGGCGCCTGACCGAGCGGCACCTCGACGTTGGTGATCTCCGGTGACACGAACACCATGCCCTCGACCCCGCGGGCCAGGAGCATCCGGACGTACTCCTCCTCGCCCATCGGGGCGCCGCTGCGGGTGTTGCACAGCAGCGAGGAGTAGCCGAGGCGTGCGGCCCGCGTCTCCAGTGCTTCGGCGAACGCGGGGAAGACCGGGTTCGAGAGCTCCGGCACGAGCAGGCCGATCACACCGGTGCGTTGCAGCGCACCGAGGCCGCGGGGGGTGTACGGCATCTCCGCGAGGACCGACAGCACCCGCTGCCGGGTCTCCTCGTTGACGCCCGCCCGTCGGTTCAGCACGCGGCTCACCGTCGAGATGGACACCCCGGCTGCCCTCGCGATCTCGGACAGTCCGGACACGTTGCCTCCCTGCTCAGCTCGGTTGCGGGGCAAGCCTGCCGTGTCCGGAAAAAATTTGCAACGAGCGTTTGCAAGACGGTGCCGTTACGGCTTGGTTACGGTCGACGTCTTGACCTGACCATGGTTCTGGTAGTGAAATCGCCCGCAACATTATCGCAAAACCTTGCAAGACCCTCATCTCACTCCGGGATGAGGCCCCAGCTGGAGGGAACGGCAGCAACGATGCGACGGACAACCCTCGTGACCGCCATGGCGACGGGTGTCGCCCTCGTGCTCACCGCCTGTGGAGGCGGTGGATCGAGCAGCAGCGGATCCGACTCGGGCGAAGTGACCTTCTGGGACACCAGTGGCCCCAACGAGAGCCCCGTGTTCAAGAAGATCGCGGAGGCCTGCGCCACCAAGGACGGTTACAAGGTCAAGACCGAGACCGTCGCGTTCGACCAGGCGCTGAACAACTACAAGACCGCCGCGCAGGGTGGTCAGGGGCCGGACGTGTTCCGCTCCGAGGTCGCCTGGGTGCCGCAGCTGGCGAAGAACGGCCTCGTCGCCGACCTGAGCGACACCGACCTCGCGAAGGACACCAGCGACTTCCTCGAGGTGCCGCTGGGTTCCACGAAGTACGAGGGCAAGTCGTGGGGCGTCCCGCAGGTCACCGACTCGCTCGCCCTGCTGTACAACAAGAAGAAGCTCGCCGACGCCGGTGTCACGCCGCCGAAGACGTGGGACGAGCTGAAGGCCGCGTCCGCGAAGCTGGGCGGCGAGAAGTCGTTCTTCCTCAACAACGACGCGTACTACGCGCTGCCGTTCATCTACGGCGCGGGCGGCGACCTGGTCGACGCTCAGGCGAAGAAGATCGTGGTCAACTCCGCGGACAACGTGAAGGCGCTGCAGACCGCCAAGGGCCTGCTCGACGCCAAGGCCGCTTCCACCGCGCTCGACCCGACGAACTCCTACGCGAACATGCAGGCCGCGTTCTCGTCCGGTGACGCCGCCATGGTCATCAACGGTCCGTGGGCCGTCGCCGACTACCTCAAGGGCGCCGCGTTCACCGACGCGTCGAACCTCGGCATCGCGCCGGTCCCCGGTGACTCCGCCGGCAAGGGCAGCGCGCCGGTCGGTGGCCACGACTACGTGATCCGCCAGGGCACCAAGGCCAAGCAGTCCTCGATCAAGTTCATCCAGTGCATGAGCTCGGCCGAGTCGCAGGCCCAGGTCGCCAAGGAGCTCGGCCTGCTGCCGACCCGCAAGTCCGCGTACAGCAACGCCGACGTGAAGGCCAACGCCGTCGTGTCCGCGTTCGAGCCGGTCGCCAAGTCCGCGCACGCCCGTCCGTGGATCCCGGAGGGCGGCCAGCTGTTCGACCCGCTGAAGATCGCCTACGCCGACGTCCTCGCCGGCAAGAAGGAAGCCAAGGCGGCGCTCGACGAGGTCGCCAAGGCCTACAAGGACACCGTCGTTCCCGAGTACTCCGTCGGCTGATTCCTGATCGGGGTGGCCGGGTCTCCGGCCACCCCTTAGTCGGAGGGAGAGATCGGTGCGCCGGTTCTTGGAACGGCACTGGTACGCGTACGCGATGGTCCTGCCTGTCGTGGTGGTCATCGCAGTGTTGGTGCTCTACCCGCTCGCGCAGGGCGTGTTCTTCACCTTCACCAACATCAACGAGGCCAACATCGCGAACCCGGTGCTCGACCGGCCGGCGACGTACGAGGGCGTTGGTTTCAAGAACTACCTGAACGTGCTGTCCGGCGACGCGTCGTACGGGGCGTTCTGGGGCACGCTGGTCCGCACGCTCATCTGGACGTTCGGCTGCGTGTTCTTCCACTACACGATCGGCCTCGGCCTGGCGCTGCTGCTCAACCGCCAGGTGAAGGGCCGCACGTTCTACCGCGTCCTGCTGATCCTGCCGTGGGCGGTGCCCGCGTTCATCAGCGCGTTCGCGTGGAAGTACATGTTCAACGCGCAGTACGGGATCATCAACCAGTTCCTGCGCTCTCTGGGGCTTCCGGACCCGGTGTGGCTCGGCCAGTCGAACTGGGCGCTGCTCGCCGTCATCATCGTGAACGTCTGGCTCGGCGTGCCGTTCCAGATGGTCGCGCTGCTCGGCGGACTGCAGTCGATCCCCGGCGATCTCTACGAAGCGGCCGAAGTGGACGGTGCCACGCCGTGGCAGCGCTTCGTGCACGTCACGTTGCCCGGCCTGCGTTCGGTGTCGTCGACGGTGATCCTGCTGGGCATCATCTGGACGTTCAACATGTTCCCGGTGATCTACCTGATCGCGGGCCCGAACCCGAACACGCGCATCCTCGTCACGTACGCGTTCGAGCGGTTCTTCTCCGGAGCGTCCCGCGACTACGCCATCGCGTCGACCTACGGCGTGCTGATCCTTTCCGTGCTGCTGGTCTTCGCCACGGTCTACCGCCGTGCGCTGCGTTCGCAAGGCGAGGTGTGGTGATGACGCTCGACGCAACGTCGTTGCAGGTGGTCAAGGCCACCGACCGCAGGCTCAAGCGCGCGGAGCGGTCCAAGCTCGCCTCGTTCGGCCTGCACGCCGCGCTGATCACGGCGTCGGTCATCGCTGTGTTCCCGGTGTTCTGGGTGCTCGTCACGTCGTTCAAGCCGGACGCCAAGGCCGTCGAGACGACGCCGAAGCTGTTCAACGAGTCCTCTTTGGACAACTACGGGCGGATCCTGGACGGGGAGAAGGGCGACTTCCTCTCCTGGTTCGGCAACTCGGTGCTCATCGCGCTGCTGACGACGGTCATCGCGGTGTTCCTGTCGGCGACGACCGGGTACGCGGCCTCCCGCTTCCGGTTCCCCGGCAAGCGATCCCTGATGTGGATGTTCCTCGTCGTGCAGATGTTCCCGTTCGCGGTGCTGATCGTGCCGCTGTACAACATCCTGCTCACGCTCGGGCTGCAGGGACTCTCGATCGGCCTCGTGCTCGTGTACTGCACGACCGCGGTGCCGTTCTGCACCTACATGCTCAAGGGCTACTTCGACACGATCCCGTCGGACATCGACGAAGCCGGCCGCGTGGACGGCCTTTCGCCGTTCGGCGTGTTCTGGCGGCTGGTCATGCCGCTGGCCAAGCCGGGTCTCGCGGTGACGTCGTTCTACGCGTTCCTGACGGCGTGGGGCGAGGTCGCGTTCGCGTCGGCGTTCCTGTCGGCGGCGGACGAGTCGAAGACACTGGCCGTCGGCCTGCAGGTGTTCGTGCAGCAGAACCGCACCGAGTGGGGGCACCTCGCCGCCGCGTCGATCCTGGTGGCGATCCCCGCCGTGATCGTGTTCTACCTGGTGCAGCGGTTCCTGGTGACCGGGCTGTCGTCCGGCGCCGTGAAGGGTTAGTTCGTCCCGTCGTAGCGCAGCCTGGCCTCGTCGACCTGGGTCAGGTTGCGCTTCGACCACTCGGCGAGGTTGTGGAAGATCGGCGCGAGACTGCGCCCCAGCTCGCTGATCTCGTACTCCACCCGTGGAGGAACCTCCGGGTGGTAGGTCCTGGTGATCAGACCGTCTCTTTCGAGCTGCCGCAGCCGCTGCGTCAGCACCTTCGGCGTGATCGTGCCGATCCGCCGCTCCAGCTCGACGAACCGCTGGCGGCCGTACTGGTTCAGCGTCCACAGGATCGGCGTCGTCCAGCGGCTGAAGACGAGGTCGACGACGGGCGCGATCGGGCAGGCCAGCTCCGGTACGGGCTCCACGGGTAGTCACTTTCCTCTAGGTACCTACTAACTTCACGATGTTAGCTTTCCTCGCGATACCGAATCAACGGCTGAGGAGAAGCTCGTGATCGTGGTGACTGGGGCTACCGGCAACGTGGGACGCCCGCTGATGGAGTTGCTGGGGGACGGGGCTCGCGGGGTGTCGCGGCCGGAGGTGGATCTCGCCCGGCCGGAGACGCTCGAACCTGTCGTGGACGGTGCCGAGGCGTTGTTCCTGCTGTTCGGCGGCGAGCTGCTCGGGCCGGACACCGACATCGCCGGGCTGCTGGACGTGGCCAAGGCCGGCGGGGTGCGCAGGGTCGCGCTGCTGTCGTCGCAGGGTGCGGGAACGCGGCCGGGCATGGTGCCGCACTCGCGGTTGGCGTCGTTCGAGGAGGCCGTGCGGCAGTCGAGTCTGGAGTGGACGATCCTGCGGCCGAGCGGGTTCTTCACCAACGCCTACGCCTGGGCCGGTGGGGTGGCCGCGGCGCCGTTCGCGGACGTGGCGCTGCCGTTCGTCGACCCGGTGGACATCGCTGCCGTTGCGGCTGCGGCTCTTCAGGGTGGTCACGAGGGGCGGACGTACGTGCTGACCGGGCCGGAGGCGATGACTCCGCAGGAACGGGCGGAGGCGCTGTCGTTGCCGTTCGTCGAGCAGTCCGTCGAGGAGGCTCGGCAGCAGATGTCGCAGTTCATGCCACCGCCCGTCGTGGACGGGACGCTGACCATTCTGGGATCGCCGACGGCGGAGGAGCAGCAGGTCAGCCCACACGTCGAGCAGGTGACCGGCCGGCCCGCGACCCGTTTCGCCGACTGGGCTGCCCGCAACGCGAAGGCCTTCTGAAACGGCCTGGCTCAGTCCCCGAACAAGGCCGAGCCAGGGCGCTTGCCGACCGGGTCGCTCACGACGAGGCCGCCGCGCCAGTGGCCGGTCTCGAGGTTGAACGGTCAGGGTTCTCTCGGCGTATCGCTCCCTGTTGTTTGGCGCGAAAAGCACGTCCG
>NZ_JBHRZI010000057.1:177290-305182 GCF_042649515.1 Lentzea rhizosphaerae | reverse complement strand
GCCCCCTGTTGTTCGGCGCGAAAAGCACGTTCGGGCCGATAGATGGCCCGGACGTGCTTTTCGCGCCAAACGCGGCACCGGGGGCTCCACTGATCGTTCAGCCTCGGTAGCGGTTCAACGCCTCACTGTGCGACTTGCAGGAGCCACGACGCTGCACGTAAGCGCTTACGTTCACCAACCCTTGAACGTAAGCGCTTACGTCTGTTCCCGTAAGCGCTTGCAATCCCTAACGTCGCGCCCAGACAAGGTGAAAGGTGCGTCACATGGCTGAGGTGTCCTACGTCAAGGCGTCGCGGGTCTTCTCCGGCAACCCGCCGGTCCGCGCGGTCGACGAGCTGTCGCTCGAGGTGTCCGACGGCGAGTTCCTGGTGCTGGTCGGCCCGTCCGGTTCCGGCAAGTCGACCGCGCTGCGCATGCTCGCGGGCCTCGAGGACGTCGACGAGGGCGCCATCCACATCGGTGGCAAGGACGTCACGAACGTGCCGCCGAAGGGCCGGGACATCGCCATGGTGTTCCAGTCGTACGCGCTCTACCCGCACATGACGGTCGCGGAGAACATGGGCTTCGCGCTCAAGCTCCGCGGTGTGTCGAAGACCGAGATCAAGGCGAAGGTCGAAGAGGCCGCCAAGATGCTCGACCTCACCAAGTACCTGGAGCGCAAGCCGAAGGCGCTGTCCGGTGGTCAGCGTCAGCGTGTCGCGATGGGTCGCGCCATCGTGCGTGAGCCCTCCGTGTTCCTCATGGACGAGCCGCTGTCCAACCTGGACGCCAAGCTGCGCGTCGAGACCCGTGCGAACATCGCCGCCCTCCAGCAGCGTCTCGGCACCACGACGATCTACGTCACGCACGACCAGGTCGAGGCCATGACGATGGGCCACCGCGTCGCGGTGCTCAAGGACGGTCTGCTGCAGCAGTGCGACACGCCTCGCGCGCTGTACGACCGCCCGGCCAACGCGTTCGTCGCGGGCTTCATCGGCTCGCCGGCCATGAACCTCAAGACCGTGCCGATCACGTCGGAGGGCGCGAAGCTCGACGGCATCATCGTGCCGCTGTCCCGTGCCGCGCTCGACGCCGCCGGTGGTCTGGACGAGGTCACCTTCGGCATCCGTCCCGAGGCGCTCGGCATCGTGCCGTCGGGTGAAGAGGGCATGGAGATGACCGTCGAGCTGGTCGAGGAGCTCGGTGCCGACGCGCTCGTGCACGGTGCCGTGAAGATCGGCGACTCGTCGCAGCGCTTCGTGGTCCGCGTCGACGGCCGCACGCCGCCGACCCTGGGTCAGCACGTCAAGGTCGCCGTGCGCGACCACAGCGAGATCCACCTGTTCCACCCCGAATCGGGCGAGCGCCTGGAGGCGTGAGTCACACGCGGAAGCCCCCGGCGTGACCGCCGGGGGCTTTTTCGTGTCGTAAACTGAACTCGACAACGGTTTCCATTACCTGATCGAGGGACGGCGTGATGACTCTCCGCAACGCTCTGGTCGGCGCACTCGCCGTCGTGAGCCTGGCCGCGTGCGGCACGGCCACCCCTGCTTCGGACAGCGGAAAGATCAAGGTCGTGGCCTCCACGAACGTGTGGGGCAGCGTGGTTCAGGCCGTCGGTGGCGACGCCGTCGAGGTCAAGGCGCTGCTGGACGACCCGAGCGCCGACCCGCACTCGTACGAGAGCAAGCCGGCCGACGCCGCGCTGGTCAAGGACGCCAAGCTGGTCGTCTTCAACGGCGGTGGCTACGACGACTTCTTCGCCAAGCTGATCACCAGCGACGCGACCAAGAAGGTCGAGGCGTTCCCGCTGCGCGAGCACGACCAGGCCGAGACGACCAGCCAGGCGCCCACGAGCGAGGCGCCCGCCGGGGACGGTCACGACCACGAGCAGAACGAGCACGTCTGGTACGACCTGCACACCGTGCGCGCGGTGGCCGAGGCGGCCGCGAACGAGCTCGGTGCCATCGCGCCGGACAAGAAGACGACCTTCGAGAAGAACACCGCGGACTTCACCGCGAAGCTCGAGGAGCTCGAGAAGAAGGTCGACGGCATCGGCAAGGGCAAGAAGGTCGCCGCCACCGAGCCCATCGCGCACTACCTGCTCGACGAGACCGGTGCCGAGGACGTCACGCCCGAGGCGTTCAGCAAGGCGATCGAGGAGGAGTCGGACGTGCCGGCCGCCGCGCTCGCGGAGATGAACAAGCTCGTCGAGGGCAAGCAGATCAACGTGCTGGTGGAGAACACCCAGACCGAGAACCAGGTCACGAAGCAGGTCGTGGAGAAGGCCAAGACGGCGGGCGTGGCGGTCGTTCAGGTCACCGAGACGCTGCCCGCGGGTGTGACCAGCTACCTTGACTGGATGAGCAAGCAGGTGGACGCGCTCGCGCAGGCGCTCAAGGCATGACCGCGATCTCGCTGCGCGGGGCACGCCTGTCCTACGGGGACAGGGTGTTGTGGGACGGGCTCGACCTCGACGTCGAGCCCGGTGAGTTCCTCGCGGTCCTGGGCCCGAACGGGTCCGGCAAGACCAGCCTGATGCGGGTGCTGCTGGGGTTGCAGCCGCTGTCGTCGGGCACGGTGACCGTCGCCGGCGGCAACCAGGCCGTCGGATACATCCCGCAGCAGCGAGCGCTCGACCAGTCCATGACGTTGCGCGGCCGGGACCTCGTCGGTCTCGGCCTCGACGGCTCCCGCTGGGGCATCGGCCTGCGCCACCGCCGTGAGCGCAGGATCCGCGTCGACGCGGCCATCGAGTCCGTCGGCGCCACGCGGTACGCGGACGAACCGATCGGTCTGCTGTCCGGTGGTGAGCAGCAACGGTTGCGCGTCGCGCAGGCTCTCGTCGGCGATCCGACGGTGATGCTCTGCGACGAACCGCTGCTGTCGCTCGACCTCGCGAACCAGCGCGTGGTCTCCGAGCTGATCGACAAGCGCCGCCGTGAGGCGAACACCGCGGTCCTGTTCGTCACGCACGAGCTGAACCCGGTGCTGCCGCTCGTGGACCGGGTCCTCTACCTGGTCGGCGGCAGGTTCCGCGTCGGCACCCCGGACGAGGTCATGAACTCCCGCACGCTGTCCGAGCTGTACCGGACGCCGGTCGAGGTCGTGCGGGTGCGCGACCAGATCCTGGTCGTCGGCGCGGGTGCCTGCGAGGAACAGACCCACCACCTCACGGCGGAGGCCGCGTCGTGACGATCTTCGATCTGCTCGAGCTCGACTTCGTGCAGACCGCGTTGATCGCGGCCGCCGTGCTGGGGCTCGTCGCCGGCGTGCTCGGCCCGTTCATCGTGACCCGCAAGATGGCGTTCGCCGTGCACGGCACGAGCGAGCTCGCGTTCACCGGTGGTGCGGCGGCCCTGCTGCTCGGGATCGGTGTCGGGTACGGCGCGCTGGCCGGGTCGATCATCGCCGCGGTGCTGCTCGGGGTGTTGTCGCGGCGGGAGAGCGACCGCGACTCGGTGATCGGCGCGATCCTCGCGTTCGGGCTGGGCATGGGGATTCTCATGCTCGCCCTCTACAAAGGACGGGCTGCCAACAAGTTCGGGCTGCTGACTGGGCAGATCGTCGGGGTCGACTCGACTGATCTCACGCTGTTGGTTGTTTCGTCGGTGGCTGTGCTGGCCGTGTTGGCGTTCATCTATCGGCCGTTGTTCTTCGCGTCGGTTGATCCTGATGTGGCTGTCTCGCGCGGGGTTCCGGTGCGGGGGCTGTCGATCGTCTTCGCGGTGCTGGTCGGTGTGGCTACTGCGTTGTCGGTTCAGGTTGTCGGGGCGTTGCTGGTGTTGGCGTTGATGATCACGCCTGCGGCGGCTGCCATGCGGGTTACTGCCTCGCCGTTGCGGGCGACCGTTCTTTCCGTTGTTTTCGCGGAGGTGGCGGCGGTCGGCGGCATTCTTCTGTCGCTGCAACCGGGCCTTCCGGTTTCCGCTCTCGTCACGGCGGTGAGCTTCGTGATCTACCTCGTTTGCAGGGGGATTGGGGCGGTTCAGCGCCGGTCTGCGTGATGGAGTGCCCGGATTCCCACCTGAGCTGCGTCAGGCCGTGCGTGAGGTGATCGGCTTCGTGATGTCGTCTTGGCGCGGGGTTGGCATCAGGCGCGGCGGGATGTCCAGGCCTGCTACGCGGACCTGGTTGCGGCCGTTTTCCTTGGCCTTGTAGAGCGCTGCGTCTGCCGAGTGCTGGGCCGTGGCCATGTCCGGGCCGTTGTCGGGGATCACTGCTACGCCGATTGAGGCGCTGATCGCCTGTAGTTCCACGCCCTCTGGTTCGGTGGGCTGGATTTCGCGGCCGTAGAGGGTGACGACATTGCGGTGCTTGTCCGTGGTGGGGACGGCCAGGGAGCCGATGGCTTCGCGGATGCGTTCGGCGATCGTCACGCCTTGGGCCACTGGGGTGTCTTTCAGGGCCACTACGAATTCCTCACCGCCGTCCCTGCCTGCCACGTCGCCTGGGCGGAGTTTTTCGCGGAGGATTCGGCCCACCTCGGCCAGGACTGCGTTTCCTGCTGGGTGGCCCCAGGTGTCGTTGATGCGCTTGAAGTGGTCCAGGTCGATTACCAGGACGGTCATCGGTTCGCCGTCGAGGCGGCAGCGTTCTGCCAGGCGGCCGGCGTATTCGGCCAGGCCGTTGGTGTTCAGCAGGCCCGTTCGGTAGTCGGTGTGGGCGTCGGCTGCCAGGCGCTGGTGGAGTTGTTCCTGTTCTCGGAGGAGGCGTTCCAGGTGGGTGCGGCGTTCGCCTGCTCGGGAGAGGAGGGCGTTCACGAGGATCACTGGGACGACCAGGAGTAGTGGGCCTACCCAGTGGGAGGTCATGAGCATGCCCAGCATGGCGCCGGCGCCGAGGGTGCTCATTTCGAGCATGTTGTCGACCTTGGAGCCCAGGAAGTCGAGGACCTTCGAGTTCGGGGTGACGATCTTGAAGGCAACCGCGACTGTCATCACCTGGACGAACCAGTAGAGGACTGCGGTGATGGCCAGGATCAGGACCAGGCCGAGGTCTGTTGGGACGTTGCCCGTTGCGGCTAGGGAGACACCCGAAAGGTGGACGAGGGTCCACGAAAGGAGGGTGCTGGCCAGCATGGAGGCCGTGCCGAAGACGAAGCGGTAGGGCTGGCGGCGGGCGATCGGCTGGATCAGGATGCGCATCCAGATCGTGGCGATCACTGCCAGGCCGCCGGGGAGGGCCACTGCTGCTGCGAAGGTCCAGACCGAGGTCAGGTCGATGTGGGGGCCAGAGGCCTCGTTGCGGCGGGCCTCTTCTGCGCGGCGGACGATCGTGAGGTGGATCGTGATCGCGGCGATGAGCGCGCCGAAGCGGAGCCAGTCGGAGTTGTCGACCGAGGTCAGTCTTGTTAGCAGCCAAATGGACGCAACGGCTACGGCTGCTTCGAGCACGAAAAAGTACGCGATCGCACTAGGCGCAACGGTCCAAAGGTCCCAGTTGCGAATCGGAGTCAAGCCGAGTGCCCGCGATCGCCTGCGATCAGTCAAACTGTTCTTCACCACGACCCCCTACGCTCATGGCACTTCATGAGCTAAGCCGCCGCTGACCAGGTCGTAGACCACCACGCTGCTGCTCGTCGCAACGAGGAGGTGTCCTTCCATGCGCAACCGTGACTTCTGAACGCTGCCTCTCGTAGACCGGACTTCAATCTTGCATCTAGATCGTCCTGGTGCCTCTAACACGGATATCGCTATTGGTGACCGTTCTGTTTCAGATTGCCACCGCCTTCGTGTCGTTGCGACCTCGCGCACGTCGCCAGGCGATGGTGGCTTGTGTTGCCAGCAGCAGTCCGATACCGCCCGCTCCCGCGATCGTGGCCGTGACCGATCCGATCGAATGGGCGACGACACCGGCCAGCGCCATTCCTCCGCCCTGGCTCGAGCGCAGTGCAGCGCGCCCAATGCCATAAGCCCTTCCTCGGTACTGGTCGGGTAGCAGTCTCATCCAAGCCGAACGAGCGGGTGTGTGATAGGCCCCGCCTATACCGGCGATCACCAGCAGAACGATCGTCCAGGTCAGGTTCGGGTTGAACGCGAACATGATCAGCGGCGCCAGCGACAGGATCGCCAGGGGGCCGATCAGCCGTTCTCGCTTCGCCGGATCGCGCACGAGACGGAACAACAGCGCCACACCCAGCACGTTCGCCGCGGGTTCGATGGCGAGGATCAGGCCCACCGCCCAGACCGCGTTCAGGCTCGCCGCCAGTGGCACCGCCAGTCCTTCGGGGACCATCGCCAGGCCGGCCAGCAGCCGGACACCCAGCAAAGTCCTCAATCGCGGCTCGGAGACCATCAGGGTCAGCGCGCCGCGCGGCTCGTCGTCCTTCTTCTTGCGGCCCAGCGGATCCGCGGCCGGACGGTGCTTCACGGACGTCTGCACCAGGATCGCCAGGACGGCGAACGTGACCGCGTTGATCGCGAGCGCCACGCCGGGGTTGGTGCGGGCGACGAGGAAGCCTGCGGCGGCCAGGCCCGCCATCTGGGCTATGTCGACGGACGTGCCGAACAGCGCCACGCCGTCGTCGTAGCGCTTGGCCGGCAGCACGTGCGGGAGGCTCGCCTCCTGGGCTGCGAGGTACGGCGAGGAGATCGCCAGCACCACCACCAACAGCACGATCATCGCCCACAGCGGCATGCCGGGAATGGCCATCGCGGCCATGAGCACCGCCTGTGACCAGGCCGTCGTCACCATCACCGTGCGTCGCGGGAACCTGTCGGCGACCCAGCCGAGCAACGGGCCCGAAATCAGCGGCGGGAAGAGCGTCAACGACCAGGTGAGCGCGGTCCAGGCAGCGGATTGTGTTCGCTCGAATACGAGCAGTGACAATGCGACTGCTGCGAGTTGGTCACCGGCTGTCGAAGCGGTCGAACCGATCCACATGGCGCGGAACTCACGCAAACCAACTAGCTCGCGGAGGGCGCCACGGGTCGTCATACGGCTCCTCGGCGCGCCGCGGCCCGCACGCGACGAATCGGCACGTCCCGATTCGCTCTACGCCGAGTCACGTCGCCCCCGCCGGTAGTAATCAATTTCTATCGACAATCACGGTAGAAGCTGCCTGACCGTTCAACGTCTGTCCTACCACAGTGTGTACCTAAACGGAGCAGGCTGGTTACCTAAAGTAGTTACAATAGCGAAACGTAGAGCTGATCTTCTTCACAGTTGACCTCGGGTTCGCCTGATTGGACCCCAAATGGTCACGCTTCGTGTCAGCTGGTGCCAAACGGGTGTCACCCGCTCGGCCAACCGGTGCAACCCGCTCCGACTCCTGCCCGGCAGAACTGGTAATTGGCGAACAAGACGACCGTACCCGCGCTCGGGAGTGGCGCGGAATAGGGCACGCCGTTTGTCATCCGAGGCACCCGCAAGGTGTTGGCAAGAAGCCGAGTTCACAGTTTCCCGCCCGTGAAAGCTGAACCGGTTTCGCGGGCGGGAAAACGATCACTAACGTCGGTGAATGGTCGCGCTCAGCGTCGCGAAGCAGCCGATAACGTCAGGCGTGATCAGCCTTTGGCGTCGATCCGGCGACGGCGCGCGACCTCTGCCAGCACGACACCGGCGGCGACCGACGCGTTGAGCGACTCGACGCCCGTGGCCATCGGGATCGACACGGTCTGGTCGCAGGTCTCCTTGACCAGACGGCCGAGGCCGCGGCCCTCCGAGCCCACGACGACGACCAGCGGGCCCGTCGCGAGGTCCAGACCGTCGACGTCCACGTCACCGTCGGCGTCGAGGCCCACGATCATCAGGCCCGCCTCAGCCCAGTCGCGCAGCGTGCGGGTCAGGTTCGTGGCCATCGCGATCGGCAGCTTGGCCGCCGTGCCCGCGCTGGTCCGCCACGCCACCGCCGTCATCGACGCGCTGCGCCGCTGCGGCAGCACCACGCCGTGCGCACCGAACGCCGCGGCGGAACGCACGACGGCACCCAGGTTGCGCGGGTCCGTCACGCCGTCCAGCGCCACCAGCAGCGGCGGCTCACCGGCGCGCTGGGCGATCTCCAGCAGCTCGTTCGGGGTCGCGTACTCGTACGGCGGCACCTGCAGGCCGAGGCCCTGGTGCATCGCGCCGCCGGTGATCCGGTCGAGCTCACCGCGGGCGACCTCCAGCACGGAGATGCCCCGGTCGGCCGCCAGGCGCACGGCCTCGGCCACGCGGTCGTCCGCGTCGATGCCGAGCGCCACGTACAGCGCCGTCGCCGGCGTGCCCGCGCGCAGGCACTCCACGACGGGGTTGCGGCCCGCCACGGTCTCGGCCTGGGCCTTCTCGGTCTTCTGGCGCCGCTGCGTCTTGACCGCCTCGGTCTTCGCGACGGCCTTCGCCCGCTTGTAGGCGGGGTGGTTCGGGCGGTCCGACGCCTTCGGGGTCGGTCCCTTGCCCTGCAGGCCCTTGGACTTCTGTCCGCCGGAGCCGACGACCGCGCCCTTCTTCGAGCCCGGATTGCGCATCGCGCCCTTGCGCTTGGAGTTGCCAGCCACGGAAGTCAGTCGTCCTTCAAAGTCCACTGCGGACCGTCGGGGGTGTCCTCGACGGCGATGCCCGCCTCCAAGAGCTGGTCGCGCAACGCGTCAGAGCGTGCGAAATCCCTGCTCTTGCGGGCTTCCTGGCGCTCGACGAGCAGCCGATCAACCAGCGTGGTGAGTGCCTGCCGCATGCCGAGGTCGGCAGACGACTGGTCGTTCCACTTCGGCGACAACGGGTCGACGCCGAGGACGTCGGCCATCCGGCGCACGCACTCGGCCGCTTCGCGGGCCTTGTCGTGGTCGCCGTCGGCGAGTGCCGTGTTGCCCTGGCGCACCTTGTTGTGCAGTGCCGCCACGGCTTGAGGCGTGTTCAGGTCGTTGTCCATCGCAACGACGAAGTCCGGGCACATGTCGCCGCGCAGCTGGACCTGCCCGACGCGCTCGGCGACACGGCGCAGGAACGACTCGATGCGCCCGTACGACGTCACCGCCTCCTGCAACGCCTCTTCCGAGTACTCGATGTGCGAGCGGTAGTGCGGCGCCACCAGGTAGTACCGCAGCTCCTGGGCTCTGACCTTCTCCAGCATCACCGGGATGGACACGGTGTTGCCGAGCGACTTGGACATCTTCTCGCCGGAGAACGTCACCCAGTAGTTGTGCATCCAGTAGTTCGCGAAGCCGTCACCGGCCGCGCGCGACTGCGCCTGTTCGTTCTCGTGGTGCGGGAAGATCAGGTCGATCCCGCCGCCGTGGATGTCGAACGTGCTGCCGAGGTACGTCGTGGCCATCGCCGAGCACTCGAGGTGCCAGCCGGGCCTGCCGTTGCCCCACGGCGTCGGCCAGGACGGCTCACCGGGCTTCGCGGCCTTCCACAACGTGAAGTCGCGGGGGTCGCGCTTGCCGCGCACGGCGGTCTCGCCCTGCTCCACGGCGTCGAGCTTCTGGCCGGACAACGCGCCGTACTCGGGCAGCGAGCGCACGTCGAAGTAGACGTCGCCGTCGACGTCGTAGGCGTGGCCCTTGTCGATCAGCCGCTGCATCAGCTCGACCATCTGCGTCACGTGGCCGGTCGCCCGCGGCGCGTACGACGGCGGCAGGCAGCCCAGCGCGTCGTACGCCTTCTCGAACTCGAGCTCGTGCTTGTACGCCCACTCCCACCACGTCTTGCCGTGGTCGGCGGCCTTGGTGAGGATCTTGTCGTCGATGTCGGTGACGTTGCGGACCAGCGTCACGTCGGCGCCGTCGCGCGCCAGCCACCGACGCAGAACGTCGAAGTTGAGGCCGCTGCGGACGTGGCCGATGTGCGGGATGCCCTGCACGGTCGCCCCACACACGTAGATCGACGCCGTTCCGTTGACCTGCGGGTGGAACTCCCGCATGGACCGGCTCGCGGTGTCGTAGATGTGGAGGCTCACACGGGAATGGTACGGGCCACATCCAAAAGAGCAGTCGGGCGGTCACTCGTCGGAACCGGATTGACAAGGCGGAAGGCGCAGCCGACGGCCTCCGCGCCGCCGTCCGCCTCCTCGCTGTCGCCGACCATCACCGCGTCGCGCGGGTCGACGCCCAGCCGTTCGCAGGCGGTGGTGAAGATCTTCGGGTCCGGCTTGATCACGCCTTCCTCGTAGGAGAGCACGAACTCGTCCACGAGGTGCGTCAGCCCGAACCGCTCGAACACGGGCCGGATGTCCCAGCCGATGTTGCTGACGACCGCGACGGGGAGGTCGGCGAGGTGCGCCAGCGCGGTTTCGGTGTCCGGGTAGGGCTGCCACGACTCCGCGTCGATCAGCTGGTCGTAGAGGGCCTCGGCGTTGGCCACGTTCGAGTCGTTGAGCACCCGGACGTGCACCCAGCGGTGGACGTCGGGGTCGAGGTCGCGGCGGTACCACGCGTCGACGAGCTCGGGGTCCATGTCGTCGGCGATGCCGACCGGGGCGGTGAGCGCACGCATCAGGTCCGCGTTGGACGCCAGCTCGGGGTGTTCGAGCCGGAAGAGCGTGCCGGAGAAGTCGAAGAGCGCGGCGCGGATCGTCACGCCCTCGACTCTACGTGGTCTGGACCTTTTTCAGCTCTGCCTCGACCTCGGACGAGTCGTAGTCGATGGTCAGCGTCAGGTCGCCCGCACCTCGCTGGGCCGCGACGGCGAAGTGCTCGACGAACTCCTCGATCTGCTTCAACGGCCCGTCCGCGAGCTTCGCGGTGGCCTCGTAGAGCGCGCGGTGGCGGTCCGGCGTCGTCGTGCCGCGCAGGTCGGCGGCCCAGTCGAGCAGGTCCTCGTAGCTCTTCACGAACCGCGTGGCCAGGAGCCGGATCTTGTCCGCGTTGCCGGCCTGTCCCGCCGGGCCGAACGCCCACTGCTGCTTCTGCGGCGAGAGCACGTCCTGGACGGCGTTCAGGATCTCGTCGAACTTGCGGGTGCGAGCGGTGAAGTAGTCGATCGCGTCGGTGTCCGAGCTGAGCGAGCGCACGTTGTCCGCGAAGCCCATCTCGTGGTTGAGCTTCTTGTCCTCGAGGCCGCGCATGCTCTGCCGCACGATGTCGGTGAACGTCCGGTACTCCCAGCCGGCCTCGGGCGGGCCGACCTCGACGCCGACCTTCTTCGCGAGCATCTCGGCGAGCTGGCGCGGCGTGAAGTCCTTCAGGTCGAGGTAGCCGATGCTGGGGCGCAGACCGGGGACGGGCGTGGCGTCGAACCGGACGGGCAGCACGTACGGCCTGTGCGGGTCGTGCAGGCCGCGGGCCAGCGCGGAGCGGCGCTCGTGGATCGTCCAGATCTTCCGCACGTAGTCCTTCGACACGAACATCACGCAGAAGCGCGACTCTTCGCGGTAGACCTTGTCCAGGTACTCGGTGAGCTCCTCGCCCAGGAGCTCGTGCTGCCGCTCGTTGTCGTAGAAGTAGCGCAGTCCCAGATCCTTGAGGTGGTGGGCCACCTCTTCGACGTAGACGCGGTCCTCGCCGGCGAACGACAGGCAGATGTCGTACTTGGTCACCGTGTGGATGTTAGTGGCGGGAACCACAGTGTCGTCGCCGGAGTTGTCCAGGTATGAGCCTGGGGTTCCTGTTCGCGATGTCGTTGCCCGCGTTGGTGGTGGCGTTGTTCGTGCTCGCGGTGGTCGAGCGGTTCGCGCGCAGGAAGAAGGGCACGCCGATCGCGGCGGCGGGATTCGGAGAGCTGGGCGCGACGTTCGAGGCGGGCAAGCGCGACGAGCTCGAGTACCGCAAGGAGGAGCGGCAGCTGCGCGACGAAGAAGGTGACGGCGCGCCGCCGCGGAGCCGGGTGGACCTCGACGGCGGCACGGCTGTGATCAAGGTGCCCGAGCAGCGAAGTGGATGAACGGCGCATTTGTTCACCTCAGGTGGACAAATGCGCCGTTCATCGCCAGCGCACGAGCCTGGGCGCGGATTCGCCGACAAGTCGCCTCGACTGCCGCCAACCGTGCAGGTGTCGTTGGTCGGCGTGGCGATCAGGTTGCGCTGATCAGCAACGCCGTGGCGATCGCCGCGATGCCCTCGTTGCGGCCCGTGAGACCGAGTCCGTCGGTCGTCGTGCCGGCCACCGAAACCGGACCGCCCACGGCCTCGGAAAGGGTTTTCTGAGCTTCTTCGCGGCGCTTGCCGATGCGCGGTTCGTTGCCGATCACCTGCACTGTGGCGTTTCCCACTCGGAAACCGGCCTCCTCGACGAGGCGGCGCACCTCCGTGAGCAGGACCACGCCGTGCGCGCCGGACCAGCGTGGATCGGACGTGCCGAAGACCGCGCCCAGGTCGCCGAGGCCCGCCGCGGAGAGGAGTGCGTCACACAGCGCGTGCGAGGCGACGTCGCCGTCGGAGTGACCCGCGCACCCGTCCACGCCCTCCCACAGCAGTCCGGCGATCCAGCACTCGCGACCTGCTTCGATCGGGTGGACGTCGACGCCCTGGCCGATCCTCACTCCTGGCCTCCGCAGAAAAGTGCCTCCGCGACCGCGAGGTCGAACGGAGTGGTGATCTTCATGGCATGCGCGTGTCCGGGAACCGTGTGGACCTCGCCACCGTTCTGCTCTACAAGACCCGCGTCATCAGTCGCGGCAACAGCGGCGCTGTAGGCGGCTCTGAGAGTTTCGGCACGGAAACCCTGCGGGGTCTGGACGACCCGCAGACCGGCTCGGTCAGGTGTGGAGACGACCACTCCGACCTCGTTCACCTGCTTGATCGTGTCGGCGACCGGAAGCACGGGGATGACGGCGTCGTGCCCGTCGCGCACAGCGGCCACGACGCCCGCGATGACCTCGGGAGGGGTGAAAGCACGGGCCGCGTCGTGCACCAGCACGATCGAGGTGTCCGGAATCACGCGGAGCGCGTGTTCGAGGGCGAGGCGCACCGAATCGGAGCGCTGCGCGCCCCCCGAAAGCACGTGCACCGCCCCGCCGGCGGGAGCCAGCGAGGCGGTTGCGGTGTGCACTTGATCCACATCGGACGGTGGAGCGGCGATGACGACGTGCTGAACCTGGCCTGACGCGAACAGACCTTGAACGGCACGGGTCAAGAGCGGTACTCCGTCGACCGGCACGAGCGCCTTGGGCATCCCGTAGCCCAGACGCTCACCCCGCCCTGCCGCAGGCACGAGCGCGACAACACTCATGTTGCGACTTTGTCCGATGCTCTGTGTTTTGTGTTGAAAACTAGGACGCGAGAACTTCGTCGAGGAGAACCTCGGCCTTGTCCTCGTCGGTGCCCTCGGCCAGCGCCAGCTCGCTGACCAGTATCTGCCGAGCCTTCGCCAGCATTCGCTTCTCACCGGCGGACAGCCCGCGATCCTTCTCGCGCCGCCAGAGGTCGCGCACCACTTCCGCAACCTTGTTCACGTCGCCGGAGGCGAGCTTCTCAAGGTTGGCCTTGTACCGCCGAGACCAGTTGGTCGGCTCCTCGGTGTGGGGAGCACGCAAGACCTCGAAGACCCGGTCGAGCCCTTCCTGGCCGACAACGTCGCGCACGCCTACGATCTCGGCGTTGTCTGCGGGAACCCGAACGGTGAGGTCGCCCTGCGCCACCTTGAGAACGAGGTACTTCTTCTCCTCGCCCTTGATCACGCGGGTCTCGATTGCTTCGATGAGAGCGGCACCGTGGTGCGGGTAGACGACGGTCTCTCCGACCTTGAAAACCATGTGTCCTCTGCCCCTTTCGCTTCCTCCATCCTAACACGTCCGGCAACCCTTCCCACGCAGGTCGATGATCCGTTAGTGCTGGTCAGGGCCGTGTGGGGGGTTGACAAACCACCTGTTTGCGTGCAACGTACGGGCTTGTCAAGATCGATTGGCACCACGTCGCGTCCCCTTTCCGGGCCCCGGTTAGGCTCTTTGCCTGGTGGTTGTTCCCTAGGAAGGACGCTGGAGCCGTGAACTCAGGAGTGTCTCGCCGGTTGATCGTGACGGCAGCGCTGGCCGCGGGCCTCGGCCTGGTGGCGGTCGGCTGCAGCGCCGGTCAGGTCACCCAGACCGACACCCAGGTCGCCGCCGTGGACGGTGCGAGCGGAAACGCGGGCCCGATCGCGGTGCGCAACGTCATGCTGGCGTTCCCGCCGGACGGCAACCGCTACCACGAGGGTGACGACGTGCCGATGACCTTCGTCATCGCGAACACGGGCGAGACCCCGGACAAGCTGCTGTCGATCAAGTCCGACGCCGCCGAGGGCGAGGCCGAGATCGTGGGCGGCAAGGACATCCCGGCCCGGTACGCGCTGCAGGCGGAGTACGACGCCTCGAAGGCCCCGACGAAGACCTCCGCGCCTTCGTCCTCGTCGCACGCCGCCTCGTCGTCGCACGCGCCTTCGTCGACCTCCGGGGCTCCGTCTTCGACCTCGGGTGCGCCGTCGTCGACTTCGGGTGCCCCGACCACGACCACGGGCGCTCCGTCGTCGTCCACCGGCTCGCCGTCGTCCTCCGGCCGTCCGTCGGGTTCGTCCGTCGCGCCGACCTCGTCGTCGGCCGCGATCCCGGCCGACCTCGAGGTGCTGAAGGTCCGCTGCACGCTGAAGAAGGTCAACCGCGACATCGTGGCGGCGCAGACCGTGAAGATCACGTTCCTCTTCGAGAAGGCCGGTTCGGTCACGCTCGAGGTGCCGATCGCGCCGTCCGAGCACAAGCGCGTGAGCGAGGGCCACGAGACCGCCGGTCACTGAGTTTTCGGCCGCTGCTTCGCAGACGGCAGGACGTTGAAAACGCCGCTCCCTCCTGGTGAGGGGGCGGCGTTCTTCGTGCTCTCGTGTTCTCGTCACGCGGCCTTGAGCATCGGGCGGAACCGGTCGCGGTAGGCCCACGCCAGGCCGATCTCCGCGGCGACCACGAGCAGCGCCATGACGGTTCCGCTGGGCTCCAGGAACACGTGGAACAGGAAGATGTTCACGACCATCGGGGCCAGCATCGCGAGCGCCAGCGGCACGAACCGGCCGACGACCAGCAGCACGCCGGAGACCAGCTGGACCGCGGACGCGAGCTGCAGCATGTAGCCGGTCGCGTAGAGGGCCGCGCTGAACGCGACGCCTTCCGGCGCCATCGTGCTGGGGTCCGGTGCGGGCATGAACATCAGGAAGCCGTTCAGACCGGTCGTGGCGAACAGCAGGCCGGTCAGCACGCGGGTGACGACGGTGGCGTAGCGGCCGAGGGCGAACTTGCGGGTCTGGGTCGCGGTTGCGGTGGTCACTGTGTCCTCCAGGCTGTCGTGTCCTTCCACTGATGCGTCGAACGGGCTGCGGGGTGGATCGACAATCTGCCGAGAAAAATCTTGGAAAGTTTCTGGTCGTGGTCTGACCTGGCCGGAGATCGCGAGTTCGTGTCGGATGACCGACTTGAAGACGATCTCGCCGCCGTCTGCGAAGCAGCGGCCATCAGAACTGTCGGTGGTGTCCTCTAACGTTCGCGTCGTGGCGAAGACAGCGCGGCCGATCTTCCGGTGTGCCGAGTGCGGGCACGAGCTGGCGAAGTGGTTCGGCCGCTGCCCCGAATGTCAGGCGTGGGGCAGCATCGAGGAACGCGGCACCGCGTCGGTGACGCGCGTCGTGGCCGGCGCGCCCACGTCGGCGGCCCGGCCGATCGGCGAGGTCGACATCGAGTCGGCGCGGGCGCTGTCGACGGGCGTCGGTGAGTTCGACCGCGTGCTGGGCGGCGGACTCGTGCCGGGTGCCGTCGTGCTGCTGGCGGGCGAGCCGGGCGTCGGCAAGTCGACGTTGCTGCTCGAGACCGCGCACCGCTGGGCCGAGTCGCACGGGCGCTGCCTCTACGTCACGGGCGAGGAGTCGGCGGGCCAGGTGCGGCTGCGCGCCGAACGCACCGGCAACCTCCACCCCGAGATGTACCTGGCGGCCGAGAGCGAGCTCAGCGCGTTGCTGGGCCAGGTCGACCAGGTGAAGCCGTCGATGCTGATCGTCGACTCCGTGCAGACCATGTCGACGGTGAGCGTCGTGGGCACGCCCGGCGGCGTCACGCAGGTGCGAACCGTCGCGTCGGGCCTGATCGCGATGGCCAAGGAACGCGGTCTGCCGGTAGTGCTGGTCGGCCACGTGACCAAGGACGGATCCGTTGCGGGACCACGAGTCCTGGAGCACCTGGTCGACGTCGTGCTGCAGTTCGAGGGCGACCGCCACTCGTCGCTGAGGCTGCTGCGCGGCATCAAGAACCGGTACGGCGCTGCGGACGAGGTGGGCTGCTTCGAGCTGCGCGACGACGGCATCGTGGGCGTGCCGGACCCGTCGGGCCTGTTCCTCACGCGCCGCGAGAAGGCCGTCGAGGGCACCTGTGTGACGGTGATCGTCGAAGGCAAGCGGCCGATGCTGGGCGAGGTGCAGGCCTTGGTGGCCAAGACGAACCTCCCCGCACCCCGCCGCGCCGTCAGCGGCCTCGACTCCGCACGGATCTCGATGGCGCTGGCCGTGCTGGAGAAGCGCGGCAAGGTCAACCTGTTCCAGAAGGACGTCTTCACCGCGACCGTGGGCGGCATGCGACTCGTGGAACCCGCCGCCGACCTGGCCGTGGTGCTGGCGGTGGCCTCGGCGGAACGGGAGATCGCCCTGCCCGCGGACCTGGTGGTGCTCGGCGAGGTGGGCCTCGCCGGCGAGATCCGCCGGGTCAACGGCGTCGGCAAGCGGCTCACCGAGGCGGCCAGGCTGGGCTTCAAGAAGGCGCTGGTGCCACCGGACCACGGCCCGCTGCCGGACGGGGTGCGGGCGCTGGTGGCGAACGACCTGGTGTCGGCGTTGGAGGTGCTGGGGCTGAACCGGCGGATGCGGGCGGTCAAGAACGAGGACGAGTGAGCTGCTGTGTCGTGCAGTCGCGCTGGTGTCCGGTACCGCGCGATCATGTGGCCGCGCTGATACCCGGCGAGGCGCGCAGCGATGCCCCAGGTGCTGCGGAGGCTGTGGGCTTGACCCGGCGGATGCGCGTGAACGCCGATGACTGAGCTGCTGCGTCGTGCCGCCTCGCTCGTGCCCGCCGACGCCCGCAGCGATGCCGGGTGTTCCGCCGCGGACATCCTTGAGTACCTCGACCAGGACGAGTGGGAGTTCGCGCTCGACCTCCTCGGCGACTTCGACGGCATCGCCTGGCAGACCCCGGAGTACTGGAAGCTGCTGGCGGCCGCGGCAGAAGAGTTGTACCTGCCGTCCAAGTGGTTCCACTGGCGCGAGGCCGAGACGCGGAACGGTCTGATCCGCGTCGATCTCCAGCTGGTGCCCGGCGCGCGGAAGATGCCGATCTCCGGCGCGGGCGTGCTGCGGCCGTTGTGGGACGTGGGTGGCGGTGACCTGCGGACGGCCGTGATGTGGGTCGAGTCGAAGCCCGAGCTGGAACCTGGCGGGCGGGCGGTGGTGAGGCTGCTGCCGCTGTCGCCGGAAGCGTGGCGGCATCTCAAAAAAGGGGACGTGCTCACCATGCACGAGGCGCCGCCCGTGGCCGGTGAGGCGACCGTGATCCAATATCACGGGTGTTGGGGAGACACGACCGCGAGATAGGCGAGTTGTTGCGGTTCGCCGCGCGCATGGTGCCGGCGGAGGTGCAGAGCGAGGACGTGCTCGACCACCTCGACCACGAGGAGTGGGAGCTGGTGCTCGACCTGCTGGGTGAGTTCGACGGCAACACCTGGCAGACGCCGCGTTACTGGGCCCTGCTGGCCGAGGCGGCGGTTCAGATGGAGGCGGACGAGGCCTGGTTCCAGTGGCGGTGCGTGGAGTCGATCCAAGGGCTGCTGCGGGTCGAGCTGGTGCTGTCGCGTGACGCGGAACCGTTGCAGGCCAGGGGAGAGCGGCCCACTTGGGACCTGACGGGCAACGACCGGCGGGTGGCTGCGCTGTGGATCGAGTCCAAGCCCGTGCTGGGGCCTGGGGAGCGCGCTACGGCACGGTTGCGGCCGTTCGTGCCGCCGGCGTGGGTGCACCTCTTCAAAGGCGACGTGATCGCGCTGGAGGGCAGTTCGCCGGGCACCGCGAAGATCATCGAACGCGTCCCGCCGCGTCCCTGAAACGTCACGCGGGGGCCCCACATTTCCTCCAGGGAAACGCGGGGCCCCCGCGTGACAGGAAAATTTACTGCGAGAGCAGCTGGGCGCAGCGGATCAGGCCCAGGTGCGAGTACGCCTGCGGGTGGTTGCCCAACGAGCGCTCCGCCACCGGGTCGTACTCCTCGGGCAGCAGGCCGGTGGGGCCCGCGGCCGCGACGATCTGGCCGAACAGCTCCTCGGCCTCGGTGCGGCGGCCGGTCAGCAGGTAGGCCTCGATCATCCACGCCGCGCACAGGTGGAAGCCGCCCTCGTCGCCCGGCAGGCCGTCGTCGCGGTGGTAGCGGTACACGGTCGAGCCGGACCGCAGCTCCGCCTCGATGGCGGTCACCGTCGACTGGAAGCGCTCGTCGGTCGGGTCGATCAACCCGGACAGGCCGACGAACAGGGACGCCGCGTCCAGGTCGTCGCCGTCGTAGGCCGTCGTGAACGACTGGACCTCGTCGTTCCAGCCGTTCTTCAGCACGTCCGTGGCGATCGTGTCGCGCAACGGCACCCACGACGGGTCCAGCTCGCGGCCGAACTGCTCGCCGAGCTTGATCGCGCGGTCGATGGTCAGCCAGCACATGACCTTCGAGTACACGTGGTGGCGCGGTGCGTGCCGCTCCTCCCAGATGCCGTGGTCGGGCTCGTGCCAGCGCCGTGAGACGGCCTCGGCCATCGCCTGGACCATCGCCCAGTCGTGGTCCGACAACGAGCCGCGCGCGGACGCCAGCTGCACGACCAGGTCGACGACCGGGCCGAACACGTCGAGCTGCACCTGCTGGTTCGCGAGGTTGCCGACGCGGACCGGACGCGAACCCGCGTAGCCCGGCAGCGTGTCGATCACGGCCTCGGCGCCGAGCTGGGTGCCGTGCAGCGTGTACAGCGGGTGCAGGCGCTCCGGGCCCGGGATGGTCTCCAGGACGCCGTGCAGCCACGCCAGGAAGCCGTCGGCCTCCGCGAACGAGCCCACGGACACCAGGGCGGCGGCGGTCATCGCGCCGTCGCGCAGCCAGCAGTAGCGGTAGTCCCAGTTGCGGACGCCGCCGAGCTCTTCCGGCAGCGACGTCGTGGCCGCGGCCATGATCGAGCCGGAGTCCTTGTGCACCAGGCCGCGCAGCGTCAACGCCGAACGCAGCACCAGGTCCGTCTGGACCGTCGGCAAACGGAGGCCCGCCGCCCAGTCCGACCAGTAGCCGGCCGCGCGGTCACGGCGCACCGACTCCGGAGAGGCGTGCTCGGAGATGTCGTCGGTGCCGCAACGCAGCTCCAGCAACACCGGCGCACCCTCGCGCGGACGCACGACAGCGCGTGCGGTCTCCTGCACGCCGTCGGAGGTGATCTCCCAGTCGACGCCCGGCGACCGCAGCACCATCGGGTCCGAGGTGCCGACGACGCGCAGGCCGTCGCGCTCGCGGATGAAGCGCACCGGCACCTGGCCGAACTCCGGCCGCGGCGCGAACGTGATCACCGCGTTGGTCGAGCCGGAGATCCGGCGCACCAGGTCCGTGCGGTGCGAGGCGAGGTCGTGCTCCAGGTAGTCGGTGACCAGGAGCCGCGACCAGCGGGTCTCGACGATCATCGTGCCCGGCAGGTAGCGCTGGCCCAGCGGCAGCGAACCGTGCTCCGGCTTGATCGAGAAGTGGCCCGCGGCCGGACCGCCCAGCAGGTCCGCGAAGATCGCGGCCGAGTCCGGTTCCGGGTGGCACAGCCAGTTGACCTTGGCGTCCGGCGTGACCAGCGCGACCGAACGCTCGTTCGCGAGCATGGTCAGCCGCTCGATCGGCACGGCCTGGTCGCCGTGCAGCCACGCCCGGCGCTCCTCCAGGAGGAACGCCAGCACCGTGGCGACGTCGGCCGGGTCGTTCACGTAGTGCTCGGCGAGCGACTCGCCGGCACCGACGCGGATGCCCAGGTCGGGGCCGGACAGGCGGGCGAACGCCTTCTCGTCCGTCACGTCGTCGCCCAGGAAGATCGCCGCGGTGGCGCCGACCTGGTGACGCAGGATGTCGAGGGCGTGGCCCTTGTCGGTCTCGACGACGGCGAGCTCGATGACGGCCTTGCCCTCGGTGACCTGCACACCTTCCCAGGTGCACGGGCCGGAGCGGACGGCGTCGAGCACCGCTTCGCCGACGGCCTCGCTCACGGCACGGCGCACGTGCACCGCGACCGACGCGGGCTTGACCTCGAGGTGCACGCCCTCGCGGCCGTCGACGATCTCTTCGAGCTCGGCCTCGATGCGCCGCAGCAACGCCTTGGCGCCTGCGTCGAGCGCGTGGACGAAGCCGACGTCGAACTCGGAGCCGTGCGAGCCCACCAGGTGGACCTCGCCCGGCAGGCGGGAAAGGGTGGCCAGATCGCGCAGCGCACGGCCGGAGATCACGGCTGAGGTGGTCTCGTGCAGGCTCGCGAGCGAACGCAGCGCGTTCACGGACTCGGGCAGCGGGCGGGCCTGCTCCGGGTCGCTCACGATCGGCGCGAGTGTTCCGTCGTAGTCGCTGGCGACCAGAAGTCGCGGGGTGCGGGCGATCTGGCAGATGGCTCTGCGCAGTTCGGCGGGGAGGGCCTCGGCGGTCAACGCCCCTCCTGGAGCACTCGTCGGGTCAATGGGATCTGAAAGGATTCAGACCGAGGTCTGCGTGCCCAACGCCTCCAGGAACGACCTCGCCCAGCGGTCGACGTCGTGGGTGAGGACTTGGCGGCGCAGCGCGCGCATCCTACGGCGGCCTTCAGCAGGATCGATGTCGAGGGCGGCCTGCAGAGCGTTCTTGACACCGTCCAGATCATGGGGGTTCACCAGGAACGCACTGGTCAGTTCTGCGGCAGCGCCGGCGAACTCGCTGAGCACCAGAGCTCCACCAAGATCATATCGGCAGGCCACGTACTCCTTGCACACGAGGTTCATTCCGTCCCGAACAGGCGTGACGACCATGACGTCCGCCGCGCTCATGAACGCGACGAGCTCCTCGCGGTTCACCGACTGGTGCAGGTAGTGCACGACGGGCTTGCCGACCCGGCCGAACTCGCCGTTGATCCGGCCGACGGACTGCTCGATGTCCTGGCGCATCGTCTTGTAGTGGTCGACGCGCTCACGGCTGGGCGTGGCGAGCTGGACCATCGTGACGTCCTCCGGGTCCACGCGTCCGTCCGCGATCAGCTCGTACAGAGCGCGGATCCGGACGTCGATGCCCTTCGTGTAGTCGAGACGGTCCACGCCCAGCAGGATGCGCTTCGGGTTGCCCAGGTCCTCTCGAATCTGCCTCGCGCGGGCCTGCGTCTCCTTGCGTCGCGCCACCGCGTCGAGGCCCGCGCTGTCGATCGAGATCGGGAACGCGCCCACGCGCACGGTGCGGTCGCCGACCTGCACGACACCGGGCCGGGTGCGGACGCCGACGGTGCCGCGGCTCGGCTCCAGGCCGACCAGGCGCCGGGCCAGCCAGAGGAAGTTCTGCGCGCCACCGGGCCGGTGGAAGCCCACCAGGTCGGCGCCGAGCAGGCCGCGGATGATCTCCGTGCGCCACGGGAGCTGCATGAACAGCTCGACCGGCGGGAACGGGATGTGCAGGAAGAAGCCGATCTTGAGGTCGGGCCGCTGCTCGCGCAGCATCGCCGGGACGAGCTGCAGCTGGTAGTCCTGCACCCACACGGTCGCGCCCTGGGCGGCGACCTTCGCGGTCGCGTCGGCGAACCGCTGGTTGACCCGCACGTAGGAGTTCCACCAGTGCCGGTGGAACGCGGGCTGCGCGACGACGTCGTGGTAGAGCGGCCACAGCGTGCCGTTGGAGAAGCCCTCGTAGTAGTCCTCGACCTCTTTCGCGGACAGCTCGACCGGGTGCAGCAGCAGGCCGTCGTCCTCGAACGGAGCGACCTCGGCGTCGGCCACACCCGGCCAGCCGACCCACGCGCCGCTGTGTGAGCGGAGGAACGGTTCGAGCGCGCTCACCAACCCGCCGGGGCTGTGCTTCCACCGTTCTGTTCCGTCGGGCAAGCGCTCCAGGTCAACCGGCAGCCGGTTGGCCACGACTACGAATTCCGCCCCGTTCTCGCCAATGTCCATGCTCACAAACACCGAGGCTAGTGCGGACGCGTGTCCGGGGCGTGTCGTGTAACCCCCGTCACAGCCAGGTTCACTCCAACCGACGCTTGGTGGGTTTGAGCGGCCCGGACATGCGCGGACCAGCGAACTTCCGCTCCAGGCGACCCAGTCCGGTGCGCACCGGCTGGGCCAGGTACTCGCCGAACACCACCCCTCCGGCCAGGGCGAGAGCAATACCACTCGCGAACACCAAAGTGCTCAAACCGGCCGGATCGCCCTCCGCGGTGAGCTGGAACAGCCCCCGGTAGGTGGTCCAGCCGGGCAGCAGCGGCACGACCCCTGCCTGCACGACGACCAGCGTCGGGATGCGCAACCGGCGGGTCATGGTCGCGCCGCCGAACCCGGTGATCGCGGCGGCGACGGCGGACCCGAGCAGCGCGTCGAGACCGAACGAGGTCACCAGGCCGTAGGCGGCGGTGCCGATCGCGCCGGAGATGGCGGCGGCGACGAGCGCACGGGGCCGGGCGTAGCAGGCGAGCGCGAAGAACGCGCTGGTCGCCGCACCGGCCGCGAACTGCATCGGCACCGCGGAGATCAACGGTGGCAGCGGGTCGGTCAGCTTGATCTGGAGTCCGAAGTGGACGGCCGTGCGGATGGCGAGCGCGACGCCCGCGATCAGACCGGCGCTGAGCAGCACGGTCTCGACGGTGCGGCCGGCGGCGGTGACGTTGTAGCCGGAGATCGCGTCCTGCACGGTGCTGACCAGGGCGAGCCCGGAGAGCAGCACGACGATGCCGACGGCGACCAGCAGGCTCGGGCGGACGTTGGGCAGCAGTCCGGTGGCGAACACGGTGAGCGCGGCGCCCGTGGCGAGCGCACCGCCGACGACCTGCTGGAAGAAGAAGGGCAGCGCACGGCGGTTGAGGATCCGGCCAACCCGGTCGATCACGGCGGTGACGACCCCGGCGGTGATCGCGAGCTCCAGCCCGCCGCCGACGAGGAACGCGACGGCCGCGGCCATGCCCGCCCAGGCGACGGTGGCGACCCAGCGCGGGTACGGGTGCTTGGCCGTGGTGATGTTCTCGAGCTCGGCGTGCGCGTCCTCGATGGGCCCGAGGTTCCGCACGAGGTGCTCGACGGCGGCCAGCCGCGTGTAGTCGAGACTGCGCTGCCGGACGACCCGGACCGCGGTGATCGGCGGCGCGTCCGTCCCCCTGTGACAGGAAACGCTGATGGAGGTGTAGATCACGTCGACTTCCGTGTGCGGAAGTCCATAGCTCTCGGTAACGGAAAGAATCGTCGCTGTCACGTCGGCCGCACCGGCCCCACTGGCCATTTGGACCTCGCCGATCTTCAGTGCGAGATCGAGTACCAGGTGAACAGTGGTGTCGTCGGGCAGCGCGGGGCCGTGCAGGTTGTTCGTGGAAATCTCGTGCACCTCCGTCGTGTGATCGTGAGGAGTCCTTCGACTGTTGCTGTGTCGTCGACCACCTCCGATCGGGCGACCCGAAAAGGAGGACATGATCACTGTCTGTTGGTTACCCTCCTGACCTGGTCAAGGCGGCCTGCCGGGCGCTTTGAGCCACTCAGTTGGTTGGTCCGACTCCGGTCGGAGCAATCCGATCACACTGAGAGCAGACCGTTCGCCGCAGGTAGCACCCGCAACGGGCGCTTACCATGTTCGCGAACACGAGCCAGGCCGGCGTAGCTCAATTGGCAGAGCACTCGCCTTGTAAGCGAAAGGTTAGGGGTTCGATTCCCCTCGCCGGCTCTTCAACAACGAGGGTTCGCCCAGGTGGGCGGGCCCTCGTCGTCATTCGGTGTGACAGCTCGTCATGTTTTGCGAACGAGTCCGGTGAACCCCGCGACGCTCAACGTGGCGAACGACCACCCGAGGATCTGCACGACCCAGCCTGCTCCGGTCGCCCACTGCCCGGCTGGTCCGTTCGCCAGTTCGCATCTCGGTGTGCCGCCGAGCTTCACGAGCGGGATCGCGAGGTCCGCCGCAAGACTGATTCTGTTCACAGATGAACAGGAGTCCGCTGGGCGGTCCTTGGCCGGGGTGAGGCCGTTGTTCTCACCGGCTGTCCACACCAGACCGATCGCGAGCAGGAACGTGATCAGCAGTCCCGCCACGGCCCTGGACGGCTTGTAGCCGTAGCCGAGGGTGGCGCCGAGGAACCAGTGCCAGAGCTTGTTGCCGGGGTCGCCGCGGTGGCGGAGGTCTTTCTGCTGGGCGATCAGGACCTTGCGGGCGGTGTGCTCGTGCCCGGCGGCGCGGTGGACGGCGGCGAGTTGTTGGTAGGGCTGGGCTTCGTACCTGAACGTGTGATCTCGCAGCATGGTGAGCCAGGCGCCGGTGTCGGCGGGAGGTTCGGGGTAGGTCAGGCCGTTCACCGACGCCGCGAACATCGGGTCGCTGATCAGCTTCGTGACGTCGAGCCGGAGCGCCCGGCCGACTCGCGTGCTGAACAGGTCGGCAGACAGTCCCCGGCCGTGGTTGACGATCTTCTCGGGGCGGAGGGTGGCCTCGCCACCGACATCGGTGTCGCTCACCTCCACTGCGGGGAACGGGCTCGAGGCCTCGACGCGCTCTCCGCCGATCAGCAGGTTGCCGTCGACGGACGCCCGGTGCACGGAAACGGCCTGACCGCCCCGGCTGCGGACCGACCCCTCGATCACGAGGGCGCCGCCCAGTCTCGCGTTGGTGATTCGAATCGTGGAGTCCGCGCTGTTCGACAGAGCGTCGAAGTCCCCGAAGAGGCCGATGCCGGCGCGGATGTGCGCGCCGTCGGCACACAGGGCGTTGCCCGCATCACTGCGCAGCACGGTGCCGATCATGTTCAGCCCTCGTGTCGTCGCGTCGACGAAGGTCACCGCATCGCCTTCACCACCTGCCCGCAGAAAGGCGTCGTGGAGCCGGACCATGCCGCCGATCTGCGCGCCGTTGAGGTTGAGCGCGGTACCGACGGCATCGACGACCGCGTCGTTGAGGATCAGGTCGATGCCGATCTCGCAGCTGTCGAGCCAGCACCCGACTCCTTCAGCGGCGATGAACACGCCGGACATCCACACGTCGCGGCTGATCCTCATGCTTCCGCCGGAGAGCGCCCCGAGGCTGCTTCCCTGGAGCAGCAGTGGGCCGTCGATCCTCGCGTTGTCCAGGTCCAGGACACCGGTGCAACGGGCGTCCCGCATGGCGAAATAGCTGGTGCGCAGGCCTTCGGCGTTGATACCGGGCAACGTCGAGTCGTCGAGCGACAGCCCTGGCAGGTCCGTGTGGAACAGCGACAGCGGCTCTTCGAAGAAGCAGTTGTCCAGCAACAACGGTGAGGACGACTGGAAGAAGTCGAGAGCGAGCTGGCCAGTGATCCGGGCGCCGCCCACCTGGAGCCCGACCGGGCCGAGGTCTCCCGTCTGCAACAGACGGTGGATCGACTCGGCGCGCACCACGTTGTTCCCACGACGTGAGAGGTCGAGGACTTCGCCCGCCTCAGCAGCGCGTTTCATGTCCTGCTCTGTCTCACTAGGACGTGACATCGTGTGCACCATGTCCTACCTCGCGGATAGCGCGCGCTACGACCAGATGACGTACCGGCGGACGGGTCGCAGCGGTCTCAAGCTGCCGGCCATCTCGCTCGGTCTGTGGCACAACTTCGGCGGCGACCGGCCGTACGAGCTGGGTCGCGGGATCGCGCGCAGGGCGTTCGACCTCGGTGTCACGCACTTCGACCTCGCCAACAACTACGGTCCGCCGTACGGCTCGGCGGAGGTCACGTTCGGGCAGATCCTGTCCGATGATCTCAGGCCGTACCGCGACGAGCTGGTGATTTCGACGAAGGCGGGCTACGACATGTGGCCGGGGCCGTACGGGGAGTGGGGCAGCCGCAAGTACCTGCTGAGCTCGCTCGACCAGTCGCTGACGCGGATGGGGCTCGACTACGTCGACATCTTCTACTCGCACCGGTTCGACCCCGAGACGCCGCTCGAGGAGACGATGGGCGCGCTGGTCAGCGCGGTGCAGCAGGGCAAGGCGCTCTACGTCGGCATCTCGTCGTACTCGCCCGCCAAGACGCGTGAGGCGGCTGAGCTGCTGCGGTCCGCAGGTGTGCCGCTGCTGATCCACCAGCCGTCGTACTCGATGCTGAACCGCTGGATCGAGCCGGAGCTGCTGGACACGTTGGAGGAGGTCGGCGCGGGCTGCATCGCGTTCTCGCCGCTCGCGCAGGGCATGCTGACCGACCGGTACCTCAACGGCATTCCGGAGGGTTCGCGCGCGTCGCAGGGCAAGTCGCTGTCGACGGACCTGCTGACCGAGGAGAACCTCGGCCGCATCCGGGCGCTGAACGAGATCGCGAAGTCCCGCGGGCAGTCGCTGGCCCAGCTCGCGCTGACGTGGACCATCCGCGACCCGCGCGTCACGTCGGCGTTGATCGGCGCGTCGTCGGTGGGGCAGCTGGAGCAGAACCTCGCGGCGTTGCAGGCGCCGCCGCTGACCGACGACGAGCTCGCCGAGATCGACAAGTACGCCGTCGAGTCGGGCATCGACCTCTGGGCGACGAGCTCGCAGGCCGAGTAGCGAAGTGCACGCGGGGAGCTTTCGTTCGCACTGAGCGCACGCAAGGGCCCCGCGTGCCGTCAGGCGGAAAGTACGCGGGGAGCTTTCGTACTTTCCTGGAGGACGCGAGGGCCCCGCGTGCGGTCAGCTAAGCGTGGCGGGGGAGGCGGATCGTGAAGGTTGTCGAGCCGGGGCGGCTGGAGACGGCGATCGTGCCGCCGTGGGCGTGGACCAGCGACTGGACGACCGCGAGGCCGAGGCCGCTGCCACCGCGCTGACGGGTTCGCGAGTCGTCCACGCGGTAGAACCTGTCGAAGATCCGGGCCTGGTCCGCCTCCGGGATGCCGGGTCCGGTGTCGCTCACCTTCACGACCGCCCAGTCGCCCGACGCCGTCACCTGCACCGACACCGAGGTGCCCGCCGGGGTGTGCACGGCGGCGTTGGTCAGCAGGTTGTCGAGCACCTGCCGCAGCCTGGTCGGGTCCGCGGTCATGGTCACCGTGTCGGCGTCCACCTCCAGCGAGTGCGACGGGCGCGCGGCCCGGAACGCGTCCGCTGCCGCCTCCGCGATCACTGCCAGGTCGAGTTCCTCGGGGCGCAGCGGTGGTTCGGACTCGGCGGAGTCCAGGCGGGCCAGCAACAACAGGTCGTCGAGCAGCACGCTCATCCGCGACGCCTCCGACCGCAGCTTCTCCAGGTGCTTCTCGCGTTCACCCGGCTCGTTGGCCGCCGCGTACCGGAACAGGTCGGCGTAACCGCGCAACGACGTCAACGGCGTGCGCAGCTCGTGTGAGGCGTCGGCGATGAACCGCCGGAGGCGTTGCTCTGCTGCTGTGCGTGCGGCCAAAGAAGAGTCGATGTGCGCGAGCATCGTGTTGAACGCCTCGCGCAGCTCTTCGACCTCGACGCCGCCGCCCTTGCCGTCCACGCGCACGGCGAGATGGGCGGAGTCGGTCAGGTCGTGTGACGAGATGCCGTGGGCGGTGTCGGCCATGTTCGACAACGGCTTGAGACCCTTGCGGATCAGCGCCTGGCCGCCGACGACCAGGACCACCAGCGCGGCCAGGATCGCGATCACCCCGACCGTGATCAGCTGCGAGAGCGTGCTGTCCCTGTCGGCCATCGGAGCCGCGCTGACCAGCACGATCTCGTTGGCCTTGATCGGGCACGCGCGGAGCCGGAACTTGCCCTCGCCGCGCAGGTACTCGGTCTCGAACTGCTCGGTGACCAACGCCCTCTTCGCGATGGCGTCGAACTCCTCGCGGTCCTCCGGTTGCGGCTGCTCGCCCGGCTGGGCGCGCAGAGCACCGTCCTCCATCTTGTAGACGACGGCGAACCAGGTCGGCGGGAGCTTGGTGACCTTGTAGTAGTACTCGACGTCGTGCGCCGCGCCGGTCTGGCTGATCGCCATCTGGTCGTCGAGCCGGTTGTCGAGGAACGTCTTCATCGACGCGAAGGTGACCGCGCCGACGATCGCGAACACGGCGAGCACCAGCGCGCCGAGACCAAGGGTGAGCCTCGTGCCGAGGCGGAGCTGCCTCCTCATTCCGCTGCTCGGCGGAGCACGTACCCCACACCGCGCACGGTGTGGATCAACGGCTCGTGGCCGTCGTCGAGCTTGCGGCGCAGGTGGGAGATGACGAGCTCGACCACGTTGGATCGGCCGCCGAAGTCGTACTCCCACACGTGGTCGAGGATCTGCGCCTTCGTGAGCACGGCCGGTGAGCGGCGCATCAGGTAGCGCAGCAGCTCGTACTCGGTCGGGGTGAGGGTGACGAGCTTGCCGCCGCGCCGGACCTCGCGCGTGTCCTCGTCCATCAGCAGGTCGGAGACCTTCAGCACGGAACGCTTCCACGACGGACCCGTGGAGCGGCGCAACACGGCCCGAAGGCGCGCCATCAGCTCTTCGACGGAGAACGGTTTCACGAGGTAGTCGTCGCCGCCCCGCGTGAGACCCGCCACACGGTCCGCGGTGCCGTCACGAGCCGTCAGGAACACCACGGGCACCATCGCCCCGGCCGCGCGCATTCGATCAAGAACGGTGAATCCGTCCAGGTCAGGCAGCATGAGGTCGAGCACGACGATGTCCGGCTGGAACTCGGCGGCTTCTCTGAGCGCGTCCTCGCCGCTGAGGGCTGTGGCGGCCTGCCAGCCCTCGTACCGGGCGACCGTCGCGACCAGGTCAGCGATGTGCGGCTCGTCGTCCACGACGAGCAATCGAACCGAGTTCCCCTTGTCCACGTGCTCATGGTGCGTCACCTGGTGCTCCGCCCGCTCGATCGACAGGAAGTCGACAGCCCGTGCAAAGCGGAGCCACAGCTGGAGCACCAAGGATCGAGAAAGACCGACAGAGACCGCCTGACCGAGGAGCCCGCCGTGACGACCACCCTGCAGCAGACCGCGCGACCGGCCGCGGCCGGCCGCGCGACGCCGCACAAGGTGCTGGCCAAAGCCGGCCTCTACGCGTTCCTCCTGGCCAACGCGGCTTTCGTGACCTACCTCTTCAACGCGGCGGGCGTCGGGTCGAACAAGCTCGTCAACTTCGGCAGGCTCGCCGGCCTCTACGGCGCGCTCGCGATGGCGTTCCAGCTCCTGCTGGTCGCGCGCCTGCCGTGGCTCGACCGCCGGCTCGGCATGGACAAGTTGACGTCGTGGCACCGCTGGGTCGGCTTCACGATCTTCTGGATGCTGGTCGGGCACCTGGTCCTGATCGCGTTCGGCAACGCGGGCGACGACGGTCCGATCGCCGAGGTCATCAGGCAGGCGACCGAGCTGGAGGGCATCCTCCGCGCGCTGGTGGCGTGGGTGATCATCATGGTCGTCGGTGTGGTCTCCGCCCGTTTCGCGCGGCGTCGCATGGCCTACGAGACCTGGCATTTCATCCACCTGTACACCTACATCGCGATCTTCCTCGCGTTCACGCACCAGATCGTCGTCGGCAGCACGTTCCGCAAGTCCGCGCTCGCGACCGGGTACTGGTGGGGGCTCTGGGCGTTCGCGATCGGGTCCGTCGTGATCGGACGGCTGGTGCTCCCGTTCTGGCGGAACTGGCGCCACCAGTTCCGGGTCGCCGCGGTCGTGCCGGAGGCGCACAACGTCGTCTCCGTCTACATCGAGGGCAAGGACCTGGACCGGCTCGGCGCCAAGGCCGGTCAGTTCTTCCTGTGGCGTTTCCTGACCAAGGACCGCTGGTGGCAGGCCAACCCGTTCTCGCTGTCCGCAGCGCCGAACGGCAAGTACCTGCGGCTCACCGCGAAGGCGCTCGGCGAGGGCAGCGCGGACGTCCGCAACATCAAGGTCGGCACCCGTGTGTTCGCCGAGGGCCCGTACGGCGCCTTCACGACCATGCACCAGACCAGGCCGAACGCGCTCCTCGTCGCGGGTGGTGTCGGCGTCACGCCGATCCGCGCGCTGCTGGAGGAGATCAAGGGTCACGTCGTGGTGCTGTACCGGGTGAGCGACCCGAGGGAAGCCGTGCTGCTGCGCGAGCTCGAAGGCCTCGCCCAGGCCAAGGGCGCGGTGCTGCGGCTGGTCACCGGTTCCTCGAAGACCATCACCGCGAACGGGCCGTTGCTCGGGCCGGACAACATCGCCGCGCTCGTGCCGGACGTGGAGGACCGCGACGTCTTCATCTGCGGCCCGAACGGCATGACCGACGCCGTGGTGCAGAGCCTGTCCGAACTGGGAGTGCCCAGCAACCAGATCCACGCCGAGCGCTTCGCGCTGGCCAACTGAGAGGGCGACGACGTGAAGAGGGCAATTCCCGTTCTGGCGCTGAGCGTCGCCGGCCTCGTGCCGGTGTGGCTGTACTCGCCGGGCGCGGCGCACGAGGGCGAGATCAACGAGGCCGCCGCCGCGCCGGAAACCCAGCAGCAGAAGCAAACCCCGGCTCCGCAGACGACCGCGCCCAAGACGACCGGGTCCGCGCCCAAGGCGAACGGAACCGCGCCGACGACCCAACAGCAGCAACAGCAGCAGGCCCAGACCAGGAACGTGTCCGGTCCCGCGGTGAACACGTCCGAAGGCACCGTGCAGGTGCAGGTGACGCTGCAGGGCAACAAGATCACCGACGTGAAGGCGTTGCGGGCACCGAACAGCAACCCGACCAGGATGGCGCTGCCGCTCCTGCGGGAGTCGGCGTTGAAGGCGCAGAGCGCGGACATCGACACGGTGTCCGGCGCGACGGCGACCTCCGAGGGCTACAAGCAGTCGCTGCAGGCGGCCCTCGACGGGGCGAAGTAGCCATGCCGGTGCGGCGCGTCGAGCACATCATGGGCCTGCCGATCTCGGTGGACCTGCGTGACGGGGACGCCGCACTGGCCGAGCGCGCGTTCGCGTCGCTGAGGCAGGCGGACGCCCAGTTCTCGCCGTTCAAGCCGGACAGCGAGGTGTCCAGACTGGACCGGGGTGAGCTCACCAGGGAAGAGCTCACCCCGGACCTGGTCGAGGTGCTCTCGCTGTGCGACTGGTACGAGGACTCCACGGGCGGCGCGTTCACGGCGCGGGTACCGGGACGCGGACTCGACCCGTGCGCGGTGGTGAAGGGCTGGGCCGTGCAACGCGCCGCGGACATCCTGCGGGAGGGTGGCGCGTCGTCGTACTGCCTCAACGCGGGGGGCGACGTCGTCACGGCCGGTGAGCCCGAACCCGGAAAGCCTTGGCGCGTGGGCGTTCGGCATCCCGACCTCGCCGACCAGGTCTGCGTCGTGCTCGGCGTGCGGGACGGAGCCGTTGCCACGTCGGCGTTGTACGAACGCGGGCAGCACATCCTGGACGGCCGTACCGGTCAGCCGGTGACGGGAATCCTGTCCGTCACGGTTTTCTCCGACGACCTCGCGATCGCGGACACCACTGCCACAGCGGCATTCGCGCTGGGCAGGGACGGGATCGAGTGGGCTGCGTCGCAAGAGGACTGCGAGGTCTTCATCGTCGACGAAGATCGCAAAGTCTTTTCGAGCCCTGGACTTCCGGTACACATCTGTTAACATGCCCGCCCAACGGAGCTTGACTCCGCGGCACGTTTCTCGTTGATCAAGAGCTGGATCGGAGCTCGCGCTCGGGGCAAGTCCCGGCCTGCTGTCGACCAACTACTCGTGCGAGAGAGCCTGTCGGTGCGCGAATTCGGGAGCGCGCACCGACAGGCTCTTTCTGTTTCCTACGCCGGAACCGGTACAGCAGGGCTGGTGATCGGCAGGACCGGGACGTCCGCGGCGCGCACCAGCCGTGGCCCGTCGGGGCCGTAGACCGCGCGAGGCTCCGGGAAGACGAGGAGCAGCGCCAGGAACAGCACGGCGGCGACGGCGATCGACAGCGGCAGGCTGACGTCCACACCGCCGGCGAGACCGCCCAGCGGCCCGACGAACTGGCCGGGGATGTTGGTGAACAGCACGCCCACGACCGCCGCGACCCACCACGCCGTCATGCCGCGCCAGTTCCAGCCGTGCGCGAACCAGTACCGGCCACCGCGCTGACGCCGGTTGAACACCTGCAACGCCTCCGGGTCGTACCAGCCGCGCCGGGTGAACAGGCCGAGCATCATCACGACCATCCACGGCGTGGTGCACGTGATGATCAGCGTGGCGAACGTCGAGATGCTGCGCACCAGGTCGAACCCGAAGCGGCCGACGAAGATGAACACGACGGCGAGCGCGCCGACGAGCACCGTCGCCTGCACGCGGGACAGCCGCGGGAACACCGAGGAGAAGTCCAGGCCGGTGCCGTAGAGCGCGGTCGTCCCGGTGGACATCCCGCCGATCAGCGCGAGCAGGCAGACCGGCAGGAAGAACCACTGCGGCGCGATCGCGAGGAGCCCGCCGACGAAGTCCTGTCTCTCCAAATAGGACGGTGCGGCGGACGCGATGATGCTGGCGGTGGCCAGGCCGAACACGAACGGTACGAGCGTGGCGACCTGGGACAGGAACGCGGCGGCGACGACCTTGCGGTGCGGGGTGCTCGCCGGGATGTAGCGCGACCAGTCACCGAGGAAGGCGCCGAACGACACCGGGTTGGCCAGCACGATCAGCGCGGACCCGATGAAAGCCGGCCAGAACGCGTCCTGGGCGATCGTGCCGGCGTACGACGGGTCGAAGTCACCCGCGAAGGCCACGACGCCGAGCACGAAGAGCGCCGTCGCCGAGACGACCGCGATCTTGTTGACGAAGAGCATGAACCGGAACCCGTAGGTGCACACGACGAGCACCAGGCCGGCGAACACCGCGTACGCGATCGCGTAGGAGAGCGTGCTGCGAGGCACCCCGAACAACCGGTGCGCACCGCCGACCAGAGCGTCGCCGGAGCTCCACACCGCGAGCGAGAAGAACGCCACCGCGGTCAGCAGCGAGAGGAACGAGCCGACGATCCGGCCGTGCACGCCCAGGTGCGCCGACGACGACACCGCGTTGTTCGTGCCGTTGATCGGTCCGAAGATCGCCATCGGGCAGAGGATCAGCGCCCCGGCGAGCACTCCGAGCAGCGTCGCGGCCAGGCCCTGCCAGAAGGACAGTCCGAACAGGATCGGGAACGCCCCCAGCACGCAGGTGGAGAACGTGTTGGCGCCACCGAAGGCCAGCCGGAACAGGTCGAACGGGGTCGCCGTGCGTTCTGCGTCGGGGATCCGTTCGATGCCGTTGGTCTCGACCCGGGTGAGCGGCGGCGGTTGCTCGACCATGAGATCTCCTTGCAGGTCAACGGCTGGTGCCGCCGACGCTACAAACCCACGAGTGACCCAGACCACTGGACGTTTCGCCCAATCTCGCCCACCCAGTTGTGCAAACCATCCTGCCGCTGAGTGCACGCGGGGAGCTTTCGTACTCTCCTGGCGCACGAAAGGGCCCCGCGTGCGGTCAGCAGCAGGGGGTTAGGCGTAGCGGTCCTCGTTGAAGTCGAGGTTCACGGCGGAGGCGCCCAGGTCGCGGCCCATCGCGTCCAGCACGTCCACCAGCTCCAGGCTGCTCAGCCAGTCCCGCGGTAGCGCCTCGGTGCCGTGCAACGCGCCGAGCACGTTGCCGGTCAACGCCGCCGTGGCGTCACTGCCGCCGGAGTGGTTGGCAGCAGCGCGCATCGCGTCCACGAACTGCGACGGCTTCGGGTGCGTCAGCACGGTGTAGACCGCGATCGCCAACGCCTCCGGACCGGTCCAGCCGCTGCCGAGCCGGTCGACGCGCACGGACGACTCGCCGTCGTGCTCCTCCGCCAGCACCACGGCCCGCGTCAGCACCGTCGCCGTGTACGTGTCGTCGCGCAGCACCCGGCCGATGACCTGGTCGATGGCTTCGCGCACCGGCCTGCCCTTCACCGCGAGCAGGTGGATCAGCAACGCCAGCGCGCCGCCGGAGACCCAGCCGCCCGTGCCGCCGTGCGTCAACGCGGCGAACCGGCAGCCCAGGTCGTATGCGATCGCCGCGGACGGTGCGAAGCCCGCCGGTGCGGTGCGCGTGACGCCGTTGCAGCCCGACGACTCGTTGTGCGGTTCCTGCGGTGTGGACATGGTGTCCGCGGCCAGCGCGCGCAGGCACGTCAAACCCGGCGAACGGCTCTCATACAGCCGTTCGTCTGCGAGCAGGCCCACCGCGCCCCGTTCCGGGGCCGGCTGCTGCTGGGTGACCAACCAGCGCCGGTAGCTGTGCCACACCATCTCCGACGGTTCCCACTCACCGGTCCGCTTCCCGCGCACCCACGCGCGGAGGTAGCCGTCGGCGGTGAAGAGCGTCAGCTGGGTGTCGTCGGTGAACAGCGCGGGCTTCGGTGGTGCGACAACGCCCTCGGGGCCGTGTTCGCGCTGGATGTCGGCCCAGCCGAGGTACTGCACAGGAGCGCCGAGCGCATCACCGAGAGCGCCGCCGAGGAGGCACCCGGCGCCGCGGTCAACCACGGAGTCACGATCTCGCGGCACGCGTGAACAGTAGCGTCCCGCGAACTTGAACCGCACTTGTATCTGAGACGGCCCCTCCCGCACCTGTTGAAGTGACGAGGTCAGCGCAGGAGAGGGAGGGGCATGCGGAGCAAAACCGGACTCGAGTTCGGCGTGCTCGGTCCACTCCAGGTGCTCGCGGACGGCAGGCTGATCCAGCTCGGCCGCCGCGGCATGCGCGGACTGCTCGCCATGCTGGTCGTCGAGGCGAACCGGCCGGTCTCGATCGACCAGATCGTCGACGCGTTGTGGACGGACGCGCCGCCCGCCACCGCGCGGACGATCGTGCACGGATACGTCTCGCGGTTGCGCAAGATGCTGGAGGAGGCCGACCCGACGGGCTCGGCGACGATCCGCACGACACCGACCGGGTACCAGCTGGCCGTTGATCCGTGGCGTCTCGACCTGCACCGCGCGCGGCAGCTCGTGACGTCTTCTCGCGGCAAGCCCGCCGCCATCCGGGCGGGCTTGCTGCGCGAGGCGCTGGGGCTGTGGCGCGGGCCGGTGCTCGCCGACGTGCCGGGCGACCCGATGACCTCCGACCTGGAGGAGCTGCGGCTGTCGGCGCTGGAGGAGCGCATCGACGCCGAACTGGAGCTGGGCCGGCACCTGGAGCTCGTGGGCGAGCTGCGAGGGCTCTGCACCGAGTACCCGTTCCGCGAACGGCTGGTCGCGCACAGCATGCGCGCGCTGTACCGGTCGGGTCAGCGCGCCGACGCTCTGGAAGCCTACCAACGGTTCCAGCGCCGCGCGGCGGACGAGCTGGGCATCGATCCCGGCCCACAGCTGCGGTTGCTGCACGAACAGGTGCTGCGCGACGACCCGGCGCTGAGCGTGATCGGTTCCGTCGAAGCCCGTCCCGTCGCACCGCGTGCGGGGATCGTGGCACCGGCGCTGCTGCCCGCCTCCGCCACCCGTCTGTTCGGCCGGGACGACGACCTGTCGTGGCTCGACGGCGTCTGCGCGGCCAGGAACCTGCTCGCGACGACGGTGGCCGTGCTGACAGGGGCGCCCGGTGTCGGCAAGAGCGCCCTCGCGATCACGTGGGGGCACGAGCACTCCGAGATGTTCCAGCACGGCGTGCTGTTCGCGTCGCTCGGCGACACGGAGCCCGGTGAGGTGCTGACCAGGTTCCTGGTGGCGCTGGGCGTTCCCGCGGACGGGGTGCCGGTCGCGCTGGACGACCGGGTCGGGCTGTACCGGTCGTTGCTCAACCGCCGCCGCGTGCTCGTGGTGCTCGACGACGCGACGGGCTTCGAGCAGGTGCAGCCGTTGCTGCCGCCGGGTTCCGGGTCGGTGGTGCTCGTGACGTCGCGCAGCCAGATGGAACGTCTCGTCGTCACGAACAGCGCCCGCGTGCGCAAGCTGGGCCCGTTGGACGAGGGGGCCGCGCGCGAACTGCTCGACGACGTGCTGGGCAAGCCGTTGTCCGAGGAGGACCCCATGGCCGCCCGCAAGCTCGCCGAGCTGTGCGGTGGCCTGCCGCTGGCGCTGCGGGTGGCCGCGGCGAAGCTGGTGATCAGTCCGGAGTGGACGGTCGAGGAGCTCGTGGGCGAGCTGGCCGACGACGGGCAGCGGATGCGTGGCCTGGACCTACCTGAGGCAGGCGTGGGAGTGTCGAGGGCGCTGGACCTGTCGACCCGCGACCTGCCGTCCGATCTCGGTGAGGTCTTCCAGTCCGTCGGCATGGCGCCCGGCCGGTGGATGTCGTCGCACGCCGTCGCCGCGCTGACCCGCACGCACGTCGAGTCGGCGCGCGACCGCCTGGCGCAGCTCGTCGAGGTGAACCTGCTCGTCGAGCCGTGGCCGGACGGGTTCACGATGCACGAGCTGGTGCGCCTGTACGTGCGGGGAGCGGGCCGGGCGGACAAGGACTCGTTGCGGCGCCTGGTGAACTACTACCTCGTCGCGTGCGACCACGTCCGCCGCGCCATCCGACCGGCGCGTGACGGACTGGACTTCGCGTTGGGGGACAACGGGTCCACGTCGCTGCCGCCGTTCGGCGACCCGGTGGCGTGGTTCGACGAGGAGTGGCCCAACGTCGTCGCGATCGTGCACGCGGCCGCCGAAGCGGGCCTGCACGACCAGGTGTGGCAGCTCGTGAGGCTGTTGCACCCCTATGCGACCGTGCGCGCGCTCACCGGGGAGTGGGTCGCACTGGTCGGGTTCGGCCTGGCCGCGGCCGAGGTGACGGGGAGCCGCCTCGGTCAGATCCTGATGCTGGACACGACCTACACGACGAACGCCAGGCTCGGACGCCCCGTCCTGCTGCCCGACGCTCGCCGCGCGCACCGGCTCGCGACCGAGCTGGGTGAGCGCCAGTATCTGGTGCTGACGCTCGCCCAACTCGCCGACGTCCTGTTCCGGCTGGAGCACCACGACGAGGCGCTGCTGCACTTCTGGGAGTCGGTGCAGCTCGCGCAGCAGTCCGGTGACGTCGTCGGCGAGGGCCACGGGCTGAACAACGTGGCACAGGTCGAACAGGCCCGCGGCCGCGTGGAAGTGGCGCTGCAGCACCAAGCTCACGCCGTCGAGGTGTACCGGCGCTCAGGCGACCAGGTCGCGCTCGTCCGCGGTCTCGCCAACCTCGCCGAGCTGTACCTGCAGGCCGGTTCGCTGGACCAGGCGGAGTCGCTCGCACGGCAGGTCGTGGACCAGGCTGCCGCGGCCGAGATGACCTACCTCGAAGGTTTTGGCCGCCAGGTGCTCGGCGGAGTGTTGCTCCGGCGGGCGGAATGGGTTGCTGCGGCAGCGGAATTGACCGAGGCGCTGCGGCTGTACGCGCAGGTCAACTCGGCCCGTGCGGTCGAGGTGCGTGCGGCACTGGATTCGCTGTCGTCCGAGGTTTAGCGGACGTTTAGTCGTCTGGTCCCAAAACATGGGAACGTTGAACTAGCAGCCGCCGAGTGGGGGATTACCGAGGGGGTAAGGCGACTGCGTTCGGAGGGTCCGACCGGCATTCGGGGGAGAGTGCCGGTCGGACCCTTCACCTCACCCGAAGTTCTCTTCGGTGCAGCGCGCCAACGGCAACAGCTCCGGCCGCTTCGGCGCCATCCCGTCGCCCATCGACTCACCCCGCAGCGTGCGTCCGATCCACGGCACGACGTGCTCGCGCGCCCACTTGAGGTCGGCCTTGCGCTGGGTGACCCAGTCCGTCTGCTCCAACGCCGGCCACGGCTCGTTCCACGAGTGGTCGTCGCTGAGTCCGAGCACCTGGTAGGCCTTGAGCGCGACCCGCTGGTGCCCCTCGGGCGACAGGTGCAGCCGGTCCTCGCTCCACGCGCGCTTGTCGTGCAGCACGTGCATGGACCACAGGTCGACCATCCGGCAGTGGTAGCGCTCGGCGATCGACCACAGGTGGCTGTTGTAGATGGCGATCTTGCCCCGCAGGCTCCGCAGCAGAGGGGTGGACCGCGTGTCGAAGCCGGTGAAGATGACGACGTCGGACCCGGCGGCGCGGAGGTCGGCGACCGCGACCTCGTAGACCTCGGCCAGCGCGTCCGGGTCGCTGTTCGGCAGCATGATGTCGTTGCCGCCCCCGCAGAACGTCACCAGGTCCGGTTTGAGCGAGATCGCGAGCGGCACCTGGTCGTCGATGATCTCCTGGAGCATCTTGCCCCTGATCGCGAGGTTGGCGTACCTGAACTCCGGCGCCTGTGCGGCCATCAAGCCCGCGAGCCGGTCCGCCCAGCCGACGTAGGTGTCGCCAGGGCCCGGATCGTCCATGCCTTCAGTGAAGCTGTCCCCCAGGGACACGAGACTGTTCCATCGCAGCAGCACAACATCCCCCTAACTTCCACGTGCCCGCGGCTCCCGTTCGCAGGCGACTGGTCAGCATGCACAACCAGGCGCTGGTTACGCCACCGTCGGTTACGGCATCGTAGGTTTTGTCGCTGTGGGTGACGATTCTTTTACCACTCGATCGAGCGAAGCTTGAAGGCGTTCCAGGGGATTTGTCCCACTCGGCCGCTAACTTCTGCCGGTGCGTTCTGGTTTGCCGCTTCCCTCACTTTCTCTGGGTGTCGCGCTCGTCACAATCGGGGTGCTGGCCGGTGTGGCCATGAGCACCGGTGTGGTCCCCGTTCCCGGCCCTTCCGACGCCTCGCCGAGCGAGCCGGAGGTGGCGAACATCGGCGGTGATCAGCCGCCGATGGAGTTCACGCCGGTGCCGTCCGCGGTGAAGGTCGCGCCGGTGCGTCCGTCCTCCACCCGGCCGGCGGTGACGCCGCCGCCGCACTCGAACCCCGTGGTGACACCGGAGGCCGTGCAGGCCCCGACGAGCACGGCGGGCACGACGGTGGTGCCGTCCGTGTCGCTGCCGTCGCTCTCGTCGTCGGCCGCGACCTCCGCTGAGTCGAGCGTGCCGGTTCCCTAGCTCGGTTCGAAGACCACGTCGACCCAGTAGTTGGAGTTCGCGTAGGTGTTCGAGGGAAAGCCGGAACCGTAGGCGAACACGCCGTTCTGCTCCGCCGGGGCGATCAGCGTCGGCGAGGTGACCGGACCAGCCGTGAAGTACCCGACGTTCACGGCGTAGTGGCCCGTTGTGGTCGTGTAGGACGCGGTGTAGGTCTGGCCCGCGGTGACGGTCACCGGCTGGGCGAAGGTCAACGTCTGCCAGCCCGTGGCGGTCTCGTTGGTGAACGTGCCGGTCGCGAGACGCTGACCGGAGGAGTTCCACAGCGACCCGGTGTGGGTGCCGGTGTTGCCCGCGCCCTTGTAGAACCGCACGCCGGTGATCTGGCCGGAACGCGTCGGCGAGAACCGGATGCCGAGCTCGTAGGCGTTGCTGTCGTCCGCGGACGTCTTGGCGGGCACGGTCGCCGTGCTGAACAACGAGCACGGGCAGGCAGGCGTCGTCGTGGTGGTGAAGGCCCAGTCGAGCGGTGGGTCGCCGCTCGCGTCGCCCAGGTCCAGGTGCGCCTGGTAGCGCGTGCCCGGTGCGAGCGGACCGGCTGGTTGCCAGGTCACGGTCTTCCGGTCGGCCGACAGCGAAACCGTGCCGGTCAGCCGGTCACCTCTGGGGTCGGTCAGCCAGATCTGGGCGGAGCCGGCCGAGACCGGTCCGCTGAACGTCGCCGTCAGCGGCGCCGTCAGGCCCGCGTTCGTCGTGCCGGCGCCCGGCGAGCGGTGCGTCAGCGTCGGCGGCGGTGGTGGGGCTTCACCGTCCCCGTCGGTGGCGCTGCGGTAGATGACGTCGACCCAGTAGTTCGCGGCGTTGTACGACGAGGTCGGGAAGCCGCCGCCGTAGCGGTAGACGCCGTTGCCGCCGTCCGTGCCGTTCGGCAAGGCGTGCAACGACTTGTAGCCCGCGCCCTGGCCGTTGAAGTAGCCGGAGCTGACCGAGTACCTGCCGTTCGGGGCGTGGTACGACACGACGTAGGTGGTGTTCGGCTGCACCGTGATCGGTGAGGCGAACAGCAGCTTCTGCCAGCCGGACGAGGTCTCCGCGGTGAACGTGCCGGTCGCGAGCTGCTGACCGGTCGAGGACCACAGGGTTCCGGTGTGGGTGCCGGTGTTGCCCGCGCCCTTGTAGAACCGGACGCCGTGGACCTGGCCCCTGGCGTCGAAGCGGACCTTGGTGCCGACCTCGACCTGGTTGGTGTCACCGGAGTCCGCGACGGCCGGGGCGGTGAAGTCGTCCCAGATCGTGCACGGGCACGCCGCCGGACGTGGCGAACCGGTGGTGAACTTCCAGGTGGTCGCCGCGGACAGGTTGCCGGCGGCGTCCGCGGCACGCACCGACGCGCTGTAGGTCGTCGCTGCGGCCAACGGAGCCGCCGGTGTGAACGTGGCCGTGTGCGCGTCCGCGGACAACGAGGTCGTGCCGGAGATGGCGCCGTTCGGACCGGTGACGGTGAACTGCACGGAGTTCGGCGTCACCGCCTCGTCGAACGTGCCCGACACCGTCGTGGTCAGTGCGACCGAACCGGCGTCCGGGAGGGGTGAACTGGTCGTCCTGACCGGTGCGCGGGTGTCCGAGCCGGGATCCGGCGCCCACACCACGTCGACCCAGTAGTTGGTGTGGTTGAACGTGCTGTTCGGGAAGCCGCCGCCGTAGCGGAAGACGCCGTTCGGTCCGTCCACATCGGACGCGAGGCCGGTCAGCGGTTCCAGCAGTTTGTTCCTGCGGAAGAAGTACTCGGAGTCGTAGGAGAACCGTCCGGTCGGGGTGAAGTACGAGACGACGTAGGTGGTGTTCGCCCGCACCGCCACCGGGGCCGCGAACAGCAGGGTCTGCCAGCCGTTCGCCGTCTCGCCGGTGAACGTGCCGGTGGCCAGCTGCTCACCGCTGCTCGACCAGAGCGAACCGGTGTGCGTCCCGGTGTTGCCGTCGCCCTTGTGGAACCGCACTCCCCGCACGTAGCCGGAAGTGGTGGCACGGAACTTCATGCCGAGTTCCAGCGCGGAGTTGTCGGCCGCCGAGGCGACCGCCGGTGTGTCGGCGGAGCTGAAGACACCGCACGGGCACACCCGCGAGGCCACGCCGGGGTCCGCGCCGATCGGTGCGGAGAGGTTGGCCGAGTCGTCGACGGCGCGAACCCGCAGACGTGCCGGGCCCGACTGCGCGGGCGTGTAGGTGTAGCTCCAGGTCGTCTGCCCGGCCTGCCACGTCGCCGGGTGCCAGCGGGTCCCGCCGTCGGTGGACACCTCGACCCCCGCGACCTGGCCGGCGGCGTCGACCACCGTGCCGGAGAACGTGTACGGCTGGCCGACGGTCGACTGCCCCGGCACCGAGGTCATCGACACGCCGGGCGGCGCGGTGTCGGTGCTCGGGGTCGCCGCGGTCAGGCCCGGTTGCAGCGAGGCCGGGAGAACGCCCATGTCCGCCAGGAAGTTGACGGTGGCCTGCTTCATCCGGACGTCGGACGTCGGCGTGGTGGTGCGGTACGCGTGCTCGTCGTCGACGCCCCACGCCCACTGCACCGTCCCGGCGGCGAACACGAGCGATCCGCTGGAGTGCCGGTAGTAGGTGATCGCGTGCGTCTTGGTTCCGGAGCCGTACTCGTCGCCGTGGTTCTTCAGCACGAAGTAGCCCTGCATGTCGACCGTCGTGCGCGAGAGCTGCGCGACGCCCGCGGGCTGGAAGCCGTTGTCCTCCACGCTGTTCCACTCGTAGCCCAGCGTGCCGGGCTTGAACGAGTACGTGGCACCGGACGCCAGCGACTGCAGGTCGGTGTGGCGCCAGAGCCGCATCTTCCCGTACGCGGCCGGCACCTGCAGCGCGTCGTCGCGGCGGCCGTTGACGGTGAAGAGGTTGCCCAGCAAGGCGTTCTCGGGGCGGCCACCGTCCTGCGGCGGGCTGTACCGCGGGTCGCGCCACGTGCCGGTCCAGTCGCTCAGCCCGTCGCTCTGGGTGCCCTTGGTCTCCTTGAAGCAGGCGATCGTGCGCCAGTCGGTTCGCGAGGAGTCGATGCCGGGTTCCCAGCGGGTCTTCCAGAAGAACTCGTTGCCGGTGAGGAACGCCATGTGCACACCGGCGTCACGGGCGGCCTCGATGTTGGCGCGCTGTTCGTTCGACCAGTACTCGGGGTGCCCGACCGGCATGAACACGCGGTGGTTCTTGATGAGCTGGCCGCGGCGCGCCGTGTCGACGTCGGTCGTGTAGCTCACGTCGTACCCGTTCGCCTCCAGGAAGCGCAGCATCGGGTACTCGGCGTTGAAGACGAAGTTCTCGTCGCCGCCACCGCCGGTGATCGGGCGGTTGTAGCTCACCTTGTACGCCGAACCGCCCTGTCCGGGACCGTCGCCGTAGTAGAGGCTGTTGCCGCCGTAACGGTTGTAGGCCACCCACGTCGCGTCGGCCGTCTGGAAGAGGATCTTGGACCGGGAGGCGTCGTCCCGCACGACGAACACGATCTCGTTCTGGGCACCGGTGTCGGTGCGCCGGACACGGGCGTAGTAGATGCCGGACACCGCGTCGGACGGCACGTCCCAGCTCACCGAGACCGCCCAGTTGCCGCAGTCGATGAGCGCGGTCGGCGTGTCCCGCAGGCAGGACGGCTGGGTCTGGGGCGTGTCGCGGCCGATCTGGCCGACCAGCCGGGCACCGAGGCCGCCGTACCAGCCCATCCGGTAGATGTCGATCGTGTAGGCCGGCGCGGAGGTCAGCACCTTGAAGTTGACGCGACCGCCCGGTGTGCTGCTGATGTCGGTGGTGAAGCCGACGATCGAGTTGTCCCGCGAGGGCACCAGCCAGCCGGGCGTACCGGGTTTGGTGTTCTCGCACAGGACCGCGTTGGTCACCGGTGCGTCGCACGGAGCCGCGTTGGCCGCGGCGGGTGCGGAGGCGAGGACGAAGGGAAGGACCACACCCGCACCGACCGCGAAGGACAACATCGTGCGGGACAACCGTCTCAACACACTACGGACCTTAGTAGTGCTCACGCTCTCACCCATGCTCCGGTCTACGAAGCACGGCGACGTGCGGCTCACACCGGACGCAGGGCATTACCCGAACGTTATCCGCGGAAGGTCGTTCGTCAAACGGGAAACCCCCGCAGCGGCCTCGGCGCGTGAGGTCGCTGCGGGGGCCGGTGGGACCCTTTCCGAGGGGGAGCGCCGCCGCCGATCAGCTCCCCCTCGGAAAGGGGTTGGGTCCACTGCCCGGGACGCCGCCGCCGATCTGCCCCGAGCAGTGGGGTTTGGGACCGTCTCAGGGGGCGCCGCCGCCGATCTACCCCCTGAGACGGGGCTTTCACCTCACCCGCTGGCCGCCACGTCGAGGGCGGCGGCCGGCAGGTGGTCGTCGTAGGCCGAGCGCAGCCTCAGCTCTGCGCCCGGCGAGGCTCCGATGAAGTCGAGTCCGGCCAGCGCGGCACCCACCACGGGAGGCACGTCCACCACGCGGACCTGGGCGAGTGGTGCGGCTGCCAGCACCTTCTCGCGGACCGGGCCCACCACGACCTCGCCCGTGTTGGTCAGAACACCGCCGCCGAGGACCACGTCCACCGGCTCGTCCATCAGGTCGAGCTTGCGCAACGAGACCGTCGAAAGCAGCACGATCTCCTCGACCAGACGGTCGATCTGGGCCAGGGCAACGGCATCACCGCGGGCGGCGACGTCGAAGACCAGCGGGCAGAGGGCGTGCGGGTCGAGCGCGATCTCCTCGAAGTGGATCTTCTCGACCACGCTGAAGATGGACGTCTCGCCGTAGTGCTCCAGCAGGGCGCCCAGCAGCTCGGTCGGCTGGCCGCGGCCGTCCTCGGCGCGCACTGCGTGCCACAGGGCGTCGTTGCCGAGCTGCCCGCCGCCGCCCCAGTCGCCCGAAATGGCGCCCAGAGCGGGAAAGCGGTGCGTGCGGCCGTCGTGGGCCACACCGACGGCGTTGATGCCGGCGCCGCACACCACGGCCACACCCACGCCGGACGTGGTTCCGGCGCGCAGCAACGCGAACGTGTCGTTGCCGACGAACGTCGTCGTGGACCAGTTCCGCTCGGTGATCGCCCGCGTCAGGTCCTCCTCCTCGCGGGGCAGGTCGGCCCCCGCGAGGAAAGCGGCCGTGTGCGCGGCGATCGGCTCGTCGGGGGACAGTCCCGCCTGAGCTGCGGCCTCGCGTGCCAGTGCCTCGAACACGTCGAGCCCGCGCTGCATGCCCACGGTCTGCGGCGGGGCACCGGGCCCGCGCACCTGCGCGAGCACCTTGCCGTCCGCGTCCACCAGGAGCACCGCGGTCTTGCTGTTCCCGCCGTCGATGGCGAGGACCCGGTCCGTCATTGTTGTCAGGCTCCCTTCACCCACGGCAGCAGATCGCGGTTCTGCGCGATCAGCTCGTCGGCCAGCTGGTCCGCGATGGCGTGCTGGCCGATCAGCGGGTGGGCGAGCAGTGCGTTCGCCACTCGGTCGCGACCACCGTGGATCGCGGCTTCCAGCGCCAGGTACTCGTACGCGGTCACGTGCGAGATCAGGCCGGAGATGGTCGGCTCCACCGGGCGCACCGGCAGTGCGACGCCACCCTTGGAGTCCACAGTGGACGAAACCTCGATCACGGCGTCGTCGGGCAGGAACGGCAGCGAACCGTTGTTCTGCACGTTCACCACGTGCTTCTCGGCACCGGCGCCACCCGTCAACGCGTGCACGAGCTGCACGGCTGCCTCCGAGTAGTACGCGCCACCGCGCTGCGAGAGCTGCTCGGGCTTCGTCACGACCGACGGGTCGCCGTAGATGTCGAGCAGCTCCTTCTCGACCGCCGCGACGACCTCGGCGCGCGGCGGCTCGTTGCGCTGCTTCTTCACGACGGCGTCGTGGTTGTAGAAGTAGTTCAGGTAGTACGACGGCACCATGTTCAGGCGCTGGATCAGCGACGCGTCGATGCCGACGTGCTTCGAGAGGCCCTCGAGGTGCTGCGAGAGCAGCTCCGGCAGCCGGTCCACGCCGTCGACGTACACGCCGCGTTCCCACGTGAGGTGGTTCAGGCCGACGTGCTCCAGCTCCACAGTGGACGGATCGACGCCCAGCAGGCCGGACGTCCAGCGCTGGAACGTGATCGCCACGTTGCACAGGCCGATCGCCTTGTGCCCAGCCTGGAGCAACGCCCGAGTCACGATGCCGACCGGGTTCGTGAAGTTCACGATCCACGTGTCCGGGCCAGCGAGCTCCCGGACCGTCTCCGCGATGTCCAGGACCACCGGCACGGTCCGCAGAGCCTTCGCGAGGCCTCCCGCGCCGGTGGTCTCCTGGCCGACGCACCCGCAGGTCAACGGGAACGTCTCGTCCGAAGCGCGGGCCTTCTGACCACCCACGCGCAACTGCAGCAGCACCGCGGACGCGCCCTCGACACCGTCTTCGAGCGACGTGGTGGTGCGCGCCTTCGCCGGGTGACCCGCGTGCTGGAGCAGGCGCTGGCTGAACGGACCGACGAGAGAGAGGCGGTGCTCGTCCGGGTCGACCAGGACGATCTCGTCCACCGCCAGGCTGGTGCGACGGCCGGCGATGCCGTCGATCAGCTCCGGCGTGTAGGTGGACCCGCCACCGACGACGGTGAGTTTCATCTGAAGTCCTCCGAGCAGATCCCGTCCGTCAGGGCGGGGATGAATCGAACCTCTGCGGAACAGGGCGCGGATCGCTGGTTCGCCGCCAAGGCGCGATGAAGGGAACCTTCATGGCGAACTTGCGTGGCGTGCAAGTTCGGGATGAAGGGAACCTTCATCGACCCCACGTGGATGAAGGTTCCCTTCATCAAGATCAACGAGGGGGTCACCCCTTGACCCCCGTGAACGTGATTCCCTTGACGAACGACTTCTGGGCGAAGACGAAGAGGACGACGGCCGGGATCATCGTCAGGAACGTCACCGCCATCGACGAGTTCCACTGGACGATGTGCATGCCCTTGAACGTCGCCAGCGCCAGCGACAACGTCCACTGGTCCTTCACCTCGCCCGTGTAGAGCAACGGGCCGAAGTAGTCGTTCCAGGTGAAGAGGAAGCAGAACAGCGCGGTGGCCGCGATGCCCGGCTTGGCCATCGGCACGATGATCCGCACCAGCGCCTGGAACTCCGAGCAGCCGTCGACGCGGGCAGCGTCCACGTAGGACTGCGGGATCGTGAGCATGAACTGGCGCAGGAGGAAGATGCTGAACGCGTCGAAGAGGAAGTACGGCACGATCAACGGCCACAGCGTGCCCGTCAGGCCCAGCGACGACCACGTGTCGTACAGCGGCACGGCCACGACCTGCGGCGGCAGCATCATCGCGCCGATGACGAGGATGAACGCCACGTTCCGGCCGCGCCACTGCAGTTTCGCCAACGCGTAGGCGGCGGGGATCGACGAGATCAGCATGCCCGCGGTGGCGAGCAGCGAGTACGTGAGGCTGTTGACGAGGTACTGGAAGAGCGGGGCCTTGTCGAAGACCTCGACGAAGTTCTCCCAGTGCCACTCCGTCGGCCACAGGTTCGAGGTGAACGCCTGGTCGTCCGACATCACCGCGGTGAGGAAGACGAACACGACGGGTGTGGCGAACATCAGGCCGAGCGCGAGGCCGAGGGCGTGCGTGGCGACCCAGTTGAGGAAGCCGCCGACGTTGCGCTTGCGGCGCGGCTGTTCCGGTTCCCAGGCGATGTCGGCCGGTGGTTTGGCCAGCGTGGCGGTCATGCTCCCGGACCCCCTTCCTCGGCGCTGGAGTTTTTGCGCATCCGCTGGACCAGCACGATGGTGACGGCGAACGAGATGATGAACAGGACCGTGGCCATCGCGGCCGCGTAGCCCATGTCGAAGTAGCGGAAGCCTTGCGTGTACAGGTAAACCGGGAACGTCAGCGTCGAGTTGTCCGGATATCCCAGGTATTTGGTCGATCCCGTCGCGTCCGCTGCTCCCGAGCCGGCCGACCCCGCGACGACCGCCTGCGTGAAGAGCTGCAACGCGAGGATCACCGAGTTCACGATGCCGAAGAGCAGCACCGGGGAGATCGTCGGCAACGTGACGTGCCACCAGCGCCGGATCGGGCCGGCGCCGTCGAGCTCCGCCGCCTCGTACTGCTCCTGCGGAACGTCGAGGATCGCGGCCAGGATGATGATCATCAGGTCGCCCGAGATCCACAGCATGATCGCGGTGATGCCGGGCTTGGCCCACGCCGGGTCGGAGAACCACAGCGGCGAGTCGACGCCGAACCAGCCGAGGATGCTGTCCACCGGGCCGCCGTTGGGGCGCAACACCATGAAGAACACCAGCGTTGCGGCCACCGGCGGCGCCAGCGACGGCAGGTAGCAGAGCGTGCGGATCAATCCGACGCCAGACTTCAGACGAGCGATGACCGATGCCACGCCCAGCGCGAAGACCGTTCGCGCGATCGTGAGCACCACGACGAACCACAAGGTGTTCGTGATCGCCTTGGTGAGCAAGGGATCCTTGAACATGAACTCGTAGTTGGCGAGGCCGTTGAACTCCGGCGCGTTGATCAGGTCGTACTTCGTGAAGCTGAAGATGACCGTGGCGACCAGCGGATAACCGAAGAACAGGACGAAGCCGATGATTGCCGGGGCCATGAACCCGAGCACGGCGAGACGGTGGCGGGCACGTGCCCGCCCCCTGCCGGGGGCGGGACGGGCGCCGAGCGTGGCGGTCATCTCAGGGATTCCCTACTTGCCGCTCTTGGCGATCTGGTCGTCGATGTTCTTGTCGACTTCCTTGAGACCGGCTGCGAGGTCCGGGACCTTGCCGGAGGTGTACGACACCGCGAAGTCCGTGACTGCCTTGATGTGCGCGTCACCGATCGGGGTGACCGGGTTGCCCTTGAGCTTGTCGCTCTTGGCCAGGTCGATGAACGTCTTGAACTGCTCGTCGACTTCCAGCTTCGGGCTCTCCATGGCGGCCTTGGTGCTCGGCACGTTCTTGATGGCGTTGGACAGGTCGACGATCGTGTCGGTGTCGAACGACAGGTGCTTGATCAGCTCCCACGCGGCGCCGGGGTTCTTGGCGCCCTTGGGAATGCCCATGATCGTGCCGGTGGTGAAGGCCGTGCCGTAGTCGGCGGGCTTCCAGGTCGGGAACGGAGCCGTGCCGAACTTGATCTGCGGCGCCTGGGCCTTGAGGAAGGCGGTGCGGTACTCGCCGTCCATCATGATCGCGACCTTGCCCTGGTGGAACGCGTGGTCAGCCGAGTACTCCTGGCCGAGACCGGCGCGGAAGCGCTCCAGCGCGTCGAAGCCGTAGAAGTCCACGAGCTTCTTCTGGAACGTCATCATCTCGGTGAAACCGGGCGAGGACGCGAGCGCCGACTTGCCGTCCTTCTCCCACTCCGCGCCGAACGACGGAGCCAGGATGGTCGGGCGGTTGGCGTAGAAACCCATGGTGGGCAGGTAACCCGCGACCTCGATGTCGCCGTTCGGCGCCTTCTTGGTCAGCTTCTTCGCAACCTCGAACAGCTCGTCCAGCGACTTCGGCGGGGCCGAGACGCCGGCCTCGCTGAACATGCCGGTGTTGTAGTACATGGCGTAGACGTCGGTGAGCATGGGCATCGCACAGCGGTTGCCCTTGTACTCGGTGTACTCCCGCACCGCGGGGGAGATCTGGTTCAGGTCGACCTTGTCGCGGTCGATGTAGGCCTTCAGCGGCTGGAACGCGCCGGAAGAGCAGAACTGGCCGATGTTGTCGGTGGTGAACGACAGCGCGACGTCAGGCGTGTTGCCCGACCGGATGCCCGCGGTGATCTTGTCGTCGTCCTGCGAGCCCTCGTGCTTGATCTCGATGTTCGGGAACTTCTTGTTGAACGTCTTGAGGGCCTTCGTGACCTCTTCCAACTCGCGGTCGGAGTAGTTGCTCCAGACCGTGAGGGTGAGCTTGTCGTCCTTGCCAGGAGCGGCGGCGGCGTCGGAATTGGCGCCGCCACCCTTGCCCGCCGCACATGCGGTGAGGGTCAGCGCTGCGGCGACACAGAGCAAGGCAGCACGGGTGTGCTTGCGCATGTGCACTCCTTCTCGATCAACGTGGGGACCCGGCGACCACTGGGCCGCGGAATGGAGCCGTGGTGGCTGCCGGCAGGCCGAACACCTGCTCGCGTGCGACGGCCAGGGCCGAGTGCAGTGCGCCGCTGCGCACCGGCTTCCCGGTCACCAGGGCCAGTTGGAGAGGTGTCCTCGGCACCACCAGTTGCCGCAGTTCCGCGGCAACGAGGTCGTTCAGCGTGGTTCCCCCTGCCTGGGCGATGTCGCCGGACAGGAGGATGAGTTCCGGGTCGAGCACCGCGACGACGCTGGCCACGCCCGTGGCGATGCGCCTCGCGAGATCGACCATGAACTCCCTGCCCGCCGGGCCCGCGGCCAACGCCTTGCGCACGGCACCGTGACCGTTGCGTGCGGAGAGCCCGTGAGCCTTGGCGAGCTTGCAGATCGACGCGTTGCTGAGCAGCTCACCGAACGTGCCGCCGGCGCGGTCCGTGTCGGTGTCGGCGGCCGCGCGGTCGGGGATCATCAGCCCGTCGATCTCGCCCGCACCACCGGAAGCGCCCTTCAGCAGCACTCCGTTGATCACGACGGCGGCACCGACGAGGTCAGCGGGCCAGATGACGACGAAGTCGCGCACCTGCGTGGCCCGTCCCGCGACCATCTCCTCCAGCGCGACCAGGTTGACGTCGTTCTCGACGCTCACCGAGGTCGCGAGCTGCTCCCGCAACCGGCCGGGAACGTCGAAGCCGCTCCAGCCGGGCAGATGTGGTGCGTAGGCGAGCTCGCCGTTCGCGGGATTCACCGCTCCCGGACAGCCCACCACGACGTGCAGCAACTGGTCGGCGGTCAGTCCCGCCTGCCCGCACGCCTTGCCGACCGCGCTCACGAACGCCTCGAGCACGCCGTGCTTCGCGGGCATCGGGGCCTTGTGCTCGGTGAGCACGGCACCGGAGATGTCCGCGATCGCGATGTCGACGGTCTCGGGGGTGAGGTCGACAGCGGCGATGTGCGCAAGGGTTCCGTTGACCGACCACAGCTGGGCACGAGGCCCGCGTCCGCCGCCGCGCAGTCCGTTGCGGACCACGGTGTCGGCGGTTTCCAGCCGGGTGAGCAGCTGTGCGGTCGCCGGCTTGGAGAGGCCGATCAGGCCCTCCAACTCCGACCTGGTCAGCGGCCCGTTGCGCAGCAAAGCCTCGATGGCTGCGCGGTCGTTGATCTCCCGCAGCAGTCGTGGGCTTCCGGCACGCATTAGGTCCGCTCCTGTCTGTTAACTTTCCAGACGATTTCCGCAGACGGTAGTGACCTGGTTCACCGGGGTCAATCCCCGATACGGGTCCGTTACCTGACTTAGGTTCACCTAAGGCAATCTGGAAGCATGACCGACGTGCGCCAGGAGTCGCTCGCATCACTGCTCGGAGGCCGGGGCGGCGCCCTCGACGCCTCCCTGCCTCCACTGGCGTTCGTCGCAGGCTGGCTGCTCTGGGGTCACTCCATCGGCGCGGGCGCCGTGGCCGCCGTCCTGTGCGGAGTGGTGATCGGTGTCGTGCGCTTCGTACGCGGCGAGAAACCCCGTGCGGTCGTGTTGTCCGTGCTGCTGGTGGTGGCCGCCGCTCTGGTGGCGCTCTACACCGGCCGTGTCGAGGACTTCTTCCTCATCCAGCTGCTGTCCAACGTGGCCTCGGCCCTGGCGTGGGCGGGCTCGATCGCGGTGCGCTGGCCGTTGCTCGGCGTGGTGGTGGGGACGCTCCTCGGGCAGAAGACCCGGTGGCGGCGCGATCCTGCCCTTTTGCGCGCGTACTCAGTCGCGTCGTGGGCGTGGGTCGGGCAGTACGTGCTGCGGGTGGCCGTGTTCACGCCGTTGTGGCTCGACGCGCAGGTCGTCTGGCTGGCCACGGTCCGTGCGCTGCTGTCGTGGCCGTTGCAGATCGTCTGCATCCTGGTGTCGGGGTGGCTGCTGCGGCGTGCGCTGCCGTCGGGCCATCCCGGGTTCCGGCACCCGCAGGTGCCGGAGCAGGCTTAGGCCTTCAGCTTCCCGACGACCCGTCCGGCGAGCTTCTCGCTGAGTTCGCAGACGATCGGGTATTCGGGTTCTGCCCGGAAGTTGGTGGTGATGCGCACTTCGACGGCAGCCCCGTCCGACGCGCTGATGGTGGTGTCGCAGGTTCCCTGGCCATCGCCGACGTTGCTGACGAAAGCCGGGTATCCGGCGACCTCCGTCTCCCGGAACGTCTTGCCCTTGCCGGCCTTCTCCTTCAGCGCGTCGAACGTCTTCTTCGTCGAGAAGGTGATGATGTAAGCGGGCCGCGTCATGGCCACCGGATCCCAGAAGCAGGACGGCCCCTGCGAATTGTCCTTCAGCTCGGGGGTCTTGAACTCGTCCTCGGAATTGAGTTCGTTGCCGGTGAACAGCCGGCACGGATCGTCCACGAACTTGCTCAGGTCGAGGTCGGACGAGGTGGAGCAGCCGGAAACGACAGCCGCGGTCGTCAGCAGGATCAGAGCATTGAGCTTCACAGTTCCCGTAGACGATCACGGGAGGGCAGCGGTTCCGTCGTCAGACGAAACAGGAACGCCGACCACGCTTCCGCCGACACGGGGAGGTAGGTCGCGGGGGCCTTGCTGTCGCGGATGCCGACGCTCCGGCCCACTTCGACGCAGTTGTTGCCACTGCCGCTGTAGCTGCTCTTGCGCCAGGCGGTCATTGGAGCCCCTCCAAGATGTTGTCGATCACCGCCCTCGATTCTTCCTCACTCAGGGCGACGGCGGCGAGAGCCGCAAGGATGTCGTCGTGGGCCTTGATGGTGTCGGCGTCGTCGAAGAACAAGCAGTAGTTGACGCTCTCGACGTAGACGACGGTCGGGTACTTCGGGAACTTCATCATCCGGAAATCGCCGGCCGTTCCCGCGTGCATGCCCGCTGAACGAGGAACGATCCGCAGGCTGATGTACTTCCGCACGGACATCCTGAGCAGATGGGCCAACTGCTCGCGCCACACCTCCAGGCTGCCGACCTGAAGCCAGAGGGCGTGCTCGTGGATGAGGAAGGTGAACTGCCGTCCGGGTCGCAGGATGTTCGCGCGTGCCGCTCTCGCGGCGGCAACTGCCGGCACCTTCTCGGCCTCGATCAACGTCGAGTGCTCGGTGACGACGTAGGCGTATTCGGGAATCTGCAGGAGGCCAGGCACAAGAGTCAGCGACCAGTCGGTGATCTCCTCGGCATCCCGCTCCTGGTCGATCAAGGTGCGCACCTGGTCAGGCACGCCGTCCTCTGGGATCTGAAGCCAGGCCTTGCCGGACTCCCTGAACAGCTCCAGCAGGTGTTCGCGCTCTTCGGTAGTGGCCTGGCAATAGGCGAGCAGCAGCACCACTTCCTGCTCGCTCACACCTCCCTTGCCGAGCGTCAGGTCGGAGATCTTGGCTTCCTGCCAGCCGAGCAGTTCGGCGAGCCTGCGGTGGGTGAGCCCGGTGCGCGCGATGACGGCACGAACACCGGCACCGAACTCACGCCCCACCACACTGGACGATCTTTTGGGCATGCCGGAAAGCTAAGCCTGGTATGGCTTTGCGCTCCATCGTTTCCGGCCAAATCTGCCTGAAGGTGGGAGCCATGGAGCGGCTCCATGTTTCACGATCTTGCTTTGAAGGCTGCCTTCCTGGCTGCTTTCGCGATCTTCTTGTCCGGGTGCTCCTCGCCGATCATCGTGAGCGCGTCCCACACTTCCGGGTGCGGGAGACGCCACATCGCGTCGAACATGTCCCGCACCAGCTCGGGCGGTGCTCCCGGCGGGAACGCGTTCTCGACCTCGCCCGTCGCCGCCACCAGGTCCGTGAGGAGCCACGCCGCGTCGGCGATGTCCACTTCCTCGCCCGCAAGTTCGGTCTTGGCGTACGGCCGCAGCTCGGGCACGTCCATCGCCGACCGCCACAGCGACTCGGTGCCCAGTTCGTTGGACCTGATCAGATGGACGGCGAACATCCGCTCGAAGGCATCGCCGAGCGACGCTGCGGAGATCAGCTCCTGCGCTGCCTGCTCAGGAGTACGCAGCGCGAGCCAGGCCCGGGACTCGTCGGCGTTCTCCTCCTCACTGAGCGAGGCACCGGCGCGGAGAAGATCGGCCGCGGTCATCTGTTCGACCGGCGGCAGCACGCCGATGTCGACGCCCAGCGCCACATACCGTTCGCGCATGCCCCACAACGCGAGTGGGGTGAGCGTGACGGTGTCGTCAGCGATGTGCACGGCACCGAGCTCGCGCAGCCGCTCCAGGAGCGCGGGAACGGGGTCACCGACCGCCTTGAAGAGGTCCTCGTCCAGCTCCTCGGTCAGCGCGCCCTCGACGAGTTCGCTCAACTCGTTGCGGGACAAGCCGTTTCCACCCGCCAGAAAGAGCGCGAAGATCATGGCGGGGCCGGCAGGACCGAAGTCCGGATCGGTTTCCGGATCGAGGTCGCCGTCGTACCAGACCGATTCGGCGAGCACGAACTCGAACGCGACGTCCCACAGGCCGACCACGTCGTCGTCGCTGCCGTCCGGCCACTCGTCGAGTCCGTCGCCAGGCCGCGCCTCGTCGTCGGTCAGCTCGATGAAGTCGAGATCCTCGGCGAGATCCCACAGCATCTCGAACTCGCTGTCGGAAAAGCCGAGCGCTTTCACAGCGGCGGCGGTGTCGGCGGTGCTGAGGCCACCGTCCTCGACGACAACTTCGCGACCGTCCAGCCAGGTCGCCGCTCGGCGCGCCTTGGTGAGCAAGTCGCTGGTGCGTGCCTGCGCTGCCAGCGTCGCCAAGTCCGGCAGGCGGATCGGCGGCAGTTCGTCCGGCAGGCCGAGTTCGCTGGGATCCGGTGCGGGCATGAACTCGTCGTCCATTCGGCAAAGCTACTCCGCTGCACCGACAGAACTGTCGGTGCCCGCTGCTACGTTTGCCCGCATGCGTGTGACCACCGTCCAGCTCGATGTCCGGGATGTCGAGTACGCCATGGGCAGGACCACCTTCGACCGGGGTTCCGACTATGCGCGGCAGGGCCGTGTGCAGCGTTTCGGCTGGGATGGCGCGGAGTCCGCGCTCTACGGGACGGTGCTCGGGCGGGGTGGCGTCTACCAGACGTCGGTGTACTTCGACCGCCTCCGCGACTACTTCCAGTTCGCGCACGGTGAGTGCAGCTGCCCGGTAGGACTCAACTGCAAGCACGTGGCCGCGTTGGTGGTCGCGGCCACGCAGTCCGAGCAGCCACGCAGGAAGTCGTCGAAAGTCACGTGGGACCGGTCGCTGGAGGCACTGCTCGACGGCGGGCAGGAGGTCGACGCCGGCGTGCCGCTGGCGATCGAGTTGACGCTGGCCCAGTCGAACGCCCGCACCGGGCCCGGCTACTCGTTGACCGCACGGATGGTGCGGCCCGGCAAGAACGGCGGCTGGGTCGGCAGCGGCCTCAACTGGAATCAGCTGGGCTACTACGGTCGTGACCACCGGCCGTCGCACCTGCGGCTGCTGCGCGAGTTCTACGCGATGTACCAGTCGGGCAGCACCGGCCACGGCTACTACGCCGAGAAGACGCTCAACCTGCTGTCGTTCGAGTCCGAGAAGCTGTGGCCGCTGCTCGACGAGGCCCGCGAGCTCGGGCTCGGTCTGGTGCACGCGCGTAAGGGCCTGGGAGACGTGGCTCGCCCCGCTGTCGCATGGCTGAACCTGGATGTCACCGGAAGTGGCACGAAGCACGTGGTCGATCCGGTGCTCACCGTCGACGAGTTCGAGCAGGAGATCGAACCGCTCTGCTTCATCGGCTCCGCTGGGCACGGGCTGGTGTACGTCGATCGGGAGCAGGTGCAGGCAGACAACGACTGCCGCTGCTGGCAGTTTCGGCTCGCGCGGCTGGCCAAACCCGCACCCGCCCAGCTGCAACGGTTGGTGCTGGACAAGAAGCGGCTGGAGATTCCGAAGAACGGGCGCACCAGGTTCCGCGACGAGTTCTACCCGCGACTGCGGCACCTCGCGCCGGTGACCTCGTCGGACGGCGCCTTCACGCCCCCGGAGATCTCCGGGCCCACCCTGGTTCTGCGCGCGGCGCACGAGGCGGGCCACGCCCTGGACGTCGACTGGGAATGGGAGTACCAGGTCGGCGACTCCTCGTTCCGGGCGCCGTTGGGTGAACTCGATCCGGATGACGGCCACCGCGATCTCGCCGCGGAACGTGCACTGCTCGCCTCGGTCGAGCAGCACGTGCCGTCGCCAGGGCCCAAGCGTCTCGCGGGCACCGACACGATGCGGTTCGTCACCGAGGTGTTGCCGTTGCTGGTGGACCTGCCGGGGGTGGAGGTCGAGGCCAGCGGCAAACAGCTCGCCTACCGCGAGGTCAGCGACACCGTCGAGATCGGTGTGTCCACCGGTGAGGTGGCGGGGGAGACCGACTGGTTCGATCTCGGGATCACCATCAGCGCGGACGGCCGCACGGTCCCGTTCCTCGACGTGTTCCTCTCCCTGAACCGGGGCGAGACGCATCTGTTGCTCCCGGACGGCGCCTACTTCTCGCTGGAGAAGCCACAGCTTCGATCGTTGGCCGCGCTCATCGAGGAAGCGCGGGCACTGCAGGACGGCTCCGCCGGCGAATCCCTGCGGATCAGCCGCTTCCAGGCCGGCCTGTGGGAGGAGCTCGCCGAGCTCGGTGTCGTGCAAAGCCAGGCAGAAGCGTGGCAACGGCAGGTCGAGGGACTGCTGTCGATCGACTCGCTCCGCGCGACCGAGGTGCCGGAGTCACTCGACGCGCGCCTTCGTCCGTACCAGATGGACGGTTTCGGCTGGCTCGCCTTTCTCTGGGAGGCCCGGTTCGGCGGCATCCTCGCTGACGACATGGGACTCGGCAAGACCGTGCAGACGCTGGCGTTGATCTGCCAGGCAAGGGAAACCACTCCGGACGGCGCGCCGTTCCTCATCGTCGCACCCACCAGCGTCGTGTCGAACTGGGCCACGGAGTCGGCGCGGTTCGCTCCGGGGCTGAACGTCCGGGCGATCGGGGAGACGACGAAGAAGCTCGGCCTGACGCTGGACGAGGCCGTCGCGGGCGCGGACGTGGTCGTCACCTCGTACGCGTTGTTCCGGCTCGACTTCGACGCCTACTCGGCGCTGCCGTGGTCCGGTCTCGTGCTGGACGAGGCACAGTTCGCCAAGAACCACCAGTCGAAGGTCCACCAGTGCGCGCGCCTGCTGCCGGCACCGTTCAAACTAGCGATCACCGGTACGCCGATGGAGAACAACCTCATGGAGCTGTGGTCGCTGTTGTCGATCACCGCGCCGGGGCTGTTCCCCAGCCCGACGAGGTTCCGGGAGTTCTACGCCCTGCCGATCGAGAAGCACGGCGACACCGACCGGCTGGCCCAGTTGCGGCGCCGGATCAAGCCGCTGATCAAACGGCGCACCAAGGAACAGGTCGCCGCGGACCTGCCTGCCAAGCAGGAACAGGTGCTGGAGGTCGAACTGCACCCGAAGCACCGCAAGCTCTACCAGACCCAGCTCCAGCGGGAACGGCAGAAGGTGCTGGGACTTGTCGACGACCTGAACAAGAACAGGTTCACGATCCTGCAGTCGCTGACCCTGTTGCGGCAGCTGAGCCTGCACGCCGGGCTGGTCGACGAGAAGCACGACGCCCTGCCGTGCAGCAAGATCGACGCGCTGATCGAACAGCTGACCGACGTGATCGACGGCGGACACCGCGCCCTGGTCTTCAGCCAGTTCACCGGATTCCTGGACAGGGTGCGGACCGCTCTCGACGCGGCCGGAGTCGAGTACTGCTACCTGGACGGCAAGACGCGCGGGCGAGCCGCTGTGCTGAAGAGGTTCAAGGAAGGCACCGCGCCGGTGTTCCTCATCAGCCTCAAGGCCGGTGGCTTCGGGCTCAACCTCACCGAAGCGGACTACTGCTTCCTGCTCGACCCGTGGTGGAACCCGGCGACCGAGGCCCAGGCGGTCGACCGGACCCACCGCATCGGACAAAGCCGCAACGTCATGGTCTACCGCCTCGTCGCCAAGGACACCATCGAGGAGAAGGTCATGGCGCTCAAGGCGCGCAAGGCCGAGCTGTTCGCCAACGTCATCGACGAGGGCAACGTGTTCGGCGCGAGCCTCGACGCCGACGACATCCGCGGCCTGTTCGCCTGAGGCCTACTAAGCACCAGGCCAAAACTCCTGTCCGTAACGTTGCTCCCCAGGCCCGTTTGGCGCGAACGTGACATTGGGGCCGATAGATGGCCCGAACGTGCTTTTCGCGCCAAACAGGAGCAGTCGCGGACAGGACTCTTGGCAGCCCGCTAAGACTATGCAGTTCGGCGACCGAGTGGACATGTATGTCTCGCAGGTGAAGCTGAGGAACATCAAAGGGTTCCACGGCGCCCGTGAGGTGGGCCTGACGCTCACTCGCCCGGACGGCTCACACGCCGGATGGACTGTCATCGCGGCGAAACGGTTCTGGAAAGTCCACCCTGCTGCAGGCGATCGCGTTCACACTCAGTGGTCCTTGCGTTGTTTTCGCCTTCATGCAGAGCTTTGAGAACTGGATGACGCATGGCGCAGATGCCGCTTTGACAGATCTGCAGATTACTCGAGACCCGGAATTCGACTCTTTTCTAGAGGTTCCGGACCAGGTTGCTCGCCTGGCGCTCAGCTGGGCAGGGAGGTTCTCTGAGAATCGATTCAGAAATCATGCTCGACGGCCCGTGGAACATTGAGTCGAGCGGGTGGATGTGCGTCGCATATGGACCGTTCCGTCGGCTCACGGGGGCAGCCGGCAACGCGATCGGGCGGATGTCACAAATCTCCAGCTTGTTCAACGAAGACTCCTCACCCGCGGAGGGTGTCAGCTGGCTGATCCGGCAGCGTCTTCGAGCGCTCGAAGGTGAGCCGGGTGCTGATGATCTGAAACAAGCCGCACTACGCCTGTTGAGCGATGGCCTGCTCCCTGATGGCCACAAGGTTGATGACGTCACCTCGGACGGCCTTTGGGTCACCTGTGGCGGCAGCAGGTTTCCGTTGCGTGAGACCAGGATCTGTATGAACGGGTCGTGTACGGCAGTGGCGACGATGCCGTTCTCACCGAGCTGTTCGGTCTCGACTCGCCCTACTCTGAGCGAGCTGACAAGTTGCGCGCGCGACTCGTCGACCTGGAAGTCAAGGCGCTCGCCGGAACGGCGGACGAACAGGAAGTCCGGCAGTACAAGGAGCTTCGGGAGAAGCTCACGAGTTCGCTGACGGCCCGAGTGGACGAGGTGGCGGCTCGTTTGCGGACGCACGATCAGGATCTATCGAGCTGATCTTGATCCACGTCTTGGCACTCGGATGGCCGAGAAGACGGAAAAGATCAGATTGGCGCTGCCGGACACGCGATACCAGACGGCTCGCAGGTCCTGGGACAACTCGACGATCCGGAGGCCCCTCCGAGCAGTCCTCGGTCAGATGGCTGCTGGCTTTGAGACGTGCATGTACTGCGGGGAAAGTCGTGGCACCGATGTCGACCACTTCGAGCCCGTCGCCCGCAACCCGCTGCGCACCTTCGACTGGCTCAACCACCTCCTTGCCTGTTCAGGCTGCAACAGCCATCAAAAAGGCGAACGGTTCCCGGTCGACGACGACGGTGACCCGCTGCTGATCGATCCGAGCTCCGAAGACCCGTTCGACCATCTGCTGCTGACGCTGTCCCTCGGTGTGTACCGCCCACTGACCCCAAAGGGGCAGGCGACGATCGATGTGTGTGGACTCAACGAACGCGGGTTGCCGAAGGGTCGTATGCACGCTCGAAAGGTGGTTGGGCTCGCTCTGCGCGAGTGGGATCGTGCGCGGGCGCGCAACCGCTCCGACGAAATGCGGGAACAGGTTCAAACCGTGCAGGACCAGCCGTTCGCGGACGTGTGTCAATCCATGCTGCGGCAGGCGTTCAGTCCAGGTGCCGACGTTGTGTTCAGCGACTCTCCGGATCTTCTTGCGCTCCTGCGCAGGGATGACCTGCGCGCGGCGCTGCTGAGGTGATCTGGGGCGTCAAGTGTCGGCGAGCACGTCGGGGTTGCGGATCAGTTTGCCGCTGGACGTCCTTGGCAACGCGTCCACGACGTGGATGTGCGCCGGGAGCTTGAACTCGGCGAGCCTTTCCGCACACCACTCCGAGAGCGCCTGAGCGGTGAGCGTGTCGCTGGAAGTCCCCACGTACGCGTGGATTTCCGCGGGACCGACGGCGACGGCTTCGGTCACCAACGGGTGGGCGCGCAGGGCGTGTTCGACCTCGGTGAGGTCAACCTTGTTGCCGCGTACCACGACCAGCGAGTCGGCGCGGCCGAGCAGCCGGAGCTCGCCGTCCTCGGTGAACTCGCCGCGGTCGCCGGTGCGGAACCAGCCGTCGGCGAACCGCGCGGGGTCGTTGTCGGACAGGTACGGCGTTTCCGGTAGCGCCACCTCGACCAGTCCGTCGCTCACGCGTGCCGTGACGCCGGGCATCAGCGGGCCGACCGACGGACGGACCGTGCCGTTCACCGCCATCGTCAGCGCGCCTGTCTCGGTGGTGCCGAAGCATTCGCCGACAGGGAAACCGTAAACGGCGGCGAACCTGTCGGCCACGTCCTGCGGCATCAGCTCGCCGCCCGCGAACGCGCCGCGGACCGTCCGCAAGGCGCCGCGGTCGGGGGAGGAGGCCAGCAGGTCGAAGTGGAACGGCAGGCCGGTGATGAAGTCGACCTCGTGCGTCCGTGCCTGGCGCAGGATCGCTTCTGCGGCAGGCCTTTCCGCGAACACCAGGTGCACGCCGGTCGCGAGCGAGTGCAGCAGGCCGCCGATCAGGCCGAAGCTGTGGGCGGGGGAGTTGAGCAGCAGCAGGCGTTCTCCCGGCGCGACCATGCCGCCGGACTTGGTGAACCGGTCCACCTCGTCGAGGAGGGAGGCGGTGCTGCGTCCGATCACCTTCGGTCGTCCGGTCGAGCCGGAGCTGAACTGGACGAGCGGGTGCGCGGTCGGTGCGGGATCACCGCCCGCCGGTTCGAGCTCCAGCTGGTACCGCTCCTGGAAGCAGGTCGCGGGATTTCCCTTCTGGCGCAGGAAGAACTCGGGACGGGTCAGCTCGCACAGCACGTCGACCTCGGCCGGCCGCAACCGGTGGTCGATCGAGATCACCTGGGCGCCGAGGCTCCACAGCGCCAGCACCGCTTCGAACTGGCTGAAGCTCGGTGGCACCTGGACCGCGACCGTGCTGCCTTCCCTCACGCGAGCGAACTGCACGGCCAGAGCAGCGACATCGGCGCGCATATCGCCGTGTGTCACCGTGTTCTCGTAGGTGAAGATCGGCACGTCAGCAGCGTGGCGGTGCAACAGATCGGTGATGAACTCACGCATGTCACAACTCCTTGCAGAACTCGCCGATCGGGAGGCCCACGTGCCGTTGCTCCGGCGCGACGTACCCGAGGAGTTCGTCGCCGGGGCGCAGCTCGGTCACGTTGAGGACCTTGCCGCCGGGGCCGAGCACGCGGACGTGCCAGTCGTCCTGCACCATCAGGTGCACCTCGACGCCTTCCGGCGAGCGCGCGGTGATGGTGAGCATCGGGCGTGACTCGAGCTTGGCCCTGCCGACGGTGAGCTCGCGGGTGCGGCCGTCGGCGCGGACGGCGAGGACCTTGCTGCCCGACCGCAGTTCCGAGAGGTAGTTGGTGCGGTTCGCCGGTCCGAGCACGTAGGAGTGCAGTGCGCCCGCGTTGACCCGGAACGGTCGCGTCGGCATGTACGGCAACGGATGCGTTTCGCTGCAACAAAGAACGAAGCCGGAGGAGAAGGACCCGACGAGGATTCCTTCGTCCTCCTGGAAGTGCGAGGCGGTGTCGACGCACACGCGGTCGCCGAGGCCGTTGTGGGTGAGGGCTTCGACGGTGAGCGTGGTCAGGGTCAGCGGCGGGGACGTGACTTCCAGCAGCCTGGCCAGTTTGAACACGTCGGTCGCGTCCTGCGGGGCCATCAGCACGCCGTCGGAGCCGTGTTCCAGGACCTCCAGGACGATCGCGGCCTCGACGAGGTCGGCCACGACGGTGACGAGCTCGCCGGGTGCCCCGTCGGCGGCGGCGATCACGATCTCCAGCGGGATCTTCGTCGGGTCGGTGAACGCGACGACGGTGTGGTCGAGCCGTTCCGCCGCGGCACAGGCCAGTTTGAGCGTGCGGTCGTCGCTGACCTGGACGAAGGCGGAGCTGGACGGCAGCCGGTCGAGCTGGTCCTGGTCGTGCACCGCTACCGTGACGAGGTGGGGGCTGTCGACGTGCTCCTCGGTGAGCAGCACGCGGGTGATCGTCGGGGGCAGGTCGTCGAGCAGCGCGGGGTCGTCGGACACGACTCCGCTGATCCGGCTGTGCACCGCCGCGTCGATCACGGCGGTCCGGTGCGCTTCCGGCACGATTCTGAGGTCGATCCAGGCGAACTTCACCGGTTCTCCAAGGTGGCGGTCAGTGCGCGGATGAGGCTTTCGTCGGTGGGCGCGTGCACGATCGAGGTCAGCTCCGCGACCAGTTGCATCGGTGTCGGCGAGGTGAAGACCCGGCGTCCCACGGCGAGTCCCGAGCAGCCGGTCGCCATGGCGGTGCGGGCGTGGTCGGCGAGGTCGTGGGCGGATTTCGGACCGCCCGCGACGAGCACCGGGATCGGGCAGCTGGCGACCACCCGAGCCATTTCTTCCGCCGGGGCGGCCAGGTTCGTCTTGACGATGTCCGCGCCGAGGTCCGCCGCGATGTTGACGACGTGCGCGAGGACGGCCGGATCCTGGGCGTTGCCGACGCGCGGTCCCCGTGCGTAGATCATCGCGACGAGCGGGACGTTCCACGAGTCGCACGCGGCCGCGACCGTGCCCAGGTCACTGAGCTGGCGCGACTCCGTGTCAGAGCCGATGTTCACGTGCACGCTCACCGCGTCGGCGCCGAGCCGCAGCGCCTCGTCGACCTCGCCGACGAGCACCTTGGCGTTGGCGTCGGCCATGTGCACGGTGCCCGCACTCAGGTGGACGATCAACGCACATCCGCCGAGCACAGCCGGATCTATCGTGCGCACACGTCCTTTGTGGACGATGACGGCGTCGGCCCCGCCCTGCACGACGGCACGGATGAGGTCGTCCCACCGGTCGCGCGGTACCACGGGACCGTCCGAAACGCTGTGGTCCAACGGTACGAAGAGGTACTTGTCGTCCTGCGGACTGGAAAGCCGTCGCAGCCGCAACGCTTTCCTCATGGCGTTCACACCCCCTGGATCGTTCTGATGTCCACAGCAGGGTGGTCTAGTCCGCGCGCACGGCGGCAGGTGTGACGTACCGATAATTCCCGAGTTATCGGCCTGATAGAGCAATCGTGCTTACAACGGCGACTGTGCGTCATCTGGTGACACCCACGTGGCCGAGTTTGTGGCTCCCCAACTTGTCCTAGGCTTCCTCGGTGCGAATGGATCTGAGACATCTGCACGTGGTCCTGACCGTGGCGCGAGCCGGCAGCATCAGCCGGGCCGCCTCCCAGATGAAGATCGCTCAAGCCGGGCTGACGGCCCAGGTCAGACGGATCGAGGCGAGTCTCGGTGGTCCCTTGTTCCTGCGCCGCACCGCCGGCGTCGAGCTGACCGAGCTGGGCCGTCACGTCGTGGTGCGGGCCCAGGACCTGGTCGACAGGTTCGACGACCTGCTCGTCACCTCGCACAAGCTGGCAGACCGCGGCGACTCGGGGATCCGGCTGGGAGGCGTGGCGGGCTCACCGACCGCGCTGCTCGTCGAGGTGGTCAGGGAGACGTTGCCGGGCCTGCCGCAGACCACGCACGTCGAGCACGGCGCCCACGCGGTCCTGGAGCTGGTGCGCACGGGCGAGCTCGACCTCGCGCTGGTGGTGGAGTTCCCGCACAGCCCGTTGAGGTTCCCGGACGAAGTCGGCTTTCGCCGCGTGGCAACCGAACGGATGCTGATCGGCGTGCCGCTGGGCCACCGGTTGTCCGGCCGCAGCGAGGTGCTGCTGTCCGAGCTGGCCGGCGAGGAGTGGGTCGTCCCGGACGAGAAGAACGGCGGACGGCTCAACCTCGACCTGGCCTGCGAGGCCGTCGGCTTCACGCCGCGCTGCGCACACTTCGGCGTCGACCCGGTGGTCGCGGCGGACCTGGTGCGGTCGACCGGTGCCGTGGCGGGCTTCTTCCCCGGCCACGACCTGCCCGGCGTGCTGCTCAAGCCGATCATCGGCAACCCGTTGCACCGGCGGATCACGCTGGTGTGGAACGCCGACGCGGCCGAGCACGTGGAGGACGTGCACGCCGGACTGCTGCGCGCGTACCACGAGAGGAAGCCGGACTCGGGCCGCCTCCTGGCGTCGTAACCCGACCCCGGGTTTTTGGCGCGAAAAGCACGTTCGGGCCATCTATCGGCCCGAACGTGCTTTTCGCGCCAAAAAATGAGGGTGCTTAGGCCGGGCGCGGAGCCGTGGGGCCCAGCACGTCGACGGCTGCCAGCCACGCCGCGCCCGCTGCCCCTTCCGTCGCCATGATCACCTGGGCGTTGCACCGGGTGAGCAGCTCCTGCTTCAGGTGCGTGCCCACCGGCGTCTTGATCAGGCTGCCCACCAGCACGATCGGTGACGTGTCGGACGGCTTGCGCACCGCGGACGCCGTGTCCGCGAGCAGGCGGGCGGCGGAGGCGACGATCGTCAGCGCCTCGGGATCGCCGTGGTGGTAGGCCGAACTGACGAGCGGGGCGAACTGCGCCAGCCTGATCGGTGGCTGCGCGTTGACCGCGTTGATCAGCTGGCTGCGGTTGCGCGCGCCGGCCGCGGTGAGGACCGCGGTGGCCAGGCCTTCCAGGGGCGCGTCGAGGTCGAGCAGCCTCAACGTCGCCCGCACGGCCTCGCGGCCCAGCCAGAACGCCGAACCGTCATCACCGATCAGCCAGCCGTAGCCGCCGGACTGGGCGACCATGCGATGGCCGGCGATGCGGCCCGCGATGGAACCGGTGCCCGCCACCAGAACCGTGCCGTCGGGGCACGACGTGCCGGTGGCGAACGCAGCCTCGCAGTCGGTGATCACCCGCATCGGGCAGTGCAGGCCCGCGCGTTCCCAGGCGTCCTGGAAGAGCGCGGAGACGGCCGGGTCCGCCAGTTTCGAGGCTCCGGCCATGCCGAGGACGCCGCTGCGGACCTTGCGGGAGTCCAGACCGTCCAACGCCTCCCCGAGCGCCTCGCCGATGTGGGCCGCGGCGACGGTGGGCGGGTGCGAGTTCGGGTTCGCGCCGCCCGCCAGGCCCTGGCCGAGGCGGGCGCCGTCCAGATCGAGCACCAACGCCCTGGTTGAGGTGCCGCCAGCGTCGAGTCCCACGACCAGATCCATAAAAGCCGAGTATGCCGAGAGACGCTCACCTAAGGCACGCCCAACCGGGTGTCACCTGGTCAGTGCACGGTTACCCGTTGCGTTGTGGTGGAAGAACACCAACGATCCAGAAGGAACTTGATCACCCGGACGTACCACTGTGGACAGTGCAGGCACGATCAAGCTGTAGTCGAACACCGCCGGACGGGCCACGTCGACGAGCTCGTCGGGGTCGGCGGGCGCGGTGTAGCGGCTCTGCACTCCGACGGTGTAGGTCACCGGGCCGGACGGCAACAAAGCACGCGAAACCGGCAGAACGACGACGTCGCTGTCGAAGAGGTTCGTGTCCACGGAACCGTCGTGGCCGTTCAGCGGCTGCTCGTCCACGATCTCGTCAGTGCCGGCGACGACGGTGCGGGCGAACCAGATGTCTGCGGTCACCTCGTCGTCGGCGTTGGTCTGCTTGACCGCCGTCGTCACGAAGTTCTTGCCGCCCACCGAGAACCGCACCTCGGGCTGGGTGTTGCTGCCGATGTTCGCCCAGGTGCTCCAGGTCGCGACGCCGAACGCCAGCAGGTCCGGGGTCGCCGTCGCGCCCACGTACCGCAGGTCGCCGCCGCGAGCCGTGCGGTTGACCGCGCAGTCGTCCTGCACGGCGGGTCCGCAGTCGGGCAGGCGGTCCGAGTGCGCGCCGAGCTGCAGCACGGTCATGCGGGCCTGGTAGTCCGGCTGGTCGAGGCCGTGACCGGCGACGCGACCGGCGGCCACCGTCAGCCGTGAGACCGGCTTCGGGGCCGCGTACACGGGCACCTGCAGCGACCGGTCGCCCGAGAACACCACCAGTCCGGACGCCTCCGCGAGGAACTGGCGTCCCTCGTCGAGTGAGACCGTGGGGTCGGGGTTCTTGCGCAACGCGGAGGGGTTCGCAATCCGCAGCTGCACGGTCACCGACGCCGACCCTCCCGGCGGCAGCACCACGTACGGTGCCGTGACCTGGAACGACACGCCGGGGACGGCGGTGAGCGGCTCGTAGTGCGCGTTCAGGCGGACGGTTTTCGTCCCCTTGTTCAACAATCGGATCGTTCGATTGTTCAACAATGGAGCGCTCACCTCGACCGTGCCGAACGACGCGTCACCCAGCGCCAGGACGTCGGTGGACAACGCCGCGAGCCCGTCGACCCGGCCCGAACCGACCCGCATCGGGGCTTCCCGCACACCGTCGGCGGACCGGACGACCCCGGAGGCGGTGTTCGTCAGCGCGGCCTTGATCTCCGCGACCGTCCACTTCGGATGGACCTCGCGCAGCAGGGCGGCGATGCCGGCCACGTGCGGCGACGCCATCGAGGTACCGCCCATCGACACGCCGTCCGACGCCGTCCCGGAAGCGGCGGAGAAGATCGTGTCACCCGGCGCGGCCAGCGAGATCGACGAACGGGACCGCGACGAGGACGGTGTGATCGTGTCCTCGATCGAGGGCTCGACCGACGGCACCGCGACCTTCAGTGCCGAGGTCAGGTGCACCGTCAGCGTTCCGGCGTCCAGAGCCGGTCGCAACGCCTGGGAGGCGCTCGAAGTCAGCTGGAACACCGGGATGTGGGCGTTCCCGGCGATCTTCGCCGCGAACACGGGCAACGACGACGGCAGCAACACCCCGGCCGCTCCCGCCTTCCACGCGTTGTCCGTGCGGGCGCCGGAACCGCAGGCGCGAGTGGCATCGTCGTCGTCCCACTCCAGCCAGACGATCTTCCCGTTCAACGACTCGGAAATCGGCCGGCAACCATCCACATTGGATGACAGCTTCACCACGGGTGCCGTCAGGTCCAACGGCCCCTTGTAGTTCAGGCTGTACTGGCCAGGCCACTGACGACCGCCGGACTCCAGCCCGTCCAGCATCGAGAACGCGTCACGGCTGTTCGCCACGGAGATGGCGTCGGGGGCGTTGCCCGGCGACCCGGCCACGTCGTAGAAGTCGCCACCGTTGCCGGCCGCCGCGACCACGACCACACCGTGCTCCACGAGCTTGCGCACGAACAGCGCGTCCGGGTCGTCCGCGGCACCGAAGTCGCTGCCCAGCGACAGGTTCACCACGTCGAGCCGGTCGGAGAAGTCGCCGTCGCCGTTCGGGTCGAGAGCCCAGTCCAGCGCCTGCGCGGTCAGGTTCGTGCTGCCTTCGCAGCCGAACACCTTCAACGCGTAGAGCAGCGCGTGAGGCGCGGTCCCCGGCCCGATCTTCAGCGAGTCGAGGTCGATCGAGGAGTACGACCCGCGGTAGGTGGAGCCGTCGCGGTTCACGCCGAACCCGGCCGCGGTGCCGGCGACGTGCGTGCCGTGGCCCTCGCAGTCCAGCGGGTCGGCGTCGGGCTCTGGCAGTGAGCCGGGCTTGCCGGTGTAGGCGTCGCCCGCGAAGTCGTGCCCGCCGACGACCTTGGCGGTGGGGAACGTGCCGCCGCCGAAGTCCGCGTGCCGGTAGTCGATGCCGGTGTCGATCACGCCGATCCGCACGCCGTCGCCGAAGCGTCCGAACGACCGCCACGCCTCCGACGTCCGTGTGAGTCGGACGGCCGAGGCGTTGGTGAGCTTCTTGGGGGACATCCGATGTACTTCACGCACTTCGGGCATACGGGACAAAGAAGCCAACTGGGACTTTTGGGTCGACAAAACGACGCCCGGCACGGCGTTGGTCGTTCGCGCAACTTCCCGGCCACCGGACCGTGAGACCACGCGGGAAGCCTGCTCAGACGTCCTGTCCCGTGCTGAACGCGCCTGTGTAACGGAATTCGTTTCGACAGCAGCTGTCGAGGTCAGCTCAACGAAAACGGTTACAGGCTCGGCCGCGTTCGACGGTGCCAGCAGTGCGCCCGTGAGGACTGATGCGACCACCAAGTTCACGCTCAGCTCCTTTCAGTCATCGGACGACTTAATGGAAGGCCCTAGACGTACCTGCCCTCGCGGGGCTATACATCCGATGTCTTGATGCGGTGTGAGCAGAGGAGGAACGGCCGTGCAGCTTCTGCGCCTGGGGCCGGTCGGCGATGAACGTCCTGCAGTGAGGACCGACGACGGAACCACGTACGACCTCCTGCCGATCACGCCGGACATCGACGGGTCGTTCCTCGCGAACGACGGCGTCAACCGCGTCCGTGCGGCGCTGGAAGCCGGCGAGCTGGAGGTCCTGGACACCGAGGGGGTGCGCGTCGGACCGCCGCTCGCGCGTCCCGGCAAGGTGATCTGCATCGGCCTCAACTACCGCGACCACGCGGAGGAGACCGGCGCGGACATCCCGGGCGAGCCGGTGATGTTCCTCAAGACGCCGGACACGATCGTCGGCCCGTACGACGAGGTGCTCGTCCCGCGCCGGTCCGTGAAGACCGACTGGGAGGTCGAGCTCGGCGTCGTCATCGGGCGCACCGCTCGTTACCTCGAGTCCGAAGAGGACGCTCTGGCGTGCATCGGCGCGTACGTGCTCTCGCACGACGTCTCCGAGCGCGAGTTCCAGATCGAGCGCGGCGGGACGTGGGACAAGGGCAAGAACTGCGAGACGTTCAACCCGCTCGGTCCCTTCCTCGTGCCCGCCGACGAGATCGCCGACCCGCAGAGCCTCGAGATGCGGCTCTGGGTGAACGGCGAGATCAAGCAGAACTCGTCCACCAAGAACATGATCTTCCCGATCGCGGAGATCGTGCGCTACCTGAGCCAGTTCCTCGTACTTCGACCGGGTGACGTCATCAACACAGGTACACCCGCTGGGGTGGCGCTCGGCCAGCCGGAGCCCAAGCCGTACCTGCGCGCCGGTGACGTCGTCGAGCTGGAGATCGAAGGTCTCGGCAAGCAGCGTCAGACCCTCGGGCAGGCGTGACCATGCCCAAGATCACTTCACTCGACGTGCTGGACATCAGGTTCCCGACCTCGCGCGAGCTCGACGGCTCCGACGCGATGAACCCCGACCCGGACTACAGCGCCGCGTACGTGGTGCTGCGGACCGACGAAGGGCCGGAGGGCCACGGGCTCGCGTTCACCATCGGACGCGGCAACGACGTGCAGGCCGCCGCGATCAACTCGCTGGCGCCGCACGTGGTCGGCAAGGACGTGCCGGAGACCGCGAAAGCGCTGGGAGAGCTGTACTTCGAGCTGATCGGCGACTCGCAGCTGCGGTGGCTCGGCCCCGAGAAGGGCGTCGCGCACATGGCGATCGGCGCCGTCGTCAACGCCGCGTGGGACCTCGCCGCGCGCCGCGCCGGGTTGCCGGTCTGGCGGTTCCTCGCGCAGATGACGCCGGAGGAGATCGTCAGCCTCGTCGACTTCCGGTACCTGTCCGACGCGCTCACGCCCGACGACGCGTTGCAGATCCTGCGCGCGGTCGAGCACGGCAAGGCCGAGCGCGTGGACACCATCACCCGTGACGGCTACCCGGCCTACACGACGTCTCCCGGCTGGCTCGGCTACTCCGACGAGAAGCTCGCGAACCTCGCGCGCCAGGCACTCGCCGACGGCTTCGACATGATCAAGCTCAAGGTCGGCGGCAGCCTCGACGACGACGTCCGCAGGATGAAGCTCGCCCGCGAGGTCGTCGGCGACGACGTGCGGGTCGCGGTGGACGCGAACCAGCGCTGGGACGTCGACACGGCGGTGCGCTGGATGCGTGAGCTCGCGCCGTACGACCCGTACTGGATCGAGGAGCCCACCTCCCCGGACGACGTGCTGGCGCACCGCGCGATCGCCGACGCGCTGGCCCCGATCCGGATCGCCACCGGCGAGCACGTGCAGAACCGAGTGGTGTTCAAGCAGCTCCTCCAGGCCGGTGCGATCGACGTGTTGCAGCTCGACGCGTGCCGGGTCGCGGGCGTGAACGAGAACATCGCGATCCTGTTGCTGGCCAAGAAGTTCGGCATCCCGGTGTGCCCGCACGCCGGCGGTGTCGGCCTGTGCGAGCTGGTCAGGCACCTGTCGTTCTTCGACTACGTCGCGGTCTCCGGCGAGATCGGCAGCCGCGTGATCGAGTGGGTCGACCACCTGCACGAGCACTTCCTGGACCCGGCCGTCGTCGAGAACGGTCGTTACCTCGCGCCGACCGAGCCGGGTTTCTCCGCTCAGCTCAAGGAAGAGACGCTGTCCGACTACCGGTTCCCCGAGGGGCCTGTGTGGACGGAGCTGGAGGGTGAGGATGACTGACTTCGAAGGACTCGTCGCCGTCGTCACGGGTGGTGCGTCCGGCATCGGGCTCGCCACGGCGAACCTGCTGTCGTCGCGGGGTGCCACCGTCGTGGCGCTGGACCTCACCCCGGACGTGAAGGACCCGCTCGTCGGGATCCGCGTGGACGTGTCCGACGACGAGAGCGTCAAAGCCGCGATCGACGAGGTCGTGCAGCGGTTCGGCCGCCTCGACGTCGTCGTGAACAACGCGGGCATCGGTGCCCAGGGCGACGTCACGGCCAACGACGACGCCCAGTGGCTGAAGGTGCTGGACGTCAACGTGCTGGGCATGGTCCGCGTGTCGCGGGCCGCGCTGCCGCACCTGCGGAACTCGCCGTCCCCGGCGATCGTCAACACCTGCTCCATCGCTGCCTGGGCCGGGCTCCCGCAGCGCGCTCTCTACTCGGCCAGCAAGGGCGCGGTGTACTCGCTGACGCTCGCCATGGCCGCCGACCACGTGCGCGAAGGCATTCGCGTCAACGCGGTCGCCCCCGGCACGGCGGACACCCCGTGGGTGGGCCGCCTGCTCGACTCGGCACCCGATCCGGCCGCCGAACGAGCCGCGTTGGAGGCACGCCAGCCGCACGGCCGGCTCGTCTCCGCTGATGAGGTCGCGGGAGCCATCGCCTACCTGGCGAGCCCGCTGTCGGGATCCACCGCAGGCACGATCCTCGCTGTCGACGGTGGCATGTATGGCCTGCGCTTGCGTCCCAAGCAGTCATGAAAGGCAACTAAACGATGAAGCGTCGCAACCTCACCGCCGCGGTGTGCCTCGCGCTCGCCGGTGCACTCACACTGACCGCGTGTGGCGGTGGTGCGAGTGGCACCGGCGCCAGTGGCGTCGGCCCGATCGGCGCCGACCACCCACGCGCCGACACCGACTTCTGGAACTCGTACATCAAGTACTTCCCCGAGAAGGCGAAGGAACTCGGTGTCAACCTGCTGAACCCCACCAACTCGCAGAACAAGGTGGAGAACCTGGTCGCCAACGCCCAGTCGCTGCAGTCGCAGGGCGCCAAGGCGATCATCATGGCGCCGCAGGACACCGGTGCCATCGCGAGCACGCTGGACCGGCTCGACAAGGCCAAGATCCCCGTCGTCACCGTCGACACCCGTCCGGACAAGGGCAAGACCTACATGGTCGTGCGCGCGGACAACAAGGCGTACGGCGAGAAGGCGTGCAAGTTCCTCGGTGACAAGCTGCAGGGCAAGGGCAAGGTCGTCGAGTTCCAGGGTTCGCTGTCGTCGGTCAACGGCCGCGACCGCTCCGAGGCGTTCGCCGCCTGCATGAAGAAGGACTACCCCGGCATCACCGTGTTCGAGGAGCCGACCGAGTGGGAGGGCTCGAAGGCGTCCGCGGCCCTGCAGACCAGGCTCAACCAGCACCCGGACATCAACGGCATCTACATGCAGGCAGGCGGTGCGTTCCTCGCGCCGACGCTGCAGCTGTTGAAGCAGAAGAACCTGATCGTCCCGCCGAGCGACCCGAAGCACATCTTCATCGTCTCCAACGACGGCATCCCGGCGGAGCTGAAGGCGATCCGCGACGGTGAGATCGACGCGACCGTCTCGCAGCCGGCCGACCTCTACGCGAAGTGGGCGCTCTTCTACGCGAAGGCCGCGGTCGAGGGCAAGACGTTCTCGCCGGGCAAGACCGACCACGACTCCAACATCGTCGACGTCGGCGACGGCCGCCTGGAGGACCAGCTGCCCGCGCCGCTGATCACCAAGGAGAACGTGGACGACAAGGCGTTCTGGGGCAACCAGATCTGATGGTTGACCTGGCTTCCGTCGGCGGTGCCGACAATTTGGCGGCTGTCGCGCGTGGCGTGACGAAGAGGTTCGGGCGGACGCTCGCGTTGGACGACGTGGGCATCGAGATCCGAGCCGGTGAGTCGCACGCGCTCGTGGGCCGCAACGGCGCGGGCAAGTCGACGCTGGTCTCCGTTCTCACCGGCATGCAGGTGCCGGACGCGGGCGAGGTCAGCTTCTTCGGCGAGCCCGCGCCGTCCGTCGCCGACCGCGCGGCGTGGCGGCGTCACGTCGCGTGCGTGTACCAGAAGTCGACGGTCGTGCCCGAGCTCTCGGTCGCCGAGAACCTGTTCATCAACCGGCAGGACCTCGGCGGCGGCCTGATCAGCTGGAAGAAGCTTCGCGCCGAGGCCTCTTCGTTGCTGGAGGCCTACGACGTGGCGGTGCGGCCGGACGAGCTGGTGTCCGCGCTGACCGTCGAGCAGCGTCAGCTCGTCGAGATCGCACGGGCGTTGTCTGTCGGTTCGCGGTTCGTGATCCTCGACGAGCCGACCGCGCAGCTCGACGGCCCGGCGATCGAGCGGCTGTTCGACCGGATGAGGTCGTTGCAGGACAAGGGAGTGACGTTCCTCTTCATCTCCCACCACCTGCAGGAGGTCTACGAGGTCTGCCAGACGGTGACGGTCTACCGCGACGCGCGGCACATCGTCACCGCGCCGGTCGCGGAGATGTCGAAGCCCGACCTGATCGAGGCGATGACCGGTGAGGCCGGTGGGCTCAACGTGCCCAGCGGTGACGACAGGCCGTCGTCCTCGGATCTCGTCCTGTCGGTGTCGTCGTTGAGCGGTGAGCACTTCTCGGACATCTCGCTGTCGGCGACGCGCGGCGAGGTCATCGGGCTCGCCGGCAGCGCGTCGTCCGGCAAGCACGAGTTCGCCGAGACCGTGTACGGGCTGCGCAAGCCTTCTGCCGGGTCGATCACGGTGGACGGCTCTGCGGTGCGCGGCGGTGACGTTCCTGCCGCTCTGAAGGCCGGAATCGGCTGTGTGCCGCGGGATCGTCACCACCAGGGGCTCGTGCTGGACCTGTCGATCGCGGAGAACGCGACGATGAGCACGGCCGGCCGCTTCGTGTGGCCGTCGGCGCAACGGTCGGCGGGATCCACCGCGATCGCCTCGTACGACGTGAAGGCCTCCGGACCGGACCAGCCGGTGTCCGACCTGTCCGGCGGCAACCAGCAGAAGGTCGTGATGGCGCGGGCACTCGCCGGCGACCCGTCCGTGCTGGTGCTGATCAACCCGACCGCGGGCGTCGACGTGAAGTCCAAGGAGTCGCTGCTCGGGGTCGTCGACGCGCAGGCACGCCGGGGCAAGGCCGCGATCGTCGTGTCCGACGAGCTCGACGACCTGCGGGTCTGCGACCGTGTTCTGGTGCTGTTCCACGGCCAGGTCGTGCGGGAGTTCGCACGCGGCTGGCGCGATCAGGACCTCATCGCCGCCATTGAAGGAATGAGCTCGGAATGACGAAGGCCATGACACCGCCAGTCTCGGCGCCTACGCCGCCTCCCAAGCAGAAGTTCCAGTTCGCGCGGTACCAGGACCTCGCGCTGGTGCCGGTGATCATCATTCTGCTGGTCATCGGCGCTGTGTTGTCGCCGATCTTCCTGACGCCCGGCAACCTGATCGCGGTGCTGACCCAGCAGAGCGAGCTCTCGCTGCTGGTGCTGGGCCAGGCGATGATCCTGATCGTCGGCAAGATGGACCTGTCGCTCGAGTCGACTGTCGGTCTCGCGCCCGCGCTGGCGGTCGCGTTGATCATCCCGGCGTCGTCCGGCGGTCTCGACGTCGGGCTCGCGGCGTGGATGGCGCTGCCGTTGTGCCTGCTCATCGGTGTGCTGGTCGGTGGCCTGAACGGGTTCCTGATCCTGAAGGTCGGCCTGTCCGGGTTCATGGTCACCCTGGGCATGCTGACCATGCTGCGCGGTCTGCAGCTCGCGATCACCGAGGGCAAGTCGCTGATCGACGTGCCGGAGTCGTTCCTGTACCTGGGTTCCACGTCCTGGCTCGGGCTGCCGGCGGCGGTGTGGATCTGCATCGTCTGCTACGCCGCGGGCATCTTCGTGCTGAAGTACCTGCGCGCGGGCCGTTCGTTGTACGCGATCGGCGGCAACTCGGAGGCCGCGCGTGCCGCCGGTATCCGCGTCGACCGCGTGGTGTGGATCGTGCTGATCATCGGCAGCGTTCTGGCCGTGGTCGCGGGCATCCTGATGACCGGACGGCTCGGTTCGGTCGCCGCGACGCAGGGCGAGGGCATGATCTTCCAGGTCTTCGCGGCCGCGGTGATCGGCGGCATCTCGTTGCAGGGCGGCAAGGGCACGCTGTTCGGGGCGCTGTCGGGTGTGCTGATGCTCGGCCTGGTCGAGCAGATCCTGCGGTTGCAGGGCGTGTCCGGCTTCTACATCAAGGCCTCGTACGGCGCGGTGATCATCCTGGCGCTGATCGTGACCCGGTTCGCGACCGGCCAGAAGCAGGAGTGAGCTGTGAAGGTTGCTGTTTCCCGTCTGGGCTTCGGTGCCGCGCCGATCGGCAACCTGTACCGGGAGGTCTCCGACTTCGAGGCTCTCGGTGCGGTCGAGGCGGCGTGGCAGAACGGTGTCCGGTACTTCGACACCGCGCCGCACTACGGGCTCGGGTTGTCGGAGCGCCGGTTGGGCGTGGCGCTGTCCGGGCGGCCGCGCGACGAGTACGTGATCTCCACGAAGGTCGGCCGGCTGCTGGAACCGTTCGACGGCTCCGGGCTCGACGACGAGGGTTTCGCGGTGCCGGCGCACTTCCGCCGGGTGCGGGACTACTCGGCTGATGGTGTTCGCCGGTCGATCGAGTCCTCTTTGGAGCGTCTCGGCACCGACCGGGTGGAGATCGTCTACATCCACGATCCCGATGACTACTGGGATGTGGCGTTCGGTGAGGCCTACCCGGCGTTGGAGGAGCTGCGGTCGCAGGGTGTCGTGGGCGCGATCGGCGTCGGCATGAACCAGTGGGAGATGCCGGAGCGGTTCGTCCGCGAGACCGACATCGACGTGGTGATGCTGGCCGGGCGGTACACGTTGCTGGAGCAGCCCGCGCTGCCGTCGTTCCTGCCCGCGTGCGTGGAGCGCGGTGTCTCGGTGGTGGCGTGCGGTGTCTTCAACTCCGGGTTGCTGTCGAAGCCGGTCGTGGCCGCCGATGCCAAGTACAACTACGAGAACGCGCCTTCTGAGCTGGTGGAACGGGCTCGAGCCATCGCCGCGGTGTGCGAGCGGCACGGGGTGACCTTGCCGGAGGCGGCGATCCAGTTCGCTCTCGGGCATCCCGCCGTGGTGTCGGTGGTGATCGGGTCGCGGACGGCGGAGCAGATGGACGCGAACGCCCGCCATTTTGCCGCGTCGATTCCTCCGGAGCTGTGGGCGGAGCTGAAGTCGTTGGGGCTGCTGGGTTCGGAGGTTCCCACGCCGTGATCGTCGACGCTCACCACCACCTGTGGGACCTGTCGGTGCGCGACCAGGACTGGATCACCGATCCGCCGATGGGCGCGATCCGTCGTTCGTTCCTGGAACCGGACTTCGTCGCCGCCGCTCCTTCGGTCACGACGTCCGTGCTGGTGCAGACGGTGTGCATGCCGGAGGAGACGCCGGAGTTTCTCGCGGTGGCGGCGTCTTCTGACGTCGTCGGGGCGGTGGTTGGCTGGACCGACCTGACGTCCGCGGGTGTGGGCGACGCGCTGGACTCGTTGGTGGACAGCCCCGACGGCTCGTGGCTGCGCGGGATCCGGCACCAGGTGCAGAGCGAGCCGGACCCGGAGTGGTTGTGCCGCAAGGACGTCTGGCGCGGGCTTGCGGCCGTGGGCGCGCGCGGGCTGGTCTACGAGCTGCTGACGTTGCCACACCAGCTGCCGGCCGCGCGCCGGACCGTGGCGGCGCTGAGCAACGTTCCGTTCGTGGTGGATCACTGCTCGAAGCCCGCGATCGGGTCGGGCGTCGGGGAGTGGGCCGAGCTGATTCGCTCCTTGGCGGCGCACGAGAACGTGACGTGCAAGCTGTCCGGACTGGTCACCGAGGCCGACTGGAAGTCGTGGACCGTCGCTGATCTGCGGCCGTACTTCGAGGTCGTGCTGGACGCGTTCGGCGCGGATCGCCTGATGTTCGGCTCGGACTGGCCTGTTTGTCTCTTGGCCGCTTCGTACGACGAGTGGCTTTCGGCCGCTCAGGAGCTGACTTCGGAGCTGTCACCCGACGAGCAGGCCGCGATCTTCTCGGGCACTGCTCGCCGGGTCTACGGGCTCTAGTGTCCCTCGTCGTAAATCAACCGCCAAGTCGTGTCCTGTTGTTTTGGCGCGAAAAGCACGTTCGGGCCGCTAGATGGCCTTGGCTCCTCGTTCGCTCAGGGGGAGCCGTATGGCGCGAACGGGACGTCGGGGCCGCTAGATCGCCCGAACGTGCTTTTCGCGCCAAACATGACTTAGATCACGGATCTCCGGCGCAGGACACTAGGCGAAGAGCGCCTGGAGTTCGTCGATCAGCTTCGGCGTGGCCTCGGCGAGCGGCTCGCGCACCGGGCCCGCCGGCAGCCCGAGCAGGTTGAGCGCGGCCTTGACCGCGACGGCACCGGGCTCGCGGGTCATGATCGCGGTGATCACCGGCAGCAGGGCCTGGTGGCGGCGCAGGGCTTCCTTGTTGTCGCCCTCGTCGTAGGCGTCGAGCATGGCCTTGATCTCGCTGCCGACGACGTGCCCGACGGTGCTGACCGTGCCGACACCGCCGATCGAGTACAGCGGCAGGATCAGCTCGTCGTTGCCGGAGTAGAAGTCGAGCCCGGTCTCGGCGATGACCTTGGCCGTCGCGAGCAGGTCGACCTTGCAGTCCTTGACCCCGACGATCCGCGGGTGCTCCGCGAGCCTCATCAGCGTGTCGGTCTCGATCGCGGTGGCCGTGCGACCGGGGATGTCGTAGAGCAGCGCGGGCAGCCCCGACGCGTTCGCCACCTGCCGGAAGTGGTTCTCGACGCCCTCCTGCGTGGGCCGGCTGTAGTACGGCGTGACGACGAGCAGGCCGTCCGCGCCGTTCTCCTCGGCCTGCCGCGCGAGCTCGATGGTGTGGCGGGTGGAGTTGGTGCCGACGCCCGCGAGGATCTTGGTCTTCTGTCCGACCGCTTCCTTGACGGCCTTGATGACCTGGGCCTTTTCCTCGTCCGTCGTGGTCGGCGCCTCACCGGTCGTGCCGTTGAGGACCAGCCCGTCCACGCGTTGTTTGTCCACGAGGTGCGCCGCCAGCTCCTGCGCACCCTTGAGGTCCAGGTCACCGTCGGGGGTGAACGGGGTGACCATCGCTACCAGCACTCGTCCGAACATGACTCAAGCGTGGCTCTGGTCTATGGAAAGTTCCAGTTAGAAGTTCTGCTCGGAACGTTAAGCTGAGCTTTGTGTTGGACGTTCGCCGACTTCGGCTGCTGCACGCTCTCTCGGTCCACGGCACGGTCACGGCCGCCGCCGAGGCCCTGCACGTGACCTCTCCCGCCGTGTCCCAGCAGCTCGCCGCTCTGGAACGCGAGGCCGGGGTGGCTCTGGTGGAACGGGAGGGGCGTCGGCTGACGCTGACCCGTGCCGGCCACGTGCTGGCGGCGCACACGCAGCTGGTGCTGGACCAGCTGGCCGCTGCCGAGGCTGATCTGGCTTCGTTGCGGACTTCTGTTTCGGGTGTGGTGCGCATCGGGGCGTTCGTGTCCGTCGCCGCGTTGCTGCCGCGGGTGATCCAGGTGCTGCGGTCCGCGCACGGGTCCGATGTGGACCTTTTCGTGCACGAGATGGAACCGGAGGCGTCCCTGCCGGCGTTGCGGCGCGGGGACATCGACATCGCGGTCATCCACTCGTACAACATCATGCCGCGCTCGCTGCCCACGTCGTGCGAGTCGTTCGAGCTGTTCGTGGAGCCGGTGAACGTGGCGCTGCCTTTGTCGGATCCGTTGGTGCAGCAGGACTCCGTGGATCTGTCCGTGTTGGCGGACCGGCCTTGGATCATGCCGCGCACCGATGCTTCGTGCCACGAGCTGACGCAGCGGGCCTGTGGTGCGGCTGGGTTTGTGCCTCGGGCGCAGGCTTATTGCGACGACTTCGGGGTGATGTGCGGGCTGGTGGAGGCCGGGCTCGGGGTGGCGTTGGTGCCGTCCGTGGCACGGCGGCCTGGGGTGGCGTTGCGGCCGTTGAAGCAGCAGGTGTTCCGGACTGTGTCTGCGGTGGTGCGGAATCGGGCGGAGGGGCAGCCTGCGGTGCGGGCTGTGCTGGAGGAGCTACGCCAGGTCTGAGCTTCGGCGGAAGCCGGAGTCGGGTTCGCCGAACTCGAGAAGGTTCTCGTCGAGGCCGTTCGAGATGGTCACTCGTCCGTCAGGGAAGGCGAAGCTGACGGCCACCATCCCGTTGGCCATGTCTCTGCCGCCGTACACGAGCAGTTCGACCCCCTTGAGCTCTTGGCCGTGCAGTGCGGCGGTCTCCGCTTGCGCGTCGTGCCGCCAGGCGAGCCGGAAGACGTAGGCGCCCTCATCCGGGTCACCGTCGGTCCAGGCCGGCTGCCCGACAGGGTCGACGGTGTTCCACGTGATGGACAGGTCGTCGAACTTCTTGTGGTTGATCTCGACCTGTTCGCCGTCGAAGTCGAACAGGACCGGGCCGTCGGCGAACCACTCGTCATCGGTGCGGTCCCAGAGCAGCCAGATGTGCCGCAGACGGCGTCCGGTCAGCGCCTGGAGCCGTGGGCCGTGGGCGGCGGCGATCGATGACAAGCCGTTGAGCCACTGAGGTTCGTAGCCCTGGATGTCGAAGTAGGACACCGGTCAGGCCAGGTCCGAAAGCCACTGCTCCACGCCGGCCACGTGCACCGTCGACCAACTCCGCGCCAACTCCGGCTGGTGGGCGGCCAGCGCGTCCACGATCGCCCGGTGCTCGGCGACAGTCCGGTCCACCGCGTTGGACTGGGTGATACCGCGCCAGATCCGCACCCGAACCGTCGGGCCGGCCAGCGTGTCCAACAGCTGGGCCAGGTAGGCGTTGCCCGAGCACTGGGCGATGGCGCGGTGGAACTCCAGGTCGTGCTCGACCAGTTCCTCCACGGACTTCGCGGACTCGGCGGCGTCGCACAGGGCGCGGAGCTTGATGATCTCCTCCGCGTCCACGCGCTGGGCGGCCATGGCGGCGGCGGCCGGTTCGAGGATTCGGCGGACCTGGAGGACCTCCAGCACCGAGTCCTCGCCGCGGTGCAGGTCGAGGACGAACGAGAGTGCGCCGAGCAGGTCGTCGGCTCGCAGCGACGAGACGTACGTGCCGTCGCCTTGGCGGACGTCCAGCACTCGGACGAGTGACAGCGCCTTCACGGCCTCGCGCAGGGAGTTGCGCGACAGGCCCAGGCGTTCTGCCAGGTCAGCCTCACGCGGGAGACGGTCGCCGGGCTTCAGCTCGCCCGAAACGATCATCTCCTTGACGCGCAGGATCGCATCGTCAGTGACTGCCACGGCACCCTCAACTCGTCGTAGACCTCGGATGTCTAAGGGTCAGTATGCGCCACGGTTGGTCATCTTCGGCGCAACCCGGTACTTGTGGCCGTGATTCACGAAGTGATCTGTGAGATGGTTATCTACTAACGATACGTGACGGGAACCCCTGTTGTCGCCATAATGGTCTGGACCATTCGAGGAGGGATCTTGGACGCCGTTGTCGCAGCACCGCGCGCATTGCTCGGTCGCACGATCGTCGGTCCAGCCGCGGTGCGGATCAGGGACGGCCGCATCGTCGAGGTGACCACCGGTGAAGCACCGCCCGGCGCGGAGGTCCTGTCCGACGGCCTGCTGACACCGGGCCTCGTGGACGTGCAGGTGAACGGCGCCGTCGGCGTCGACTTCGCCGAGGTGGACGCCGCCGGGATGCGCTCCGTCGCAGAAGCTCTGCCGTCCACCGGTGTGACCAGGTTCTTGCCGACCCTGATCACCGCGCCGGTCGACGTCGTGCTGAGGCAGGCCAGGGCCGTGCTGGCCGCCTCCGCCGCGTTGCCGGACGGAGTGGGAGCACGCCCCCTCGGCGTGCACCTCGAGGGCCCGTTTCTGTCGCCCAAACGGGCAGGGGTGCACGACCCGTCGTTCATGGTCGAGCCCGGTCCGGGCCAGATCTCGGCCCTGCTGGACGACGACACGCTCCGGCGCGCCCTGCGCATGGTGACGCTGGCGCCGGAGCAGCCGGGCGGGTTCGAGGCCGTGCGCAGGCTCGCTGAAGCAGGGGTTCTGGTGGCCGTCGGGCACTCCGATGCCACCGGTGAGCAGACCCGTGCCGCCGCCGACGCGGGTGCGCGCATGGTGACGCACCTCTTCAACGCGCAGCGGCCGCTCGGGCACCGCGAGCCGGGCGTTCCCGGGGTGGCGCTGGTCGACGAGCGCTTCACGTTGGGGCTCATCGCCGATCTGGCTCACGTCGGCCCGGACGTGTGCCGCCTCGTGTTCAACGCCGCCGGGGCACGGGTCGCGCTGGTGACCGATGCCGTTGCGGCTGCCGGAATGCCGCCTGGGCGCTACCACCTCGGTGGGGCGGACGTCCTGCTCACCGAGGACGGGGTGCCGCGGTCGCCCGAGGGCACCATCGCCGGGTCGGCGCTCACGCTGGACCGGGCCGTGCGCAACATCGTGTCCGTGGGCGTGCCGGCGGCCGATGCGTTGGCTTCGGCGACGATCGTGCCGGCCGAGGTGATCGGCGAGTCCGGCCTCGGCCGCCTCGCGCCGGGTGCTGTCGCGGACCTGGTGTGGTGGGACGACGAGCTGCGGCCCAAGAAGGTGTGGGTCGACGGTCGGGTCGTGTTCGACGCCGAGGTGCCGGCTCAGCCCGTCGCCGCCGGTTACGCCACCGCGGGTCAGTAAGCAACGAACGACGAAGGGCGCTCTCAGCCACGACGCGTGGGTGGGGGCGCCCTTCGTCGTTTGCGTTCGATCTCAGTCCATTGCAACGCAACGAGAGGCGATCGTTGCGTTAGATCTTGAACCTGTTGCAACGATATTGCCTTATTTACCTGCATAAACCGGCTCGCTGTGCAACGAAGCTTGTTGCCTTCAACTACGAACGCAACGTAGCTTTTCGCTCATCAGAAACAACGGGTCACAGGAGCCAGAGATGCAGAAGTTCGCCACCACCGCCCCGATCACCACCGTCCTCGACATCCCCGCGGGCCTCGTCCAGTTCATCGCCGCCGACCGCGACGACACCGCCGTCGACGTCCGGCCGGTGAACGCGTCGAAGAGCCGTGACGTCAAGGCCGCGGAGAAGACGCGGGTCGAGTTCGCCGACGGAGTCCTGAGCATCAGGACCGAGACCGGCAACCAGCTCTTCGGCCCCTCGGGGTCCGTGGAGATCACCGTCCAGCTGCCCGCGGGTTCCCGCGTCGAGGCCAAGGCCGCCAGCGCGGAGTTCCGCGGCGTCGGACGGCTCGGCGACATCGCGTTCGAAGCTGCGCAGAGCGACATCAAGCTCGACGAGGCCGGGACCGTGAAGCTCGCCACGCAGGCCGGTGACGTCACGATCGGCCGCCTCAACGGATCTGCCGAGATCGCCACGCAGAAGGGCGACATCACCGTCGGCGTCGCCGCCGGTCTCTCCGCCTCGATGGACGCCGGCACCTCCTACGGCCGGATCCACAACTCCCTCAACAACAACGGCACCACCGACGTGACCATCCACGCCACCACGTCGTACGGCGACATCACCGCCCGCAGCCTCTGACCCACCGAAACCCGAAGGAGCACAACGATGTCGGACCAGCTGCAGAAGATCCTCAAGGACATGATCGACTCCGGTTTCACCGGTGTGGAGCTGCGCGTGCAGGACGAAAGCGGTGAATGGGTCGGCAGGGCCGGTGTGAGTGAGCTGGGCGAGAACGCGGAGCCGCCGCCCAACGGCCACGTCCGGATCGGCAGCAACACCAAGACGTTCGTCGCGACCGTGGTGCTGCAGCTCGTGGGCGAGGGCAAGATCGGGCTGGACGACGTGGTGGCCGACCACCTGCCGGAGTTCGGCCTCGACCGCCGGATCACCGTGCGGATGCTGCTCCAGCACACCAGCGGCGTGTTCAACCACACCGGCGAGTACTACGAGGACGGCACGGTCGCGCCGGGAATTCCCTGGCAGGGCAAGACCTGGGTGGACAGCCGGTTCACGGTCCACCGCCCGGAGGACCTGGTGCGGCTGGCGCTGTCCAAGCCCGCGCGGTTCGAGCCGGGTGCGGACTGGAGCTACTCCAACACCAACTACGTGCTTGCCCGGCTGTTGATCGAGCGGGTCACCGGCCGCTCGCTCGCCGAGGAGATGCACCGGCTGATTCTGGGGCCGCTCGGGTTGTCCGGCACCGTCGTGCCGGACGGCCAGGACATCCCCGAGCCGCACGCCCACGCCTACTACCGGTACGACGACGGCGGTGAGCAGAAGACGATCGACGTCACGCGGATCGACCCGTCCTGGATCTCCAGCGGCGGCGACATGATCTCGACGACGAAGGACCTCCGCACGTTCATCGTCGCGCTCGTGCGCGGCGAGCTCCTGCCGGCGCCGTTGCTGGAGGAGATGCTGACGCCGCACCCGAAGGTGGGCTACGGCCTCGGCGTGTTCGTGCAGGAAACGGGTGGCGGCAAGGTGATCACCCACAACGGCGGTGCGCTGGGCCACGGCGCGTTGATGTACAGCACGCCCGACGGCAGCAAGACCCTGGTCGCCGCGCTGAACTACGTCGACGACGCCGACCTGTCCCTCGCTCCGGCGTTCCAGAAGATCACGATGAGGCTCGTCGAAGAGGTGTTCGGCTGAGTCGGAACGAACGAAAGGGCCGCTCGAACTCGAGCGGCCCTTTCGTCGTTGAACGACTACAGCGTGCGCGTGACCTTGTTCAGGCCCCGCGGGCTGTCCGGGTCGCCGCCGCGTGCCAGCGCCAGGCCGTACGCGAGGCGTTGCACCGGAAGGATCTCCAGCACGGGAGCCACTTCTTCAGCAGTCTCCGGGATGCCGATCGCCAGCGTCGCGCCCACCTTCTCCGAGGCCGAGCCGACCGCGACGACGTCCGCGCCGCGCTGGTGCACCACGTCCAGGGCGTCACGGATCGAGTCGCCGCCCTTGCCCAGGGAAGTGATTGCCAGCACTGCGGTTTCGCCGTCGACCGCGGCGACCGGGCCGTGGAGCAGGTCGGCGCCGCTGTAGGCGCGGGCTGCGAGGTAGGAGGTCTCGGCCAGCTTCAGGGACGCTTCCAGTGCCGTGGCGTAGGAGTAGCCGCGGCCCGTGGTGAGGACCCGGTCCACGAACCGGTAGCGCCGCACGGCTTCCTCGACCGACGGGGCCGAGGAGTCCAGCGTCACCTGCGCCAGGTCGCCCAGAGGTGCGGCCGCCTCGCCGTTGCCGCCGCGGACGGCGTCGATCAGCAGGTACAGCGCCAGCAGCGTCGCCGAGTACGTCTTCGTCGCCGCCACCGCGTGTTCCACACCCGCCGACACGTCCACCGACAGTTCGGCGGCCGCGTTCAGCGGGGAGTTGGCGGTGTTGGTCACTGCCACGGTCAGCGCCCCACGGCGGCGGGCTGAAGCCGTGACCTCGAGGAGGTCGGGGGAGCCGCCGGACTGCGACACGGTGATCAGCAGGACGTCGCGGAGGTCCGGCTCGGCGCCGTACAACGTCGTCGTCGAGGCGGAGACCAGGCCCGCCGGGAGCTGGAGCAGGATCTCGGTCAGGTACTTCGCGTAGATCGCCGCGTGGTCGCTGGAGCCGCGGGCCGCGAACAGGACGAACCTCGGGGCCCGTTCGCGGATGACGGCCGCCACCTCGGCGATCGAGGAGCGCGAGGAGTACAGGGAAGAGAAGATCGACGGCTGTGCGGCGATCTCCGCTGCCATGTGCCGGCCTGGCTGGGGCGTGGTCATGTCGTGCCTTTCAGGATCAGCTCGGCCGCGGCTCGGAGGCTCACCCGAGAACCGCCGTGGGTGTCGATGCGGGCGACGCTGCCCAGGTCCGGACCCGGCACGCCGGTTTCCACGTGCACCACGTCCAGATCCAGATTAGTTAAGTTTGTTACCAGTTGTCGAGCGCTCGTGTGGCGGTGGGCGTCTCGGGTCACAACAACAATCGTGCGGTTGCCGGCTGCTTTCGCAACTTCGTCGGCGGAGATGTCGCGTGCCGCGATCACCTCGGTGCCCGGAAGCACCTCGCGCAGGTAGGGGCCCAGGCCCCACGGGACGTCGCCCACAGCGATCGACGGGTCCACGACCAGGTCGACCACGACGGGGTCGGCACCGACATCAACCCGGCCACGCACTTCAACGGCACGTCGAGCGGCCGTGAGACCGATCTCGGCGTCGTGCGCGTCGACGGTCGACGGCGGCAGGCCCAGCGCGAGTGACCGTGCGGCTGCCTGGGTCAGGCGTTCCTCGGAGAGCTCGCCGGATTTCACGGCCGCGACGATCGAGTCGATCAACCACTGGAGGTCGTCGTCGCCCAGTGCGATGCCGCCCAGGCACAACGCGTCGACGCCGGCGGCCAGAGCTCGGACGGCACCGACGGCCAGGTCGCCGCCCACGGCCTTCATGTCCAGGCCGTCGGTGATCACCGCGCCGGTGAAGCCCAGTTCGGTGCGCAGCAGGTCGATGGCGTGCTTGTTCAGCGTCACCGGTGCGTTGCCCCACTCGGGGACCACGAGGTGGCCGGTCATGATCGAGCGCACGCCCGCGTTCACGGCCGCCTGGAACGGCACGAGCTCCACCGCGCGCAGTTGTTCCTCGGTGCGGGGGAGCACGGGGAGCTGCTCGTGGGAGTCCTCTGTGGACGCGCCGTGACCGGGGAAGTGCTTGGCGCAGGCGGCAACCCCGACCGTCTGCAACCCTTCGACCCACGCGGCGACGTGCCGTGCGGCCAGCACCGGGTCCGAGCCGAACGCGCGGACACCGATGATCGGGTCGTCCAGCGTCAGCACGAGGTCGGCGGACGGCGCGAGGTTCAACGAGATCCCGCACTTGGCCAGCCTGGCACCGATGGACGCGGCGACCGAACGGGTCAGGTCGAGGTCGTTCGCCGCACCCAGCGCGTGGTTGCCCGGCACCTCGGAGCCGCGGCCCGCGTCGAGACGCGTGACGTCACCGCCCTCCTCGTCGATGCCGATCACCACGTCCGGGCGCACCGAACGCAGCTCGCCGCAGAGCTTGGTCACCTGGGCGTCGTCGACGACGTTGCGCCCGAAGAGCACAACGCCGCCGAGGCCGTCAGCGACCCGCCGCAGCAACCAGTCGGGGGCGGTCGTTCCGTGGAATCCGGGAAGCAGAACGGCAGCGGCCAACTGATCCACGCGTCATCCCTTCACTGCACCGGCGGTGACGCCGGCGACCATCTTGCGCTGCACGATCAGGAAGAACACCAGGGCCGGCACGGTGAACAGGACGGACGCGGCCATCGCGCCACCCCAGTCCGTGCCGAACGCGGTCTGGAAGCCCGACAGCCACACCGGGAGGGTTTCCCTGTCCTGGCTGCGGATCAGCACCTTGGCGAAGAGGAACTCGTTCCACGCCGTGATGAACGCGAACACCGACGTGGCGACCAAACCCGGGCCGAGCAGGGGCAGCGTCACCTTCTGGAACGCGCCCCAGCGACCGCAGCCGTCCACCATCGCGGCTTCTTCGAGTTCGACGGGGATGCCGTTGACGAACCCGCGCAACGTCCACGAGCAGAACGGCAGCGTCACCGCGAAGTACACGAGCACCAGCGAGGTGAGGTGTTCGTAGAGCTGGAGATCCCGCATCATCAGGAACATCGGGATCAGCAACGCCTCGAACGGCGCCATCTGCGCCACCAGCATCAGCAGCACGAAGCTCTTGCGGCCGCGGAAGGCGAAGCGCGACATGGCGACCGCGGCCGTGATGCCGACGATGATCGCGGCGAGCACCGCGGTCAACGTCACCAGCAGGCTGTTGCCGAGCGCGGACAGGAAGCCCGGCTTCGTCCACGCGGTGACGAAGTTCGAGAACGTCATCGAGAACGGGACGAGGTCGTAGTCCGACGTGATCGTCGAGCCCTTGGGCTTCAACGCGGACGTGATCATCCAGTACGTCGGGAACAGGAAGAACAGCGCGAGCACGAGGCCCACGACGTTCGCGGCAGACTTCTTGAGCATCAGATCTTGCCCTCCTCGGTCTGCAGCAACCGGCGCAGGTACTGGAAGGTGATCAGGCCGAGGATGAGCATCATCAGGACGCTGATCGCGGCGGCGACGCCGAAGTGGCTCTTCGCGATGCCCTCCAGGTACTGCAGCACGGCGAGCGTCGTGCTCTCGCCGCTCGGGCCACCCTCCTTGAACACCCAGATCTGGGCGAAGACCTTGAAGTCCCACAACGTCGACAGGAACGTCACCATCATCAGCAGCGACCGGATCTCCGGCCACGTCACCGCGCGGAACGTCTGCCAGCCCGACGCGCCGTCGATGCCCGCCGCCTCGTAGAGGTCGCGCGGGATGCCGACGAGCCCGGCGTAGAGGGAGAAGGCGAGGAACGGGATCGCCTGCCACACGATCAGCAGGCCGACGACGGACAGCGTCGACGTTCCGGACGAGAACCACGAGTAGTTCGCGTATGAATCAAAACCCAGCTGCACCAGGGTCTTGTTCAAGATGCCGTAGTTCTGGTCGAACATCCACTGGTAGACCGTGGTGGACGCGAGGATCGGCATCGCCCACGCGCAGAGCATCGCGATCTGCAACGCGACCCGCACCCACGGCGTGAGCACGCGCATCAGCAACGCGATCAGCAGGCCCGCGCCCACCGAGGCACCGACGACGGCGACGGTGAACACGATGGTGCGCAACGAGACGGTCCAGAACCGCTCGTCCTTCAGCACCGTCACGTAGTTGTCGAAGCCGGTCCACACGATCTCGCCGCGGACCAGTTCGCCGAGGTTGAGCTGGCGGAAGCTCGTCACGAAGACCGAGACGACCGGGAACCCGATCAGCCAGAGGATCGCGATGAGCGCCGGAGCCAGCAGCAGGTAGGGCAGCGCCCGGTCGAAGGCGCCGCCCCGGCGGCGACGCTTGCGCGCCCCACCCGTCACGGCAGGCGGCAGCGCCGGCGGGATCTCCCCGGCCGGCGCTGCCGTTTCGGTCGTCTTGACGGCCGTCATCTCGGCTGAGCTAGCTCATTGCCTTGGTGACGGCGTCGCTCGCGTCCTTCGTTGCCTGGTCCAGCGACTTGGCACCGGTGAGGTACGCGGTCAGCGCGTCCTTGAGCGGGTTCTGGCCCGCCTCGACGGCCGCCCACTTCGGCGTCACCGGGGTGACCTTGCCGTTCTGCGAGGACTCGGCCATGGCCTTGCCGAGCGGGGTGGTGGCGAGCTTCGCGGTGTCCTTCGAGGTGCCGGGAACCGCGCCGCCTTCGGCGAGCATCTCCTGGTACTTCTTGGACGACAGCAGCGACAGGTACTTCTTGGCCGCGGCGGCGTTCTTGCTGGCAGCCGGGATCGCGAGGTTCGAGCCACCGAGGAACACCGGCGCGGTCGAGCCGGCCTTCTTCGACGGGATCGGGAACGCCGCGGTCTTGTCCTTCAGCTCCGGCTTGGCCTTGACGGCACCGGCGAGCTCCCACGGGAGACCGACCATCATGCCGACGTTGCCCGTGCCGAAGACCTCCATCTGCTGCGGCTTCGCCTCGTCGATGTCCGCGGGGACCTTCTTGGCGGCCGACGCGTCGTACAGCGCCTTGTAGGCCTCGAAGCCCGCCTTGGCCTGCGCGGTGTCGAGCGTGCCGGTCCACTTGCCGCCGTCCTGCTTGGCGACGTCGCCGCCCTCGTCCCACAGCAGCGAGAGGAGGAAGTACCAGGACTGGCCGGGCAGGTACAGCGCCTGGAAGTCCGGGTTGGACGCGTTCGCGGCCTTGAGCTTGTTGATCGCGTCGATCCACTCGGCACGCGACGTCGGCGGCTTCGCGATGCCCGCCGCCTGGAACAGGTCGGTGCGGTAGATGACGGTGCGGTTCGCGGCGTAGAACGGCACGCCGTACTGCTTGCCGTTCAGCGTCAGCGAGTCCTTGAGACCGCCGAGCCACTCACCGCCGTTGAACTGGCTCGCGTCCGCGGTGAGGTCGGCGAGCGTGCCCTGGTCCGCGAAGCTCGCGGTCTGGGTGTTGCCGAGCTCGATCACGTCCGGGGGCGTGCTGCTGGCCAGCGCGGTGGTCAGCTTCTCCTGGATGCCGGTCCACTTCTGGACCTCGTACTTGACCTTGATGCCGTTCGCCGACTCGAACTCCTTGTTCAAGGCGTCGGTCAGGGTCGTCGGCGCGGAGCCGTCCATGAGCCACACGGTGATCTCTTTGGTCTCCGTGCCGCTACCGCTGTTCGTGCTCGTGCCACAGCCTGACACGGCCACTGCCAGCGCGGCGGCACCAGCAGCGAGTCCTCTCCAGCCCTTCACAGTCGCGCCCTTTCAGCAAGCCCGGCCCCTCGGCCGGAACGCCCAAGTGGTGTAGACCAATGCGGAACAGCGTGTGCTGCGTCACCGGTCCTGTCAAGCGCGTTGCCAAAGCGTTGCGGAGTCATCGGACCAATTTCGTGTCGATTGGCGGGGGTTCGAACGCACGAATCGACACGGACAAGGCATCCTTGTGTGGCGTGACGTGGAGTGCGAGGAGGAGGCCATGCTGGAGACGACGCCTGCATCAGGCGTGGACGCCAGGACGCGTGCACAGCGCGAACCGAAGTACTGGGGTCTCAAGCGGCACCTGCTCGACCTGTTGAGGGCGTTGCCGCCTGGTTCACCGATCCCGACGGAACGGTCGCTGGCAGCGGAGTTCGACGTCTCCAGGACGACCGTTCGCCAGGCGCTCGCCGAGCTGACGGTGGAAGGCCGCCTGCTCCGTGTGCAGGGCAAGGGCACCTTCGCGGCGGAACCCAAGGTCGCCCAGAGGTTGCAGCTGTCTTCGTACACAGAGGACATGCGCGCCCAGGGCCGCGTGCCGTCGTCGAAGCTGATCGAGGCCTCCGAGATGCCGGCAGAAGCCGAACTCGCGCGGCTGCTCGGCGTGCGGCCCGGTGCCAAGGTGCTGCGCCTGCACCGTCTGCGTCTCGCCGACAACGAGCCGATGGCGATCGAGACGACCCACCTCGCGCTCGGCCGGTTCCGCGGGCTGCGGCGGTACCTGGCGCCCGGTGCGTCGCTGTACCAGGTGCTGTCCGAGCGGTTCGGCGTCGAGATGGGCCACGCCGAGGAGACGATCGAGACCGCTCTCGCCTCGCCAGAAGAGGCAGAACTGCTCGGCGCGGACATCGGCCTGCCGATGCTGCTGCTGTCGCGACACTCCTTCGACACCGAGGGCAACCCCATCGAGTGGGTGCGTTCGGTCTACCGCGGTGACCGGTACAAGTTCGTCGCCACGCTGAACAGGCCGTCTTGATCGCGTGGGGCACACCGCGCGCTCGCGCGGTGCTCGCCACGACGATCCTCGGTTCGGGCATGGCGATGCTCGACGGCACGATCGTCAACGTGGCACTGCCCCGGATGGGCGCGGAGTTCACCGCGTCGGTCACCGACCTGCAGTGGATCCTGAACGGGTACCTGCTCGCGCTCGCCTCGCTGATCCTGATCGCCGGTTCGCTCGGCGACAGGTTCGGGCGGCGCCGGGTCTACGTGATCGGCGTGGTGTGGTTCGGTGTCGCCTCGCTGCTGTGCGGTGCAGCGTGGAACGTGCCGGTGCTGGTGGCCGCGCGCGTTCTGCAGGGTGTGGGTGCGGCTTTGCTGACGCCGGGGGCGTTGGCGATCCTGCAGTCGTCGTTCAACCGGGAGGACCGGTCGCGGGCGATCGGCGCGTGGTCGGGGCTCTCCGGGGTGGCGACCGCGGTTGGGCCGTTGGTCGGCGGGCTGCTCGTGCAGGCGTGGTCGTGGCGGCTCGCGTTCCTGGTGAACCTGCCGGTGGCCGTCCTGTGCGTGTGGATGGCGCTGCGGTTCGTGCCGGAGTCTCGCGACGACTCGGCTGGGCACCCGAACTACCTGTCCGCGCTGGTCGGTGCGGTGGGGCTCGCATTGTTGACAGGTGGGATTGTTGAACAATCCTACGTTGTGACAATCCTCGGATTGCTCGCCGTGGTCGTGTTCGGCGTGCTGCAGAAGCGGTCGAGCGACCCGTTGGTCCCCGTAGAATTGTTCAACAATAGAACGTTCCTACTTTCCAACGTTCTGACGTTCCTCGTCTACGCCGCGCTCGGTGGCGTGATGGTGCTGCTGGTCCTGCAGCTGCAGATCTCGTTGGGCTACTCGCCGACGGCGTCGGGCCTGGCCAGCGTGCCGATCACGATCATCATGCTGCTGGCGTCCTCGACGTCCGGGAAGCTCGCCCAGCGCTACGGCCCGCGCCTGCAGCTGATCGCGGGCCCGATCCTGGTCGGCCTGGGCATGCTCCTGCTGCGCAACGCCGTGCCGGGCGCCTCGTACCTGTTCGGCGTGCTGCCGGGCGTCCTGGTGTTCGGCATCGGCCTGGCCGTCGTGGTCGCCCCGGTCACCGCGACGGTGCTGGCCTCGGCTCCCGATCACCACGCGGGCGTCGCGTCCGGCGTGAACAACGCGGTGGCCCGCACCGGCAGCCTGCTCGCGATGGCCGTGCTGCCCGCGGCGGTGGGCCTGGTGGGCGAGGACTACGCGAACCCGGCCGTGATGACCGCCGGCTGGCAGATGGCTCTGGTGCTGTGCGCGGTCGCCGCGATCATCGGTGGTCTGCTCGCGATCGGCGTCGACAACGGCGTGCTGTCCACGGAGCACGAGCAACCCGACAACCCGCACCCCGGCGAGTGCCTGCACTGCGGCGTCGAGGGCCCGCCGACGCACGTCCGCTCCGGCAGCGCGCACCACTGAGCGGGCTGCCAAGAGTTCTGTCCGCTACTGCTCCTGTTTGGCGCGAAAAGCACGTTCTGGCCATCTATCGGCCCCAATGTCACGTTCGCGCCAAACGGGCCTGGGGAGCGAACGTGACGTTCGGGCGATCTAGCGGCCCGAACGTGCTTTTCGCGCCAAAACCGGGGCAGCGACGGTGCGGACAGGATTTCTGGCCAGGGCTTAGCGCGATGACGGGGTTCGCGGCGGGCGAGGAACGGTGGCGCGCTCGTCTGGGCACGCTGCGGCAGGTCGTCCGGCAGGAGCTGGTGTCCCGGCAGCTGGCGGTCCACCTCCCGGCGCGGGCACCGTTGCGCGTGCTGGACGTGGGATGCGGCCAGGGCACGCAGATGCTGCGGCTCGCACGGGACGGGCACCACGTGACGGGCTTGGACTCGTCGCCGGCTCTGCTCGACGAGCTCCGGCGTGCGCTGGACGGTGAGCCGGACCTGAGGGGACCGGGTGAGGACGGTCGAGGACGACGTCCGGAACCTGGCTTCGCTGTTTTCCGAGCGCTTCGACGTCGTGCTGTGCCACGGCGTGCTGATGTACTTCGCCGATCCGGAGCCGGTGCTGGACGACCTGGTGCGGCTGGTCGGGCCGGGAGGCGTGCTGTCGTTGCTGGTCCGCAACGGTGATGCGCTGGCGATACGGCCTGGGCTGCTCGGCGACTGGGACGCGACGCTCAGGGCGTTCGAGAGCCCGCTCTACGACAACCGCATCGGCGTGACGATCGCGGCGGTTGCCGTCGCCTGATCAGGTGGCGGTTGTCCTCATCCGCCCACGCTGCCGTCATGTACGTGTGACGGGCTCCAAGTTGTCCACACCCACACGGGTATCGAATGTCCCGTAACACTGTTGCAGTTTCTCTCGCATATGCGGAAGCGCGGGGGTGCGGCCGACAGGTGATCGCGACGAGGAGGGTGACAGACGCGCTGGAGCGGTCAGGTCCGCGCCGTGAGGGTCGCCGCCAGCAGCGCCGGGTCGACGTTGCCACCGGACACGACGGCGACGTCACCACCGGCCTTGGCCTGGGCCGCGGCCGCCACGGCACCGCTGGGTTCGGCGACCAGCCGGGCACGCCGCGCGAGATCCGCCACCGCCGCCAGGATCTCGTCCTCCGTCACGGTGATCACGTCGTCCACGAACTTGCTGATGTGCGCCCAGGTCAGTTCCGAGGGCTCGTCCCGCAACGCGTCCGCGACCGTACGCGCGCGCTCGTTGGGGTCCCAGCGCACCAGCGAACCCGCGCGCAGCGAGTCGGCGATGTCGGCCGCCAGCGCGGGCTCGGCGCCGAGGACGCGGACGTCCGGGCGCAACGCCTTGATCGCCGTGGCGACACCGGAGATCAGCCCGCCGCCGGACATCGGCACCACGACGGAGCCGACGTCGGGCAGGTCCTCCAGGATCTCCAGGCCGATCGTGCCCTGGCCCGCGATCACGTCGGGGTGGTCGAACGGCGGGATCAGCGCGGCGCCGCGTTCGGCGACGAGTGCCTGTGCCCGTTCGACGCGTTCGGTGATGCCGACGATGAAGACCTCGGCGCCCAGCGCCTTCGTGGCCTCGATCTTGACCGCCGGAGTGTTGTCCGGCATCACGATCGCGGCCGGGACGCCGTGCAGCCTCGCCGCGAACGCCACGGCCTGGGCGTGGTTGCCGCTGGAGTAGGCGACCACGCCGTTCGAGCGGTTCTCCAAGCGCGCCAACGCGTTCAGCGCGCCGCGGAGCTTGAACGCGCCGATCGGCTGCAGCGACTCCGGCTTCAGCCAACCCGCGCCGAACGGCAGCAGCGGCGTGCGCACCACGTGCGGCGCGATCACCGTCGCGGCCGCACGGACGTCGTCGAGCGAGATCATCCGGAGATCAGTTCCGCGAACAGCTTCGGCTCGATGTTGCCGCCCGACACCACGGCGACCGCGGGGCCGGCGGGCAGCGAGCGGTTCAGGTACGCCGCGACGGGAACGGCTCCGCTGGGCTCCGACACGATCCGCGTGCGGCGGGCGATCTGCTTCACCGCGTCGCGGATCTCGTCCTCGGACACGGTGATGACGTCGTCCACGTACTCGTGGATGTGCGCCCAGGTCAGCTCGGACGGTTCGGCGCGCAGGCCGTCGGCGATCGTGCGGGCGCGGTCGTGCGCGTTCCACCGGACGAGCGAGCCCGCGGCGAACGACGCGGCGGTGTCGGAGGCCAGTTCGGGCTCGACGCCGATCACGCGGACGTTGGGGCGCAAGGACTTCACGGCCGTCGCGACGCCCGCGATCAGCCCGCCGCCGCTCACCGGCACCAGGACCGTTGCCACGTCGGGGAAGTCGGCGCAGATCTCCAGGCCGATCGTGCCCTGGCCCGCGATCACGTCCGGGTGGTCGAACGGCGGGATGAGCGTCGCCTTGCGCTCCTCCACCAGTTCGGCGGCGCGCGACTCCCGTTCGGTGATGCCCACGACGAACACCTCGGCGCCGTGCGCGCGCGTCGCGTCGATCTTCAGTTGTGGCGTGTTCTCCGGCACGACGATCGCCGCGGGCATGCCGAGCAGCTTGGCGGCGTACGCGACCGCTTGCGCGTGGTTACCGCTCGAATACGCCACGACACCGCGCTCCCGGTCCTCGGAAGGTATGCGGGACAACGCGTTCACCGCGCCGCGCTGCTTGAACGCCCCGATCGGCTGGAGGCACTCGGGCTTGATCGACAGTCCGGAGTCGAAGGGCAGCAACGGAGTGCGCACGACGTGCGGCGCGATCGCGGCGGCGGCCGCGTGGACGTCTTCGAGGGTCACCAGGCGCATGTGTCGATGATGCACGTCACCGGGACACAACCGGTGAACTGTGCCCAACGTCCTACGTGTGTCATGGCTGATAAGGAGAAGATCACCCCCGTCAAGCTCGTCGCGAGTGTGCTCGCCGCCGTCACCGCGGCCGTGCTGAGCCTTCGCCTCAACGTCGTCGGCACCATCGTGGGCGCGGTCCTCGCGAGCGTGGTGACCACTTTGGGCGCCGCGTTCTACCAACGGTCGATGGAACGCGAAAAGCGTTGGCAGGTCATCGCAGTCGGAGGCCTGCTGGTCTTCGTGGTGACCGTCCTCACCGCGACGAGCGTCCAGCTCGTCACCGGCAAACCCGTCACGGCCGACCCCGGCGAACCCACGACGTCCACGAGCACGCACACCGAGACCCGCACCGAGACGACGAAGACCGAGACGATCACCATTACGGTCCCGCCGAGCACATCCAGTCAGTCGCCGACCGAAAGCACCACGACGACCGGACCGCCCACGTCGTCGACAGGTTCCGGACAGCCGACCGACAGCTCCAAACCCTCGTCAACTGTCGACCCCATTCGGTGATCACGTCATCACTTTGAGCGATAGTTAACTGTCAATTGCTACGCACCGCAGTTGATCTGTCGTGAGCTGTGACACACTTCGTCCACGGTCGGGGACGGGCGTCATAGATAACAGGCTCATAACGTCACTCGAACGGGCGAAAGATTCGGTCCAAACGAGGCCGGAAGGGGGGGCGCAATGAGGCTCGTGGAAGGACCACTTGAGCGCTGCGCCCACGCAAGAGACGCGACAGAACTGGGGATTGGAGGGGTGGGGCGACCCCTGCCGCCGCCCCACCACCCGTCCCCCTAGAGCCCCCGAGAGAGGTCCCTGCAACCGATCTCTCGGGTTCCCCTGCACCCGAAAGTGAGGGAGACGTCTGATGAACCGCACGAGTGCGGCCCGTGTTACCGGTGCCGTGTTGCTCGCCACCGGAGTCGTGACTGCTCTCAGCGTACCGGCGTTTGGCGCCCCTGCCGCACCAGTCGCCCCAACCGGTTCCGACACGGAGAGCTACCCGGCCGAATTGCTCCAAGCGGTCCAACGTGATTTGGGCCTGAACGCTGAGCAAGCCCGCGTCCGGATGGCCAGTGACCAGAAGTCGAGCGAACTCGCCGAGCAGGCGAAGGCCTCTCTCGGTGACGCGTTCGGCGGAGCCTGGATCGACCAGGCGAGCGGGAAGCTCACCGTCGCCGTGACCAAGTCGGGACTCTCCGTGACCGGAGCCGACGTCAAGGTCGTCAAGAACTCGCTCACTCAGCTCAACGGCACCAAGTCGGTGCTCGACCTCATGAGCGCCCCCTCGGCGATCACCAGCTGGCGCGTGGACGAGAAGTCCAACAGCGTCGTCGTCGAGGTCAACAAGAACACCCGCGACGCGGCGGCGGAGAAGTTCATCGCCACCGCGAAGTCGCTCGGCTCGGCCGTCACGGTCGAGGAGGTCACCGAGAACCCGACGACGCTGTACGACCTGCGCGGTGGCGACGCCATCTACATGGGCGGCGGCCGCTGCTCGCTCGGCTTCTCCGTGACGGGTGGCTTCGTGACGGCCGGCCACTGCGGCCGCGCCGGCACCGCTGTCTCCGGCTACAACCGCGTGGCGGCCGGCACGTTCGCCGGCTCGGTCTTCCCTGGCAGCGACATGGCGCACGTCCGCACCAACGCGAACTGGACGCCGCGGCCGTGGGTCAACCGCTACGGCGGCGCGAACGTGATCGTCAAGGGCTCGTCCGAGGCGGCCGTCGGCGCGCAGATCTGCCGTTCCGGTTCGACCACCGGCTGGCGCTGCGGCACCGTCCAGGCCAAGAACCAGACGGTGAGCTACCCGCAGGGCACGGTCCGCGGCCTCACCCGCACCAACGCCTGCGCGGAGCCCGGTGACTCCGGCGGTTCGTGGGTGGCGGGCTCCGGCTTCGGCCAGGCCCAGGGCGTGACCTCCGGCGGTTCCGGCAACTGCTCCTCCGGCGGCACCACGTACTTCCAGCCGGTGAACCCGATCCTGTCGCGCTACGGCCTCACCCTGACGCGCGGCTAGTCCTAACTGAACTGCACTGATCGTTTCGAGAGCCCGTACCAGAAGCCTTCAACGCTGGTACGGGCTTTCTCGTCGCTCGCAGCGCCGAGCGCCACGAACAACGGCGCGAAGTGCTCAGTCCTCGGATGTGCGATCCCTGCGGCCGGTGCCTTCTGCTGGAAGTCGAGCAACGCGTCGACGTCACCGTTGGCCAGCTGCTGGTTCGCCCAGTCGTCGAACTCCTTCGACCACGACGGCGGTTCGTAGGCCGTGCCCCGGTCGAAGTGCACGCAGCTCAGGTTGTGCGTCATGAACCCGCTGCCGACGATCAGGACGTTCTTGTCCCGCAGCGGCGCGAGTTTCTTGCCGATCGCGTGGAGCTCGCGCGGGTCGAGCGTGGGCATCGACATCTGCAGCACCGGCACGTCCGCGTCGGGGAACATCTCCTTGAGCGGCACGTAGGCACCGTGGTCGAGCCCGCGTGAGGCGTCCTGCTCGACGTGCCCGCCGAGGAGCTTGCGCACGTCGTCGGCGAGTTCGGGGGCACCCGGTGCCTCGTAGGTGACCTCGTAGTACCGCTGCGGGAAGCCCCAGAAGTCGTAGACCAGCGGCACGGTCTCGGTCGCGCCGATGGTCGTCGGCGCCTCCTCCCAGTGCGCGGAGACCATGAGCACGGCCTCCGGGCGCGGGAGGGTGGCGGACCAGTCCTTGAGCTCTCTGGTCCACGTCTCGTCATCAGCCAGCGGGGGTGCCCCGTGGCTCAGGTACAGCACAGGTGCGCTCACGTCTTCGAGAGTACGCCTGATTGTTCAAATTTCAACGACTAAGTTCAGTTTTGAACAACTCGGCTGCCTTGCGGGGGTCCTCGGCCTCGGTGATGGCCCGGACGACGACCACGCGCGTGGCTCCAGCCGCTTTGACCTCGTGGAGGTTCGTGTGGTCGATGCCGCCGATCGCGAACCACGGCCTGCGCATGCCCTTGGTGGCCTTGACGAGGTCGAGTCCCGGCGCCGGACGACCGGGCTTGGTCGGCGTGGGCCAGCACGGCCCGGTGCAGAAGTAGTCGACGCCGTGCTCCGTCGCCGCGGCCTGCATCTGGGTCACGTCGTGGGTCGACCTGCCGATCACCGGGTGCTCGCCGATGATGTGGCGCGCACACGACACCGGCAGGTCGTCCTGCCCGAGGTGCAGCACGTCGGCCCGAAGCGCGTGGGCGATGTCCGCGCGGTCGTTGACGGCGAGGAGCTTGCCGTGGGTGTCGCAGGCCTCGGCGAGGACCTCCAGCGCCGCGATCTCCTGCTTGGCCTCGAGCGACTTGTCCCGCAGCTGGATGATGTCGACGCCACCGGCGAGCGCGGCGTCCGCGAACTCGGCCAGATCGGGCCGGTTCGGCGTGCAGAGGTAGAGCGTCGCGTCGGCGAGTCGTTGCCTGATCAGGTTTCCGTCGAGTCCTGGCACGCTCGCACCGTAACCGTTATGTTGGTGTCGGTCCGCACGGGAGCCTGGAGATCACCGGGCTGAGAGGGAGCGTGGTTCGCTCCGACCGTCGAACCTGATCCGGGTCATGCCGGCGCAGGGAGCGTGAATGCCTTGAGCAGTGTGGAAGTGGCCGTCGTGGGTGGCGGCGTCATCGGCCTGTCCGTCGCCTGGTGTGCGGCGCGTGCCGGGTTCTCGGTGTCGTTGCGCGATCTCGGGTCGCCGCACGCCGGGTCGCGCGTGGCGGGCGGGATGCTCGCCCCCGTCGCCGAGGCGTGGCACGGTGAGGAAACCGTTACGGCGCAAGGTGTCGAGGCGTTGGCGTTGTGGCCGGAGTTCGCGGCGACGCTCGGTGTTGAATTGTTCAACAAGGGGACGATCACTGTCGCGACGTCGCCCGGTGACTTGGCTGACCTGCGTAGGATCGTCGAATTGTTCAACAATCCGGACGTAGAATCGTTCAACAATCCTCTTGTTGGATCGTTGGCCGCTCGTGATGTCGGATCGTTGAACAATCCGAGCGTGGGATCGTTGAACAATCCTGGCGTTGAATTGTTGAACAGTCGAGCGATCCGACAACTCGAACCCTCCCTCGGTCCATCGGTCCGCGGCGGGATGTTCGTGCCGGGTGATCTGGCGGTCGACAACCGCGAGCTGCTTTCCGCGCTGCACAAGGCTTGCGTCGAGGCGGGGGTGAAGTTCGAATCCACTGTGGACGAATCCGTCTCGGAGGCTCGGTCAGCCACCACGACAGCGCCACCAACCATCGCGACAGCGCGTCGATCCGTCACCGTGATCGCGGCCGGAGCCTGGAGCGGCAACCTTCACCCCGCCCTCAAAGACGTGATCCGCCCCGTGAAGGGCGAGATCCTGAGACTCGCCTGGCGCCACGGCACCCTGCCGCCACCGACACGCACCATCCGAGGCTCGGTGTCCGGCCGATCCGTGTACCTGGTGCCGCGCCACGACGGCATCGTCGTGGGCGCCACCCAGTACGAGGCCGGCTTCGACACCGACGTGACGGTCGCCGGCGTCCGAGACCTGTTGCGGGACGCGGAAACCGTGCTCCCCGGCATCGCCGAGTACGCGCTCACCGAAGCCGCAGTCGGATTCCGCGCCGGCAGCCCCGACAACGTCCCGGTCGTCCGCTGGCTGGAACCCGGCGTCATCGCCGCGACGGGGCACCACCGCAACGGACTCCTGCTCGCCCCGCACACCGCTCGTCTCGTCGTCGAGCTGCTCAAGGGAGGAAGCTCGTGAAAGCACAGGTCAACGGCACTTCGCGCGACCTGGCCGAGGGCACGTCGATAGCCGCGGTGGTGGCGTTGGTGGGGGCGCCGGCGAAGGGCGTGGCCGTGGCGCTGGACGGTGCGGTCGTGCCGAGGGCGTTGTGGGAGAAGACGATCGTGCCGGACGGCGGCGTGGTCGAGGTGCTGACCGCGGTCCAGGGAGGGTGACGTGGACGATCCGCTGATCATCGCGGGCCGGGAGTTCCGGTCCAGGCTCATCACCGGCACCGGTGGTGCCGCGAACCTCTCCGTGCTGGAACGGGCCCTGGTGGCGTCCGGCACCGAGCTCACCACCGTGGCCATGCGCCGGGTCGACGCCGCCGGGCAGACCGGTGTGCTGGAGTTGTTGCGGCGGCTGGGAATCGAGGTCCTGCCGAACACCGCCGGCTGCCGCACGTCCGCGGAGGCCGTGCTCACCGCGCAGCTCGCCCGCGAGGCGCTGGAGACGAACTGGGTGAAGCTCGAGGTCGTCCACGACGAGGAGACCCTGCTGCCGGATCCCGTCGAGCTGCTCGACGCGGCCGAACGACTGGTCGACGACGGCTTCGTCGTCCTGCCCTACACCAACGACGATCCGGTGCTGGCGCTCAAGCTCCAGGACATCGGCTGCGCCACGGTCATGCCGCTGGGCTCGCCGATCGGCACCGGCCTCGGCATCCGCAACCCGCACAACATCGAGCTGATCACGTCCCGCGCCACGGTCCCCGTGGTGCTCGACGCGGGCATCGGCACGGCGTCGGACGCGGCGCTGGCGATGGAACTCGGCTGCTCAGCGGTGTTGCTGGCGACGGCCGTCACGCGCGCGCAGGACCCGGAACGGATGGGCGCCGCCATGCGTTGTGCGGTCGAGGGCGGACGGCTGGCGCGGTTGGCTGGAAGGATTCCGCAGCGCTTTTGGGCCCAAGCGTCTTCGCCGGGTCTCTGAGTCGCTACCTTGGGTACTCACGTGTTGGGGGATGATTGACCACTACCTGAAATCCGCCGAGGAGGACGACTAGCCGTGACGGCCCCCATTGACGCCGAGGTCGAGGACGCGACCGCGCGCCTGTACCTGGCGATCGGCCGGCTGGCCCGGTTGCTGCGACGCACCGGTTCCCCCGGACTCGGCCCCGGCGCGGTCTCCGCGCTCGCCACGCTGGCCAGGTGCGGCCCCATGCGCCTGGGCGACCTGGCGAACAAGGAAGGCGTGGCGCCCCCGACGTTGTCCCGCATCGTCGCCGCACTGGTGGAAGCCGGCTACGTGAAGCGCGAACCCGACCCGCAGGACGGCCGCGCCTGGCTCGCCACCCCCACGCCCGAGGGCGAGACGATGGTGTCCGGCGTGCGGTCCGCGCGGGTGCGCGAGCTGCAGCGCCGGATCGAACAGCTCACGCCGGAACACGTTGCCGCGCTGGTGAACGCGTTGGACGCGCTGGAGACGCTCGTCGGCGAAGAGTCCAAGTAGCAGCGTGATCCAGGACGAGTGCTGGGCCGACCACTTCCGCGCGCAGGGCCATCCCGCCGTCGTGCTTCTCGGACGTGGCGTGGAGGGGGTCGTCCACGACCTGGGCGACGGGCTGGTCGGGAAGGTCTGGTTCCAGCGCGGGGCCGCTGATCTGTTGCTCACACAGGAGTTCCAGCAGGAGCTGCTCGCCCAGGAGCTGCCGTACGAGACACCGCTCATCCTCCAGATCGACGAGGTGGACGGGCACGCGGTGACGCTCGAACGCCGGTTGCCCGGCACGCCGCTGTCGGTCCTGCTGCAGGAAGAGCGGATTCCACTCGCGGTGGCGCACGAGGCTGCACTGGCGGCGGCGACCGGGCTGGCCGGCACACAGGCCGGTCCCGCGGCGCGGGCGTTGACGGTGCTGGACGAGCCCACGTCGTTGTGGGCGGGACAGGAGCGCTGGACCGACGCATTGGCGGCGCTGGTCCAACGGCGAGCCGTCGCCCACTCCGAGGTGCTGCGCGCCAGGATCACGGACTTCGACGAGAAGCTGGTGCGGGTGCACCGTCTGCTGAAGCGGGTGCCGCCGGGTCCGGACCGGATCCTGCACGCGGATCTCGTCCCGCCGAACATCCTGGTGGACGACGAGTTCCGGGTGACGGCCGTGATCGACTGGAGCTTCCTCACCACGGCCGGCGACCACACCTTCGAAGCGTCTGTCGCCGCCGGCATCTTCGACATGTACGGCCCTGGCGCCCGTGTTTCCGACGACGCGCTGACGGCCGTGCTGGTGGAACAGCACGGCCACTCGCTCGCGCGCATGCTGCTCTACCGAGCGGCTTATGCGATCGCGACGGCCAACGCCTTCAGCGCGGACGGGTCCGACGGCCACTTCGCCTGGTGCGCCGCCGTTCTCGAACGCGAGGACGTCGTCGAGACCTTGTTCTCGGCGAACCCTGATCTCTGAGCCGTCACGAGCGCTCGCCGGCGAAGACGCGAGCCAGCGCCTGGTTGAAGGCGTCGAACTCCGCCACCAGCACCTCGCGGGTCTGCGCCAGCACCCCGGCCGCCATCGTGCCCGTGAACGACTCGACGTTCACCAGGTGCGTGCCGCCGTCCACGGACCTGAGCTCCCAGCGGTGGCGCCCGAAGAACGTCGCCGGATCGCCGCCCTGGGACGCCAGCACGTAGGGCTCCATCGACGTGACCTCGCCGTCGAAGTCGCGCTCGAACGCCGTGCCCTTGGCCGCCTTCACCTTCGTCTTCACCCCGTCCACCTGCGTGTACTCCATGACGGGGTTCCACTTCGCGTAGCCCGCGAAGTCCACCAGCACCCGCCACACGTCGTCGATCGGCGCGGGGACGACCAGCTCTGTCCTGACCTCATTTTCCTGCATGGTTGTTCAGCATAATGAGCCGGGCTAGTCTTTTTCCCATCGTCGGGATCAAGGGTCAGGTGCAGCAGCGCGGCGTCGAGCGACGTCGCGAGATCGTCGACGCCGCGATCGAGTTGTTCGGGGTCAACGGGTACGCGGGCACGGGCGTTGCGGCCATCGCGAAGAAGGCGGGCGTCACGCCGTCGGCGGTGATCCACCACTTCGGGTCCAAGGAGAACCTGCTCAAGGCGGTCTTGGACGAGTTCGACGCACGGGCGGCAGCTCGCGTCTCCTCCAAGGACCTCAAGCAGGCGCTGCTCGAGGACGCGGAATACACCATGGCGCACAAGGGTTTGGCGACGTTGCACACGGTGTTGCAGGCCGAGCACCTGGCGCGCGACGACGAGATCACGCACCGGTTCCGCGCGCGGAACCGCATGCTGCGCGGCCACTTCGCCGAAGAGCTCGGAGAAGCGGCCGCGACAGAGCTGATCGCGTTCCTGGAGGGTGCGTTGACGGTCTGGCTGCTCGATCCCGAGACGACAGACCTGAAGGCGATGTACGCCCGCTACCTGTCGAGCCTCCACAGCGGCGACACCGGGCCGACGCCGGCGCCCAGGGGATAGGCGGCCGCGACGGACTTCACGATGAAGTCCTTGCCGAACTGAACGGCTTCCGGGACGGAGGCGCCGCGGGCCAGCGCCGAGCTGATCGACGACGCCAACGTGTCACCGCTGCCGTGCGTGTGCTCGATCTCGTACCGCGGTCCAGAGAGCTCGATGAACTCGCGGCCGTCGTACAGCAGATCCACGCACTCCGGGTCGTCCCACATGTGGCCGCCCTTCACGAGCACCCACTGCGGGCCGAGCGAGTGCAACGCTTCCGCCGCCACCCGTTGGTCCGCGCGGTCCTTCACCTCGATGCCCGTGATCAGCCGGACCTCGTCCAGGTTAGGCGTCACCAGGGTCGCGCGCGGGAACAGCAGGCCCCGCAACGCGTCCAGCGCGTTGTCCGCGAGCAGCTGGTTGCCGTGCATGGAGGCCGAGACCGGGTCGACGACGAAAGGCGTCTTCCCCGAACCGATGCCGACGCGGTCCAGCGCCGGCGTGATGGCCTCGATGATGGCCGCTGACGCCAGCATGCCGGTCTTCGCGGCCTGCACGCCGATGTCCTCGGCCACCGAGATGATCTGCGCCGCAACGGTTTCCGCCGGGATCTCGGCGACACCCGTGACGCCCAGGGAGTTCTGGACCGTCACGGCTGTCAGCGCGACGCAGCCGTGCACTCCGCACGCGAAGAGCGTGCGGAGGTCGGCCTGGATGCCCGCACCACCGCCGGAATCGCTTCCGGCGATGGTGAGGACCCTGGGTGGTGTCTCGGTCACGAAGTCTCCACGACCGGGAGGTAGACCTTGTTGCCCGTGTCGGCGAACTCGTCGGACTTCTCCGCCATGCCCGCCTCGATCGCCTCCACAGTGGACAGTCCGCGCTCCTCGGCGTAGCGCCGCACGTCCTGCGTGATCTTCATGGAGCAGAACTTCGGCCCGCACATCGAGCAGAAGTGCGCCGTCTTCGCCGGTTCCGCGGGGAGCGTCTCGTCGTGGAACGAGCGCGCGGTGTCCGGGTCGAGCGACAGGTTGAACTGGTCCTCCCAGCGGAACTCGAAGCGCGCCTTGGACAGCGCGTCGTCCCAGTCCTGGGCGCCGGGGTGGCCCTTCGCCAGGTCGGCGGAGTGCGCCGCGATCTTGTACGTGATCACGCCGGTCTTCACGTCGTCGCGGTTCGGCAGGCCGAGGTGCTCCTTCGGCGTGACGTAGCAGAGCATCGCGGTGCCCAGCCAGCCGATCTGCGCCGCGCCGATCGCGGACGTGATGTGGTCGTACGCCGGCGCGATGTCCGTGGCCAGCGGCCCGAGGGTGTAGAACGGCGCCTCGCCGCACCACTCCTCTTCGAGCCGGACGTTCTCGGCGATCTTGTGCATCGGCACGTGGCCGGGGCCCTCGATCATGACCTGGACGTCCTTCGCCCGCGCGATGTGCGTGAGCTCGCCCAACGTCCGCAGCTCCGCGAACTGCGCCTCGTCGTTGGCGTCCGCGATGGAACCCGGCCGCAGTCCGTCACCCAGCGAGAACGTCACGTCGTACGCGCGCAGGATGTCGCAGAGCTCCTCGAAGTGCGTGTAGAGGAAGCTCTCCTTGTGGTGGGCGAGGCACCACGCGGCCATGATCGACCCACCGCGCGAGACGATGCCCGTCACGCGCCGAGCCGTCAGCGGCACGTACCGCAGCAGCACGCCCGCGTGCACCGTCATGTAGTCGACGCCCTGCTCGCACTGCTCGATCACCGTGTCGCGGTAGATCTCCCAGGTCAGCGAGGCCGGATCGCCGTTGACCTTCTCCAGCGCCTGGTAGATCGGCACGGTGCCGACGGGGACGGGCGAGTTGCGCAGGATCCACTCGCGCGTCTCGTGGATCCGCTTGCCCGTGGACAGGTCCATGATCGTGTCGGCACCCCAGCGGGTCGCCCACACCATCTTCTCCACCTCGTCCTCGATCGACGACGACACGGCGGAGTTGCCGATGTTGGCGTTGATCTTGACGAGGAACTTCTTGCCGATGATCATCGGCTCGGCCTCGGGGTGCTTGCGGTTCAACGGAATCACCGCACGCCCGATGGCGACCTCGTTGCGCACGAACTCCGCGTCGAGGTTCTCCCGCGTCGCGATGTAGCGCATCTCCGGGGTGATGATCCCGGCCTTCGCGTACGCGAGCTGGCTGACAGCTCCGTTGATCGGTTCCCGTGCGGCGATCCACCCCGACCTCAGGTCAGGAAGTCCACTGTGGACGTCGATCGCGTTGGCAGCGTCTTCAGCGGTATACGGACCGGAAGTGTCGTAGAGATCGACATGCTCGCCGTTGGTCAGCTCCACCCTGCGGTAGGGCACGCGGATGTCCGGGGACACCTCGCGGTACACCTTGCGCGAGCCCGAGATCGGGCCGGTGGTCACACTGGGCTTGACCGAACGGTCGTCAAGTGCCGTCACGACATTCCTCCCTACGCCGGCATTACCCGGTCAGGTTCAGGCGGTCGGTGACACCGGCTTGGCAGCCAGTCACCCTCTCAGCCCGCTCAGGCGCGAGCTCCCGCGTTGTGTTGAGTTGTCGAGAACCGACCATAGTCAGCGCGCGCCACAGCTGCCAAGGCCGTCGTTTGCCCCTAATCTCTTCCCTCGTGGCGGATCATCAGCCGTTCCCGCCCGGCGCGCGTCGCGGTCAACGTCCCGCCGTGGTCTCGGCATGCCCTTCCTGCGGTGAACTCGCAGGTCGCGGCTACCCCGACTGTGGTTTCTGCGCGGAACTGCTCGACCAGTTCTGGCTCGCGGACTGGGAGGCACTGCGCACGTCGTCCCAGCTGGCGGACCGGGAGCTGGCCGAATTGGTCACCTCCGCGGACGTCGGCCAGTACCCGTGGACGTGCGTCGACTGGGCGATGACGCTGCTGGCGTGCTCCCGCTGCGGCGCCGAGCTCGGCACCGGACCGGTCGAGTGCGTGCGCTGCGCGGTGACCGAGGAGCGCCGGTGGCACTGGGACCACTCGGCGCACCCGTACACGATGAGCGCGAACGAGCACCTTCTACGAGTCGCCCGCGCGGCCCTGCGCGCACCTCACCGGCGCCGGCCGGCGGTGGTGCAGGCCTGGCAGTTGGTCCTGCCGTTCCTGATCGCCGGTGAGGTGATCGAGTTCGGCAGGCTCGACCGGATCCGTGCGCACGTGCTGGCAGGCGGCTACGCGTCGATGGCCGCCTGCCACACGTTCGCCGAGCTGGCGGGGCTGCCCGAGCTGTTCTGGCGCCGGGGCGACCCCATCTCAACGCGGGTCGAGTACCAGCCGGACTCCGAGCGCCAGCAGCACGCCGCCCGACAGCTTCTCGAGCGCCGGGCGAACCCGCGGGCGGCTGAGCCAGCTGCGGATCGTGTGCAGGATCGACACGATGATCAGGTACCAGACGGTGTCGATGACGACCCAGAACACGGCGAGGAAGAGCAGAATCCCCTGGCCGGCCTCCCCGGCAGGCACGAACTGCGGTAGGAACGAGATCGCGAACACGCCGAGCTTCGGATTGGCCAGGTTGACGATCAGGCCGCTGCGGAACGCGTGGCTCGCCGGCGGAGGTGCGGTCTCCGGCTTGGTCCTGCTGAGCAGGGCCTTCGCGCCCAGGTAGATCAGGAAGACCGCGCCGCCGATCCGCAGCGCGTGGTAGGCGATCTCGGACGCCGTGAGCAGCACGGACAGGCCCAGAGCTGCGGCGATCGCCCAGCAGGCAACGCCGACCTCCATGCCGAACACCGTCGCCAACGCGGCTTTTCGCCCGTGCACCGACTGTCGCAGGACCATGGCCGTGCCAGGTCCGGGCGACAGTGCGATGAGGAACGAGGCCGCGACGAAGGCGACGATGTTTTCGAGTGGCATGCGTCGATGGTCGCTGACGTCAGCAATTCTTTTTTGCTGGAAGCGGCTGGTCTTGACCTGGAGCGCGCTCCAGGATGTTCGCTGATCGCCATGACGGATCTCGGGAACGTGAAGCTGGGTTTCGGAACGTGGGCGATGGGTGGACCGTTCCAGGGCCCTGATGGCGCGCAGGTCGGCTGGGGCCCGACCGACGACGCGGAGTCGGTGAAGTCGCTGCAGAGGGCCTTCGAGCTGGGCGTTCAGCTGTTCGACACGGCTGACGTCTACGGCGTCGGGCACGCGGAGACGCTGGTCGGGCAAGCGTTTGCGTCGGTGCGTGAGGACGTGCTGATCGCGACGAAGTGGGGATGCGGGTTCGACGTGGCTTCCCGGCGGATGACCGGGAACGAGGGGTCGGTTTCCTATCTGCGCCGCGCCGTCGAGGGGTCGTTGCGGCGGCTGGGCACCGACTACGTCGACCTGTACCAGCTGCACGTCGGCGACCTGCCGCTGGAGGAGGCCGCGCCGCTGCGGGACGAGTGCGAGGCGCTGGTCGCCGCGGGCAAGATCCGCTCGTACGGCTGGAGCACGGACGACGTGGAGCGGGCGCGGTTCTTCGCGGCCGGCGAGCACGGGGTCGCGGCGCAGGCCGACATCAACGTGCTGTTCGACAACCCCGAGATGTACGCGGGGGACTACGCGGTGCTGTGCCGCCGTCCGCTCGCGATGGGGTTGCTCGCGCGGGAGACGTTCGACGTGCTGCCCGCCGACGACGTGCGCGTCACGAACCCGTCGTGGCTGCGGTTCTTCGTCGACGGGAAGCCCTCACCGGAGTACTTCCAGGCGCGTGAGGCCGTGCGCGACGTGCTGACGTCGGGCGGACGGACCCTGGTGCAGGGCGCGCTGGCGTGGTTCTGGGCGCGTTCTCCCCGGCTGATCCCGATTCCGGGCGTGCGGACGGTGGCCCAGGTCGAGGAGAACGCGGGTGCGCTGGCGTTCGGGCCGCTCACGGCCTCGGAGCTCGCGCAGGTGGAGTCGGTGCTCCGCCCCTAGCCCTCAGTCCTCGTCGTCGAAGTTCGCGGGGTCGGCCGGGTCCCACGAGAGGCCCGGCTGCCCCCACTCGTTGTCGCGCAGCATCCGCTTCGACTCCTTCTTGTACCGGCCGACGAGACGGTCGATGTAGAGGTAGCCGTTGAGGTGGTCGGTCTCGTGCTGCAGGCACCGCGCGAAGAAGCCGGTGCCCTCGACCTCGAACGGCTGCCCGTCGACGTCCTGGCCGGTCACCTTCGCCCATTGGGCGCGTCCGGTCGGGTACGCCTCACCGGGAACGCTCAGGCAGCCCTCGAAGTCGTCGTCCGGATCCGGCATGGTCTCCGGGATCTCGGAGGTCTCCAGCACGGGGTTGCAGATCACGCCGCGGTGCTGGACGCCGTCGTCGTCCGGGCAGTCGTACACGAAAACCCGCAGGTCGACACCGATCTGGTTGGCCGCGAGCCCGACCCCGCGAGCCGCAGCCATCGTCTCGAACATGTCGTCGACGAGGGTCTTCAGCTCGGTGTCGAACTCGGTGACCTCGCGCGTCGGGTTGTGGAGCACGGGGTCGCCAACGATGCAGATGCGGTGCACGGCCATGGGCAAACTTTAAGCCGTCCAAAACTGTCGGTGTCGCGCGGTAGGTTGGAACGATCACGTGATTGAATTGCCCGCACCTGAGATGGTGTGGCGACCGTGGGGAGCCAGATGGATCACGCCGAGACGCTAGCTACCGCTGATGGCCTGACCAGCCGCGAACGCACGATGCTCGCGTTCGAGCGTCAGTGGTGGAAGTACTCGGGATCCAAGGAACAGGCCATCAGGGAACTGTTCGACATGTCGGCCACTCGCTACTACCAGCTGCTCAACGACCTCGTTGAGAAGGAAGCCGCTCTGGCTGCCGATCCGATGCTGGTCAAGCGGTTGCGCGGCGTGCGGACAGGCCGACAGAGGGTTCGCGCACGCGCCAGGAGCACCGAGGACTGATGACCTCCCCCGAGTCCGCTAGCCCGTCCCGTCCGGCCAAGGCAGCCGGCTTCGCGCTGCTGGGTGTTGCTGCCGTGGCGTTGATCATTGGTGTCGTCAGTTTGTTCGGGGGTGGGGAGGAGTCTCCGCCTGCTGCTCAGTCGTCTTCTGAGACGCCGCCTGTGCAGACGACGTCGGAGTCGCCTGGGCCTACCACTGCGTCTTCTGCGCCTGCTGTGACTACTACTGCGGCTCCGCCTACTACTACTTCTGCGGCTGCGCCGCCGGTTACTCAGCAGCCTGGGGCTGTGAAGGTGCCGGTTCGGGTTTACAACAACTCGAACATCACCGGGTTGGCCAACAAAGCCTCTGACGAGGTTCGGGCCAACGGGTGGGAGGTTGCTGAGAAGGGCAACTACTCGCAGGGGATCATCCCTACCACCACGGTTTATTACCGGCCTGGTACGGATGAAGAGGCTTCTGCGAAGGAGCTGGCTGCGGTGTTGCGAGCTCGGGTTGAGCCTCGGTTCGCCGGGATCGAGTCTGCTGCTGCTGGGATCATTTTGATCGTCACCAATGACTATCAGGGTGTTTCCAAGAGCAAGTGATAGCCGCGGCCCTGGAACTCCGCTCTGGTGGATGAACGGCGCTTTTGTCGACCTCAGGTGCACAAATGCGCCGTTCATCGCCGGCGGCCGAAGCGTGGGGTCAGCGGTTGGTTGCGTAGGCGGCTAGAGACGCCAGTTGTGTTGGGTCCAGGGATGGGCGCACTACCTGCCTGGCCTTCGTCAGGTGTGCGTGGGTCACCTCGGCTGCTTCCAGGGACTCCCGCATTGCCGTCAGTGCTGCTTCTCGTACGAGGGCTGCGCAGTCTGCTGCTGAGTACATGTCCAGCTCTGTTGCCAGCGTGGGCAGGTCCACGTCGGTTGCCAGCGGGGTGTTGCGGGAGGCGGCCTTGAGGATTTCTGTGCGTGCTTCCGCGTCTGGTGGTGGGACGTAGACGAGGCGTTCCAGGCGGCCTGGGCGGAGTAGTGCGGGGTCGATCAGTTCTGGGCGGTTGGTTGCGGCGATCACCACCACGTCTCGGAGTGGTTCTACGCCGTCCAGTTCGGTCAGCAGGGCTGCTACCACCCGGTCTGCTACGCCTGCGTCTGAGGACTGGCCTCGCCTCGGGGCCAGGGCGTCCACCTCGTCGAGGAAGACGAGAGCCGGGGCCGCGTCTGCTGCTCGGCGGAAGAGTTCTCGGACTGCTCGTTCTGACTCGCCTACGAACTTGTCCATCAGTTCGGCGCCCTTGACCGTCAGGACGTTCAGCTGGCCGGAGCCTGCGAGGGCTCGGACGAGGAAGGTCTTGCCGCAGCCGGGAGGGCCGTAGAGGAGGACGCCTCGTGGCGGGTCTACGCCCAGGCGGGCGAAGGAGTCCGGGTAGCGGAGGGGCCAGAGGGCTGCCTCCGTCAGGGACTGTTTGACCTCCTTCATGTCGCCCACGTCGTCGAGGGTCAGGCCGCCGGTTTGGACTGTGTCGGAGGCTGACATCGAGAGCGGGCGGACTGTGCCCAGGGCCGCCAGCAGGTCTTCTTGGCCCACGCGGGGTTCTGGGGCCTCGCGTTGGCGCAGGGCTGCTCGGACTGCTGCCTCGCGCCTCAGTGCGCAGATGTCGGCTGCTACGAAGCCAGGGGTGCGTGCGGCCACCTCGCCCAGGTCCACATCGGACTCCAGCGGGACGTCCCTGAGGAGTACGCGCAGCAGTTCGGTGCGGCCCGTGGTGTCTGGGAGGGGGAGAGTTAGTTCGCGGTCGACCAGGTCCGGGGCCCGGAGGCGGGCGTCCACCGATTCTGCCCTGGCCGAGGTGACCACCAGGGCCAGGTTGGGGCGGGACACGGCTGTGCGGAGGATGTCCAGCACGACGGTGGCCACTGGTGGTGGTGCTGTTGGCAGGAGTGCGTCGATGTCGGTCAGCAGGAGGACCGTGGGCTGCTCGGGGACGCCGGAGATCGCGTCGCCCAACTGCTTGGCCATGGCGCCTGGTTCCAGGACGGCGATGCTGGGTGCGGCCAGTTCCACGATCTCTGCGCCCACGGACTGGGCCACTGCCCTGACCAGGGTTGCTTTGCCCACGCCTTCCGGGCCGCTGACCATGGCGGCCAGGCGGGCCGAGGCGCCCAGGCGGGTCAGGAGTTCTGGTTGGCGGAACATCAGTTCCAGCCATTCGGTGAGGCGCCTGGCCTGGTCTTTTTGGCCGACGAGGTCGGTTACCGGGAGGGCCTCGTGCTTTTCGTGAACTACCACCGGGGTCACTTCTGCGGCGGGGGCCGAGGCTGAGCGCCAGCCCACGACGCTGGAAGGTTGGACTGCCACCGGGCCCGCCGGGTCGGTGGAGGTGATGGTGATCAGTTCGTTGGTCCACGTCATGCCGATGGCGTTGGAGAGCTTGCGGCGCGTCTCCGAGACGTTGGCGCCGGGCGGCGGCGCGAGGTCCTGGGGGAGCAGCGAGACGCTGTCGCCCACGGTGAGGACCTTGCCGGTCAACGCCATTCGAACGTGATCGGGGGTCAGGGCCGTGGTGGCCAGGCGGGAGCCCGCCACGGTGATCGAGCGGGCGCCGGCCACCTGCACGGGCGCCACGACGATCTCGGAGCCCTCGACCACGCCCAGGTTGGTGAGCGTCACGTCGTCCACCAGGACCACGCCGGGAGGTTGTTCGCCGGCGGCGGCCAGTGCGGCGCTCACGCGGGCGCCGGTCAGCTTCACGGCGTCCCAGGCGCGCAGGCCCAAGGCGTCGAGCACCTCGGGGTGGAGGCGGACAACGCCGCGCCGGGTGTCCAGTGCGGACGGGGACAGGCGAGCCGTCAGCGTGATCACCCCGACGACTCTAGTTGCCTCGAAGAGCTGCGGGCCGGACACGGTGAACGTGTCCGGCCCGCAGTCCGCTCAGAGAACAATCAGCGCTTCGGTTGCCGCCGAAGGCCGAGCTGCCGCCAGGAACGACGACGCCCGCCCGCCGGCACCGCGCCTTCCGCGGCCGCTGCGGTGGACGCGTCACGCCGGGGACGACGCACCGCGCGCATCGCCGCACCGGCCACGCGGCCGTGCAGCGGCTGGCGCAGGCCGAGACGGCGGGCTGCCACGCCGTGCGCGCGCTTGATCGCGCGGCGCTCCACGCCTGTGACGGTCCAGGCCTCAGGGTGCTTGGACAGCCACATGTACCTGCGCACCGAGTACGGCAGGTGGGCCAGGTACACGACCATCGCGACGATCAGTGCCACCAGCGGGTACGTGATGATCGCGGCACCGAGCAGGGCGATCAGGACCAGCAGAGGTGCCACCGCGCGCGGCGGGACCTTCACGGTCTTCACGGACAGCGTCGGGATGCGGGAGACCAGCAGCATCGCGACGATCACCGTCCACACGCCCACGACGATCGGGTCGTTCCACCAGCCGGCGGTGCGCACCTGCTCCTCGATGATCAAGGGGAGCAGCAGCAGAAGGCCGCCTGCCGGAGCGGGGACGCCTACGAAGAACTCCTTCGCGAACGGCGGTTGTTCCTTCTCCAGCAACGTGTTGAAGCGGGCCAGGCGGACCACCATGCAGACCGCGAAGATCAGCGCGATGACCCAGCCCGCGCGGTTGCCCTCGAACTTCCAGAGGTAGATGGCGAGGGCGGGCGCGACGCCGAACGAGATGGCGTCGGCCAGCGAGTCCAGTTCCGCGCCCATCTTCGACGTCGCGTCCAGCAGGCGGGCGATGCGACCGTCGAGGCCGTCGAACACGGCGGCCGCCGCGATCGAGGCGATGGCCGCGCCCCACATGCCGACGTTCGCGAAGTGCACGGCGGACAGGCCCGCGCACATGGCGAGGACCGTGATCGCGTTCGGCAGCAGACGAACGCCCGGCCCGCTCGGAGCCATCAGGCTTCCGGAAGCTCGGCGAGGACGGTCTCCCCACCGATCGTGCGCTGGCCGGCCTCGACCAGGACGCGGCTGCCACGCGGCACGTAGAGGTCCACGCGCGAGCCGAAGCGGATCAGGCCGTAGGTCTGGCCCGCGGCGACCTTCTCGCCCTCGGAGACCTCACACACGATGCGGCGCGCGACCAGGCCGGCGATCTGCACGACGACGAGGTCGTGACCGGCAAGAGTCCGCAGCCACACGGTGTTGCGCTCGTTCTCCTCGGAGGCCTTGTCGAGGTCGGCCGAGAGGAACTTGCCGGGGTGGTACGAGACCTGGACGATCTCGCCGTCCGCCGGCACGCGCTGCACGTGCACGTCGAAGACCGAGAGGAACACGCTGATGCGCGTCATCGGCTGCGAGCCGAGGCCGAGCTCGGCGGGTGGGACGGCGTCGACCACGTGGGAGACGGTGCCGTCGGCCGGGGCCGTCGCGATGTTCGGGCGGGTCGGCGTCACGCGCTTCGGCTCGCGGAAGAACCACGCCACCCACGCCGTGACCAGGGCGAGGACGACGCCCAGGCGCTTGAAGCGCAGCCGGACGAGGAGGGTCGCGATCGCCGCGGCGGCGACGAACGGGCGGCCGGCCGGGTGCATCGGCGGCACCATGCCGCGCGCGAGTTCGAGGAAGTGAGAGACGGGCTTCTCGCTGCTCATCGTGTCTGTGGGTTCCGTAGCTTCGGTGGTTGTCGGGCGGCATCACGCTACGCCAACACGCCAAATCGCCCGCCGGGCCTGCCGGAAAGACCCGGAGGAGAAAAGTGGCCGGTCCGCCCGTGCATCCCCCGACGAATGCACGGGCCAACCGGCACCTGCGTTCAGTGTAATCCCCGTCACATGGGGTGAACAACGCCGGTGGGTGAGCGTTCCGTCACAGTCCGTCCACTCCGACGGCCTGCAACCGGAGTCGCACCTCCGGAACCCGGTTAGCGTCACGGACGGCGGGCGCCACGAGATCATCCGGGTAGAGCGCAGCTCCGTCGGGCAGGCGCAGCACGAAAATCCCACCCCAGTTCAGGTGCAGCGTCGCGCGGTTAGCCGTGACGAGCTGGTCGGCTACCGCGTACGCGAGCAGTTCCGTCACGGTGTCGACGGCCGCCTCGTGCACCTGCTCCGCGGTCAGCGAGGCGTCCACCGGCGCACCGGTGAGCTTGTGCAGCTCGCCGCGTTCCAACGCCGCCAGCACGTCCGAGAGAGTCTCGCCGACCTTGCTCACCCTGCCCGCGTGCCGCAGCGCGTCGGCGTAGCGCCGCACGTGGGCCGGTCCGCTGAGCTCGACGAGCTCCTCCCACGTCGCGCGCGGCCCTCGCACGCCGAGCAGGTGCGACACGGCCTCCGGTGGGACGCCCGAGAGCAACGTCCAGCCCGGCCGCTCGTCGATCGGGACGTCCCCGCTGCTCAGCAGGGCCATGGTGGCCACCCGCTCGCGGATCGGCGGGTGGCTGTCGAACACGGACTTCGGCTCGCGTTCGGCGATCACGCCCTCCAGCACCCGCAGCTCGTGCACGCGCCGCGGGTGGCCGAGGTACGAGCGGAACCCTTCGAGCAACGGCGGTGTGCGACCGGCCGTCAAAGCCAACGACACGTACGACGTGAGGTAGTCGTTCCACGCCTCGCCCACGGGTCCGCTGCGCAGCAACGCCCTGCGCGCCGCGTCCCGTCCGGCCGCGGCGACGGCCACCTCGTCGGCGAACCGCTCGTGATCACGGCTCTCCGAGGCGGCGACCAGCGCGTAGAGATGAGCCCACGCGCTGAGCAGCCCGAACGTGTGCCCCTCGCGCAGCGACAGTTCCAGCGCGAGCTTCGCCCGGTACGTCATGGCCGACAGCTGCGTGTGGCCGCCGCCGTAGTGACCGAACTCGTGCGCCAGCACCGACCGCAGCTCGCCCACGCTCAGCCCGGCCACCAGCGGCAGTCCGAGCTCCAGGTACCGCACGCCGCGCCGCTCCCACACGCTCGCGTTCGCGCCGTCGACGAGCCGGATGTCGTCGGGGCTGCGCGTGCCCGCGAGCCGCGCCAGCTCGTCGACGTGCCGCCAGAGCTCCGGATGGGCGTCGCGGGTCATCGCGAACCCGCTCGGCTCCGGTCGTGCGAACAACGCCCGCAGCGTCGCCCAGAGCGCCGGTCCGCCCAGCACCAGCGCGATGACGACGGCCCACGTGCCGCCCTCCACGTCGCCGTTCGAGAACCTCCAGACCGCGATCGCCGTCAGACCGCCGGCGAGCGCCACCGCGAGCACGAAGAAGCCCGCGAGCATCACCAGCGCCAGTACGGCCCTCATCCCCCAGCCCGCCCTTCTACTGCAGGTGTCTGACGACGACCTCGGCTCCCGCCGCCACCTCCGTGACGTCCTCCGGCACCTCGATCAGGCAGTTCGACAGCGCCAGCGCCGACAGCAGGTGCGATCCCGGCCCGCCGACCGGCGTCACGACCTGGCCCGACGACGGGTCGTACAGGCCGCGGCGGAACTGCGTCTTACCCGCAGGAGACGTGAGCGGGCTCGTCACGGTTGCGCGCGCAGTCGGCCGTTCGACCTGCGTGTGGCCCATCGACGCGAGCAGCGCCGGCCGCACGAACACCTCGAACGACACCTGCGCGCTCACCGGGTTGCCCGGCAGCGTCAGCACCGGCACGCCCTCGTACCGCCCGGAGCCCTGCGGCCCGCCCGGCTGCATCGCGACCTTGGTGAACTTCACGTCGTGGCCGGCGAGGGCGTCCTTGACCACCTCGTACGCGCCCGCGCTCACCCCGCCGGACGTCACGATCACGTCCACCGAACCCAGGTAGGGCGTCAGGGCGCGGTGGAACTCCTCCACGTCGTCCGGCACGAACTTCAGCTGCACCGCCGTGCCTCCCGCGTCGCGCACGGCCGCGGCGAGCATCGTGCCGTTCGACTCGTAGATCTGGCCCGGCTGCAACGGCCGGCCGGGCTCGACCAGCTCGGAACCCGTCGACAGGACCAGCACGCGCGGGCGGCGGCGCACCGGCAGTTCGGGGAGCCCGAGCGCGGAGGCGAGACCGACGGTGGACGGGCGCAGGACCGTGCCCGCGGTCAGCACCGGGTCGCCCTTCTGCACGTCGTCGCCCGCGGTCCGGATGTTCGCGCCTGGCCGGACCTTTCCGTTGATCGTCACGGTCTCCGTGCCGCCGTCGGTCAGCTCGACCTGGATCACCGCGTCCGCGCCGGGCGGCACCGGGGCGCCGGTCATGATCCGCTGCACGGTTCCCGGCTCCAGCGGTGAGATCTCCGTGCGGCCCGCGGGGATGTCGTCGGCCACCGGGAGCTTGACCGGGCCTTCCCCTGCCAGCTCAGCGGCACGCACGGCGTACCCGTCCATCGCGGAGTTGTCGAACGGCGGCAGGGACAGCGGTGCGACGACGTCGGCCGCGAGCACGAGCCCGAGGCACTCGTCGAGCGGCAGCTGCAGCACGGGCATCAGCCCGACGAGCTCCGCGACGCGCTTGCGGTGTTCGGCGACAGTGGTGGGGGACACGACTGCATACTGCCAACGTCGTGGCGGTCGTGACGATCGCTGGGCCGAGTTCTTCCCCGGAGGTGTTGTTCGTGCAGGTCCGGACCAGGCACACACCGAACTTCGGCGTGGCGAGACTCGTGCTCGCGCCCGGCGAGATGGTGCTGGCCGACCCGCTGACCATCGCGGCCACGAGCTACGGGCTCGCGGTCGAGGTGAAGGGCACGGGCGTCAAAGCCGTCGCGCTGTGCACGGCCGGTGCGGAGGGCGGCTGGATCGACGCGGCGCCCGTGCTGCCGGGTGATCTGCACCTCGTCGAGCTCGACGGCACGCACGGGTGGCTGCTGTACCGGCTGTCCTGGGTGGCGTCGAGCAGCACGGTGGCGATGAACCCGGAGGCGCCGCCGTTGCAGGCGCTGCTGGGCGGCGGAGAGGGCTTCCTGAACTACGCCCAGGGCCAGGGCGCGGTGGTGCTCGCCTGTTGCGGCGCGCTCGACCTGGTGACGCTGGAGGCGGGGGAGGCGGTGACCATCAGCAGCGATCACGTGGTGGCGTTCGCGGACACCGTGCAATGCCGTCTTCGCCCATCCGTGCCAGATGGCGTGCAATCCATTCACACCGGTGAGGGCCTGGTGTTCGACTTCGCCGGTCCCGGTGCCGTGCTGACCCAGACTCGGGGTCCTCGCCGGCTCACCACCTGGTTGCGCGCCAACGGAGTCAGCTGGAGTTCATGACTCCGTAAGGAGGTATCCGAGTGACTCCTCTTCTTTTAGCGTTGCGTTCTGCTCTTTGCGTGGTCTGAAGGAGGACGCCTTGGCTCTCGGTACCGTCAAGTGGTTCAACTCCGAAAAGGGATACGGCTTCATCGCAACCGACGGCGGGCCCGACGTGTTCGTGCACTACTCGGCTATCCAGATGGAAGGCTTCCGGACGCTGTCTGAGGGCGACCGGGTGGAGTTCGAGGTGCAGGCCGGACGGGACGGACGCAGCCAGGCATCGGACGTGCGCCGCGCCGGCTAGGCCACTTCTGATCACAGCTTGGACCAACCCGGAGCACGGCGATCTGGGCGCGCGTTAGGCTGCCTCGCGTGTCTGAGGACCTGAGCGGACGGCGGATCGCGCACTACCGGATCGACGGCGTGCTCGGCCGCGGTGGCATGAGCGTGACGTACAAGGCCACGGACGTGAGGCTTGGCCGGAAGGTCGCGCTCAAGGTCATCGGCGAGCACCTCGCGCCCGACGCGGAGTTCCGCGAGCGGTTCGTCGACGAGGCGCGCAACACCTCCGCCATCGACCACGCGAACATCGTGCCGCTGTACGACTTCGACGAGGTCGACGGCCTGCTGTACATCGCCATGCGGCTGGTGGACGGCCAGGACCTCTCCGGTCACATCAAGGAGGGGCCGCTCACCCCTGCGCGCACGTTGACGCTGCTCGCGCAGGTGGCCGAGGCCCTCGACATGCTGCACGGCAAGGGGCTCGTGCACCTCGACGTGAAGCCGGCCAACGTCCTGGTGACGACCAAGGAAGGCTCGCGCGAGCACGTCTACGTCGCCGACTTCGGCCTGACCCGCCGCGGCGCCACCGGCCACCGCACCCGAACGGGTGATTTCCTCGGCTCGCCGACCTATGCGGCGCCGGAACACCTGCGCGGCGAGCCCGTCGACGGCCGCACCGACCAGTACGCGCTGGCCTGCATGTTGTTCGCGTGCCTGTCCGGCCGCCCGCCGTTCCAGGGCGGTGTGCAGGAGGTCATCCAGGGCCACCTCGGCCAGACCGTTCCCGCGCTCTCGCAGCTCGTGGCGCTGCCGCCGGCCATCGACGACGTGATCCGCAAGGGCACCTCGAAGGACCCGTCGCAGCGGTACGCGAACTGCGCCGAGCTGGTCAACGCGGCCCGCGTCGCTCTCGCCGGGGTCGCGCAGGGCTCGGCTCCCGCTCAACTCGGAACCCCGTCCGGCTCGATCCCCGTGCAGTCGCCGATGTCCGGCCCGATGGCCGCGCAGCAGGCGCCGTACCAGGGCGGCTACCAGCAGCAGCCGCTGTCCGACCCGGTCCGGCTGCGCCCGCCGAACCAGGTGGGCGTGAGCGCGTTCACGTCGTCGAAGAAGGAGCGCCCGGCGTGGTTCGCGCCGGTCATCGCGGCCGCCGCGGCGATCGTGGTGATCATCATCGTGGTGCTCATCCTGACGCCGCGCGACGAGCCCGCACGTCAGCCCAAGACGAACTCCTCACCGACGCTGAACCTCGAGGACGGGTCCGCCTCGAAGAAGCCGCTGCCCACCTCTGTGCCGGTGCGCACCTCACGCTGACGTTCGCCCGGGGTTCGCTTGCACTCGACGTGCCCGAGTGCTAAACACGAACTAGCACTCGGCTGAGTCGAGTGCCAAAGCAGTGAGGCTGGGAAGGTGAGGCCCCTCCGGGGGTCGTCCGTCGCGGGCACCGGTCCTGGCCACTGCACCGTGTTCCGCTGTGGGCTTTGCCGGCCCGCAGTGGCCCAGAATCCACAAAGGCGGAGGAACACACCGCAATGGCCAAGATGATTGCGTTCGACGAGGACGCCCGCCGCGGTCTCGAGCGGGGTATGAACACCCTCGCTGACGCCGTCAAGGTGACGCTCGGCCCCAAGGGCCGCAACGTCGTGCTCGAGAAGAAGTGGGGTGCGCCGACGATCACCAACGACGGCGTCTCCATCGCGAAGGAGATCGAGCTCGAGGACCCGTGGGAGAAGATCGGGGCCGAGCTCGTCAAGGAAGTCGCGAAGAAGACCGACGACGTTGCCGGTGACGGCACCACCACCGCGACCGTCCTCGCCCAGGCTCTGGTGCGCGAAGGTCTGCGCAACGTGGCCGCCGGCGCCAACCCGCTGGGCCTCAAGCGCGGCATCGAGCAGGCCGTCGAGGCCGTCGCCGAGCAGCTCCTGAAGGCCGCCAAGGAGATCGAGACGAAGGAGCAGATCGCTGCTACCGCGTCCATCTCCGCCGCTGACCCCACCATCGGCGAACTCATCGCCGAGGCGATGGACAAGGTCGGCAAGGAAGGCGTCATCACCGTCGAGGAGAGCAACACCCTCGGTCTCGAGCTCGAGCTCACCGAAGGCATGCGCTTCGACAAGGGCTACATCTCCGGTTACTTCGTGACCGACCCCGAGCGTCAGGAAGCGGTCCTCGAGGACCCGTACATCCTGCTGTTCGGCTCCAAGATCTCCACGGTCAAGGACCTGCTCCCGCTGCTCGAGAAGGTCATGCAGTCCGGCAAGCCGCTGCTGATCATCTCCGAGGACGTCGAGGGCGAGGCCCTGGCCACGCTGGTCGTCAACAAGATCCGCGGCACCTTCAAGTCCGTCGCCGTCAAGGCCCCGGGCTTCGGTGACCGCCGCAAGGCCATCCTCCAGGACATCGCCACCCTCACCGGTGGCCAGGTCATCACCGAGGACGTCGGCCTGAAGCTGGAGAACGCCGACATCTCGCTGCTGGGCAAGGCCCGCAAGGTCGTCGTCACCAAGGACGAGACGACCATCGTCGAGGGCTCGGGCGACGCCGACCAGATCCAGGGTCGCGTCAACCAGATCCGCGCCGAGATCGAGAAGTCGGACTCCGACTACGACCGCGAGAAGCTCCAGGAGCGCCTCGCCAAGCTCGCCGGCGGCGTCGCCGTCATCAAGGCGGGCGCGGCCACCGAGGTCGAGCTCAAGGAGCGCAAGCACCGCATCGAGGACGCGGTCCGCAACGCCAAGGCCGCCGTCGAGGAGGGCATCGTCGCCGGTGGTGGCGTCGCGCTGCTCCAGGCCGCCGAGGCCGCTTTCGCGGGCCTGCGCCTGACCGGCGACGAGGCCACTGGTGCCAACATCGTCAAGGTCGCGGTCGAGGCCCCGCTGAAGCAGATCGCCATCAACGCCGGCCTCGAGGGCGGCGTCGTGGTCGAGCGCGTCAAGTCCCTGCCGGCTGGTGAGGGCCTGGACGCCGCGACCGGCGAGTACAAGGACCTGGTCGCCGCGGGCATCATCGACCCCGCCAAGGTGACCCGTTCCGCGCTGCAGAACGCTGCTTCGATCGCCGCGCTGTTCCTGACGACTGAGGCTGTTGTCGCGGACAAGCCGGAGAAGAACGCTGCTCCGGCTGCGCCGGACGCTGGTGGCATGGACTTCTGAGGTCCGGCTGCTTGAACTGATTGGCCCGGTTCCACCTGTTGGTGGGGCCGGGCCTTTTGGTTGCTGTTCCAGCGTGGTTGCGTTTGTTTTATGACGAGCTTTGGTTGCGTCATCGCCGCTTCGCGACGATTGCGATTGGGGCTTGACTTCGGGGCCCTTGCGAGGCGCTCATCGGCCTTAAAAAGCCGGGCAATAAGAGCCCGGCCGATCCAACCAGCGTAGCACCTCGCACCCAAAGTCAAGCCCCAATCGCAATCGTGCGTGGTCGCGTTTGTTGGTCGGCTCGCCTCATTACCGCTTGCCTGCGTTGGGATTGCCCGATTCGGCTCGGCTTCGCCCTCGCCGCTTGCCTGCGGCTTCGCGGATAACGTTGCTCGGCTGGTTGGTTCACCCTATCGTGTTCCACTTTTCCCGTTATCTTGCCGTGATCTTGCGGTAGATTAGAACACGTGATCGAAACCCGACTCCTCTCCACCGACGAGCTGCTTCGCAGTGTCGTCAGCAAGGTGACGGAGATTCGGGTGCGCGAGAACGAGCTGATGCAGGAAATCGCCGAGTTGGATCGGCGCGGAGCCGCCAGCGAGCTCGGCTACAAGGATTTGGCTCAGGTGTTGCGGCACGCGGTCCGCTGGGATCTCACCACCGCCAAGAAATGGGTCACCAACGCCGGGCTGCTCAGCGGGGCGATCACACCGACCGGCAGCGAACTCCAGCCCGAACTCCCGGCCACTGCCGTGGCAGTGGCGGAGGGCGCGTTGTCGATCGAGCACGTCGCGGTGGTCGCCAAGGCCATGGAAACGCTGCCCGCGGAAGCCGAAGCGCCCTTGGTCGACTACGCCCGCGACCACGAGCCCAACGAAGTGCGCAAGTTCGCCGAGGACCTGCTCTACCGGCTCTACCAGAACGACCCCGAGCCCCGCGATCCCGAGCCCGCACCGCCCGGCAACGAGCACTGGATGCGCTGGAAGAACGGGCGACTCGAGATCCGCGCCAAGCTCGACAAGGTCACCGGCGCGAAGTACGAGGCGCTGCTCGACCCCTTGGCCAAGCCCCGCCCGAACACCGCCGACGAGGGCCCGGACCTGCGCAGCCGCGAGGAACGCGAAGGCGATGCCCTGGCCGAGCTGATCGACCTGATGCTGCGCGCCGACCAGTTGCCCGAGCACGGCGGCGAACCGGTCACCCTGACGCTGACCATGTCCTACGAGGACCTCGCCAACAGGGTCGGCCACGCCACCCTGGACAACGGCGATCGTGTCCCGGCCGAGCAGGTGCGTCAGTTCGCCTGCAACGCGGGGATCATCCCGATGGTCCTGGGCGGGGCAGGCCAGCCGCTGGACGTCGGCCGCAAGACCCGTACCTTCCCGGCCGCGATCCGCCGAACCCTGGTGACCAGGGATCGGGGCTGTGCCTTCCCCGGTTGCGGCAGACCACCCAGACAGTGCGACGCCCACCACATCCGCCACTGGGCCGACGGCGGCGACACCTCCGTCGACAACGCCGTGCTGCTCTGCCGCCACCACCACACCCTGATCCACCAGAGCAAGTGGGAAGTCAGGATGGTGACCGGGATGCCGACGTTCTACGCACCGGCCTGGCTCGACCCGCAACGAAGGCCGAGACGCAACCTGATCAACACCGCCTGACCACGGCAAGGCGGTGTTGACGGAGGCCGCCTGACTGCGGGAGGGCGGGTGTTGATGAAGGCCGCCTGGCTACGGGATGCGGTGTTGATGTAAGGCCGTCTGGCCACAGGGAAGCGGCGTTGATGGGGGCCGCGTGGCTGAGGGCGGCAGGCTGATGAATGCCGCTCTGGTTCACGGCCAGGTGCCTCGTGCGCGCCGACGCCCAGGCTGGACAACGCGCCCGCGAGCCGCCAACGCCGCCTGACCACGACGAGACACCGTCACCACCGCCGACTGACCGACGGCTGCGTGGGCGGCGGCCGTTTCTTCCTCCCGCGCGCTACCTGCACCGCGCCTACTCCTGCCGCGTGGGTGCAATTCCGCGAAGGTAAACGGCAATGGCGTGGCCGAGCCGGATCTCCCACCGCAACGCTGGCAATGGCGAAGCCGAGCACCCCCACCAACCGCGATGGCGAAGCCGAGCCGTACAGGGCTATGCGAACGCAGGCAACCGGTAATGACGGAAGCCGAACAACAAACGCGACTACGCACGCTTGCGATTGGGGCTTGACTTTGGGAGCGAGGTGCTAGCCTTTTCGGATCGGGCGGGTGCGGAGCATCCGACCTTTTCCGCCCGACACAGCGCCTCGCAAGGGCCCCGAAGTCAAGCCCCAATCGCAATCGTCGCGAAGCGGCGATGAAATGACGCGGCTCGTCATACGACCTAGGCGACCACCAACGCAAGGCGACACGACCGCAGAAGGTAACCCCTCCGCTGGAACCTGCGCGCTCCAACGCAAGCCGACCCGCACAACACCCGCCGTCAATCCCCAGAAACCCCAGATCCGCCGTTCAAACCGCCTTCAAACCGCCGCTCAATCCGCCAAAACCCTCAAAGCATGATCGTAGGTGTGACCACAGTCCGCCCAGGCTCCCCACGAGAATTCACCAAATGCACCAAAATCTGCGTGGTCCCAGCCGGCACATCGGGCAGCACGAACCGCCCGCCATCATCAGCCCGAGTACAAGAAGACTTGTGATCGGCCACCCGCACCTCAACCGTGTGCTCCCCGGCAGGCACCAACCACCCGTCGATCCGATGCCGAGACCCGGTGGAGGTGAAGTTCACCATCAGGGTCAGGTTGTCGACGGTGAACGTGATGGTGCCGGTCTGCCCTCCGCGGACCCCGGCGAACGAGCCGGCTCGCTCCCAGCGCGCGACCTCGACGTCCAGGGATTCCAGGGCGATCGCGAACTTCACCCTGTCCACCAGGTCTGCGGGTGGCGGGTCCAGTTCGTCGACCAGACGATTCAGCTCGGAGAGGACTGCGGTGTCCTCAAGGCCCCTGCGGTCGTCGCGCGGGTCGATCTCGTTCACCGCGATCCTCCTTCCGTCTCCAGGTAGTTGCGCAGCAGTGTCAGGCACCGTCCCCTGGTCGGACCGATGCTGCCGTGGGGCATGGCGAGCGCCTCGGCTACTGCTCGGTACTCCGCGCGCCCCGCGAGCACGGTGAGTCGGAGCAGTTCCTGGCACCTCGTGGTCAGGCGGCCGAACGCGAGCCACAGGCGGCGGTCGCGGTCGTCCATCAGCGTCACGTCCTCGGGCAGACCGGTGTCGGACTCGAGTTGTTCGGCGAATTCGTCGGACAGGTGGGTCTCACGCTTGTTGGGTGTCCACGTTCGGCGTGCTTCACGCCTCGTCGTGACGACCAGGTAGCCGACCAGGGCTTTTGGCTCGTTGATGTTCTTGATGTTCTTCAAGAACGCGAGCCACACGGTTTGCACGACGTCTTCGACGGCAGCCCTGTCCAGGCCCTGGCCGCGGGCTACGTGCCACAACAGCGGGGTCAGTTCGTCCACCAGGACGTTGATCGCGTCGCGGTTGCCCTCGCGTGCGGCCGCCACGCACACAGCGTGCCTTTCGGTGCCTTCAAGCCCGTCCCACGGCGGACGGTCATCCGCCGTGTGCAGCTCGTCCATGCAGCACCTCCGATCGGCCGCCCTGTCAGCGCCGTCCGCCAACTCATGAAGGGCTAACTGGGCGGTAGATACAAAATTCACTCGATTGGAGCAGTATTGCCGCCTCAGTGCCCTCATCTTCTCCCGGACGTGCCAGCGGCCCGTGATTCCCCCTCAAGATCACGGGCCGCCAGTGTTGGGAGCCGCGCCGGCCGGCACCCCTCGAACCGGCTGACGCGTGCTCCACGCCTGAACAATGCGCTCACTGGAACAGAGCGGAACTCAGGCGAGCAGATACAGGTTCTGACGCACGAACTGCTCGCGTGGCTCCCGATTCGCGGAAGCACACAGCGGGGCTGGGCCGCCTGATCGCCGTTATGGTCTAGACCATGTCGATTCTCGAAGTCATCGCACTGAACGCCAAGGACGCCGAGGCCGCGCAGGCCGGTGGCGCCGACCGGCTGGAGCTGGTCGCCGACATGGCCTCCGACGGTCTCACCCCGTCTGTCGCCACCTTCAAGGAAACCCGATCGGCGACCGATCTGCCGATTCGCGTGATGCTTCGGGACGCCAACGGGTTCGCGCCCGCCAACCTCAAGCAGCTGCGGCGGCAGGCGTGGGAGCTTCGTGAGGCCGGCGCCACGGAGTTCGTCCTCGGCTTCCTCGACGCCGAGGGGGAGATCGACGAGGGCGTCACGCTCAACCTGGTAGCCGAACTCGAAGGGTGCGCCTGGACGTTCCACCGCGCGCTCGACAACTCCGCCGACGTCTTCCGCTCGTGGGCGACGGTCCAGGGCCTCGGCTGCGACACGGTTCTCGCCGCGGGCAGCCCCAAGGGTGTCGAGGACGGCATCGAGAACCTGAAGAAACTCGTCACCCAGGCTCCGCCCGCGCTGCTCGTCGGTGGCGGCCTCCAGCAACGGCACGTCGCGGAACTGCTGGCCGCGGGCGTGACGGGCTTCCACGTCGGCAGCGCGGTGCGGCCCGGTGGATGGGACGAACCGGTCTCGAGTGCGTCAGTTCGCGAATGGGTCAACCGTCTGGTCTAGACCCTTGCCTGAGACCGTTCTACAGTCACGTTGCTTCCTGTGAAATGGTCGTTGCAACATGTGCAATCGGAGGGCGCGATGAGGCTGAAGACACTCGTGACCGTGCTGGGCGTGGGTGCGGTGGTCGCCTGCGCACCGGTGCAGTCCGGACCGACCAGCTCAGGCACTGACGAGAAGACCGGGCAGCTGCGCGTGTGGCTGTTCGACGAGGTCAACCGCGGTCCCAAGGAAGCCGTGGTCAAGGAGGCGATCTCCGAGTTCCAGGGCAAGCACAGCGGAGTCACCGTGGATGTCCAGTACATCCAGGTGTCCAGCCGGGCGGAACGCTTCAAGGCCGCGTTCAGCGACCCGAAGAGCGCGCCGGACGTCGCCGAGTTCGGCAACACCGACCTCGCGGGCTACGTCTCCGCGGGCGGCTTCTCCGAGCTGGATCTGTCGAGTTGGAGCGAGTCCAAGGACCTGGTCCCGACGATCCTCGACACGGCCAAGGTCGACGGCAAGACCTACGGCGTGCCGTGGTTCGTCGGCGTCCGCGCGCTCTACTACCGCACGGACGTCTTCACCGAGCTCGGCCTCAAGCCGCCGGCCACGCTGGACGAGATCGCGCCGCTGGCCAGGCAGATCCGGCAGCGCAAGCCGGACATGCTCGGCATCTCCGCCGGTGGCAAGTACCTCTTCGCGGCACTGCCGTTCATCTGGGCGCAGGGCGGCGACATCGCGAAGCAGGACGGCGTCAAGTTCACCGCCACCGTCGACAGCGCCGAGGCGAAGGCCGGTGTCGCGAAGTACACCGAGCTGATCAAGGACGACATCTGCCCGCCCGCCACCTGCGCGGGCAACGGCGGTGACGCGAGCGTCGAGCAGTTCCGCGCGGGCAAGGCCGCGATGACCATCGGCGGCGACTTCAACCGCAAGTCCGTCGACGCCAGCAGTGCCGCCGGCAAGTACGCCGTCGTGCCACTGCCCGGCAAGACCTCGGGCTCGATCGCACCCGCGTTCGCCGGCGGCAACCTGCTCGGCGTCATGAAGGGCACGCAGCGCAAGACGCTCGCCAACGAGTTCACGCGGCTGCTCGCCTCGAAGAAGTACCAGCAGAAGATGTACACGGCGATGGGCAACCTGCCGACGTTCAGCGACGTGCAGAAGCAGGTCAGCGACTCCGACAAGTTCCTGGAGCCGTTCACGAAGACCCTGCAGTCCGGCACGAAGTTCGTCCCCGTCACGCCGGCGTGGGCGAAGATCGAGGCGCAGGCCGTGGTGCCGACGATGCTGCAGGAGGTCGTCACCGGCGCGAAGAACGTCGACACGGCCACCGCGGACGCCGCCAAGACGATGAACGCGGCCTTCGCATCGTGAGCATGACGGCCAGAGGTCAGGGGCGGACCGCGTTCGCCTACCTGACCCCAGCGCTGCTGGTGCTGGCGGGCCTGTTGGCCTACCCGATCTACCAGCTGGTGCTCATCTCGCTCTACGACTACGGCCAGGAGCAGGTGAGCGGCGGCGCGCCGCTCACGTTCCTCGGCCTCGGGAACTACCAGAACCTGTTGGGGAACCAGCAGTTCTGGACGGTTCTCGGGCAGACCGTCGCGTTCGCGGCGGTCTGCGTGGTCGGCACGCTGCTGGTGGGCGCGTTTCTCGCGATCCTCGCCACGAGGGTCCGCACCTGGGTGCGGATGACGTTGTTCCTGGCGGCGCTCGGCGCGTGGTCCACGCCGGCCGTCGCCGGGTCGACGATCTGGCTGTTCCTGTTCGACGCGAACTTCGGGTTCGTCAACGAGGTCCTGGGCATCCAGGGCTTCTCCTGGACGTTCGACAAGTGGACGGCGTTCGGACTCGTTGCGGCCCAGGTGATCTGGTGCTCGTTCCCGTTCGTCATGGTGACGCTCTACGCGGGCATCAAGGCGATCCCGGGTGAGGTGCTGGAGGCCGCGGCACTCGACGGCGCGTCGGCGTTCCGCACGGCGTGGAGCGTCACGCTGCCGTTGCTGCGGCCGATCATCCTCGTGGTGACGATCCAGTCGATCATCTGGGACTTCAAGGTCTTCACGCAGATCTATGTGATGACCAACGGCGGCGGCATCGCCGGGCGCAACCTCGTGCTCAACGTCTACGCCTACCAGCAGGCGTTCGCGGCGTCGGAGTACGGCCTGGGCGCGGCGATCGGTGTCGTGATGACCGTGCTGCTGCTGGTGATCACGTTGTTCTACCTGCGCGCGTTGCGGCGGTCGGGGGAGGTCCTGTGAGGCGCTGGCTGACCGAGGGATTCGTCCTCGTGATCGCGGCAGTCGTGGCGTTCCCGCTGTTCTGGATGGTGCTGTCCGCGTTCAAGCCGGAGGACGAGATCATCTCGGCCGACCCGGTGCCGTGGACGACGCGGCCCACTCTGGACAGCTTCACGCGGGCGCTGACCGTCGCGAACTTCGGGCGCTACTTCCTGAACAGCGTGGTCGTCGCGCTGGTCGTGGTGGGCTTGAGCATCCTGATCTCGTTCCTGGCGGCGACCGCGCTCACCCGGTTCCGGTTCCGCAGCCGCACGACGTTGCTGATCATGCTGCTCGTGGTGCAGATGGTGCCGGTGGAGGCGTTGACCGTGCCGCTGTTCTTCCTGATGCGGTCGGTCGGTGACAGCGTTCCGGCGTTCGGGCTGAACCACCTGGGCTCGCTCGTGCTGGTGCACCTGGCGTTCAGCCTGCCGTTCGCGATCTGGATGCTGCGCGGGTTCGTCGCGGCCGTGCCGGTGGAGCTGGAGGAGGCCGCGACCCTGGACGGCGCGTCGCGGTTCCGGTTCCTCTGGCAGGTGCTGTTCCCGCTGGTCGCGCCGGGCCTGGTCGCGACGTCGGTGCTGTCGTTCATCCACGCCTGGAACGACTTCCTGTTCGCCAAGACGTTCATCATCTCCGCCGTGGAGAACCAGACCCTGCCGCTGGCGCTGCAGGTGTTCGTCAAACCCGACCAGAACGATTGGGGCGCGATCATGGCGGGCTCCACCCTGATGACCATCCCTGTGCTCATCTTCTTCATGCTCGTGCAGCGCCGTCTGGTGTCCGGACTCGCCGGGGCGGTGAAGGGATGAACCTCCTCCCGCGCCCCGTGTCCTATGTGGACGGCGGAAGGCTTTGTGCGTACAGCGGCTGGGAGACCGTCCTCGTGGACGGTCCACCCGGCGGCTACCGGCTGCTCTCCTCCGACGAGGGCGTGCTGATCGAGGCGCACGACGCGGCCGGTGAGATGAACGCGTTGCAGACCCTGCGGCAGCTGCTCGGCCCGCAGGCGTTCCGGGCGGCGGGCGAAAAACCGTCGGTGATCCCCGCCTGCGAGATCGTGGACCACCCGCGGTTCCCGTGGCGCGGCGTGATGCTGGACGTGGCGCGGCACTTCCTGCCCAAGCGGGAGGTGCTGCGGTACGTCGAGCTGCTGTCCGTGCACAAGCTCAACGTCCTGCACCTGCACCTGACCGACGACCAGGGCTGGCGGTTCGAGTCCAAGCGCTACCCGAAGCTCACCGAGGTCGGGTCGTGGCGCGAGGACTCGCGGTTCGGAGATCGGCGCGCCGGCGGCATGGCGGGCCGTCCGCACGGCGGTTTCTACACGCAGGACGACCTGCGGGAGATCGTGGAGTACGCACGGCAGCGGCACATCATCGTGGTCCCGGAGATCGACGTCCCGGGCCATTCACAGGCGGCGATCGCGGCGTACCCGGAGCTCGGCGTGCACGGCGGCGGCGTCTGGACCGACTGGGGCGTCAACGAACGCGTGCTCAACACGGACGAATCCACAGTGGACTTCTACCGGAACGTGTTCGACGAGCTGATGGACGTCTTCCCGTGCGAGTTCATCGGACTCGGCGGCGACGAGGCGCCCGGTCACGACGGCGAGCTGGTGCGGGCGATCGCGAAGCACGTCGTGCGCGCAGGGCGGCGGCCGTACGGGTGGGACGAGATCCTGGAGTCCGGTCCGCTGCCGGTGGGCACTGTCGTCGCGTCGTGGCGCGGTGTCGAAGGCGGCGTGACGGCGTTGCGCGAGGGCCACGACGTGGTGATGTGCCCTGAGCAGCACGTTTATCTGGACTACCGGCAGAGCGAGTCGCTCGACGAACCGATCCCGGTGGGGACGGTGACCACGCTGGAGGACGTCTACGCGTGGGATCCGGTGCCTTCTGAACTCACGGGTGACGAGCCTGGCCGGTTGCTGGGGGCGCAGGCGAACATCTGGACCGAGCACCTCGACTCGGCCCGGCGGGTGGACTACGCGGCGTTCCCGAGGCTGGCCGCGTTCGCCGAGGTCGTGTGGTCCCCGGCGGAGAAGGATCCTGGGTTCGTGCAACGGCTGGCGGAGCACCACCTCCCGAGGCTCGATGCGCTCGGGGTGGAGTACCGACCCCTCAACGGTCCCCACCCCTGGCAACGGCTACCTGGTGTTCCTGGCTTCCCACGGTGATCACGGTCCGGTTTACACGGCCGCGTCTTCCTCGGGCATGAGGATCCAGGCGGCGACGTAGAGGATCGCTCCGGTGCCGAACCCGAGCAGCGTCGCCGCCACCAGGATGATCCGCAGGATCGCGGCGTCGACACCGATCATCTTCGCGACGCCGCCGCAGACGCCGGCGATCATCTTGTCGCTCCGGCTGCGGCGGAGCTTCTTGACCTGGCTGGTGGCTTCGTTCAGCACGTTGTTCGTCATGGCTCAAGAATCGTCAAATCCGGGCCCTCGCACATCGGTGACCACCCCGAACCGGACCCTGAGTCCAGGCCCTGTTCCCAGGGTCCGTGTTCGCGATAGCCGGGGCTGAGGCGGCCCCTGGAGGCGCGGGCGGCCGCCCGAATACAA
>NZ_JBHRZI010000057.1:110066-177242 GCF_042649515.1 Lentzea rhizosphaerae | reverse complement strand
CGCCAGGAACCACCTCAGCCGCGACTCTCATCGAACGAGACCCTGGGAACAGGGCCTACTCTGAGGGTCATGGAGTCCCCTGAGGAACTGGCGTCAGGGCTCGACCGCGCGGGGTACCTCCCCGACGGCGGCATCGCCACGGCGGCGTTCCTCGCGCTCCGGATGGGACGGCCGCTGTTCCTCGAAGGCGAACCCGGCACCGGCAAGACCTCGCTCGCGCTGGCGCTCGCCAAGGCGACGGACGTGCCGCTGATCAGGCTCCAGTGCCACGAGGGCATCGACGCCACCCAGGCCCTCTACGACTGGGACTACCCGCGGCAGCTCATGCACCTGCGCGTGCTGGAGACGAAGGGCGAGGTCGACGAGGCCTCTCTCTACACACGACGGTTCCTGCTGGCCAGGCCGTTGCTCCAGGCTCTGGAGAGCGCGCCGTGCGTGCTGCTCGTGGACGAGATCGACAGGGCGGACGACGAGTTCGAGGCGTTCCTGCTGGAGGTGCTGTCGGAGAACGCGGTGAGCATCCCCGAGTTCGGTGAGATCAGGGCCTCGACGCCGCCGATGACCGTGCTGACCTCGAACCGGACCCGCGAGGTGCACGACGCGTTGAAACGCCGCTGCCTCTACCACTGGCTGGAGCACCCGTCGCTGGAACGCGAGGTCGCGATCCTGCGCCGCACCCTTCCCGGCCTCGACGAACGGCTCGCGGAGCAGGTCGCGCAGGCCGTCCACAAGATGCGCGGCCTCGACCTGCTGAAGCCGCCGGGTGTGGCCGAGTCGCTGGACTGGGCGCGGGCGCTCCAGGCGCTGGGACGGACCGAGCCGGACGTGACGACGCTCGGGGCCGTGCTGAAGTACCGCGAGGACGCGGAACGCGTGATCGGGAGCACAATCGTGGGGTGACCGAAGCCTGCGTGGGGTTCACGCGCGTCCTGCGGGGCGCGGGGCTCGCGTGCGGGCCGGACCGCGTCCAGGCGTACCTGCGGGCCACCGAGCACGTCGACCTCTACTGGGCCGGGCGCCTCACGCTGTGCGCCGACCCGGACGACCTGCCGCGCTACGACGCCGCCTACCGGGCGTACTTCGGGGGCACGCCACCCCGTCCGCGCACGACGATCGAACTCGACTCGGTCACCGTCGGGGTCGCCGCGTCCGATGTGGAAGTGCTGCGCCACAAGGACATCTCCGAGTTCAACGCGGCGCCGCTGATCGCCCGGCTGAACCCGCTCCCGCCGCGCAGGAGGTCCAGAAGACTGCGGAAGGCCCGCCGCGGCCGCATGGACCTGGCGCGCACGGTCCGCGCGATGATCGAGATGGGCGGCGAGATCGCCCGGCCACGCCACCGCCGGCGCGGGGTGAAAGCACGCAGGCTCGTGCTGTTGATCGACGTGTCCGGCTCGATGGCCGCCTATTCCGACGCGCTGCTGCGGTTCTCGCACGTCATCGCGCACGCCATGCCCGTCGAGGTGCGCACGATCGGCACGCGCCTCACCCGTGTCACCCGTCAGCTGAAGGAACGCGATCCGGAACGGGCGCTGCGAGCCGCCGGGCGGGCGATCCCCGACTACGAGGGCGGAACGCGGCTCGGGGAGGCGTTGCGCCGGTTCAACCAGCAGTGGCGGCAACGAGGTGCGGTCGTCGTGCTGTTCAGCGACGGCTGGGAACGCGGCGACCCGGCGTTGCTCGCGGACGAGATGGCGAGGCTGAAACGGGTGAGCCACAAGATCATCTGGGCCAACCCGCACGCGGGCAAGCCCGGCTATCGGCCCGTGCAGAGCGGCGTGGTGGCGGCGCTCCCGCACGTCGACACGATGGTCGCCGGCCACAGCGTGCACGCTCTCGAAGAACTGCTGAAGGAGGTCCGCCGTGCGTGATGTCCTGTTCGACCTCGCGGAACGGGTGGCGAACGGCGAGACGGTCGGCGTCGGCACCGTGGTCGCGACCTTCAGCTCGGCACCCAGGCCCGCGGGCGCGGCGATGCTGGTGACGCAGGACGGCGAGGCAATCGGCAGCGTGTCCGGCGGCTGCGTCGAGGGTGCCGTCTACGACCTCGCGCAGGCCACCGAGAGCCCTGTGTTGCAGCGGTACGGGGTGAGCGACGACGACGCGTTCGCCGTCGGTCTGACCTGCGGCGGGATCATCGACATCTACGTCGAGAAGATCAACGCCGAGACGTTTCCGCAGCTCAGTGAGGTCGTGGAGACGGTGCGTGCCGAAGAACCGGTGGCCGTCGCGACCGTCGTCGAGCACCCGGACGGCATCGGCAGGCGCCTGGTCGTCTGGCCCGATCGCCGCTCCGGGAGCCTCGGCTCCGGCCGCATCGACGACGCCGTCACCGACGACGCGCGCGGCATGCTGGCGAGCGGCCGCAGCGGGGTCCTCCAGTACGGCCCGGACGGTCAGCGACGCGGCGAGGGCATGAGCGTGTTCGTGAACTCGTTCGAGCCGCCGCCGCGCATGCTCGTGTTCGGTGCGATCGACTTCGCTGCTGCCCTGGCCAGGCTCGGAGCGTTTCTCGGTTATCGCGTGACCGTGTGCGACGCACGGCCGGTGTTCGCGACGCGCTCGCGTTTCCCCGATGCGGACGAGGTCGTTGTGGACTGGCCACACCGGTATCTGGAACGTGAGGCGTCCAAGCTCGACGAACGCACGGTCATCGCGGTTCTGACGCACGACCCGAAGTTCGACGTCCCGTTGCTGGAAGTCGCGTTGCGACTGAAGGTCGGCTACATCGGTGCGATGGGATCCCGCCGCACGCACGAAGATCGGCTGCAACGGTTGCGGGAAGCGGGTTTGAGCGAGGGCGAGCTGGCGGCTCTGGCCTCGCCGATCGGCCTGGACCTGGGCGCGCGCACGCCGGAGGAGACCGCGGTGTCGATCGCCGCCGAGATCATTTCCTTGCGGTGGAAGGGAAGTGGCCGACGGCTCGTCGATCTTGGTGAACCGATCCACCACTGATCGGGTTGTTGAATCACGAACAGGGGAGGAGGCTGGAGTGGCCCTCGTCACACCTGCTGCCCACCCCTGGGAGGGTTCATGCACATCTCGGTCAACGTCGACGGAGTGACGTACGCCGACGAGGTCGAACCAAGGCTCCTGCTCGTCCACTACCTGCGGGAGCGTTTGGGCAAGACCGGCACTGTCGTCGGCTGCGACACCGGGAACTGCGGCGCGTGCACGGTGCACCTCGACGGCCACAGCGTGAAGTCGTGCCAGATGTTCGCGGTCCAGGCGAACGGGCACGAGATCACCACGATCGAAGGTCTCGCCCGCGACGGCAAGCTGCACCCGGTGCAGGAGGCGTTCCGCACGAACCACGCGTTGCAGTGCGGTTTCTGCACGCCCGGCATGATCATGCAGGCCATCGACCTGCTCGCCGACGAGCCGGACCCGGACGACGAGACCGTGCGGAAGGGCCTGGAGGGCAACCTCTGCCGCTGCACGGGCTACCAGAACATCGTCCGCGCGGTCCAGGACGCCGCCCAGCGGATGAAGCCGGGCGCCGGACCCAAGATCGAGCAGCACAGCGATGAGCACGTCACCGCGAAACAGCCGGTAGGTGGAGAATGACCGCCACCGCGGAACCGGAAGTCGGCAGGGCCCGGCTCCGCAAGGAGGACGCACGACTCATCACCGGTCAGACCAGGTGGACCGACAACATCCAGCTGACCGGCATGCTGCACATGGCCGTGCTGCGCAGTCCTGTCGCCCACGCGCGGATCCGCAACATCGACTGCAGCCGCGCGACCGCGATGCCCGGTGTGGCCGTGGTGCTCACCGGTGAGGACTTCGCGGCGGAGCAGGGCTCTCTGCCCTGCGCGTGGCCGATCACCGAGGACATGAAGTCGCCGCCGGCCCCCGCGATGGCCGTCGACCAGGTCAACTTCGCCGGTGAGGCCGTGGCCCTGGTGATCGCCGACAGCCCCTACCGGGCCGCGGACGCCCTGGCCGAGATCGACGTCGACTACGACGAGCTGCCGGTCGTGCTCGACCTGGAAGAAGCCTTGCGGGACGCCGATCTGGTGCATCCGGACCTCGGCACGAACAAGTGTGCGACGTGGGTCTTCGACTCGGCAGAGGCCGGCAGCGGCACGAACGTCGAGGACGAGATCTCCTCCGCCGAGGTCGTGATCGAGCGGACGTTCCGGCAGCAGCGGCTGATCCCGTCGTTCATGGAACCGCGTTCGGTCGTCGTGGACCCGAGCGCCGACATGTTCACCGTCTGGTCCGCCACGCAGATCCCGCACATCCTGCGCTGGATGCTCTCGGCCGTCACGGGCATCGCCGAGCACAAGATCCGCGTGATCGCACCGGACGTCGGCGGAGGGTTCGGCGGCAAGCTCCAGGTCACGCCGGAGGAGCTGCTGTGCCTGCTGGTCGCGCGGCGGATGGGCCGTCCGGTGAAGTGGACGGAGTCGCGCACCGAGTCGATGCTGTCGGGCCACCACGGCCGCGACCAGATCCAGAAGATCACGTTGTCCGCGCGTCGCGACGGCACCGTGACCGGCCTGAAGGTCGAGCTGCTCGCCGACATGGGCGCGTACCTGCGACTGGTGACGCCGGGCATCCCGATCCTGGGCGCGTTCATGTTCAACGCGATCTACAAGTTCGCGGCCTACCGGTTCGAGTGCACGAACGTCTTCACGAACAAGGTGCCGACGGACGCGTACCGCGGTGCCGGACGGCCGGAAGCCACGTTCGCGATCGAGCGGATGATGGACGAGCTCGCGGTCGAGCTCGGCACGGACCCCATGAAGATCCGCGAGATGAACTGGATCAGGCACGAGGAGTTCCCGTTCAACACGGTCGCCGGGCTCACCTACGACTCGGGCAACTACGAGGCCGCGACGGCTCGCGCGATGGAGCTGTTCGGGTACGAGGAGCTGCGGGAGGAGCAGGCACGTCGGCGTGCGGAGGGTTCAGCGGTCCAGCTGGGCATCGGAATCTCCACCTACACCGAGATGTGCGGCCTCGCGCCGTCCCGCGTGCTGGGCGCTTTGCGTTATGCCGCAGGCGGTTGGGAGACCGCATCGATCCGCATGCTGCCCACCGGCAAGGTCGAGGTGATCACCGGGACCTCGCCGCACGGGCAGGGCCACGAGACGGTGTGGTCGCAGATCGTCGCCGACCGGCTCGGTGTGCCGTTCGAGGACGTCGAGGTGCTGCACGGCGACACGGCCTCGTCGCACAAGGGCATGGACAGCTACGGGTCTCGTTCGTTGGCCGTCGGTGGGACTGCTCTGGTGCACGCGGCGGACAAGGTGCTCGCGAAGGCCCGCACGCTGGCCGCGCACATGATGGAGTGCGACGAGGCGGACGTGGAGTTCGCGTCCGGTTCGTTCTCCGTGCGTGGCACGTCGACCGCGCGGACGTTGGGCGACGTCGTGCTGGCCGCGCACGTGGCGCACGACCTGCCCGAGGGCATGGAGCCCGGCATGGACGCCGACGCCACGTTCGATCCGGACAACTTCTCGTTCCCGCACGGAACCCATTTGTGCGCAACGGAAGTCGACACGGAGACCGGTGTGGTGCGGATCCGGTCGTACGTCGCGGTGGACGACGTCGGCACGGTCGTGAACCCGTTGATCGTCGACGGTCAGGTGCACGGCGGACTGGCGCAGGGCATCGCGCAGGCGTTGTACGAGGAGGCGGTCCACGACGAGATGGGCACGCTGACGACGGCGACGTTCGCCGACTACCTCGTGCCGTCCGCGGCGGACCTGCCGGCGTTCCTGACGGCGCGCACGTCGACACCGGCGACGACGAACCCGTTGGGTGCCAAGGGAGTCGGTGAGGCAGGCACGATCGCCTCGACGCCTGCCGTGGTGAACAGCGTCCTGGACGCCGTGCGGCACCTGGGTGTCCGGGACATCGAGATGCCGTTGTCGCCGGAACGCGTGTGGACCGCGTTGCAAGGCCGGCCCGCCGATGACGCGGGTGAAGTGGCAGCGGGTGGACTCGGTTCGATCGACGCGCAGGGAGGACAGTCGTGATCCCGGCGGAGTTCAGGTACCTGTTCCCGTCCACTGTGGACGAAGCCGTGCGGATGCTCGCGGAGGAGGGCGAGGACGCGAAGATCATCGCGGGCGGTCAGTCCTTGGTGCCGGTGCTGCGCATGCGGTTGGCGGCACCGACCGCGTTGATCGACATCGGAGGTCTGACCGAGCTGACGGGCGTGCGCGACGACGGCGACTCGTTGCTCATCGGTGCCATGACCACGCACTACGAGGTGCAGCGCGATCACCTGATCCACGACCACGCGTTGTTGTTGAAGCTGGTCACGGACACGGTGGCCGACCCTCAGGTCCGGCACCGCGGCACGTTCGGCGGCTCGCTGTGCCACGCGGATCCCGCCGGTGACCTGCTGGCACCGGCTCTCGCGCTGGACGCCGTGATGATCATCGCTGGTCCTGGTGGCCGTCGTGAGGTGCCCGCGGCGGAGTTCTTCGTCGACTACTTCACCACCGCGCTGGCTCCCGACGAGATCCTCATCGATGTCAGGGTGCCGAAACACACTGGTTGGGGAGCGCACTACGAGAAGCTCAACCGGGTCGCGCAGGCGTGGTCGATCGTCGCGGTCGCGGCGGCCGTGCAGGTTCGTGGCGGCACGATCGAGGCTGCCCGGGTCGGCCTCACCAACGTCGGGTCCGGACCCGTGCGTGCGGTCGACGTGGAATCGGCGCTGGTCGGGCAGCCCGTGTCGGCGATCGCCGAGGCGGCGCTGCGGGCGTCGTCCGGCGACGGCTACAAGGACAACCTGGCTCGGGTGCTCACCGGGCGGGCGCTGACCGCGGCGGTAGCGGGATGAAGTTGACGCATTCGTTCGTCTCACCGGCCCCGGCCGAGGACGTGTGGGAGGCGCTGCTCGACCCGGAGCGGGTGGCGCCGTGCCTGCCGGGCGCCACGCTGACCTCGGTCGACGGCAAGACGTTCAACGGGGAGGTGAAGGTCAAGCTCGGCCCGGTGCAGCTGCTGTACCGGGGCAGCGGCGAGTTCGTGGAGATCGATCCGGTGCTGCGCCGCGCCGTGATGAAGGCCGCGGGCAAGGACGCCCGCGGCAACGGCACGGCGTCGGCGACCGTGACGTTCCAGGTGGGCGACACGGTCGAGGTCGAGACGGACCTGAGCGTGACCGGCCGTCCGGCTCAACTCGGCCGTGGGCTGATCTCCGAGGTCAGCGGCAAGCTCGTCGACCAGTTCGCGGAATGCCTGGCGAGCACGCTGGGATCGGTGGATCCTGACGAGGTGGCCCAACAGCAGCATCTCCGAGTGGTCCCCGACGAGCCGATCGATCTGATCGACACGGCAGGCGTCCCCGTCCTGAAGCGCGTGCTGCCCGTCGCGGCGGCGGTGCTGGCGGTCGTGCTGTTCGTGGTCCTGCGACGCAGGCGGCAGCGCTGAGGCGTGTTCACCGGTGGTCGGCGCTCGCGCTGGCCGCCGGTTTCGCGCTGTCCGGGTGCACCGGCTCCCCGGTCGTCGTCACGTCCGCGCCACCGCCGTCGCCCACGTCTTCCGGCCCGCCCCCGCCGCGGTCGTTCACCCTGACCGCCGGCGGTGACGTGCTGATCCACCCGGCGCTGACCGATCAGGCAACGGCCGACGGCGGTGCCGCCGGCCGCAACTTCCTGCCGCTGTTCGAGGGCGTGAAGGACACGCTGAAGGCCGACCTGTCCCTGTGCCACCTGGAGGTGCCGCTGGGGCCGAAGGAAGGCCCGTTCTTCGGCTACCCGGCGTTCCTCGCACCGCCCGAGGTGGCGAAGGGCCTGGTCGACGTCGGCTACGACTCGTGCTCGACCGCCTCGAACCACACGCTGGACCGCGGCGTCTCGGCCATCCAGACGACGCTCGACGCGATGGACGCCGTCGGTTTGAAGCACACCGGCTCGTTCCGCACGCCGGAGGAGGCCGCGGCGCCGCTGATCCTGGACGCGGGCGGGGTGCGCGTGGCGCAGCTTTCGTTCACCTACGGCTTCAACGGCATTCCGCTGCCGCAGCCGTGGCGGGCGAACCAGATCAACGCGACCAAGATCCTCGCCGACGCCCGCGCCGCCCGTGCCGCCGGAGCCGAGGTCGTCGTGCTGTCCGTGCAGTGGGGCAACGAGTACCAGCACGAGGCCACCGCGGACCAGAAGGCGCTGGCCCGCCAGCTGCTCGCCGACCCGGCCCTGGACCTGATCATCGGCACGCACGTCCACGTGGTGCAGCCGTTCGAGAAGATCGGCAAGAAGTGGGTCGCGTACGGGCTGGGCAACGAGGTCGCCCGGCACGCCGAACCCCGCGGAGTCACCGAGGAAGGGGCGATCGCGCGGTTCAAGTTCGAGGAGGGACCCGAGGGGTGGAGCGTGGTCGAAGCCTCCTACACGCCCACGCTGGTCGAGCTGGGGCCGCCGATCCGGCTGGTGGACCTGACGCGGGTGCCGGCTTCCGCGCGGCGGACCGAGGCGATCAACCGGACCGAGGGCGTGGTGTTCAGCCTGGGGGCTGCGGGGCAGGGCCTGACCAGGGCCAAGCCTTGATTCCGCCGAAGGTGTGGCGCTGCCGAGCGGTTTGGAGGGCTTCCATGTGCGACGGTGGAACAGACGGAAGGAGACGCAGTGACCGCACTACCCGATAGGCCTCCGAGGCGTCTGCTTACTGTTGCGACGGGTCCTTTGACCGTTGCTCAGTACGCCGCACTCGGAGAAACCGAAGACGGCTATACAGAATTGGTAAACGGCCGTCTGATCATGCACTCCAGCCCTCTTGCCGATCACAATGCGGCAGGTTGCAACTTGCTGCTGCAACTCGTTGCTCAGGTACCCGAAGATCTCGAGGTCCTCTACGACATCGATGTTGACCTGGAGCTGGCGGCACCTGACAGACCAGGCTTCGTCCGGCGTCCCGATGTGTGCGTTGTACAGCGCAACGCTCGCAGGCGGCAAAGGGCTGAGGGTGGCCTCATCAGGGCAGCAGATGTCGTCCTCGCTGTTGAAATACTCTCGCCGAGCTCGCGCCAGACGGACTATCAGGCCAAGCGTGGCGAGTACGCACAGGCCGGCATCCCGTTCTACTGGATTGTCGATCTCGACGAGCCGATCTCATTGGCTCCGATGCACCTGGCCGGACCATTCGGCTATCAGGAGGCGTCTGCTGAGACAGGAGTGTACGAAGCTGTCGAGCCGTTCCCACTGAAGATTCAGGTTGATCGGCTCATCGACTGAGCTTGTTCAGCACCCGGCCGTACCGATTAGTCCAGGCCTCCGCGATCACATCGTTCGCGAACCCTTCGATGCGGTCCGGCACGGGCGCCTTCGTGAGCACCGGCAGATATCCGTCGACCGGCACCAGTGAATCGCTCGTGACATCGCCTTCCAGCAGCGAGAGCGTCGCCAGCCCGCACGCGTAGTCGAGCTCCGGCAGCGCCGCCGCCAGCGCGACTCCGGCCGCCATGCCCACCGAGGTTTCGAGGGCGGACGACACCACGCACGGCAGCCCGCACGCCTCGGCGATCTCCAACGCCCGGCGCACACCCCCGAGCGGCGCGACCTTGATCACCGCGATGTCCGCGGCACCGGCCACCGCCACCTTCAACGGGTCGTCGGCCTTGCGAATCGACTCGTCCGCCGCGATCGGCACGTCCACCCTCTTGCGGACCTTCGCGAGCTCGTCGAGCGTGCGGCACGGCTGTTCCACGTACTGGAGCCCGCCGGCCGCCTTGTCCATGGCCCGGATCGCCGTGACGGCCGTGTCCACGTCCCACATCATGTTCGCGTCGACCCGCACGAAACCCTGTGGCCCCAAGGCGTCCCGGACGGCTTCGAGCCGCGCGCAGTCCTCGTCCAGAGTGGACTCGGCGACCTTCACCTTGGCCGTGGAGCACCCTGAGATTTTGACGATCTCGTGTGCTTTTTCTGGCTCGACCACCGGAACTGTGCAGTTGACCGGAATCCTCGAACGCACCGGTGCCGGCCAACCCTCGTTCGCCGCTTCGAGCGCGCACGCCAGCCACGGCGCGGCCTCGTCGTCGTCGTACTCCTCGAACGGGCAGAACTCGCCCCACCCGGCCGGCCCCTCGACGAGCAGTCCGGTGCGCCGGGTGATGCCGCGGAACCGGACGCGCATCGGGATGGAGTAGACGTGCACGCGCCGATTCAAGCGCACTTCCGCGCCTCCAGCGAATGCCCGCCGCCGCGCAGGCTCACGGTGCCGGCGGACTGGATGCCGAGCAACGTGCAGACGATCTGCTGCACGGCAACGGGACTGAGCTGCGAGACGTCGCTGGAAAGCGTGACGTCGAGCCCGCTGGCGACCCGGTCGACGACGGCAGGCGCGGCGTCGACCGGCACCTCGGTGCTCAGGCCGCGGGACTGCTCGGCGTTGGTGGGGCCCTGGGCGAGCAGGGCGATCACGTCGTAGCCGCTCACGCTGCCCTGGGGTCGGCTGACCGGGATCACCCTGCCCCCGGAGACCCAGTAGAGCGACGGCGAGGTGTTCTCGACGGGGCCGCTGGGGGCTTCGAGGCCGGGGATGGGTTCGGTGGGGCGGATGCCGCAGGCGGTGAGTGCGGTGAGGGCCAGCGCGGCCAGGCCGAGCTTGCGCAAGGGGAGGGGCAGCGCTGCAAGGCCGAGCTTGCGCAGGGGTCCCCTCCAGGGGGTCCCCCTGTTTTCATTCTCCCAGGCAGCACCGACAGTTTTCGGCTTCACGACTCACCTCCCAGCGGCAGCCGGAGCGTGAACAGCGCCCCGCCACCAGGCCGGTTCGCCGCGGCCAGCGTCCCGCCGTGCAGCCGCGCGTTCTCCCACGCGATCGCCAGCCCCAGCCCGCTGCCCTCCGACCGCCCCCGTGCCGAGTCCGCCTTGTAGAACCGCGCGAACACGTGCGGCAGCACCTCCGAAGGCAACCCCGGACCGGAGTCCGCCACCTCGATCACCAGGAACGACTCCGACCCCGCATCCGACACCGACAGCGACAACGTCACCGGCGGCGACCCGTGCCGAAGAGCGTTGCCGACCAGGTTCGCCACGATCACGTCCAGCCGCCGCGGGTCCAGCCGGGCGCGCACCCCGGACGGCAGCGACGCCGTCACGTCCGTGAAGCCGCGCATTCGCAGGGTCGCGCGCACCACGTCCGCCACGTCGACGTCGTCCAGCGCGAGTGCCGCCGTGCCCGAGTCGAAGCGGGTGACCTCGATCAGGTCGTTCACCAGGCGGGTCAGGTTCTGCGTCTCGCGGTTCACCAGCCGCGCCGCCTGGCCCGCGACGCCGGGCAGCGCGGACGTTTCCGCGTCCAGGACGTCGGTCACGGCGGTCATCGCGGTCAGCGGGGTGCGCAGCTCGTGCGACACGTCTGCCACGAACCGGCGGGCGTCCGCTTCCATCCGCCGCAGCTCGCCCACGTGGTGTTCCAGGGACGACGCGGTGCTGTTGAACGTCGACGCGACGGACGCCAGCTCGTCCCGGCCTCGCACTGGCACCCGTGCGGTCAGGTCGCCCTGGCCCAGGCGCCACGCGGCCAGCTGCAGCTCGCGGACGGGGCGCAGCACGCCGCGGGACGCCAGGAAACCCAGGGCGAGGGCCAGAACCAGGCCCGCGCCGCCGATGAGCCACGCGTTGCGCGCCAGCTCGTCCACCACCTCGATCTCCGACGTGAACGGCCGCAGCACGTACACCTCGATGCCGGACGTGTCGCCCGAGGTCACCCGCAGCTGCATGCCCACGACCAGCCACACCCCGCCCGCGTACGGCACGCGCTGCCAGCCGACGCGGCCGGAGGACACCAGGGCGCGCAGCTCCGGCGTGATCACCGAGGCGTCCATGCTGCCGGACGACTGGCCGTTGGCTGAGGCCAGCGCCATGCCCTCGCGGCCGGAGACCTTCCCGGCGATGCGCTCCAGGGCCGCGGCGTCGGGTGGGCGGGCGGGCAACGGGTAGAGCTGCTCCACGCGGTTCGTGGTCTCGATGACGGCGTTGTCCTGCGCCCGCTGCACGATGGCGTCGCGGGACCGCACGTAACCGGCGCCCGCCACCGCCACCGCGGTCACGATGCTCAGGAAGGCGAACGCGAGCAGCAGCCGCAGCCGCAGCGTCACAGCGGGCCGAACCGGTAGCCGAAGCCGCGCACCGTCTGCACGTACGAGGGCGCGGCCGGGTCGTCCTCGATCTTGGAGCGCAGCCGCTGCACGCAGGCGTCGACCAGCCGCGAGTCGCCGAGGTAGCCCTGGTCCCACACCGACTCCAGCAGCTGCTGCCGCGACATCACCCTGCCCGGTGACGACGAGAGCTCCAGCAGCAACCGCAGTTCCGTGGGGGCCAACGACACCGGCCGCCCGAGCCGGGTCACGACGAGGCCGTCGCGGTCGATCGTCAGGTCACCGTGGCGTTCGGCCACGACCTCGACCACGGGCGCGGACGACCGCCGCAGCACCGCGCGGATGCGGGCTTCCAGCACGCGGGCCTGGGCGGGTTTGGCCACGTAGTCGTCCGCACCGGCCTCCAGGCCCGCGACCACGTCGATGTCGTCGTTGCGCGCCGTCAGCATGATGATCGGCAGGTCGCGGGACGCGCGGATGCGGCGGCACACCTCGAACCCGTCCACGCCAGGCAGCATCAGGTCCAGCACCACCACGTCGGGCGTGCTGCGGCCGAGCAGCTCAAGACCTTCCTCACCCGTGCGCACCGCGTCAACGGTGTGTCCCTGGTAGGTCAGGGCGAGCGACAGTCCCTCGCGGACCGCCTCGTCGTCCTCGATCAGCAGTACGCGCGGCATGACCTCCAGCCTTCCGGACAGGTCTCATGAGGACGTTCTTGGCACGTCATGGTTGCGTAACGACCGTCCGTGCGCAGTTGTTGCGCGGCCATCACCCCGCGCGCACACGGGTCCGAAAACCTCTGCGGCATGCGAAAAGTGCTCCTGGCGACGAGCTTCGCGATGCTCGTCACGGCAACCCCGCGGTGGCTGTGCTCGGCGGCGTCGAGGCCCCGGCGCCCTACCCGTGGTGTCCACAGCACGGGCAACGACAGCGGCGAGCAGTGCACGGCCAACAACCCGTGCGAGGTCGCGGCGGACGGCACGGTGACGGTGCGCAAGGGCGCCCGCTAGGCACCAAGCGCCTGTATCGATCAGGCCTACCGGACATATTTTTTGGCGCGAAAAGCACGTTCGGGCCATCTATCGGCCCGAACGTGCTTTTCGCGCCAAACAGCAGGGGCTCGGTGCGGACTTCGATCGCTAGTCCAGGGCGGCGGTGTGGCGCAGCTGCTCCGGGGTCGGGTCGGCGACCAGCACCTGCAACGCGGCCGCGAACTGGTCGAAGCGCCGGTCGAACTCGGCCAGTTCGCGCGACGGCTCCGCGACCAGCGCCGCCCGCCCCGCCCTGGGCGCGGCGGTCGCCAGCGCGTCCCGCAGGGGCTGGGACCGGCGCAACGCCACGAGCAACGTCCACAGCCTCTGCTCGACCAGCGCCACCTGCACCGGGTCACCGGTGACGCGCAGGAAGTCCGCACGCACGGCGGTGGCGCGACGGCGTTGCGCCGGGCACGTGAAGTCGGCCGACCGGACGACCTGCGTGTCCGGCGCCGACCTGGCGAGCGTCTCCTCCGACCGGAACCTGCTGCGGGGCGCGGTTCCGGCCGGGTTCCACATCCACCAGGTCGTCATCCGACCAGGTCGTCCGCGTCGACGATCTTGTACGCGTAGCCCTGCTCCGCCAGGAACCGCTGACGGTGCGCGGCGTAGTCGGTGTCGAGCGTGTCGCGCGCGACGACCGAGTAGAAGTGCGCCTGCCGCCCGTCACCCTTGGGGCGCAGGATCCGGCCGAGGCGCTGGGCCTCCTCCTGGCGCGACCCGAACGTGCCGGACACCTGGATGGCGACGGACGCCTCGGGCAGGTCGATGGAGAAGTTCGCCACCTTCGACACGACGAGCGTGCGCAGCTCACCGCGACGGAACTGGTCGAACAGCTCCTCGCGCTCCTTGTTCTTCGTCGATCCCTTGATCACCGGTGCCCCCAGCTCCTCGCCCAGCTCGTCGAGCTGGTCCAGGTAAGCACCGATCACCAGAGCCGGCTCGTCGGGATGCTGGTCGAGCACCCGCCGAACGACCGGGATCTTCGTCCGGGCGGTCGAGCAGAGCTTGTAGCGCTCCTCGGGCTCCGCGGTCGCGTACTGGAGCCGCTCGTTGTCCGTGAGCGTCACCCGGACCTCGGTGCACTCGGCGGGAGCGATCCAGCCCTGCGCCTCGATGTCGCGCCACGGCACGTCGTAGCGCTTCGGCCCGATCAACGAGAAGACGTCGCCCTCCTGGCCGTCCTCGCGCACCAGGGTCGCGGTCAGCCCCAGACGACGACGTGACTGCAGGTCAGCGGTCATCCGGAAGACCGGCGCGGGCAGCAGGTGGACCTCGTCGTAGACGATCAGGCCCCAGTCGCGCGAGTCGAACAGCTCCAGGTGCTTGTACTCGCCCTTCGACTTGCGGGTGATCACCTGGTAGGTCGCGATGGTGACCGGGCGGATCTCCTTGCGCTCACCCGAGTACTCGCCGATCTCCTCTTCCGTCAAGGACGTCCGCGCGATCAGCTCCCGCTTCCACTGCCGGCCCGCCACGGTGTTCGTGACCAGGATCAACGTGGTCGCCTGCGCCTCGGCCATCGCCGCCGCGCCGACCAGCGTCTTGCCCGCGCCACACGGCAGCACGACGACACCGGACCCGCCTGCCCAGAACGCCTGGGCGGCCAGCCGCTGGTAGTCGCGCAGCTTCCAGCCGTTCTCATCGAGCTCGATCGGGTGCGCCTCGCCGTCGACGTACCCGGCGTGGTCCTCGGCCGGCCAGCCGACCTTGAGCAGCAGCTGCTTGAGCCGTCCGCGCTCGCTCGGGTGCACGACGACCGTGTCGTCGTCGATCCGCGCGCCGAACATCGGCGCGATCTTCTTGTTGCGCAGGACCTCTTCGAGGACCGCGCGGTCGTTGGAGTGGAGCACCAGGCCGTGTGCCGGGTTGTTGGTCAGCACCAGCCGCCCGAACCGGCTCATCGTGTCGACCACGTCCACCAGCAGCGGCTGCGGCACGGGGTAGCGGCTGAACCGCACCAGCGCGTCCACCACCTGCTCGGCGTCGTGGCCCGCCGCACGGGCGTTCCACAGCGCCAACGGGGTGACGCGGTACGTGTGCACGTGCTCCGGCGCACGTTCCAGCTCGGCGAACGGTGCGATCGAGGTGCGCGCGTCGTCGGCCAGCGGGTGGTCGACCTCGAGCAGCAGCGTCTTGTCCGACTGGACGATCAAGGGGCCATCGGTCACGCCCACAAGTCTCCCTGACGACGCCAAATGGGTTCGACCTGCGTCAACTGGCGACGAGATGTGTGAGGCGACACACGCAGCCAACACGACGTGTCGTACTTTCTCGCCCATGAGCACCGAGTCGACTGATCCCGTCGAGCCACCGGCCACGGTGGCACCGGCTCCTGAGGACGCCGAGACCGACGAGTCGCCCAAGAACAACAACTGGTTGAAGTTCGTCATTGTCGGCGTCCTGGCAGTAGTGCTGGTCGGCGGCGGCGTGTGGGCGCTCACGGCGCTCAACAGCACGAACGTCGGCGACTGCGTCAGCGCGTCGCCGAAGGACGTGGACAAGCCGGACGGCGAGTGGAACATCTCGTCGAAGAGCTGCGGCGACGCTGCTGCCACGCACAAGGTCGCCAAGGTGCTCAAGAGTGCCGAGGACCCGTGTCCGGACGAGGGCATCTACGAGCAGATGAAGTCCGGCAGCGAGTTCATGTGCCTCATGCCGAACCTCGCCGAGGGCAACTGCTACACGTCCAGCGACGACGGCGCCTTCAAGAAGGAGGCGTGCACGACCGAGTCGCCGGTGAAGATCGTGAAGAAGGTCAACGGCCTGCCCCAGGAGGGCACGGCGTGTCCCGAGGGCTCCAGCGAGCTGAGGTTCACCGAGCCGGCCGAGGTCTACTGCATGGGCGTGCACGGAGACTCCTGATCGGGTGAACTCGGTTGAGTTGAGCCCTGTCTGACGCCGATACCCAGGCCATGAAGAAGGTCGGCCTGGGTATCGCTGTTGTCCTCGCGCTCGTCCTGCTCGGCGGGTTCGTGATGAACCAGCTCGGCGGCGTGGCGAAGACCGCCCAGGTCGGCGACTGCGCGCAGATCTCCGGCGCGCTCGACGACCCGAAGTACACCGCGCTCGACTGCGCCTCGGAGAAGGCGAACGTCAAGATCGCCAAGGTGCTGCCGTGGAACGAGACCAAGTGCCCGTCCGGCGGCATGGACTACTCGACCTACACTGGCGACTCCACGCTCTGCCTGATGCCGAACTTCGTCGAGGGCGCCTGCTACGGCCAGAACTCCGACACCGGCATCGCCAAGGTCGACTGCACCACGAAGGACTCGGTGAAGGTCGCCAAGGTGCTCACCGGCAAGACCGACCGCGCTGCCTGCGGAGAGTCGCGCGCGGCGGTCTTCCCGGAACCCGCCGTCACCTTCTGCCTCGAACGCGGCGACCAGCACCAGTGATCTTCGGGTGATCCGCGCCGCGGCGACGGGTCCGCGTGGCACCCTCTGCGCGTGATGATCGACGAGCCGCCCGCACCGCGGACGAGCCTGGGGAAGCGGATCCTGACCTACGCGGCCACCCTGGTCGTCGCGGCCGTCGCCATCTACGGCCTGTCCGAGTTCCTGACGCCGATCCAGAGGCCGAAGCAGGGCGACTGCGCGAACGTCACCGGGTTCTCGAACGAGCCGAACTTCGACGCCGTCAGCTGCCTCTCGTCGAGCGCGAACTACGTGGTCACCGGGACGGTCGCCAAGTCCGCGAGCTGCGCGAACGCCAACGCGGACATGATCACCAGGCGCGGCCCGGAGATCAGGATCTGTCTCGTGCCGTTGTGGGCGCAGGGCGAGTGCTACCCGTCGACGTCGCCCCGCATGGAGCTCGAAGCCGTGGACTGCGCGTCCGGGAACGACGTCTTCAGGGTGACCGCGGTCAGCAGGGACGTGCCGGCGCCGTCGTGCGCGGCGGGCGAGGAGGCCTTCGCCCATCCCGAGGTGAGGCTGACCTACTGCACCGCGACCCCCTAGCCGACCCAAGCAGCCGTAACGTTTCCGTAAAGCCCAGGCGGATTCCTCCAACGCATGGCAACCTCTCCTCCGGCCGTGTCGGGGGGCGTGGGCCGTTCGGCGTAAGCGGAAGCAGGATCAGCGTGGTCGTCTCGCCGGAACGAACCTGCCCAGGCGATCCCTGATGCCCGGCCCACCAGTTTTCCGAGACCGGAGCCGTCCTCGCGGCTCCGGTTTCGCTGTCTTTCGCGTGACCCATCGGAGAGGAATCAAGTGACTACCCCCAATTACCCCCAGCAGCCGGGGCCGTACGGCCCGCCTCCCGGTGGGCAGCCCCAGCAGCCCTACGGCCAGCCCGGCGACCCGTACGCCCAGCCGGGTCAGCCCGGTCAGTACGGGCCTCCGCCCCAGCAGGGCGGCTACCCCGCGGACCCGTACGCGCAGCCGCAGGGTCAACCCGGGCAGTACGGCCCGCCGCCCGGCCAGATGCCGCCCGGTCAGCCCATGCCGTACGCCCAGCCGCCGAAGAAGGGTGGCGCCGGCAAGGTCGTCGGCTCGATCATCGGCGTGATCGTGCTCGCGGGCGCGTTCTTCCTGGTGAAGTCCCTGATCGGCGGTGGTCTGAGCAGCATCACCGGGCCGTCGGCCAAGGCCGGTGAGTGCGCGAGCGTCACGGGCACGACGATCAGCCCGAAGTACAAGAAGGTCGACTGCGGCGCGCCCGAGGCGAACTACATCATCGCCAAGGCGATGACCTCGACCACCGAGGCGTGCCCGAGCGACGACTACGCCGAGTACACCGAGTCCGGCCGCCGCTCCTCGTCGCTGAAGCTCTGCCTCGTCGAGAAGCTCGAAGAGGGCAAGTGCTACGAGGAGGAGCTCGTCAAGATCAACATGGAGGGCATGAAGGTCGTCGACTGCTCGAAGGGCAACAACGAGTTCGCCGTCCAGAAGGTCGTCAAGATCGAGAAGGTGGTCAAGGCCGCGACCGCCGACTGCGGTGAGGCCACGGCCATTTCTTACACCGAGCCCCAGCCGGGAATCACCTACTGCGTGAGCGCGCTGGCCGGTAAGTGATCAAATGAGAAAAGGCGGACCGGAAAACCGGCCCGCCTTTTTCACGTCTGAACACAACTGATGTCCGAAGACAACTAACTCGTCGTTCCCGGTGGCAGCAGCTGCTGCACGTCGAGGCGACCGGACAGCACGTCCTCGGTGTCCATCATGTCGGCGACCCGCTGGAGCCGGATCGGGTTCAGCGACAGCGGGAACGTGCCCACGGACACGAGCGCCGCGGTGGGCTGGTCGACGTCCGCGTAGCTGGTCAGCGAGTCCTGCACGGCGAGCTTGTTGGCCTGCGCGCGCTGCTGCGCCTGGCGCAGCACGTCCCGGAAGACCTTGAGCGTCTTCGGGTTCTGCTCGGCGAACTTCTTCGACGACGCGTAGCCGGACAGCGGGAAGTCCAGTGTCGGGCCGCGCGCGGTGTCGGTGAGGATCCTCGCACCGATGTTGCGCTGCGCCTTCGTGATGAACGGCTCGATCATGAACGCCGCGTCGACCTTGCCGGCCTTGAGCGCGGCCTCCATGTCGCCGTACGGCATCGACTGGAACTTGATCTTCTGCTTCTCGACCGCGGCGGTGTCCAGCACGGCACGCGTGGTCAGCCCGCCGATGTCGGTCTCGCTGTTCACCGCGATGGTCGGCGCGGGCTTCTTGCCGGGGTCGTCGTAGTCCGACGTCGCGCCCGTGACCAGCGCCATCGAGTTCGGTCCGGCCTGGTAGGCCTCGCCCTGCAGCTGAAGCTCGGTGCCTTCGGCGACGGAGCGGAAGAGGCTGACGTGCGTGGCCCACGTGATGTCCAGCGTGGTGTCCAGCTGCTTGATCGCCTCGGACTCGCTGGGCTGAGTGACCAGGTTGACCTGCAGACCGGCCTTCTCGAAGAGCTTGTCGGTCAGCGCGATCCGCAACGGGGCGACGTCGACGACCGGCAGCACGCCGATGCGCAGGGTGTTGCGCTCGATGTCGGCAGTGCTGGTGTTCGACGAACTTCCGAACAGGCTGCAGCTCGCGGTCAGAACACACGTGATGAGCACTGCGACAAGCCGCAGAGCTTTGGCTCGGGTAGCCATGGCACCTCTCGCCGGTAGGCCTTGAGTAGCATCAAATTGATCAGTGAGTGTCGCCACAGACCAGGTGGTCCGCTGTCCCAACTGCGCGTTCGGACGGACTTGGGGCATGCCGACGACCGGGGATGTTAACCACCTGAACGTATGAAAGGACACCCCGTCTCGATACGGTGAGTGCTTCTGGAGACTTCCCCCGAGGCGGGGGTGGCCATTACGCTCCCCGCCGGGTGGCACAGGTTGTAGTAGACCGACGTGTCTTCAGACGAGGTAGGGCGCCTTCACAGGCGAACAGCCTCTGTGCTGCAATTCGGCCCGTTTGACGAGTCCATGCTCGGTCCTGGGGAGAGACCGGGACACTGCTGCTGGAAGAGGAAGCCCAGAGTGGCCCGACGTGAGAGAGGTCCCAGCCAGTTTGGCGTGGGTGACACCACACGCTCCGAAAGGCCCGAATCGGGTGACGGACTGGCTGCGCTGGGTGACGGAACGATGACCGCGACACCGGACGTGGTGAAGCAGGACGTCGGAACCGGACCCGGTTCAGGACCTGCCCGATCCGCGGGATGGCGCCTGCGCAACTGGAGGTTGCGCACCAAGCTGCTCGCCGTTCTGCTCATCCCGACGGTCTGTGCGCTCGTCCTGGGTGGCCTGCGCGTGCGCAGCGACCTCCAGGCGGCGACGGAGCTCAACAACCTCGCGAACCAGATCCGCCTGGAGACAGCGGTCGCGGACCTGGTGCAGCAGCTCCAGCGCGAGCGCGACCTGTCGGTCAGCTACGTCGCGTCGAACAAGAAGGTCGACCGGGTCGTCCTCGAGCGCCAGCTGCGCCGCGTGAACGACACGAGCGAGGCCTTCAACGCCAAGATCTCCGAGCTGAGTTCCGACCTGAACTCGGCGGCCGTCGAGCGCTTCCAGGTCGCGGCCAAGCAGCTCGACCGCCTGAACAGCCTCCGCAACTCGGTGCGCGACACGCAGTACCCCGCCGAGGCCGTCCAGCGCACCTACTCGGAGTCGATCGAGACGCTCATCAGCCTCGGTGAGCAGACGATCTCCGAGATCAACGACCCCGAGCTGGTGCGACTGCACCTGACCACGAACGCCATCGCGCGCATCAAGGAGCAGGAGTCGCTCAAGCGGGCGATCCTCCTCGACGTCTTCCAGCGCAAGGCGTTCACGCCGTCCCAGCTGCGTTCCCTGCAGGCCGCGGACGCCGAGCTCGAAGCCGCGCGAAACGACTTCCGCAAGTCCGCGACGCCCGAACAGGCAAAGATCTACGACGACACCGTCACCGGCCTCATCGTCGACACCGCGAACGACATGCAGGAATCGGCGATCAACCAGCAGGCGGCCACGGGCAAGAAGGACTTCACGCAGCTGACGTCCGAGAAGTGGGACATCGCCGCCACGCTGACGGTCAACCTGACGCGTGACGTCGAGAACCTGCTGGTCGAGCAGCTGCAGAACAAGACCGACCAGGCCGCCGGCGACACCAGGACGCAGGCCTACATCGCGTCCGCGCTGGTGCTCGCGTTCCTCGCGCTCGCGTTGCTGATGGCGCTGTTCGTCGCCCGCTCGATCCTCAACCCGCTGCGCACGCTGCGCCGCACCGCCCTCGACGTCGCCGACCACGGACTCCCCGACGCGGTCGAGCGCATCCTCGCGGACCCGAACCCGGAGGACGCGGCCAAGACCGCCGTCGAGCCGGTGCCGGTGCACACGCGTGAAGAGGTCGGTCAGGTGGCGCGCGCGTTCGACGCGGTGCACGGTGAAGCGGTGCGACTGGCCGCCCAGCAGGCCCTCCTGCGTGACAACGTCAACGCGATGTTCGTCAACCTGTCGCGTCGTTCGCAGGCCCTGGTCGAACGCCAGCTGAACCTGATCGACCGGCTGGAGCAGGACGAGCAGGACCCGGACCAGCTGGCCTCGCTGTTCGAGCTGGACCACCTCGCCACTCGTATGCGTCGCAACTCGGAGAACCTGCTGGTTCTCTCGGGCACGGACCTCTCGCGGCGCCTGACCCGGCCCGTCCCGGCCGCCGAGGTCCTCGGCGCCGCGGTCTCCGAGGTCGAGCAGTACGCCCGCGTGCAGGTCGGCCAGACCCCGGACCTCACCGTCCAGGGCCGCGCCGTCAACGACCTCGTGCACCTCATCGCCGAGCTGCTGGACAACGCCACGGCGTTCTCCGACCCGGTCACCAAGGTCACCGTTCGCACGGCCAAGACCCGCAAGGGCGAGCTGGCGATCGAGATCCAGGACCGCGGCGTGGGCATGGGCGACCAGGAGATCCTCGACGCCAACGAGCGTCTGGCCGACCCGCCGGACGTCGACGTCGCCGTCTCCCGCCGAATGGGCCTGTACGTGGTCGCGCGGCTCGCCAAGCGCCACGACATCAAGGTCCGCCTGCGCGGCAACGAGGACATCGAGGGCGGCACGACGGCACTGGTGATCGTGCCGGAGACGCTCATCGCGTTCCCCGGTCAGACCCCGGTCTCGACCCCGCCGTCCGGTTCCGGCTCGCTCGCCTCGGCGTTCGGCATGTCGGCGCCCGCGCCGGCCCCCGCAGAGCACACCACCGAGATCGGCACCACCGCGACGAGGGCCAGCGGCATCGCCGGTGCCTTCGGCGGTGCCACGGGCATCACGCCGCGGATCGACGAGTCGAGCCCGAGCAACCCGAGCATCCCGGTCAGCTTCGTCCCGAGCCCGCTCACCGACACCGGTGCCGGCGCGACGGCGGTCCCCGTCTACAGCGAGCCGCCCGTCGAGGACGTGACGCCGTCGGAGCGGTGGCGTCGCGACCAGCTGGCCGCGGTCGAGCCAGAGGGTTCGTTCGGCGAGCCCACCCTCTTCACCGCCTACGAGGACCGGCAGGAGGAGGACGGCGAGATCTCCTTCGAGCCGGGCTACGAGACCACGCAGTTCGTGCCGATCCCGCCGATCGAGGACGAGCACCACTCGTCCAACGGCGTCTCGCGCGCCTCGGTCGACCAGGGTCACGTCGAGCTGGGCATGGCTCACCGCAACGGCACCTCGGAAGCCTCGCGCAAGCAGATCGAGCACGACCTGGACGCCCCGACGGAGCGCCTGCCGATCTACGAGGCGGTCCTGTCGCAGTGGTTCCAGGCCGTCGGGAGCGAGACGAACGCGTCGGCCGCTCAGCCGGTCCCCGCGGCCGCAGAGCACGACGCTCCGGCCGAGCCCAACGGTCGTGTCGAGTCCGGTCTCGGCACCACCGACAAGGGCGAGAAGAGCGCGGTCGAGTACATCGACGAGCCGCCTTCGACCCCTCCGTTGTCGGACGGGCCGGAGCCGGAACTGCCGACCCGCACCCGCAAGCCTGTCCCGGCGGTGGCACCCACCACCACGTCGGCCGCTGGTCTCCCTGTGCGCCAGCCGCGCGCCAAGGTCCAGCCCGCGGTCGAGGAACCAGTGACCGCACCCGCCGAGCAGGAGCGAGTTGTGGAACCGGAGCCCGTTGTGGAGGAGACTCCAGCGGCGGCACTCACTTCCGAGTCGGCCTGGCAATCGCCGGCCGATGAGGGATGGCAAGCGGCCCAGGCGTTGTTGAACAAGGCGCCGGAGTCGAAGACATCGGCAGGTTTGCCGAAACGGACGCCGAAGGCTCAGCTCGTGCCAGGTTCTGCGGCGCCCAAACCGCAGTCCCTGACGCAGACAGCGCAGCGCCCGCCGCTGCCGCCCCGCTCCGCAGACGCGGTGCGCGGACGGATGTCGAGTCTGCAAAGTGGTGTCCGAAAAGGCCGGCACGCATTGATCGAGGCATACGCTGGTGACCAGTCGAGCCGGCAGAACGAGGAGCAGGAGTGACGACCGCAGCGCAGCCAGGCAGCTTTGGTTGGCTTATCACCGACTTCGTGCGGAGGGTGCCCGGCGTGGCACATTCCGTCGTGGTGTCCGCGGACGGGCTGTTGCTCGCGGGGTCCCAGGGTCTGCCCCGGGACCGTGCAGAGCAGCTCTCCGCCGTCGCGTCCGGGCTGGTGAGCCTCACGCAGGGCGCCGCCCGCTGCTTCGAGGCAGGCGGGGTCAACCAGACCGTTGTCGAGATGGAGCGGGGCTACCTGTTCCTCATGTCGATCAGTGACGGCTCGTGCCTTGCCGTCCTGGCGGCACCAAACTGTGACATCGGCCTTGTGGCCTACGAGATGACGCTTTTGGTGGAGAGAGTCGGTCAACAACTCACCCCTGAGCTGCGCGCGCAGCTTCAGGGCGTGGTCCGTCGCTAGACCTCATCTGAAGTTCAGGGGTGAGAACAAATGGCTGGCAGATCTGGCGCTAGAGGCCGTGGCTTCGGTAGGAACTTCAACTACCAGGAGTGGGCCGCTGGTGGGTTCCAGTTCGACGAGCCTGACGCGATTCCCCAAGAACCAGAGGAAGCCGAGGACGCACCCCACGATGAGCGGGTTACAGGGCAAGGGCTAGGCGATATGTCTCAGCGTGAGGTGGATGACTCGTCGTCGTATCCGTACGACGACGTGCCGAACCGGTTCGACATCGACGGGTACGGCACCGGGTTGTTCGGTGGCCCGGGTGCGGACCTCTTCGGCCAGCACGAGATGCCGGACGCGGTGCCGGAACAGTTGCCGTACACCACCGGGCCGCAGCCGGTGTACAGCACCGGTGCGCAGCCTGCTGTGCGTCCGGAGGAAACTTCTTCTGCGGACTCGGGTTCACTGGTGCGGCCTTACACGCGCACCGGTGGACGCACACGACCCGACTACGACCTCGCGATCGAGGCGCTGATCTCGACCAGCGAGCGTGGCCTCGAACGGGATGCCGCGGTGCTTCCCGAGCACAGGTCGATCTGCGGGCTGTGTGTGGACACGCGGTCGGTGGCCGAGGTCGCGGCACTCCTACGCTTGCCTCTTGGCGTCGTGCGGGTGTTGATCGGCGACATGGCAAGCATGGGATTGGTTTTGATTCACCAGGGCGGTCTGGTCGTGGGGGACCGGCCTTCCATGGAATTCCTGGAGAGGGTGCTCAGTGGGCTTCGCAGGCTCTAGTCCCCAGGGCGCCGAGGGCGCACGGAAGCCGACGACCTCCGCCAAGATCGTGGTGGCGGGTGGCTTCGGTGTGGGCAAGACGACGTTCGTCGGCTCGGTGTCCGAGATCGTCCCGTTGACCACCGAGGCGGTGATGACCGAGGCCAGCGCGGGGGTGGACGACCTCTCCGCCACGCCGAACAAGGTCACCACGACGGTCGCGATGGACTTCGGCCGCGTGTCGCTCGACAGCGACCTGATCCTGTACCTCTTCGGTACACCGGGTCAGCACCGGTTCTGGTTCATGTGGGACGACCTGGTGCGAGGTGCCATCGGCGCCATCGTGCTGGTCGACACCCGCAGGCTCGCGGACGCGTTCGCGTCGATCGACTTCTTCGACGACCGGCAGCTGCCGTACGTCGTGGGCGTCAACTGCTTCGACGGCCTCCTCCACCACAGACTGGAGGACGTCCGTGAGGCGTTGACGATCGACGAGTCGGTGCCGATCGTGACGTGCGACGCGCGCAACCGGCAGTCGACGAAGCAGACGCTCATCACGCTGGTGGAGCACGCGATGCGCCAGTGGATGTCCGTCCGCGCGGGCTGATCTCCTCCCACGGGACGATCACAGACAACTGAACGAGGCGAGCGCCACCTTCGGGTGCGGCGCTCGCCTCGTCGTTGCGGTCTGATTCAGATCGATGTCGTCGTCGTGGTGGCCTCCTTCCGGATCAGCGGTGCCGCTGCCTGATCAGATGTGCAGCTGAACCAGGTTCGGCAGAAGGCAGACGCTGAGGATTCCCAGCGCGGTGATGTTGGGACAGCCGTGCGGCCGGACCTCTTCGGGGCAGTCCTCTTCTTCGGGCTCACCCTTGGGATCTTCGGTGACGGCCGCGGTGTCCTCGGTGATCGTGACGGCGGTCTGGACGAGCTCAGTCGCTTCGGGCGCCGGTGGTGCGGCCACTGCGGGCTCAGGCTCGGCTGCCGCCGGTGCGGCAGGAGGTGCCGCGACTGGAGCTCTGTCGTCGGTTTCGGTCTGGTCGAGGGCCACGTCCACGCCGGCGTTGCCGACGGCGACGTTCACGTCGGGCACGTCCACCTCGGCAGCGACGGCCGCTCCGACCTCGATGTCGGTGAAGGGCACGCCGACCGACGCGTCGGCCCAGACGCCCGCGTGGCCGATGTCCATCGCGAGCTCGATGCCGTCGTTCTCGTCGAGGCCGAGAGTGATGCCGCTGCCCGTGTTGAGGCTCGCGCCCGCGCCGAGGCTGACCGGGATCGAGTTCACGTTGTTGTTGTAGGCGCCAACGGTGAGGTTGACGTTGTTGTCCGCGAGAGCCTCGATGATCGGGTCGGCCTGAGCTGTTCCTGTGGTGAACGGCAAGGCGAACGCCAATGCCGTTGCGGTGAGGACGGCTCTACGCGCCCACCGGGTGATGGCCATTTGCGTTGCTCCTCCTTCGTCGAGTGGGCGTCGTGAAACGCCCACGCCACTCGACGCTAGGTCGCGACGCGCGCACGCAAGGGTGTACGTGCGGTTCGACCGGGGGATGACCGACCGTCAGGCCTCGTCCACCAATGCGGCGGACGTGATGCGATGAAGAGGGAACCTCAGCACCTCTCCGTAGCTGTGGTCGTAGCCCTCCAGCACGCCACCGCCGACGAGGTGGGGCTCGATCACGCGTTGCGCCGCCGTGCCGTGCGAGTCGACGAACCCGACGAGCACTCTGCGTCGCGCCCGTGCAGCCTGCTGGAGCAACGACAGGGTGGCGGACGGCCCGGCGCCGAGGTGGCCGGGGACCGCGATGCGTTCACCCCGTGGTGTCGCGGCGGCACGATCTCCCGCGCGGACCAGCCGGACGAGTTCACCCAACCGCTCGTCGGCGGGCACGGCGGGTGACGCCGGTTTGCGGGCGGACCGCTGCCTCGGCGTGGTCCGGCGACCGCCCGGCCGCAGGTCGAGGACCTGGCCGTCGGGGCCTTCCGCGGCCGGGGCGAACCCGGCCGAGCGCAGCCCGTCCAGCACGTCGGCCAGCGGCAACGGGCTGACCAACACGGTCGGCGCGATCCGGCGCAGCTCCAGCCTCGCCGCCTCCGGGTGTGCGAGCACCTCGCTGATCAGCACCGGGTCGTCGCACCGCAGGAACGAGCCGGCGGCACCTCCGCGCAGCCTTCCGTGGCGGCGCGCGGCGTCGTCGATCAGGTACGTCAACGACTGCGGAACCGGGGTGCGCGAGCGGGTCTTGAAGAGTTCGTGCAGCTCGTCGGCGGTGCGGCCGGAGTCGAGCGCGCGGCGGACCGTGGTCTCGCTGATCCGGTAGACAGTCGCGCTGCCCGCGGACTCGACGTTCGCGACCAGCGCCATCTCGTCCGCGAGCTCCGGTTCGAGCCGGCCGGGCGCGATCACGGTGAGGTCGGCCTGCACGAGCACGTGGTCGAGCGGTGCGGGCAGTGCGTCGGCGAGCGTCTTGGCGGCGTGGCCGGGGCCCTCGTCGAGCAGCACGCGGCCGGCGCTGGTGATCGCGCCGAGGGCGAGCACACCGACCGCGGTGCCCTCCTCGACCGTCCAGCGCACCAGCTCGTCGCGCTGCCGCCCGCCCCTGCGCGGTGCCCGCCAGCCGAGCAGCGCGGCCAGGTCTGCGGGGTTCGCGATCGCGGTGCCCTTGGGGAACGCTTCGAGCGACTCGAGGATCCACCGGCGGTCGCGAGGTGCCTGCGCGCGGCGGATCTCGTCCGCGAGGGGGTTGAAGAGCTTGTCCTTCTCGTCGCGGCGGCCGACCAGCGCGGGGAGCCTCGGCAGTTCCAGCCAGGCGTGCGCGAGCGTGGCCCAGCGGACCTCGGTGGTCGCGGCGAGCCACACGTCGGCCTTGGTCGTCGGCACCCACTCCGGTTCGCTCGCCTCGGTGTTCGCGGCGAGGTCCGCGCCGACCACGAGCTCGATCAGCAGGGCGGCCCTGCGTTCGTCGACGTCGAGGTCCTTCACGACCTTGCGCAGCTCGCGGACGCCCAGACCGCCCGTCCTCAGCACCGGCGGCGGCTCCGCGGACCAGCTCGCGATCAGGTTCTCGACGTGCCGGACGAGCTCCAGTGCCTCACCACCACCGGTGGCGTCCACGCTGGACTGCTGGAGGGCCGTCGTCTTCGGCTTCGGCTCGGTGACCTGGATCGGGCCGAGCGGGCGTTCACCGCGCAGCTGGAGGCCGATCTCCCGGGGCAGCTCGACGGTGCCGGGGTCGCGCCGCAGCAGCAGACCGCGGGCGAGCAGCCGTTGCACGGGCGTCTCGGCCTTCTCGAGCGGCACGACCCGTGAGGCGTCCTTGGTGTCGCCGACGGGCGGTCCGGCGGCGAGCTTGTGCAGGACCCGCTGCTCGCCCTCGGTGATGTCCTGGAGGTCGTACGTCTGTCCCGTGGACCTGCCCAGCCCGCCGGGATAGGTGCCGAACGCCTCCCGCGTGACCGGCGGCACCGACAGCTCGTCGTCGCCCCACGCGAGCGCGAGCGACTCGAGCTTCGCGACGGCCTGCTTGAGCGGCTTGGGCTTCACGTCCGGCCCGAGCACCCGCGCGAGTGTGGCCAACGCCACGGGCTCGGCGTCCGCGCCCAGCACGACCAGGCCTTCGAGCACCGCGAGCGTGAACGTGTCGAGGTCCTCGCAGGCGCGCGCGATCGACGCCCTGGTGCCGACCCGCGTCGCGAGGACGGACATATCGGCAGGTGGGGGCGTTGCCAGGTCAGGACGCGCGCGCAGCAGTGCCACGAGAGCGGCGTCGTCCCTGGCTCGCAGCCAGTCGGCGAGAGTGATGCCGGACATTCTCACCACGGTATATGGGCCGGTGGAGAACTCGTCGTGCTCTGTCACACTTGTGCCCGTTCACCAGGCATCACCGAGGAGGAGATCGTGGCGAAAGGACGCCCTGGACGGGTCGACCCGCACTGGCCGGAGGGCCCCGACGGTGGCCACCCCGTCACCGAACTGACCAGCGACCTGCAGGGTGCGCTCTCCCCGTTCGGCACGGTGACGTTCCCGCTGCCGGTGGAGGACCTCGGCTACACGCACCCGGTCACCGAGATCAACAAGTCCTGAGTCCTGATCGGACTGTCAGAGCGGTCTTAACTCTGTCGAGTCGCGTGCGTACCGCAATGGGGCCGGGGATAGGCTCACTTCCCGCTTGAGCAGCACTTCGTGGGAGGACGACGATGCCGGTCCCCGGCCCTGGTTACTCGATCACCGTTCGTCTGGAGGCGCCGCCGTCAGCGAGCGCCGCGGGTGACCTCACCTCGGCCGTCGGCCGCGCCGGCGGGGTGATCACGGCGTTCGACGTCGTCGAGTCGCACACCGACCGCGTCGTCATCGACCTCACGTGCAACGCGCTGTCCGCGAACCACGCCAAGGACATCACCGACACGCTGGAGACGTTGCCCGGCATCGTCGTCCGCAAGGTGTCGGACCGCACGTTCCTCGTGCACCTCGGCGGCAAGATCGAGATCTCGTCGAAGGTGCCGCTGCGCAACCGTGACGACCTGTCGCGCGCGTACACGCCAGGTGTGGCTCGTGTGTGTGAGGCGATCGCCAAGAACCCGGACGACGCGCGCCGCCTGACGATCAAGCGCAACACCGTCGCCGTGGTGACCGACGGGTCCGCCGTGCTGGGCCTGGGCAACCTCGGCCCCGCCGCCGCCCTGCCGGTGATGGAGGGCAAGGCCGCGCTGTTCAAGAAGTTCGCCGGCGTCGACGCCTGGCCGGTCTGCCTGGACACCCAGGACACCGAGGAGATCATCCGCGCGGTCGAGCTCATCGCTCCCGTGTACGGCGGCATCAACCTCGAGGACATCTCCGCGCCGCGCTGCTTCGAGATCGAGGCCCGCCTGCGCGAGAAGCTCGACATCCCGGTCTTCCACGACGACCAGCACGGCACCGCGATCGTCGTCGTCGCCGCGCTGCGGAACGCACTTCGCGTGGTGGGCAAGGACATCAAGGACTGCCGCATCACGGTGTGCGGTGTCGGCGCCGCCGGTTCCGCGATCATCCGCCTGCTGCAGGCCCAGACGCCCGGCGACATCATCGCCGTGGACGTCGACGGCATCGTGCACCGCGACCGCCCCGGCCTGGACTCGAACCTGAAGTCCATCGCCGCGTCCACCAACAAGGACAACCAGTCCGGCCGCCTGCACGACGCGCTCGTCGGCTCGGACGTGTTCATCGGCGTCTCGGCCCCGAACCTGTTCGGCGCGGAGCAGGTCGCGACCATGGCGAAGGACGCCATCGTGTTCGCGCTGGCCAACCCGGACCCGGAGATCGACCCGATGGAGGCCCAGCAGCACGCCGCCGTCGTCGCCACCGGCCGTTCGGACTTCCCGAACCAGATCAACAACGTCCTGGCGTTCCCCGGCGTGTTCCGCGGCCTGCTGGACGCGCACGCTCGCACGATCACCGACGCGATGCTCCTGGCCGCCGCCTCGGCGATCGCGGACGTGGTGGACGGCGACCGCCTGAACGCGTCGTTCATCGTCCCGTCGGTCTTCGACAACACGGTCGCTCCGGCGGTGGCGGAAGCGGTGCGCAAGGCCGCCAACTCCTGATTTCCGGAACGCGGGGCCCTGCGTTTCCTCCACGGGAACGCGGGGCCCCTGCGTTCCCGGGAGACGGGCATACGATCGCGGTATGACCAAGCAGTTCACCCACCTGGACTCCCACGGCGCGGCCCGCATGGTCGACGTCTCCGGCAAGGAGCAGACCACCCGGACGGCCGTGGCCACCGGAATCCTGCACACGACCGCCGAGGTGGTGGAGCTGCTGGGCGCCGACGGCCTGCCCAAGGGCGACGCCCTGGCCACGGCCCGCATCGCCGGCATCATGGCCGCGAAGCGCACGTGGGAACTGGTGCCGCTGTGCCACCCGATCGCCCTGTCGTCGGTGGTGGTGGACCTGGCCCTGGCCGAGGACTCCGTGCTGATCACGGCCACGGTCCGCACCACCGACCGCACGGGCGTGGAGATGGAGGCACTGACCGCCGTCTCCGTGGCGGGCCTGACCCTGCACGACATGGTGAAGTCCGTCGACCCGGCCGCCTCCCTGGACGCGGTGCGGGTGGAGCGCAAGGAAGGCGGCAAGTCGGGCCTGTGGGAGCGTCCGTGAAGGCAGTGGTGATCACGGCCTCCAACCGCGCCGCGGCCGGGGTCTACGAGGACCGCAGCGGCCCGATCATCGTGTCGTGGCTTTCTGCGCGCGGGTTCTCGGTTTCTTCTTCGGTGGTTCCGGATGGGGATCCAGTTCGGGAGGCGTTGGTCCAGGCGGTCTCTTCGGGGGCCGACCTCGTGGTGACCACCGGTGGGACCGGGATCAACCCGACCGACCGCACGCCGGAGGCCACGCGTGCCGTCCTGGACTACGAGGTGCCTGGGCTCGCCGACGTCATCCGGATGTCGGGATGGCCGCGCGTGCCGGGTTCCGTGCTGTCCCGCGGAGTGGCCGGTGTTGCCGGCCGGACGTTGATCGTGAACCTGCCCGGGTCGACAGGCGGGGTGCGGGACGGGCTGGACGTGCTCGGCACCGTCGTAGAGCATGCGCTGGACCAACTGCGTGGAGGTGACCACAAGTGAGTGTCGTGCTGAGGGCGGTCGTGACCGAGGAGCCGCTGTCGGTCGAGGAGCACGCGGCGCTGGTGGCCTCTGACCGGGCCGGCGCTGTGGTGACCTTCTCCGGCGTGGTGAGGGATCACGACGGTGGGCGTTCGGTGGTGGAGTTGGAGTACCACTCGCACCCGTCTGCTGGGGATGTCGTGGCTGAGGTCGTGTCCTCGTTGGCTGCCAAGTATCCCGGGGTGCACGGGATTGCTGTTTCGCATCGGGTTGGGCCGTTGAAGATCGGCGACGTGGCGTTGGCCTGTGCGGTGGCGGCTGAGCACCGGGGGGAAGCGTTTTCGTTGTGCTCTGACTTGGTGGATGAAGTCAAGGCTCGGTTGCCGGTTTGGAAGCGGCAGGTTTTTCCTGGGGGCGAGGACGAGTGGGTTAACTGCCCCTGATTCTTCGCTTGCGCGGGTCGGCTTGTGTTGGAGCGTGCGCGTTCCAGCGGAGGGGTCACCGATGCGGTCATGTCGCGTTGCGTTGGTGGTCGGCTGGGCCGTATGACGAGCCGGGTCATTTCATCGCCGCATTGCGATTGGGGCTTGACTTCGGGGCCCTTGCGAGGCGCTGTGTCGGGCGGAAAAGGTCGGATGCTCCGCACCCGCCCGATCCGAAAAGGCTAGCACCTCGCTCCCAAAGTCAAGCCCCAATCGCAAGCGTGCGTGGTCGCGTTTGTTGTTCGGCTTCCGTCATCACCGGTTGCCTGCGTTCGCATCGCCCTGTCCGGCTCGGCTTCGCCATCGCGGTTGGTGGGGGTGCCGTCGCGGCTTAGCCGACTCCTCGACACGCCGGGGCTGGTGTGGCTGTGGCAGGTGGGGCGGCCCGCAGTCCTGGGCTTCGCCGCGCTCGGTGCCGCTTACCGCTACCCGGCCGCCGGTAAGCCGCTCGGCGCGCCCCACTGCCCGTAAGCCGCTCGGCACGCCCCACTGCCCGGCAAGCCGCTCGGCACGCCATTCCGCCCCGGAAACGCAGGCAGGGACCTCACCGCCGGGGGGTAGCGGTGAGATCCCTGGTTCCTGCGCCAGTCCACGTCATCGGGACTGCGGATCAGAAGGCGATCAGATCAGGATCTTGTGGCCCGGGAAGATCAGGTCCGGGTTCGTGAGGAAGTCCTTGTTCTTCTCCACGATGGCCTGGTAGCCGCCCTCGACCTTGTTGGCCTCGGCGATCTTCGACAGCGTGTCGCCCGGCTTGATCTCGTAGTTGCCGTTCGGGTTCGACTTCGAAGCCGCGACGGCCACGGGGGCCACCGGGGCGGCGGCCTGGCGCTGCTGCGGCTGGGCCTTGCGCTGCTGCTGCGGGGCCGGGGCGGCCTTGCGCGGCTGCTGGCCCTTGTAGGCGCCCAGCTTGGCGGTGCAGGCGGGCCACGCCTGGGGGCCCTGGCCGGCGAGGACGCGCTCGGCGACAGCGATCTGCTGCTCGCGGGAGGCGTTGGCCGGGTTGCCCTGGCCGCCGTAGGCGTTCCAGGTCTGCTGCGTGAACTGGAGACCGCCGTAGTAGCCGTTGCCGGTGTTGGCGGCCCAGTTGCCACTGGCCTCGCACTGCGCGAGTGCGTCCCAGTCCAATCCAGGGGCGGCGTTGGCGGTGCCAACGGCCAGGCCCAGAGGGGCGCCGGCGATGATGCCGACGGCCGCGACCTTGGCGATAGTGCGAGCGGCGGTGGAACCCTGCTTGCCCTGCTTGCCTCGGTTGAAAGCCATGTGCCTCTCGGTCCACCGCACCTGCTGCCAGGAACTCGGGTTCGGGGCCCGGTGTGTCCCTGCGTCCCAGTCCGGCGGTTTCTCTCGCTCGGGGTTTGTTCCGGAGAACCCTCGGACTGGGCTCGGTGCTCGGTTCTCCGGTCTTGCTCGTGGCCGGTTCGGGCCAGCCGAGGAGCGACCGTACGTAACCGGGCGGGGGCTCACCAAACGTTTCCGACTGTGACGCGCATCACAGTAACGCTCCGAATCGTTGTGCGGAGTCTACAAAACCGCAGTTCAAAGGTGTCGTTATCGGTCCGTTTCCATTCTGAGATCGGCCGAGATTTATCACGGAAAGTGAGGCGTGGCTCACGCGCGCTAGGCCATCCGCGACACGCCGGACACGGACGTGAAGCCGCCCTACGATCAACCGCCTATGAGACTTCAGGCCGCCCCTGCGGGACACGAAATCGTCAGGCACGCCGACGGGTGGGTCGACATCACGCGGTTCCGGCTGCCGGAGGGCGCCGAGGACCGGTCCGTGCTCGCCGCGCTGATCGCGCACGACGTCTACGGCTGCGATCACGCCGGTGGTGAGCCCGGTTCCGATCCCGCGCGGCACGGGCCGTACTGGCGCGAAGCCGTCACACCGGAGAGCTTCGACCGGGTCGACGTCAGCACGGCAGCGGCCGAGCTGCCCGCGTGTGCGGAGGTCAAGAAGGAAGTGCTCGCCGCGCAACGGGTCTACCGGCTGCGCGAGCTCGGCGGGGAGGCGATCCACGACTGGGGCTGGGTCCTGTGGGAGTTCCAGGAGTTCGTGCTGATCGGGGCGGACGAGGTCGTGCTGGTCGTGGCCGCGATCGACTGATCGAGATCCACTCGCCAAGATCGGAAGAATGAGAATCGACGCGCTCCGGCGCGCGCTGGCCGCGAGGCCCGGTCAGCCCGTGTCGTTCGACGAGCTCATCGACGCCGTGTGGGGCGACGACAGGCCCGCCAACCCCAAGGCGGCGCTGCGCAACCTCGTGCAACGGCTGAGGACCACCGAACAGGTCGTCACCGAGCCCGCCGGCTACCGGCTCGTGCTGCGCAAGCCCGGCCCGCGACAGCTGCCCGCCGACCTGCCGGACTTCGTCGGGCGCGCCGACGAGATCGCCGCGGCGCTGCACAGCACGGCACCGGTGCTCGCGATCACGGGGCCGCCCGGTGTCGGCAAGACCTCGCTCGCGGTCCACGTCGCGCACCGGCTGGCCGAGCGGTTCCCCGACGGCCAGCTGCACGTGAACCTCCGCGCGTTCGCCGAGGGCGCCACGATGACGCCGAACCAGGCGCTGCACCGGTTCCTGCGCGCGCTCGGGGCCGAGGACATCCCCGTTGACGTCGAGCAGCAGTCCGAGCTGTTCCGGAAGATGACGGCGGACCGCGCGGTGCTCGTGGTGATCGACAACGCCACGCCGGAGCTGCTCGGCCCGCTGCTGCCCGCCGGACGGTGCCGCGTGATCACCACCAGCCGCGTCGAGATGCCCGAGCACGAGCAGGTCAGGCTGGCCGTGTTCGCGCAGGACGAGGCGCAGGAGCTCCTCGCCAGGATGCGGATCACCGGTTCCGCCGACGACAGGGCCGAGCTCGTCCGGCTCTGCGCGCACCTGCCGCTGGCCCTGCGCATCGCGGCCGCGAACGTGGCGGCCGGCCACCTCTCCGACTACCTCGAGGACCTGCGCGGCGACGACCGGCTCGACGCGCTCGAGATCGAGGGCGACGCGGCCGTCAACGCCACGTTCGACCTGTCGTACCGCGCGCAACCCGTTGAGGCGCAACGGTTGTTCCGCCTGCTCGGGCTGGTTCCCGGTCAGGACTTCGGTGTCGAGGCCGCCACCGCGCTGCTCGGGCACCGGGCGGACGAACCGCTCCAGCAGCTCGTGGCCGCGAACCTGGTGCAGCGCAACGAGAACAGGTACAGCCTGCACGACCTCCTCCGCATGTACGCGCTGCGCCTGACCGGAGGGGACACGAGCCAACGCACGAGGCTGCTCGACTACTACCTCCTCAACGCCGAAGCGGCCGCCAGGACCGCCACCCCCGACTTCGCGCGCATGCCGGTGCCGCAGCTGCCCGACGACCTGCCGCGGCACGACGTCGAGACCCAGGCGGACGCGCTCGCGTGGTTCGACGCCGAACGCGGCAACATCGTCGCCGCCATTCCGCACGCGGGCCCGGCACCGGTGGCGTGGCTGCTCGCGGACATGCTGCGCGCCTACTTCTTCTTCCAGTCCTACCGAGTCGACTGGTTCGTGGCGGCCAGGGCGGGGCTCGCGGCGGCGGTCGAGGCGGGCGACGTGCTGGCACAGGCCGTGATGCACGGCAGCATCGGCCTCGCGCACTTCGCCGTGAGCGAGCTGTCCGACGCGGTCGTGGAGTTCGGCCGTGCGCGCGAGTTGCTGCGACGGCAGCCCGACGACCGGATGCTGGTGTCGTTGCTGATCAACAGCGGCATCGCGTACCAGCAACTCGGCAGGCTGAGCGACTCGGTCGAGGCGCTGACGGCCGCACGGGAGCTGCAGCCCGAGAACGTCGCCGTGGCGTTCAACCTCGGCGGCACCTACCTCGACCTGGGTCCGCTGTCGAAGTCGCTGGCCAACGTCGAGCGCGTGCTCGAGCTCGCCGAGGCGCAGGACCTGCCGCACATGAAGCTGTACGCACTCGACGCGATCACCGAGGTCCTCACCTACCACGGGAAGTTCGACCTCGTTCAGTCGTTCCTGGACGAAGCCGCCGAGCTGCGCAGGCAGGTGCCGGCCGAGCTGGCGCACCCGGTGGGAGCCGTTTCGGCGGGTGTGATGGTGACCATGCACGAGGGCAGGACGAAAGAGGCGCTGGAGGCGTGGCTCAAGGCGTTGAAGATCGCCCAGGACGGCAACCTCCAGCGGGAGGAGGCCGACCTCCACGACTCGATCGGCGACGCGCACCGCGAGCTCGGTGACCTCGACCAGGCGCTCGCCGCTCATCGCGCGGGCCTCGCGCTCAGCGTCGGGAACGGCTACGTGCGCGGGGAGATGGAGAACCTGGCCGGGCTCGCAGCCGACCACCACGCCGCAGGTGAGCTGCAGGAGGCGTTGGAGCTGGCTCTGCGGGCCAGGGATCGCGCGGCAGCGAGCGAACTGCGGGTGCGTGCCGTCCGCGTGCTCATCGTCCTCGCCCGCGTCCAACGCTCACTCGGCGACCACGCCGCCGCGGACCGGACCGCACGGGAGGCTCAGGCGCTCGCCGAGGAGACCGAGTGCCACCTGTGGGACTCCGAACTGCGGGAGGTGCTCGCTCAGCCGCCCGCGAACGGCGGCAGCACGTCCAGCTGAGCACCGGTGGGCACGCGCGTCGACGTGTCCCGCACGGCGACGCCGTCGAGCAGGAAGCTGGACGCCGCGAGGACCTTGCCGAGCTTGTCGCCGTGGCGTTCGCCGATCGTGCTGACGACGAGCGCCACGGTGGGCTCCGAGGTGTCCAGCAGCAGGTCCTCGTCGGCCACCCCGGCCGCTGCCCGCGCGCCCGCGAAGTAGCGGATCCTCACGGCGACGGTCACTGTCATCCTCCGATGGCGCTCATGGGGCGGTCGGGCTGGTGGAAGCCCGCGTCGTTGATGCCGTGACCGGCCGCCTTCGCCCACATCGTGGCGCGCCAGGCGTCGGCGATGGCGGAGTCTGGGCTGCCGTCGCGCAGCAGCGTGCGCAGGTCGGTCTCGCCCTGGCTGAACAGGCAGTTGCGGATCTGGCCGTCCGAGGTGAGCCGGGTGCGGTCGCAGGCAGCGCAGAACGGCCTGGTCACCGACGCGATCACCCCGACGACCGACGGGCCGCCGTCGACGAGCCAGCGTTCGGCAGGGGCACCGCCGCGAGGGGTTTCCTCGGCCGTGAGTGTGTACGCGGACGAGAGCTTCGTGAGGATCTCATCGGCCGTGACCATGTTCGTGCGCGTCCAGCCGTGTTGCGCGTCCAGCGGCATCTGCTCGATGAACCGCAGCTGGTAGCCGTTCTCGACGCAGAACCGCAGCAGCGGCACGGCCTCGTCGTCGTTCACGCCGCGCATCAGCACGGAGTTGACCTTCACCGGCTCCAGCCCGGCCTCGCGGGCGGCGTCGAGCCCGTCCAGCACGTCGGTGATGCGGTCGCGCCTGGTCAGCGTGGCGAACCGGTCGGGGTCGAGGGTGTCCAGCGAGACGTTGATCCGGTTCAGGCCGGCGTCCTTGAGCGACTTCGCCCGCCGTGACAGCCCGATGCCGTTCGAGGTCATCGACATGCGCGGGCGCGGCTCCAGCTCGGCCGTGGCGGCGATGACCTGCTCCAGGCCACGGCGCAGCAACGGCTCGCCGCCGGTGAAGCGGATGTCGGTGACGCCGAGGTCGACGACCGCGATCCGCATGAGCCGGATCAGCTCGGCGTCGGTGAGCAGCTCGTCCTTCTGCAGCCAGTCGAGGCCCTCGGCGGGCATGCAGTAGGTGCAGCGCAGGTTGCAACGGTCGGTGAGGCTCACGCGGAGGTCCGTCGCGACCCTGCCGAACCTGTCGACGAGCAGCGGCGTGTCAGGCCGTGCGGACGCGTCGGGCGTGCCGCGCACGATCGGTAGTCCCAAGTCCACTGCTGTCACCTTATTTAGGGTAATGAACAACCCGTTGTGGATGACTCCAAGAACGAGGTTTCTCACGTTCCGCCCGTTTGGAGCACAGTCACAAGGAATTGTCTTAGCAGCTAAGATGTTCGACATGGAACCTGAGGCGCTGGAGAGGTTCACCTGGTACATGCGGGAGCACAGTGCGCTCACGATCATGTTCCACACGAAGGTCGCCGAGCAGATGGGCCTGTCCACGACCGACGAGAAGTGCCTCGATCTCGCCATACGGGCGGAAGGGCCGCTCACCGCGGGTCGGATCGCCGAGCTGTCGGGCCTGTCCACCGGTGCCGTCACCGGGGTCATCGACCGGCTCGAACGTGCCGGATATGTCCGTCGTGTCCGTGACCCGCACGACCGCCGGAAGGTGTTGGTCGAGGTCACGCCCGCGGAGTTCGTGAAGTTCGGTCACCTGTTCGAGAAGGCCCAGGCCAGCCTCGTCGAGGTCCTCGACCAGTTCGACGCCGACGAACTCCAGGTGATCGAGCGTTATCTCAAGCTCCAGGTCGAGACGTTCCGCAAGCGCGTGATCGATACTTAGGTCCATGTGGCACTACTTGATGGACATGGACGGCGTCCTCGTGCACGAGGAGCACCTCATTCCCGGAGCGGACGAGTTCGTCGCGGAGCTGCGCTCCTCCGACACCCCGTTCCTCGTGCTCACCAACAACTCCATCTACACGCCACGAGATCTGCGCGCGCGGCTGCAGCGCACCGGCCTGGACATCCCGGAGTCATCGATCTGGACGTCCGCGCTGGCCACGGCCAGGTTCCTCGACTCGCAGCGCCCGAACGGCTCGGCGTTCGTGATCGGCGAGGCCGGCCTGACCACCGCGCTGCACGAGATCGGCTACGTGCTGACCGACCGCGACCCGGACTACGTGGTGCTCGGCGAGACCCGCACCTACAGCTTCACCGCGATCACCAAGGCCATCCGCCTGGTCGAGGAGGGCGCGAAGTTCATCGCGACCAACCCCGACGCGACCGGCCCGTCGCGCGAGGGCTCGCTGCCCGCGACCGGCGCCGTGGCGGCGTTGATCGAGCGCGCCACCGGCCGTGAGCCCTACTACGTGGGCAAGCCCAACCCGTTGATGATGCGGTCGGCCCTGCGCGCGCTGGGCTCGCACTCCGAGAACGCGCTGATGATCGGCGACCGGATGGACACCGACGTGCGGTCGGGCCTGGAAGCGGGCCTGTCGACCATCCTCGTGCTGTCCGGGATCTTCACCTCCGAGCACGCCGAGATGTACCCGTACCGGCCGACGCGTGTGCTGAAGTCGATCGCCGAGCTCGTCGGTCACTCTCAGGACCCGTTCGGCGACTGGACTGACCACTGACGCGCGAGGGCTCATCACCTATCGTCGCGGAGGTGGACACGGACCGACGCCCGATGTACGTCGTGGGTGACGTGCACGGGCACCTCGCCGAACTGACCAGGGCCCTGCACGTCGCCGAGCTGTGCGACGAGGAAGGGCACTGGACGGGTGGCGAGGCCGAGCTGTGGTTCCTCGGCGACTTCGTCGACCGCGGCCCCGACGGCGTGGGCGTGATCGACCTGGTGATGCGCCTCGGCGAGGAGGCGGCGCAGGCGGGCGGCTCGGTCAACTCGTTGATCGGCAACCACGAGGTGCTGCTGCTCGGCATGTACCGGTTCGGCGACGAGCAGGTGCCGGACAGCATGGGCCCGCGGTCGTTCGCGCGCAGCTGGCTGCTCAACGGCGGGCTGCCCAGCGACCAGGACCGGCTGACCGACGCGCACGTCGAGTGGCTCACCAGCAGACCCGTGCTGAAGCTGCGCGACGACCACCTGCTGATGCACTCCGACACCGCGGCCTACCTCGAATGGGGGTCCTCGATCGAGGAGGTCAACGACGCGGTTCGCCAGGTGCTCAAGGGCGACGACCTCGTCGACTGGTGGGAGTGCTGGCGCAAGATGACGACCCGGTACGCGTTCCGCGGTCCGCAGGGGCCGGAAATCGCAGACGAGCTGCTGGCGACCCTCGGCGGCAGCAAGATCGTGCACGGCCACAGCGTCATCGCTGATCAACTCGGGGTCCCTCCGGACCAGATCGACGGCCCGCTCGTGTACGCCGACGACAAGGTCCTGGCGATCGACGCGGGCCTCTACAGCGGCGGTCCGTGCCTGGTCGTCCCCTTGCCATACGCCGAAGCCTGACTACCGTTCGGTGGATGACCGCCAGCTACTCCTCGGGCACGTCCGCCGCCCCGCTGCTGGGCGACACGATCCACGCGAACTTCGCGGCGACCGTCGCGCGCTTCGGTGACCGCGAGGCACTTGTCGACAAGGCCACAGATCGCCGGTGGACGTACGCGGAGCTGTCGGCGGAAGTCGACAAAGCGGCAGCCGGGCTGGTGACGCTCGGCGTGCGCAAGGGCGACCGGGTCGGCATCTGGGCGCCGAACTGCGCGGAGTGGGTCTTCGTGCAGTACGCGACGGCCCGGATCGGCGCGATCCTGGTCAACGTCAACCCGGCGTACCGCGTGCACGAGCTGGAGTACGTGCTGAACCAGGCCGGCATCCACACGCTGGTCTCCGCGCGCTCGTTCAAGACCTCGGACTACGCGGGCATGATCGAGGAGGTCCGCCCGCGCTGTCCCTCGTTGCGCAACGTCGTGTTCGTCGACGATCCACAGTGGACCGGCGGTGAGATCCCGGACGTCGAGCTGGACCGCGACGACCCGATCAACATCCAGTACACGTCCGGCACCACGGGATTTCCCAAGGGCGCAACGCTGTCGCACCACAACATCCTCAACAACGGCTACTTCGTCGGCGAGCTGCTGAGCTACACCGAGAACGACCGCATCTGCGTGGTGCCGCCCTTCTACCACTGCTTCGGCATGGTCATGGGCAATCTCGCCGCCACCAGCCACGGTGCGTGCGTGGTGATCCCGGCCCCGGCGTTCGACCCGGCGAAAACCCTTGCGGCGGTTCAGGAAGAGAAGTGCACGTCGCTCTACGGCGTGCCGACGATGTTCATCGCGATGCTCGACCTGATCGACGACTACGACCTGTCGTCGTTGCGCACGGGCATCATGGCGGGCTCGCCCTGCCCGGTCGAGGTGATGAAGCAGGTCGTCGAACGCATGGGCATGCGCGAGGTGTCGATCTGCTACGGCATGACCGAAACCTCCCCGGTGTCAACGCAAACGCGCGTCGACGACTCCCTCGACCGTCGCGTTGGGACGGTCGGCAGGGTCGGCCCGCACCTGGAGGTGAAGATCGTCGACCCGGACACGGGCCTCACGGTTCCGCGCGGGGTGCCGGGGGAGCTGTGCACGCGCGGCTACTCAGTCATGCTCGGCTACTGGGACGAGCCGGAGAAGACGGCGGAGGCGGTGGACCGGGCGGGCTGGATGCACACCGGCGACCTCGCGGTGATGGACGACGACGACTACGTGAACATCACCGGCCGCATCAAGGACATGGTCATCCGCGGCGGCGAGAACATCTACCCGCGTGAGATCGAGGAGTTCCTCTACACGCACCCGGACGTGCTCGACGCGCAGGTGATCGGGGTGCCCGACGCCAAGTACGGCGAGGAGCTCATGGCGTGGGTGCGCCTGCGGGAGGGTGCTTCGGGGTTGACCGCCCAGGCCGTGCGGGAGTACTGCACCGGGAAGTTGGCGCACTACAAGATTCCGCGGTACGTGCACGTCGTCGAGGAGTTCCCGATGACGGTCACGGGCAAGGTCCGCAAGGTGGAGATGCGGGCGAAGGCCGTGGAGCTGCTGGAGCTGGACGACAGCACCGAGCACGCCTGACTCCAGGGGCGGCTCGGGGACCGACCGGGGTGATCACCGATGGGCGTCGGCGGCCCGGCGATCCCCACGCCCCACGCGCAGGTGTACGTCAACGGGGACGACGTGACCGAGCAGAGCCCCTACCCGTGGGCCGAGGGCGGCATCATCTCCACGGCCGCCGACCTGGACCGGTTCCTCGTCGCGTTGTTCCAGGGCCGGCTGTTGCCACGCGCCCGGCAGAGGCTGCTGTTCGAGGTGCCGTCCGTGCCGGGCGCGGTGACCAACACGAAGTACTGCTTCGGCACCGAGTCCTGCTTCAGCGCCGGCGGGCTCATGCGGTACCGGCTGCCGAGCGGCGAGCACGCGTGGGGCAAGACCGGGTCGCGGCCCGGCTGGGACAACGGGTTCTTCGCCACGCGGGACCTGCGTCACCGCGTGGTCTACTCGCTGAACCCGACCGGGCGGGGCTCCGACCTCGACCACGTCAAGGCGATCGTCGGTGCAGCGCTGGCCGACTGACCTGCGGTGATCGCGGAACTACCCGCGGCGACGGGGCGCAAAGACCCTTGTGGACGGAGTGTGACGGGCGCAACATCGGTGGATTCCGCCAAAAGGAGGCGCGCATGCTCACCGCCACGAAAACCACCACGATGCTGCCCGTCGAGGACGCCGAGCGCGCCGGGCGCTTCTACTCGGACATGCTCGGCCTGAAGCCCGTCGCCACCGGAGCGGACGGCACGCGGATCTTCGAGCTCGGCCAGGGCGACTCACTGGGTCTGATGCCCGCGGAGAAGGGCGCGCAGACCGCGCACACCGTCCTCAGTTTCGAGGTGCCGGACCTCGAGAGCGAGATCCGCGAGCTCGAGGGCAAGGGCGTGCACTTCGAGGACTACGACATGCCCGACCTCAAGACGGTCAACCACATCGCGACCATGGGCAACGAGCGCGCGGCGTGGTTCTGCGACACCGAGGGCAACATCCTGTGCCTGCACGAGCTGACGGGCGACGAAGCCTGACGGCCGTGCCACCGAGTGGTCTTCCGCTCCTCGCCCCCGACGAGGAGCGGGAGATCCTCACGGCACCTCGACGATCTCCTTGCCCAGCGGCACCAGCGAGACCTTCACCAGCTTGAAGTTGGCGACGCCGAGCGGGATGCCGATGATCGTCACGCACAGCGCGATGCCGGTGACGATGTGGCCGATCGCGAGCCAGAAACCGGCGACGATGATCCAGATGACGTTGCCCAGCAACGATCCGGTGCCCGCGCCCGGCTTGTCGACGACCTCGCGGCCGAACGGCCAGAGCGCGTAGTTCGCGATCCGGAACGACGCGATGCCCCACGGGATCGTGATGATCAGGACGCAGCAGATGAGGCCGGCGACCGCGTAGCCGACGGCCATCCAGAACCCGGCGAGCACGAGCCAGATCACGTTCAGGATGAGGCGCATACCTTCAATCTAAGCTCACGTCATGAAGTGGGGTGTGATCGCTACAGGCGGTATCGCGCAGACCGTGACCGCCGACATGCTGAAGGTCGAGGGCGTGCACGTCCTCGCGGTGTCCTCGCGTGACCAGAGCAGGGCACAAGCGTTTGCCGAGCGGTTCGGCATCGAGCGCGCGTACGGCGACTACCACGACCTTCTCGCTGATCCCGACGTCGAGGTCGTGTACGTCGCGACCCCGCACGGGCAGCACCACGAGGTCACGCTCGCCGCGCTCGACGCCGGGAAGCACGTGCTGTGCGAGAAGGCCTTCGCGCTCACGGTCGCCCAGGCCGAGGAGATGGTCGCCAAGGCGGCGGAGAAGAACCTCTTCCTCATGGAGGCCATGTGGACGCGGTTCAACCCGTTGGTCCGCAAGGTCCACGAGGCCATCCGCAACGGTGAGATCGGCGAGGTCCGGTCCCTGCGCGCGACCTTCGGCTTCTCCCTGGACTTCGACCCCGACCACCGGCTCTGGGCCAAGGAGGCGGGCGGCGGCGCGTTGCTCGACCTCGGCGTCTACCCGGTCGCGCTCGCGCACATGCTGCTCGGCGTGCCCGAGGAGATCAGGGCCTGGGGCGGCAAGTCACCGTCCGATGTGGACTCCGACGCCGGCCTGCTGCTCGGGTACCCCGGTGGCGTCCACGCGTTGCTCAGCTGCTCGCTCGTCGCGGACCTCGGCTGTACCGCGGACATCGTCGGCACCAAGGGCAGGATCGACATCGCCGAGCCGATGTTCGCCGCCACCAAGGCGACGATCAACGGCGTCGAGCACACGATCGAGGACGGCGGTTACACGCACCAGATCCGCGCGGTCGAGGAGTGCGTCGCCGCCGGTCTCACGGAGAGTCCCGCGATCACCTGGCAGAACACGCTGGAGGTCATGCGCACGCTGGAGGAGGCGCTGGGTCAGATCGGCGTGAGCTACGCGGACGTCGTCAAGTAGATCAACGCCACGTTCAGCACCACCACAGCGAACACCACCGCAGAAGCGGCAACGGTGACCGAGCGCCGGTTCGTGTACGAGCCCATCAACGGCCGGCGCGCGGTCAGCCACACCAGGGGCACCAGGGCGAACGGGATGCCGAACGACAGCACGACCTGGGACAGCACCAGCGCGAACGTCGGGTCGACCCCGAACGCCAGGATCGCCAGCGCGGGCACCAGAGTGACGATTCGCCTTGCCGGCAACGGAATCCGCACCCGCAGCAGCCCGTCCATCACCACGGCACCGGCGTAACAACCGACGGCGGTGGACGCGAAACCCGAAGCCAGCAAACCGAAAGCGAACAGCAGCGCGATCCCGCCGCCCAACGTCGAACCGACCGCCGCGTGCGCTCCTTCCAGCGTGTCCACACCATTGCGACCCTGCAACGAAGACGCGGCGACGAGCAGCATCGCCGTGTTCACCGCACCGGCGAGCAGCATCGCGACCACGACGTCGGCCTTCGTGGCGCCGAGCACCGACGGGTTCCTGCCGTGCCGGTCGCGGGCCAGCGCCGAGTGCAGGTACACCGCGTGCGGCATCACGGTCGCGCCGAGCATGCCCGCCGCGAGAAGCACGCTGTCCGAGCCGTCGAACCGCGGCACCAGACCGGAAACCGCCCCGGACACCGACGGCGGTGACACGAAGAGCCCTGCCATGAACCCGATCGCGATCACGACCAGCATCGTGGTGATCACGCGCTCGAACGGCCGTTGCCCGCGCTTGTCCTGCACCAGCAGCAGAACCGTCGACACCACACCGGTGATCACGCCACCGAGCAGCAGCGGCAGGTCGAAGAGGATCGACAGCGCGACGGCACCGCCGAGCACCTCGGCCAGGTCGGTCGCCATCGCGACGACCTCCGCCTGGCCCCAGTACGCGAGCCGCACCGGCCGCGGCAGGTGATCGCGCACCGCCTCCGGCAACGACTGCCCGGTGACCAGGCCGAGCTTCGCCGACAGGTACTGCACGAGCCCTGCCATCACGTTCGCGACGACGAGCACCCAGACGAGCAGGTACCCGAAGCGGGCGCCGGCCGCCGTGTTGGTGGCCACGTTGCCGGGGTCGACGTACGCGATCGCGGCGACGAACGCCGGCCCGAGCAACGCCGCACCCGCACGCAGACGCGTTGAGACAGCGACCACCGAGCACCCCCTTGTTGCAAACCTATCGCAACAAGCGCCCGGCTCGGGGAACGCGGGGCCCCCGCGTTCCCCGAGAGGTAACGCAAGGCCCCCGCGTTCCCGGCGTCAGGGTTCCAGCGTCGCCCTCGCGACCGTGACGACCGCGTCGATCGCGCTGTCGAGATCGCCGCTCGGCATCAGCAGATGGCTCAGGGCGAGCCGCACGGTCGTCTCCGCGGTGAGTCGCACGTGCCTGCCGGGGAAGTGTTCGCTGAGGTGCCGCTCGACCACCTCGGTCGCGTGGAACAGCACGGGGTGGCCGCGAGTCGTCAGGAACGGCAGCAGGTCCTCCGCGTCCTGCCCGGTCAGCACGGCGGAGACCAGCCGGTCCTTCTCGGTCTGCTCGAAGGTGAAGCGGAACGCCGACCGCATCGCCTCCCACGGGTCCGGGTCCTGCTTCAGGCGGGTCACGATCCCGGAGAGGTACTCCTCGGTCCGGTGGGCCGCGACAGCCTGGACGAGCCCCTCCTTGTTGCCGAACTCGTTGTAGACGGTCTGCCTGCTCACCCCGGCGCGACTGGCGACCTCGATCATGCGCAGCCCGTGGAACCCGTGGGCGGCAAGGAGGTCGGCTGCCGCGTCCACCAAGAGCTCGGTGATGTCACTCACGCTCCCACCTTTACACAGTTACAGCTTTTGTAAAGACGTAGAGTTGATTTCTGTGCCGTTCACCGTGGGCTTCGACCTCGACATGACCCTCATCGACCCCAGACCCGGCATGGCGGCCGTGATGAACGAGGTGGGTACCCGCACCGGACATCAGCTCGACGGCGAGCACTTCGCGGCGAACCTCGGCCCGCCCCTCGACATGATCTACCGCGAGATGGGCGTGCCCGAGGACGAGATTCCGGACATGGTGTCGCTCTTCCGCACGCTCTACCCGGACGTCGTGATCCCGGCGACGGTCGCGCTGCCCGGTGCGGCCGCCGCGTTGCAGTGCGTGCGAGAGCTCGGCGGCCAGACCATGGTCGTGACGGGCAAGTACCGCAAGAACGCCGCGCTGCACCTGGAAGCGCTGGGCTGGGAGGTCGACCACCTCTACGGCGAGCTGTGGTCGACGGGCAAGGCCGAGTCGCTCAAGCTGCACTGCGCCGCCGTCTACGTCGGTGATCACATCGGCGACATGCGCGGGGCTGCGGCGGCCGGTGCGCTGGGCGTCGGCGTGGTGACGGGGCCCTGCTCGCGGGCGGAACTGGCCGAGGCGGGTGCCGCGGTCGTCCTGGAGGACCTGCGGGAGTTCCCGGAGTGGCTCAGGACCTCTTCTGGCGTGCTTTCCTGATCACCGCGATGATCCCGAGGCCCAGGCCGACGGCCGGCAGGTAGGTCGCGAGCACGTTCAGCCACACCGGCAGGTCGCTGTGGCCCGTGGCGAAGAGCACGAAGACCGCGATGATCGCCAGTACGCCCACGGCGAACAGGCCGATGGCCAGCGGCATCAACTTCGGAGCGGTCATACCGGCAGGGTAGTCGCGCTAACGGAGGTGCCTTCCGCCTGGTCTTCTCGCTACTCTGGTGGGACGCGTCCTGGGTGCGCCCACGGGCGCGTTCGTTGTGCTTCAAGCTAGGGAATGGTGAGCGCGGTGCCGACCGGCAAGGTCAAGTGGTACGACACGGAGAAGGGCTTCGGGTTCGTCACCCAGGACGGTGGCGAGGACGTCTACGTCCGCAAAGCCGCGCTGCCCCCCGGCGTCACCGGTCTGAAGGCCGGCCAGCGCATCGAGTTCGGCATGGCGGAAGGCCGTCGTGGTCCGCAGGCGCTGTCGGTGCGCCTGATCGACCCGCAGCCGTCGGTCGCCGAAGCGCGCCGCCGTCCCGCGGAGGAGCTGCACGGCCTGATCGAGGACATGATCAAGCTGCTGGAGAACAAGGTGCAGCCCGACCTGCGCCGCGGCCGCTACCCGTCGGACAAGAAGAGCATGAAGCTCGTCGCCGAGGTCGTCCGGGCGGTGGCGCGGGACCTCGATCCGTAAAAAGATCGTCCGCATGTCTGATGCGGATCGGATCGTCGAGTTCCTCTACGAGGTCGGCCAGCTCAAGCGCCTGCCCAGAGCGGGGTGGCTGTTCGCCGGGGTGCAGAACCCCGAGTCGGTGGCCGCCCACTCGTTCCGGGTGGGCGTTCTGGCGTACGCGATCGCCGTTCAGGAGGGTGCGAACCCGGACCGGGCGGCGACGCTCGGTCTGTTCCACGACGTGCCCGAGGCGCGCATCGGCGACATCCCGTACGTCGGCAAGCTCTACGTCGACGTGAAGATGCCGCCGGAAGCCGTGGCCGCAGACCAGGTCCGGCACCTGCCCGCACCGCTCGCAGCGCACGTCGAGCAGCTGATCGCCGAGCACGAGTCGGCCAAGAGCGACGACTTCACGCCGGAGGCGCGCTGCTCGCGTGACGCGGACAAGCTCGAACTGCTGTTGCAGGCCAGGGAGTACCAGGCCGCGGGTGTCACGAAGATGGACCGCTTCATCCAGACCATGCGGGCGTCGGTGGTCACCGACACCGGCAAGGCGTTGATGGAATCGGCGCTGAAGATCGTGCCCAGCGAGTGGTGGGAAGCGTTCGGCAGGCGCTAGCCGGTGACCTCGACGGCCCAGAAACCGCGCAGCAACGGCTCACCGGTCTGCATGACCGCCGCGGCCGCCTCGTGGATCTCGATGCCCAGCAGCTGGTCGGTCTTGTTCGGCAGGGCGAGCGTGTAGGTGAAGTCCTCGCCCTTGCCGAGCAGGTTGGTGCCCGAGGTCTTCTCCTGGCCGTTCGCCTCCCGGTAGAGGAACACGGCTTCCCAGATCCCGTTCGCGATCTGGCCGTCGACCGAGATCTGCACGACCTTGCCCGCGGGGACCTTGAGCTGCGCCGGCTTGCCCCGCTCCGCGCAGTTGTCGCCGTTGAGGTCGCAGTAGACCGCCGGTTCGACCCGGATGGTCTTGCCGTTCGCGTAGAACGTGACCTCGGGGTAGTGGCGGGGCAGCGCGCACCCCGTCAGCACGAGAACGCTGGCGGCCAGGACAGAAGCAAGTCGACGCACGTCAGGCAGCCTACGGGGTCGCTGGGGTCGGCCTGCGGACGAGCCTGTGCAACGACGTTCCGTTGCGGTACATCCACGTCTGCGTCAGGCCCACCGCGAGCAGCACGGCGAGCACCAGGAAGCCGACCCAGAACGTCGCGGGCAGCAGCACGCCGAGCGCGCCGCCGAAGACCCACGCGAGCTGCAGGATCGTCTCGGAACGGCCGAACGCCGACGCGCGCGACTCCTCCGGCAGGTCGTCCTGGATCACCGCGTCCAGGCTGACCTTCGCGAGCGACGACGCAGTGGCGCCCAGCAGTCCGACGACGGCCGCGGTGACCAGGCCCGGCAGCGCCGCGGCGACGATCGTGGCCACCAGTGCCGTGGCGACGCAGGCGATGACCACCTCGTCCGGTTTGCCGAAGTGCTGGCGCGCGCCGATCGCGTTGCCGAGGAAGCTGCCCGCCCCCGCGGCACCGGCGATCACGCCGAGCAGCAGCAGCTGCCGCACCGCGTCGCCCTCGGTCTCCGCGCGGACCACGAAAGCCGCGAACAGCGTGAGGAAACCGGTCAGCATGCGGATGGAACCGTTGCCCCACAACGCGACGACGATGTGCCGCGACATGGGTTGCTTGGCGGACCTCGACCTCAGCGTCGCCGGGACCTCGCCCTCGGTCACCTCGACCCACGACGGGATCTTCATGCACAGCCACGCGTTCACCAGGCACAGCGCCGCGGTGAACCACAACGCGCCCGGCGAGCCGAACACCTTCGCGAAGCCCGCCGCGAACGCACCGAACACCGCGCCCGCCGCGAGACCGAAGACCGTCATCCGGGCGTTGGTCTTGGACAGCGTGATCTCCGGCGGCAGCACGCGCGGGGTGATCGCGGACTTGAGGACGGTGAACGACTTGGACAGCACCATGCTGCCGAGCGCGGCCGGGTACAGCAGCCAGTTGTCGAAGTTCAGCGCCATCACGACCGACAGCACGATCCGCAGCACGCACGACGCCGCGAGCGCGAGCCGCCGTCCACGTTGGATCCTGTCGAGCAACGGCCCGATGACCGGCGCGACCAACGCGAACGGCGCGACGGTGATCAGCAGGTACAGCGCGACCTTGGTCTTGGACTCCGCGGTGGCGGCGCTGAAGAACAGCGTGTTCGCCAGCGCCACGGCCATCGCGGCGTCGGCGGCGTAGTTCATCATCACCGCGTAGGTGACCGACGACATGCCGGACTTCTTGGCGCCGTCGGCGTGGGCCGCGCGCCGGAACGCCGCGACCGCCTGCTGCGAGAGCTGCTTGCTGCGGAACCACGCGACGCGGGTGACCGTGAGCTTCTTCGGCGGCTTGGGCGTCGTCTGGTGATCTTCGTTCGGCAGCGGCCGGGTGTTCTGAGGGCGCCGCGGCGGGGGCTGGAAACCGTGTTCGGACGCGGTTCCACGACGTTCCCGCGGCTGGTACTCGTCGTCCTGCCACGGGTAGCGCTTCGGAGTCGGTTCGTCACTCCACCCGCGGTCGCCCGTCACACACTAATCCTGCCCCATTCCGTTGAACCTCACTCGGAAGATGGTCGGCCAGTTCTTGCCTGTGACCAGGAACTCGTTGGTGCCCGGGACGTGCGCGATGCCGTTGAGGACGTCGACGTTCTCGCCGGTCGGCTTCAGCGTGGACAGGTCGTAGGTGTTGGTCACCTGACCGTTCGCGGGATCGATGCGGACGATCTCGTCGGTCTTCCACACGTTCGCCCAGACCTTGCCGCCGACGCACTCCAGCTCGTTCAGCTGGGTCAGGGGCTTGCCGCCACGGGTGACCTGGACGTTCCCGGTCTCCTTGAACGACTTCGGATCGCGGAAGGTCAGCTTCGCGCTGCCGTCGCTCATGATCAGCCGCTGACCGTCGTCGCAGATGCCCCAGCCCTCGCCCTCGTAGCTCACGCGGCGGACCTCGTTCAGCGTCTTGCGGTCGCGTTCGATCGCCACGCCGTTGCGCCAGGTGATCTGCCAGATGGTGTCGCCGACGACCGTGATGCCCTCGCCGAAGAAGTCCGGTGGAAGATCGACTTTCTTCTGCACGTTCCCGCTCGACGGGTCGAGCGCGCGCATCGTCGACTGACCCTCCAGTCCGGTGCCCTCGTAGAGGACGCCGTCGACCAGTTCCAGCCCCTGGGTGAAGGCCGCTGTGTCGTGCGGAATCTTCTGCAGGACTTCTACCTGCGGTTTTGCTTCTTGCTGGGGCGAGCAGGCGGCCAGAACCGCGACGAGGACCAGCCAGACGGGTGAGCGCACCCAACGGAGGGTGGCACGAGTTTTCGTCCCGGCGAAGACCTGCGGCACAATTCACGACGTGACCGCGACTGAGATGCTCCTCGACGCCGTTGATCTCGCCCGCGCCGCTGCGCAGGAAGAGGCAGGTGTGGAACGCGTCGGCGCTCACGTCGGGGTGCACGGCGAGGACGAGTACTCCGTCACCCACCTGTTCGAGGCCGAGCACGCGGGCTACCGCGGCTGGAACTGGGCGGTGACCGTCGCCTACGCGGGCGAGGGCACGCCGGTGTCGGTCAGCGAGGTCGTGCTGCTGCCCGGTCAGGACGCCCTGGTCGCGCCCGAGTGGGTGCCGTGGAGCGAGCGGGTCCGCGCCGGCGACCTCGGCGTCGGTGACCTGCTGCCGCCCCGTGAAGACGACCCGCGCCTGGTCGAGGCGTACGTGCAGTCCGACGACCCCGCGGTCGAGGAGGTCGCGCTGGAGATCGGTCTCGGCCGCGCACGCGTGCTGTCCCGCGAGGGCCGCCTCGACGCCGCGGACCGCTGGGTCTCCTCCGACTTCGGGCCGAAGTCCGACATGGCCCGCAGCGCCCCCGCGCACTGCGGCACGTGCGGCTTCTACACCCGCGTGGCCGGCGCGTTCGGCGCCGCGTTCGGCGTGTGCGCGAACGAGATCTCGCCCGCGGACGGCCACGTCGTGCACGTCGAGTACGGCTGCGGCGCGCACTCGCAGGCCGAGGTCGACATCAGCCCGATGGTGCCGGTCGCCGACCTCGTCTACGACGACGCGCAGCTGGACGTTCTGGACGTCTCGGAGTGACCGACCCGTTCGGCACCGAGGCCCTGCGCACCTCGGTCCTCGCCGCGTGGCGCGGGTCGCCCACCCGCTTCCGCGAAGACGCGAACGCTGAAGAAGATCTTCGTCTCGGTGGCTACCGGGACCGCCTGCTCGTCGAGCTCGCCCAGAACGCCGCCGACGCGGCGGGTGCCGAGCCGGGTGTGTTGCGGATCACCCTCGTCGACGGCGAGCTGCGTGCCGCGAACACCGGCGCGCCGCTGACCGCCGCGGGTGTCGCGGCGCTGGCGTCGTTGCGCGCCTCGGCCAAGGAGTCCGGGGTCGGCCAGTTCGGTGTCGGGTTCGCGGCCGTCCTGGCCGTGTCGGACGCGCCGCGCGTGGTGTCCTCGTCGGGTGGCGTGGAGTTCTCCGCCGATCGGACCCGTGCCGAGGTGCCGGAGCTCGCTTCCGAGCGCGGTGGCGACGTGCCGGTGCTGCGCCTGGTGTGGCCCTGTGCCGAGTCGGTGCCGGACGGCTTCACGACCGAGGTCCGGCTGCCGCTGAAGGTCGACGTCTCGCTGGACGACCTGGCCGCCGAGGTCCCCGACCTGCTGCTGGCGTTGCCCGGCCTGCGCCGCATCGAGATCGGCTCCCAGTCGTGGGAACGCTTCGTGACCGCGGACGGCGTGGTCACCGTCGGCTCGTCGCGCTGGCTGGTCGAGCGCGCCGTCGGTGAGCTCCCTGCCGAGCTGGTCCAGGGCGTCGAGCACCGTCCTCAGTGGACGGTGTCGTGGGCGTACCCGCTGGACGGCCCGCTGGGCGAGGACGTGCTGCACGCACCGACCCCGACCGACGAGCGCCTGTCCCTGCCCGCCCGCCTGATCGCGACCCTGCCGGTCGAGCCGTCGCGCCGCCGGATCCTGCCGGGCGCCGCCGCCTGGTCCGTGCTGGACGCCGCCGCTGAGCTGTACCCGTCGCTGATCGCACGGGTGCCCGCGGTGGAGCGGACCGCGCTCGTGCCGCTGCCGGGTTTCCCGCTGTCCGAAGTGGACGACCGGCTGCGCAACGCCGTGCTGCGGTCGTTGCGTGCTGCTGCGTGGCTGCCGCTGGCTTCGGGTGAGTGGATCGCGCCGGCTCGTGCTCGTGTGCTGGACGTCGGCTCGGAGGAGCTCGTCGAGCTGGTCGAGGACGCGTTGCCCGGGCTGCTGGACGCCGAGCTGTCGGCGCCGGTGCACGCGAAGGCGTTGGCGGCGCTGGAAGTTCCGCGGGTGTCCGTGGCCGAGGTGGTCGCTGCGCTGGCCGGGGTCTCGGGTGATCCGGGCTGGTGGCGTGAGGTCTACGCGGCGTTCGAGCCTCTTGCCGAGGTTGATCCGGACGTTCGTGAAGCGCTGCAGTCGTTGCCGGTGCCGTTGGCTGATGGGCGCACTGTTACCGGGCCGCGGACCACCCTGATCGCGGACGAGCCGTTGCCCGGGCTGCGGGTCGTGCATCCGGATGCGGTGCATCCGTTGCTGGTTCGGCTGGGTGCGGTGGAGGCCGGGGCCGCCGAGCTGCTCGCGGATCCTTCGCTGCGGGAGAACGTCGCGCGCTCGCTGGAGGACGCCGAAGCCGGGCTCGACGGCGAAGACCTGATCGAGACGGTGCTGCGGCTGGTGGACCGCGCCGGGCTGCGCGCGGGCGAGGAACCGTGGCTGGGCGCGCTGGCGCTGCCCGACGCGTCCGGTGAGTGGCACCGGGCGGACGAGCTGCTGCTGCCGGACTCGGCGCTGGTGGGCGTGGTCGAGGCGGACGCGTTTCCGTTGCTGTCCAAGGAGATCGCCGACGCCTACCCGCGCGCCGCGCTGGTCGCGGTCGGCGTGGTCGACACGTTCTCCGTGGTGGTCGACGACGAGCCGTCCGGACCGGATCACGACCTGCCGGACGAGGCGGCGTGGTGGTCGTCGGTGCCGGACGAGCCTCGCCGGGTGGTGGCCGTCCGGGATCTGGACCTGGTGGCGGACTGGCCGGCCGCGTTGCGGTTGCTGGCCACCGATCCGATCACCTGGCGGGCCGTGACCGAACCCGACGGGTACACGGGCTGGTGGATCGCCCGGCACGCGACGCTCGCAGGGAAGGCGCCGCGGGAGTACAGGCTGCCAGAGGCCTCGTTGCTGGACGGGCTGTTCGACGCCGTGCCGGACCTGGAGCTGCCGGAGCACGTGCTGCGGGCGGCCGGGGTGAGGGCTCGGCTGGAGATCTTGGACGACGACGACGCCGAGTTCGTCCTGGAGCGGCTCGGCGATCCGGACCGGACCATCGTGGACGCCGTGGTGCTGCGGGCGCACGCGGCCTTGCCAGAAGGCGACTTCGCGCCGCCGGAGCGGGTCCGGGTGCTGTCTGGTGAGGCCGTGGCGGCGGACGACGTCGTGGTGCTCGACCACCCGTGGTTGCTCGGAGTCGTGCCGGCTTCGCGGGTGCTGCTCGCGGACGGGTCGGAGGACCTGGCCGACCTGCTGGACCTGGCGCTGGCCTCCGAGGAGTTCGACGGGTCGCCGGATCACGTCGGGGAGGTCGTGCAGTGGCAGGACCTCGCCGCGGTGCGGATGGCGTGCGAGCTGCTGGAGGTCGCGCTGCCCGACGGCGTTGTCGTCGTGCACGAGTCGTTGTTCGTTGACGGGCAGCGGGTCGAGTGGTGGATGGCGGATGGGGTTCCGCATGCTGCCGATACGCCTGAAGGGCTGGCTCGGGCGCTTGCCTGGGTGACGGGGCGGTGGGCTGATCGGCACACGTTTGCTGCGTTGATCACGGATCCGTCGGCGGCGACTTTGTTGGGCTGACGCGTTCGGGTCGGCGGCGTCCTGGCTCGTGTCCGCAGGTTGGTTGCGTCGCCGTGTCGCGTTCCTGTTTCAAGCTGAGGGCTCTGCCCTTACCCCGCCAATCTGATCAAAGACCGGCCAGCGCCGTCAGCAGGCTGATGGCACGCCTGTTGCGTTGGGCGGCTGCGCGTTGCGTAGGGCGTGTGGTCGGGAGGGTTGGCCCCGACACGAGCTGCTCGGCTTCGCCATCGCCTCGCCTGCGGCATCGGCTTGATCAGCTGGCGATCTCTGCGGGTTCTGGGGCCGTTTCTGTTGGCCTTTGTCGTCGTCGCAGCCTCGGGCGTTCGATGTCGCCGCGCTTCGTCAGGATGATCCAGGCCGTGATCGTCACGATCATCGATACGGCTCCGCCGATGATGATCGGGGCTCTGCCGTTGATCTCGCCCAGCCAACCCATCAGTGGGCCGCCCACCGGGTTTCCGCCCAGGAACACGAGCATGTAGATGCCCATCACCCGGCCGCGCATCTCTGGTTCCACTGCCAGTTGGATGGTGGCGTTGGCGGTGGTGTTGAAGGTCATCATCGCGATGCCCACGGGGATCATCATCAGGCCCGTGAGGATCATCGTGGGCATCATGCCCGAGATGATCTCCAGCAGGCCGAAGATCACGCCTGAGCCGATGAACACGCTCAGTCTCGGGGTTTTGCGTCTGGCTGCGAGGGTGGCGCCTGCGAGCGTGCCTACGGCTATCAGGGTTGAGAGGAGGCCGTAGGCGTCGGCGTCGCCGCCGAAGACGTTGCGGGCGATGATGGCCAGGGTCATGTAGAAGTTCATGCCGAAGGTGGCGATGAAGAAGACCAGGAGCATCACTGTCAGCAGGTCTGGGCGGCTGCGGACGTAGCGGAGGCCGGAGAGCAGTTGGCCCTTTTCGCGGGGGAGTGGGTCTGCTCGTAGTAGTTGTTTTGTGCGCATCAGCCAGATGCCGCCTACTACGCCTACGAAGCTGATGGCGTTGGCCAGGAAGACCCAGCCCGTGCCGATGGCCACGATGGTCACGCCTGCGATGGCCGGGCCGATGATTCTGGCCAGGTTGAACATCATCGAGTTGATGGCCACGGCGTTGGTCAGGGAGTCGCGGCCGACCATTTCGACCACGAAGGACTGGCGCACTGGGGTTTCCACTGCTGAGAAGGCGCCTAGCAGGAGGCAGAGCAGGTAGACGTGCCAGAGCTGGACCACGCCGGTCACGTCCAGGAGGCCCAGGGCCAGGGCGCAGATGCCCAGAGCCGATTCGAGCCAGAGCAGGAGTTTGCGCTTGTCCATGCGGTCGGCGAGGACGCCGCCCCACATGGAGAGCAGGAGGACTGGGAGGAATTGAAGGGAGGCGGCGAAGCCCAGGGCTACGGGGGAGCCGTTGGAGAGTTCCAGGACCAGCCAGTCCTGGGCCACTCGCTGCATCCAGACGCCTACCAGCGAGATGATCTGGCCGGAGGCGTAGAGGCGGTAGTTGTATATGCGAAGCGAAGAGAACATTCCGGTACGACGAGGTGGCGAACTGTCTGCTCCACCACCCGCGTAACCCGACACGTCCTTACTGCCCCGCCATCCTGTCGATGATCTCGGCGGCGCGCGAGAGCAGTTCCCGTTCGTCGGGTTCCAGCTCGGCGAGCCTCTTGTCCAGCCACGCTTCGCGCGCGGTGATCTCGTCCTGCAGGTACGACAAGCCTTCGCCGGTCAGCTCGACGATGGCTTGACGGCCGTCGGTGGGGTGTGGGCTGCGCGTTGCGAAGCCGAACTCCTCCAGGGCGGCGATCACCCTCGTCATGGAAGGGGGTTGGACGCCTTCCTTGGCCGCCAGTTCGCCCGGGGTCAGCGGGCCGCACTTGTGCAGTGTGGACAGCGCGGACACCTGCGTCAGCGACACCGACGAGTTGGTGCGCTGGGCCCTCAGGCGACGGTTGAGGCGAACCACGGCAAGCCTCAGCCTGCTCGCCAGTCCGTGCTCTTCGGTCGCCACGTAGTTAGCATACCTCACGAAATAGTTTCCTGCCGAAAGGTCAGTTGAGCAGGCTCTGGATCGGTCCCAGTGCGAAGTAGACGACGAATGCTGTCGCCACGATCCACATCAGGGGGTGGACGGTGCGGGCCTTGCCCGTCAGGGCCTTGAGCAGGACGTAGCTGACGAAGCCCGCGCCGATGCCGTTCGCGATCGAGTAGGTGAACGGCATGACCACGATGGTCAGGAAGGCGGGGAGGGCCACGGAGAAGTCGCTGAAGTCGATCTCGCGGATCTGCATCATCATCAGCGCGCCGACGATCACCAGCGCGGGGGCGGCGGCCTCGATCGGGACCACCTCGTAGAGCGGGGTGAAGAACATCGCGAGCAGGAACAGCACGCCCGTCACGACGTTGGCGAGGCCCGTGCGGGCGCCCTCGGCGATGCCGGAGGCGGACTCGATGTAGACGGTGTTCGACGAGCTCGACGCGGCGCCGCCGGCCACGGCGCCGAGGCCGTCGACGAACAGGGCCTTGCTGACGTTCGGGAGCTGGCCGTCCTTGTCGATCAGGTCCGCTTCCTTGCCCAGGCCGGTCATCGTGCCGACGGTGTCGAAGAAGTCGGTCAGGACGAGCGTGAAGACGATCAACGCGGCGGCGAGTGCGGGGAGGCGGGTCCAGGCGCCGAACGACACGTCGCCCAGCAGGGACAGGTCCGGGACGCCGAAGACCTTGTCGGGCAGGGCCGGGTAGCCGAGGTTCCAGCCCTTGGCGTTGACGCCCGCCGACGGGCCCGCCTTCACGATCGCCTCGAGGACGATCGCGAAGATCGCCGTCGCGACGATGCCGATGAGGATCGCGCCCTTGATCCTGCGCGCGAACAGCACGCCCGTGACCACCAGGCCCACCACGAAGACGAGCGTCGGCCAGCTCGCGATCGACCCGTTGATGCCGAGGCCGACCGGGACGGTGGTGTTCGCGGCGTCGGGCAGGCGGCGCACGAAGCCGGCGTCGACCAGGCCGATGAACGTGATGAACAGGCCGATGCCGACCGCGATCGCGGCCTTCAGCTCGTTCGGCACGGCGTTGAACACCGCGGTCCGCACGCCGGTGAGGACCAGCAGGAGCACGACGAGGCCGTTGACGAGGACGAGGCCCATCGCCTCCGGCCAGGAGACCTTGGCCGCGACGGAGACCGCGACGAACGAGTTGATGCCGAGACCCGTGGCCAGCGCGAACGGGTAGTTCGCGATCAGTCCGAAGAGGATGGTCATCACGCCGGCGACCAGCGCCGTCACCGCGGCCACCTGGCCGACCGGGAGGATGTTGCCGAGCACGTCCGGGTGCGCGCCGGGACCCGTCGGCGCGAAGCTGCCGATGATCAGCGGGTTCAGCACGACGATGTAGGCCATCGTGAAGAACGTCACGACGCCGCCGCGCACCTCCCGCGCCACGGTCGACCCGCGGTCGGAAATCTTGAAGAACCCGTCCAGCATCTGGTCTCCTAACGATGTGTCCGAACGCGACTCCGCCCCTCACCCGCCGCCGCTGCCGCATCGGCTGGCCGACCCCGTGCCGGTCGTGCTGGGTGGTACCGCGTTGTGGTTCCTCGGATTTCTGGTCGTACTCGTCGTCGACCGCTCGAACAGCACCCTGCTCTGGACGACCTTGTCCGGCGGTCTGCTCGGGATCATCGGCTACGGAGTGTTCTACTGGCAACGCCGGGCCGCGAGGCGAGGGTCACGTACCGCCCAGCAGGGCCTCGAAGACGCCTAGTCCGTCAGTTTCGGGCGGCGGGCTGTTGTACGTGCCTCATCCATCACCGACAAAGGGGTGTGACCGCCGGCATGGCGGTCACACCCCTTCGAGAGCTGGTCAGCCCCGGCCCATGTAGTGGAACGACGCGTAGTGGTCGTCGGTCCAGAACATGTCGCCGGTGCCGATCGCCCGGACGATCCGGTAGACGTTGCGCCTGGGCACGGAGTCGTCCACCGGCTGGTTGTAGATGGTCGTGTTGTATTCCTGGAAGGTGCCCGTGTAGCTGGAACTGGGGCCCTGCCCGCTGTTCATGAACGACATGAGCCGGCCGTCACGGTCGTAGTACCGGCCACCGGTGAACACGAGCTCGTGCACGTCTCGTCCCGTGCGCGGATCCTGGTACCGGTTGCCTTCGAACCACTCCCGGTCGCCGATGTTGCGCCAGTTCGGCCAGTGCATGTCGTGCCAGAAGTCGATGGCCCTCGACATGTGGTTCGGCGGCATCTGGACGTGGTGAGAGTTGCCTTGGACCGGCGGCGGCGGCGGGGGCGGCGGTGTCTGAGCCGAAGCGGCACCGGGGACGGCGACACCCAGGCCGAGGGCGAGTCCGGAGGCTGCGAGCACCAGGGCCATCGCACCCCTGGCCCTGACAACGAGCTTCTTCATGCCGGTTGAGTCCATTTCGTGAGATCTGTACACCACAGAGTTCCGCGGCTCGGGACGAATCCTCACGGCGGAAACAACCCGGAACAACGGGTAACGCATTTGAGTGGGTAGTGCGCGCAAAAAGATGGGTATTAGGGGCATCGGCCACGACATCAGGTCCGGCGTGCCGGAACACCGAACGCATCACTGCACCTCGTCGAGGCTCACCCAACAGTCCCGAACTTGTTGGCAGCTGCGTGATCGGGTGTGATCACGGCCATGATCGACGCCACCGACTGGGTCCGGCTGCTGATCGTCTGCGTGTTCTTCACCGCGGCCGCGGGCGCCACCGCCTGGTTCACCGGCCTCACCACGCCGACACCGTTCCTCAAGGCCGCCGTCCGGGCCGTGCTGCAACTCGCGGCCGTGAGCGCCGTGATCACGTTGGTCCTGACGCACCTCGGCCTCACCGCCCTGTTCCTCGTCCTCATGGCCGTCGTGGCCACCGCGACGTCGGCCCGCCGCACCGGGACCGGGTGGAAGGGTGTCTGGGTGGCGCCGGCCATCCTGATCGGCACGGTGCCGTCGCTCGGGCTGCTGATCGGCATCGGGCTGCTCCCGATCGAGGGCATCGCCCTCATCCCGGTGGGCGGCATCCTGATCGGCGGTGCCATGACCGCCACGACGCTTTCGGCACGGCGAGCGCTCGACTCCCTTCGCGACCGCCACGGGGAGTACGAGGCCGCTCTGGCGTTGGGCTTCCTGGAGCCGACGGCGGTTCGTCTGGTCATCCGACGGCCGGCTGCGGAGGCGTTGCTGCCGCCTCTCGACCAGACCAGGACGGTCGGCCTTGTCACTCTTCCGGGTGCTTTTGTGGGCATGCTGCTGGGAGGGGCTCCCGTTTGGCAGGCCGGCGCACTACAACTCGTGGTCCTGCTCGCTCTGCTCGCCGTGGAGGTGGCGGCTGTCGCGACGGTCGTCGAACTGGTCGCGAGGGGACTGATCAGGAGGGCTTCCCAAGCAGGCGAAGTTAGGCTAACCTAAGTCTCGTCGCTTCGTGGTGGGAGCGGCAGTCAGTTCGGGAACGGACGAGGCCCCCGCTCTGGGCAGAGCGGGGGCCTCGTCGTTTTCGGCGGGCGGGAAGCTTTGTCGGAGCACCCACCGCCGAAGTCAGAGCTGCAGGCCGTTGCGGCCCGCTCGTGCGGCCTCGAAGCGCGCCGAGACGTCCTCCCAGTTGACGACGTTCCACAGCGCCGAGATGTAGTCGGCCTTCAGGTTGCGGTACTGCAGGTAGTACGCGTGCTCCCAGATGTCGAACGCGAGCAGCGGGGTCGTCGCGATCGACAGGTTCGAGTGGTGGTCCTTGAGCTGCTGCGTGATCAGCTTCTGGCCGACCGGCTCCCACGCGAGGATGCCCCAGCCGGAGCCCTGGATCGACGACGCGGCGGCGTTGAGCTGGGCGCGGAACTTGTCGAACGAGCCGAAGTGCTCGTCGATCGCGGCCGCGAGCTCGCCGACCGGCTTGTCGCCGCCGTTGGGCGACAGGTTCTTCCACCACACCTGGTGCAGCGCGTGGCCCGCCAGGTGGAACGCGAGCGTGGTCTCCAGGCCGACGATCCCGCCGAAGTTCTCGCGGTCCCTGGCTTCCTCGATCTGCTCCAGCGTGTCGTTCGCGCCCTTCACGTACGCCGCGTGGTGCTTGCCGTGGTGCAGCTCGTTGATCTCGCCGATGATCGCCGGCTCGAGGTCGCCGTAGTCGTAGTCGAGATCCGGCAGCACGTACTGGCCCATGACATCTCCCCAATTGCAATCTCTTGGTTCTTGCAACTTACTAGCAACAAGGCCGAGTAAACCAGTTGCGGAGGCACGTAGCGTCGGAAGCGTGTCCGTGCTGACAGCAAGGGGTGTTTCGCTGTCGTTCGGTCCGAGGACCGTGATCTCGGAGGTTGATTTCGATGTTTCGCCTGGTGACCGCGTCGGCCTGATCGCGCCCAACGGCGTCGGCAAGTCCACGTTGCTCCGGCTGCTCTCCGGTGAGCTCCAGCCCGAGACCGGATCCGTCTTGGTCACCGGGACGGTCGCGCACCTGACGCAGGAGACCCTCCACGTCGCCGGAGAGTCCCTTCGCGACCACCTGGCCCGCCGCACCGGCGTCGCGCAGGCCGAGCAGTGGCTGCAACGCGCGGCCGAAGCGCTCGGCGAGGGCGGCGGTGACGACTACCCGGACGCCCTCGACCACTGGACCGCGATCGGTGCCGGTGACTTCGACGAACGCGCGGACGCCGTCTGCGAACGCCTGGGGCTCGGCGCCGACCTCCTCGACGGGCGCGGGCCCGACGAGCTGTCGGGTGGTCAGCAGGCGCGGCTGAGGCTGGCCGCGGTGCTGCTGACCCGTGCGGACGTGCTGCTGCTCGACGAGCCGACCAACGACCTCGACGCCACCGGCCTCGACGTCCTGGAGTCCCACGTCCAGGGGTACTCCGGCGCGATCGTGCTGGTGAGCCACGACCGGGAGTTCCTCGCGCGCACCACGACCGCGATCGCCGAGCTCGACGATTTCTCCCACCGCATCACCGTGTTCGGTGGCGGCTGGGACGCCTACGTCGAGGAGAAGGCGAACGCGGGCCGTCGCGCGCAGGAGGAGTACGAGGCGTACGCGGCCAAGCGCGACTCGCTGGTGCAGCGCAGCCGTCAGGTCAAGGAGTGGTCGCGGCAGGGCGTGCGGCGGGCGAACAGCGCCAAGGCGCGCAACGACGAACCGGACAAGAACGTCCGTGCGGGGCGTGCGCAGGCAGCCGAGAACCTGACGGCGAAAGCGTCCGTTGTGGACCGTCAGCTGGCCGGGCTGGAGGAGGTCGAGGAGCCGCGCGAGGCGTGGCAGCTGCGGCTCACGCTGCCGTCGGCCGGGCGGGGCAGCTCGGTCGCGTTCACGTTGCGGCACGCGGTGGTCAGCCGCGGCGACGTGACGCTCGGGCCGATCGACCTCACGATCGGCGCGGGGGAGCGCTGGCGGATCACCGGGCCGAACGGCTCCGGCAAGTCGACGTTGCTCGGCGCGCTGCTCGGACGCATCCCACTGGACTGTGACGTCCGGTCGCAGCGGCGATGGGGTGACCGCTCGATGGGGCCCGGCGTGGTGGTGGGCGAGATCGACCAGTTGCGGGCCGAGTTCGCGAGCGACCAGTCGGCGTTGCGGATCGTGGCGGACGCGACCGGGATGCAGGACGTCGAGGTGCGCACGCTGCTGGCGAAGTTCCGGCTGGGCGCGGACACCGTGCTCCGGCCGGCGCGGGAGCTGTCGCCGGGTGAACGAACCCGTGCGGGCCTCGCTCTGCTGCAGGCGCGGGGCACGACCTGTTTGGTGCTCGACGAACCGACGAACCACCTCGATCTGCCGGCGATCGAACAGCTGGAGCAGGCGCTGGACACGTACGAGGGAACGTTGCTGCTGGTCACGCACGATCGGCGGCTCGCATCGGCCGTGCGGGTGGATCACGAGATCAACGTGCGCGACCTCCTCACGTTTCCTCGTGTTAAGGGTGGAAGATAGGAGCATGACCACCGAGGAGGACTGGCCGGTCGAACAGACCTGGTCGATGCGCAACACCCACTGGCACGCCTATGTGGAACACACATCGCTCGACCACGCTTCTCCTCGGCAGGTCCGGCTCGAGCGCACGCCCGAGGAGGTGCTGACCTCGCCGGCCGAGGTAGCGGCGTGGCTGGAGGTCAACCTGCGCAGCGCGACGCGTCCGGAGGAGACGGGCAAGAAGCGCGTGAAGGACGAGCGTGACTTCACCGACTCGAACCGGGTGCACGCGTCGCTCGCGTCGCGCGGTGAGTCGATCTACACCGGCGTGAAGGGCGAGCTGACGCTGGCGGTCGAGGCCGTGACGCCCGACGAGTGCCGGATCTCCCACGACGGTGCGGACGTCGCGCCCCTGAAGGCTGGACGCCGCCGCTAGATTCAACCCCCGGGGGAACGTGACTCTGGGGGAGTTCTGTGAAACGCCTGCTGCCCGTTCTGGGCGCGCTCGTGCTGGTCGGTGCCGTTGTCGCGGTGGTGGTGTGGCAACGGCCGGACGTGGCGCCACCTCCGCCGCCGCGCAAGGACTTCGTCGTGCAGTACGCCGACGGGTCGCCGATGTACAGCAGCAAGGATGGCGAGCCGAAGTCACCGCTCGTCCAGCAGGTGCTCGCGGAACTGCGTCAGCAGGTGTCCATCCTGCCCGACCAGCTCCGGCAGGTCGGCGGGGTCGTGGCGACGACCGTCGATCCGAAGGCGCAGGCCGCGGGCACTTCCGCGGTCGAGGCGATCGCCAAGGCCCAGCCCGGCACGCTGCTGTACTCGTTGACGGCTGTTGATCCGGCGACGGGCGGCGTGGTGGCCTACGTGCCGGGCACCGACTCCGCGGTCGACTACGCGGGCGGGGTGCTGAAGGAGCCGGGATCGGCGTTCTTCCCGATCGGCGTCGTCGCCGGGCTTCAGGCCGGAGTGAAGCTGGACCGGGCGTTCGACGGCAGGGCACCGCGCAACTTCTACGGTGTGGCAGTCACGGACAAAGCGGAGTGCGGCGAACGCTGCACCGTGCGCGACGCTCTCGTGAAGTCCAGCAACGTCGCCATGTACGACCTGGTCGTCAACGAGGCCGGGATCACCAAGACCGTGACCGCCGCCCGCCAGGCGGGCGTGCCGGAAAGCGTTGTCCTGAAGGACGTCACGAAGAAGCTGCTCGTGGGCGAGGACGGCGGCACCCCGAACGCCGGCGTCGGAATCGGCTCGAGCCTGGCGGCGATGCGGCCGCTCGACCTGACGACGGTGTACGCGACGTTCGCGGCGGAAGGAACGCACCGCAGGACGCACTTCATCGCCAAGGTGACCGGCGAGAGCGGCGATCTGCTGTACCGGGCGGTCGACGCCGCCACCTCCGCCTTCGACGCGGATCCCGCACGGAGCAAGGAGATCTCGACCCAGGTCACCACCGTGTTGAAGGAGAGCACGCAGTGTCCGGGCGCGGTGTGCCGTGCCGGTCAGTACGAGTGGGGGCAGAGCGCCGAGACCAAGCACGCCTGGACCGTCGGGTACACCGATCGGATGGCCGTCACGGTGATGGTCGGCAACGCGGACGATGCGAAACCGGCGCAGGACGCGGCCGGTGTCCCGATCTCGGGTGCCGGTCTCCCCAGGACCATCTGGCAGAAGTTCGTGGAGCAGCTCCAGTCATGAAGCGCTTCTCTCCTGTGCTGGGTGCGGTCACGATCGTCGCGGCGATCGTCGGCTACGTGGTGTGGCAACGGCCCGCGGCGCCGGTGCCGCCTCCTCCGGCACCGAAGGAGGTCGTCGTCCAGTACGCGGACGGGTCGAAGCTGTGGAGCACTGCCGAAGAAGGCATGGTGCGGCCGGAGCTCGTGAAGCTCGTGTCGGCTGAGCTGCACGCGGCCAACCTGCCGCTGGACGAGCTCAAGGTCGTCGGCGGGGTGGTGCGCACGACGATCGACGCCAGGATTGAGACCGTCTCCGCCACCGTCGTCGGACGGTTGGTCGCCCCGAACCAGAGGCTGAGTGCGACCGTGACGGCCATCGACCCCGCGTCGGGCGGTGTGCTGGCCTACGTTCCGGGTCCGAACCGAGACCGGACCAACCTGGCGGATGAGCAACAGGAGACGGTTCCGGAACTCGCCGAGCCGTTCGCGCGGGCGGACGCACCGAATCTCGTGCAGGCGCGGATGCGGCCGCTCGACGTGACCGCCGCGTACGCGACCTTCGCCGCAGGAGGAGTCCAGCGCAGGGCGCACTTCGTCGCGTCGGTCACGGGCGCGGACGGTTCGTCGTTGTACCAGGCCTCCGACGCGGAGAAGTCTGTCTTCGGCAACGATGTCGCCGATCGGGTCACCTTGGCGCTGAAGGAAAATCCCGCCTGCAACGGTGTTGCGTGCGTGCCGGACGCGTTCCCGTGGGCGGTCGGCTACACACCGCAGCTGGCCGTCACGGTGCTGGTGGACGAGACCGGCGGCGACGTTGACGCCGGTCTGTCCGCGGCGATCTGGCAGGAGCTCGTGGCGGAACTGACGGACTAGCCGGTCAGCCGACGTGCCACGTGTGCACGGGTTCGCCGCCGTGCATCAGCTCCATGTAGCGCTTGAGCATCCCGGTCAGGGCCGCTTCCCTGGCCATGCCGCGTTCCTCAAGCAGCGCAACGGTTTCCCGCTGCCACGACGACCCGGTGCGCCGCGCGAGGCAGCGCTGCTCGATCACGCCGAGGTAGCGCTCACGGGCCTCGTCGGAGACGCCGCAGTCGCGCAGGCCCTCGTGCGCCATCGGCAGCAGGCGCCGCAGCACCAGCTCATCCGGCGGGATCCAGCCGATGCCCGGCCAGTACAGCTGGGCGTTCATGCCGTGCCTGGCGCCGGTGTAGAGGTTCTCCTCGGCCGCCTGGAACGACATCTGCGTCCACAGTGGACGTTCCTGGGCGGTGAGGGCGCGCTGGGTGCCGTAGAAGAACGCCGCGTTGGCCATCGTGTCGAGGACCGTCGGGCCCGCGGGCAGGACGCGGTTCTCCACGCGCAGGTGCGGCACACCGTCGACGACGTCGTAGACGGGGCGGTTCCAGCGCCAGATGGTGCCGTTGTGCAGGCGCAGCTCCGAAAGACGAGGCGCACCACCGGCTTCGAGGGTCTCCAACGGGTCCTCGTCGTCGGTTTCGGGCAGCAGGCTGGGGAAGTAGCGCACGTTCTCCTCGAACAGGTCGAAGATCGACGTGATCCACCGTTCACCGAACCACACCCGCGGGCGGACGCCCTGGTTCTTCAGCTCGTCCGGGCGGGTGTCGGTCGCCTGCTGGAACAACGGGATCCGGGTCTCGTGCCAGAGCGCCTTGCCCAGCAGGAAGGCGGAGTTCGCGGCGATCGCGACCTGAACCCCTGCCAGGCACTGTGCGGCGTTCCAGTGCGAGGCGAAGTTCGTCGGCTCGACCTGCAGGTGCAGCTGCACGGACGTGCAGGCGGCCTCCGGCAGGATCGACTCCGCGTAGCTCAGGAGCTTCTCCGGCCCTCTGCCCGGCATCGCCGGACCTTCCATCTGCAGCACCATCTCCTCGCCGCGTGCGGCGAAGATGGTGTCGTTGAGGAGCGCGTACCTCGGCGAGTCGGAGAGCCACTTGCGGTCGAAGTGCCTCTCCCGCAACGTCGGCAGCACGCCGATCATGGCGAGGTTGGCGCCGACGTCGTGGGCCTTGGAGTCCGCGCTGTCGAGCGATGTGCGCAGTTCCTCTTCCAGGCCAAGCATCTCGCCCCCGGCCAGCTCGCGCGGTGGGACGTTGATCTCCAGGTTCTGCTGTCCCAGCTCGAGCGTGTACGAGGGATCGTCGATCTTCTCGAGCACCTCCGAGTTCGCCATCGCCGGCCGCATCGCGTCGTCGACGAGGTTCAGCTCGATTTCGAGCCCCATCTGCCGACGGGGAAAGGAAAATGTGTCTTCGGCCAGCATCGTGGCCAATGCGTCGAGACTCCGCTGCATCTTCTCGCGATAGCGCTGGCGGTCGTCTCTGGTGAACGTGCGGCTGGACACTTCGCTTCCCATGCCGCTAACCCCTTCGCTCGGCGCCGGTGGGCGCGGGCCAGGCGGAACGCCAAACGTGACACAGCGGAAACCTCCTATACATCGCCCAAAACGGTGCTCTCTGTCACGTGGAGGTAACAACCAGCGATCATCCGCTGGTCGGGCGTGCGCGGTTCCGCCCTCCGGACTACCTCGCCTGTTCCACATCCGGCCGGATGCGAAACTTCCGGCGTGGCGAAGGTGATCGAGATCAACGACCCGGCCGATCCGAGGTTGGACGACTTCCGCGACCTCTCGACGGCCGATCGCAGGCCTGACCGACCGGGAGGACGCGGTCTCGTCATCGCCGAGGGTGTCGTGGTCGTGGAACGCATGCTGACCTCGCCGTACCCGATCCGCGGCCTGCTCGGGGTGAGGCGGCGAATCGAGGCCCTGGACCTTTCTGACCTGGACGTTCCAGCGTACGTCACATCGGCGGAGGTGATGGCGTCCGTTGTCGGCTTCCACCTGAACCGGGGCGTGCTGGCGGCGGCAGACCGCGCCCCCGCGGTGTCGTTCGACGAGCTGGTCTCGGGTGCTCAGCGCCTCGCCGTGCTGGAGGGCGTCGGCGACCACGAGAACCTGGGCTCGATCTTCCGCAACGCCGCCGCGCTGGGCGTGGACGGTGTCCTGCTGGGCCCCGGCTGCAGCGATCCGCTGTATCGACGCAGTGTGCGGGTGTCCATGGGCCACGTGCTGCGCGTGCCGTTCGCTAGCACGGATGAGTGGCCCGCGGCGCTGAACATGTTGCGGCACAAGGGGTTCACAGTTGCCGCTCTGACGCCGCGCCCCTCCGCCCTGCACCTCGCGGACGCGGGTCTGCGCGGCCGCAGGGTCGCCGTCCTGCTCGGCTCGGAGGGGCCGGGGCTCACGGAGGAGGCGATCTCCGCGGCGGACGTGGCGGTGCGGATCCCCATGTCGTCCGGAGTGGATTCGCTGAACGTGGCCACCGCCGGCGCGGTGGCGTTCTACGCCCTGCTTTAGAGCAACGTCAGGATCAGCGCGATCCAGGCGACCAGCACCCCGGTGACCACGCCGTACGCGACCCAGCGCCACACCGGCACCTTGCGGCCGAGCCACACGCTGGGCGCGAGACCGCCGACGACCAGCACGTTCGCGACGAGCGCGAGCCACCTGCTGGTCTCGCCGAGGCCCAGTGACAGCGACACCACGGTCACCGTGACGATCGCCGCCGTGATGACGCTGACGGTGAGCCCGGTGCCCCACGGCGTCGGCTCGGGTTCCTCGGCTTCGGGCTCGGTCGGCTTGGCCGGTTCCTCCGGCGCCTCGACGCTGACGAGCTCGCCGCTGACCGGGTCGGTGTACCGGACGGGCGCGTTCATGGCCGCCGCGATCCTGCCCGCGAGCTGCTTGCCGCGACGGGCGACCAACGCGCTGGCCACGCCGTCGGCCGGCGTCTCGGTGCGCACCACCGCGTCCGCGACCTTCGCCCACTCGTGCAGAGCCTCGGCCAGGTCGGCGCCGAGGGGCAGGCTGTGCGGGTCGACCTCGCGTTCGCCGGACTCGTCCTCCCCGGCGAGCACGGCGCGGCCGTCCCGGACTCGCAACTCCACGAACCCTCCTAGGTGATCCGGAGCCTCGCCGGAGAACCTATCGGACGGCTGTGGGGCGGGAGTACGGCCGAGTCGCGGGGTGAGATGGGAGCGCGTTGTGGGCGGGAGTGCGGCCGAGCAGCAGGCCACGGCCGGAGCGCCTTGCGAGCGGGTGCCAACGCCGCGACCGGCCAGTTCAGCTCACCGGCTGCGGAGCGGCATCGCGCCGGCGTGAGTCGTGAGGTCGCGTTCGCGCCAG